>JAQWOV010000022.1 GCA_029245675.1 Acidimicrobiales bacterium | reverse complement strand
AGTGTAGAAATGGTCGGGATGAGAGGATTTGAACCTCCGACCCCTTGCTCCCAAAGACCGTAGCAGTACAGAGCGAGCAAAGAAGCTGATGCATCAAACTCACTTCTCAGATTATGGTGGATCTGAGGTGCAACCCCCTGGGCAAGGATGGAAAATCGGACTGTAGGCGCTACATCCTCCTGGATTACAAGCGCGAATTCTTACGTCATGCCATGTCGAAAGGGTTGGCATGCTTATTCGAATTCCGTGTTTGCAAGTTGTTGCCTCTTGATTTCCTATACAATTAGATTCTTTTTCTTCGAGAATATTAGCGTTACTCCAAGTAGTAGTACCGTTCACACGATATTGGGCCTCGTAGTGGCTGAGCATGAACCACGTGTTGTTATGCGAGTAGCCGTCCCAAGGTCGCCAAGTTCCATTTGGTACTTCGTTGTCAGTTCCCGCTGGAATCCACCAAAGCATTGTCTCTCCAGCAGGTAACTCAGGAAAACCTGCTGAGGCGCATTGTGCAGGCACGCAATCGTAATTTGACCATTGGTTTAAACCTTCAGAATTTACTGGATTAGGGGGGTTGAGGGTGTTCAACGTGACTGATTGCGAGGGGCCGTACTTCCCACCTACTCCTCGATAAGCGCATGCTCGCAGAAGGTAGTTGCCGCCACTTGGAACATTAGAAAAAATGTCGTCATTATATAACTGATATCCAAATCCTTTTAAGTTGTAGGTAGGGGATCCATTGATTTCAAAGTGGTCCCAGCTGGTTCCGTTATCGAAAGAGATTTCAAATCGTCTTCCGTAATGGGTGTAATTATGCGGCGGTCCATAAAAAACCGCTAAGTGGTCGCTTGCATAAAAACCATAGGCATAGTCGAATTCAGGCGCTTCGCCTTCAGTCGCCTGATTACAGGCAGGTGGTGGTTCCGTTGTAGTGGTTGGTGGAGCGGTAGTGGTTGGTGGAGCGGTAGTGGTTGGTGGAGCGGTAGTGGTTGGTGGGGCGGTAGTAGTTGGTGCAGGAAGGTTAGAAGGAGCTGACGTAGTTGTGGTAGCAGCGGTTGTCTGAGAAACAGTAGAAGAAGTTATTGGAGTGGTACTTGAAGTGGCCTCATTTGAAATAGTGCTCGAAGTAGCCTCGTCAGATTCTTCCAGCAGTTCTTGTGTTTCTTCTGCTACTTCAAGGTCGCTTATTTGGTCTTGTAGAGCTTTTATCTCTTCAAGTATCTCTTCTGCACCCTCTTCGTTGGAAAGTTCATCTAAATCGCGAAGTTGGTTTTCTAACTCTTGAATCTCCTGGAGGGCTTCACCGAGTTCATTCTCCTGTGAGGAAGAACACGCAGCAGCAAACAGTCCAATCGCTAAAACCAAAGCAAACTTTCGCATATTCCAAGAGTAGCAACCGTAATTACAACAATGTCAAGGTTCTGACAAAACCCTGAATTTTCAAGGTTTTTAAACAAATCCCCTCCCAAGTGGGACACGTGGGGGGGGTAAGGGGGGGGAGAAAACAATGAAGAAACAGAAACCATACTGGTTTCAGTTTCAGCAGTACAAAAGAAATAGAGAAAGGCTTAAGGACAGAACTGTTCAAAAACATGTTCTCTTCACCACTGCGGTCGGTTGTACTGCTCCCCCGCTGTCTGGTCGCTTATGTACTGCTTCTTCTCTTACACGAAGTGAGCGTCTAAGATGACGCTCACGAAATAAAGCAATTGAATTGCGAAAACTGAATGTTGGCTATCAAATTGGCTATCAACGAAATGACACAACCAATCCAAAAACAAAAACGACCAGCAAAACCGCTGGTCGCAATGGTGGGCCGTGAGGGATTTGAACCCCCGACCCCCTGCGCGTCATGCAGGTGCTCTAGCCAACTGAGCTAACGGCCCCGAATCTCAAATGGTAGCAGTGGGCTTTTAAGAGGACACCTGTTCGCGTCGTCGTGATCCCCATTCAAGAAAAGATGCCACGATTAGAGTTCCTCCACCAACGATAATAATTGGCAACCCAACCCCTATGGAATAGCTGTAACCACTTGTTGGTTCCATGTTTTCAACATCAAAAATTTTAATTATCGCTAGCACTGCATGAATTGCACCGGCGGTAAACAAGCAAAGTGTAGTTATGTGACTTTTTACTCCCGACAGAATCGCTCCTGCTGCTAATGCTGCGGCAAGTCCGCTAAATAAGACGATGAGCGCGTCAATTGGTTGATCCCAACCTATTTCTCGAATCACGAACTCTCCACGTAGTTCTGTCCAGGGAAGAAATGTTCCGATTATTGAGAGAATCGCGGCGAAAGAAACTAGTGCAACAATCCCCCAGCCAATCTTTGCTCTTTCTGGACGAGGTGTTTGTTCAGGTTCTGGCGGTCCTGGAATTTCATCTCCGGGATGAACTGCTTTAATTCCCAAAGGGGGCGTATGTGGGAATCCAGGTCCGTCTGTTTCTTCTTCAGCCGGATTCTCAGTGGAATCGCTCACAGTTTGTCCTTTCTGGTCAACTCTGTTTTGACTATATATCATGATTTAGTTTTGGAGCACCGGGCGGGATTTGAACCCGCGACTTTACGGCTTTGCAGGCCGTTCCCTTGGTCCACTCGGGCACCGATGCATGCATCTCATCAGGTAATGAGACATGTTCATCGTATCGGGGTAAATCAAACGTCTCCATTACTTTCCAAATATCACCAAATAGACCTATGATCCATTTATGACAGATGAAAATTATGAACCAAGTACTTGGGGTTGGGTAGCCGACCATGTTGAACGCTACTTAGCTCCCGACGGAGAAGGCTTTGACATGCAAGGTGCTCCTTGCATCCTTCTCACCACAACCGGGCGCCGTACTGGCAAAACCCGTATTAGTCCCCTAATTAAGGTCCACGATGGCAGCAACTATCTCCTTGTGGCTTCAAAAGGTGGGGCGCCAAACAATCCGCTTTGGTACGACAACCTGATTTCCGATCCGAACATCGTTGTTCAAGATGAGTCGGAAATTCTTGAATGCACAGCGCGTGTCGCTACCCCGGAAGAGAAAGCTGAGCTTTGGCCTACGGCTGTTGCGGCTTGGCCAGACTATGCCGAGTACCAAAAGAATACTGACCGAGACATTCCTCTGATTATTTGTGAATCTAAATAGTTGTTATCGATTTCTCCGTGAATCAATAACTCCCGTATCAAACCCAGATAGATGTAGACCACCAGCAAAACGAGCATGTTCAATTTTGAGACAACGATCCATTACTAACTCCATGTTTGCATCTAATACAATCTCGGCTGCTTCTGGACTCCATAACTCAAACTGAGTCCAAAACACACGGGCCCCTATTTCAACAGCTTCTGTCGCCACTTCTGGAACATCTTCGATCTTGCGAAAAACATCAACTAAATCAGGAATTACAGGCAAATCTTCCAGAGAAGGAACGCATGGTTGACCTAAAATTTCTGTTGTCGTGGGGTTAACAAAGTAGACATCGTAATCAGTTGTAGAACTACACAAATAGGTAGCAACAAAATTAGAAGGGCGTGAGGGGTTTGCCGAAACACCTACCATTGCTATTGATTTAACCGAACGTAAAATACTCTGGCGTTGAGTGGCTGATGGTGGTTCCCAACCAGCAATAGGTGTTCGCTCTGTCATGACGACGTCCTTTCTAAGGCCTGATCTAAGTCATAAATAATGTCATCTACATCTTCTAACCCAACTGAAAGTCTCACCATTTCTGGGGTGACTCCTCCCGATTTCATTTCCTCCTCAGATAGCTGTTGATGAGTGGTTGAAGCCGGATGAATAACCAACGTGCGTGCATCTCCTACATTGGCCAAATGACTAATCAACGTTAAATTCTCTATAAACGTTGATCCAGCAGAACGACCACCTTTCAAACCGAAAGTAAAAATTGCCCCAGGGCCTTTGGGTAAATAACGAAGCGCTAAATCACGATAAGGAGAGTTCTGTAATCCGGCATAAGCGACCCAATCTACTTTTGGGTGTGATTCCAGATGTTCGGCTACTTTCTGTGCATTTTTTACATGTTCGTCCATACGTTGAGGCAAGGTTTCAAGTCCTTGGAGGAGCATGAAAGCATTAAATGGCGATAACGAGGCCCCGACGTCTCTTAGTTGTTCTGCCCGAAGTTTGGTGCAAAAGGCATACTCGCCGAAGTTTTCCCAAAATTTAAGATTGTTGTACCTAGAATTTGGTTCAGTCATTTGAGGGAACCGTCCACTCCCCCAATCAAAGCGTCCTGATTCGGAAACTACCCCTCCCATAGAAGTTCCATGCCCACCAATAAACTTGGTAGCTGAATGCAAAACAATGCTTGCACCATGTTCCATGGGCCTACACAGATAGGGAGTAGCAAAAGTAGCATCAACGACTAGAGGTAAGTTGTGGGCGTTAGCCACATCAGCTAGTGCTTCTAAGTCGGCAACTGCTCCTGATGGGTTACCTATAATTTCGGTATATAAAAACTGAGTTTTTTCATCTATTTTTTTAGCAAAACTCTCTGGGTTTTCTTCTTCCACTAATCTTGCTTCGATACCAAAATTTCTTAAAGTGACTCCAAACATGGTGAGTGTGCCGCCATAAAGACTTGATGAGGTAATAAAATTGTCACCTGAAATCGCTAATGCTGCTGCAGTCAGAAATTCAGCTGCTTGACCACTAGCGGTGGCTACCGCTCCGATTCCTCCTTCTAAACTTGCCATACGTTCTTCAAATGCTGCTGTCGTAGGGTTTGAAAGGCGTGTATATATCGTTCCATACTTCTGCAAGGCGTATAAGTCGGCTGCATCAGCGGTGTCTTCAAATACAAAACTGGTTGATTGATAGATCGGAACCGCTCGAGCACCGGTTGTCGGATCTGGTCCCCCGCCTGCATGTAAAGCTCTCGTACGAAAACCCCACTCATGTTCACTCATTCTTAAAGCATAGAACGTTCACAAGTAATGCCATTGCTAAATGCTCTGCTATGAAATGATGGATTCAAAAAACAAAACGGTAACTTTGCGCTATTTTAATTACCGGTCTATGCTGTGTGCATGCCACGTTCATTACTAGCCCCACCTCTTCCCTCCTCTTTTGATATAGGCAGCGAAAGATACGAACAAAACCGATCCGACACCCTTGAACAACTCGAAGTGATCGACGGCCTACTAGCAGAAGCCGAAGCCGGAGGCGGACCAGAAGCCATGGATCGTCTCCGCTCTCGCGGAAAAATGCCTATCAGAGAACGCATCGCCCACGCCTTAGACCCTGATAGCCCATTCCTGGAAATAAGCACACTCGCTGGATACAACTCCGACTATGCCGTCGGCGGAGGAATGGTTCTCGGCATCGGAGTTATCGCCGGAACAGAATGCGTAATACTCGGCAACGACCCTTCAGTATTAGCTGGAGCCCTAACCCCCTACGCCGGTAAAAAATGGATGCGAGCAATTGAAATCGCTCGAGACAACCACATGCCCTACGTCAGTTTTGTGGAATCAGCCGGAGCAGACTTACGAGTACGCACCGGCGGAGGCGAGAAAAAAACAAGAGTACAGACCGACCATTTCGCAGAATCCGGACGATTCTTTTATGAAATGATCGAGTTATCAAAATTAGGCATACCAACAGTATGTGTAACTTTTGGTTCAGCAACAGCGGGCGGCGCTTACCAACCCGGCATGTCTGACTACAACATATTCATCAAAGAACAATCCCAGGTCTTTCTCGGTGGGCCACCTTTAGTAAAAATGGCTACTGGAGAAATCGCTGATGCTGAAACCATTGGCGGCGGACAGATGCATGCCGAAAAATCAGGTTTAGCTGATTACCTCGCAGAAGACGAAATGGATGCCATACGCATGTGTAGAGAAGTGGTATCTCACCTTGATTGGAATAAAGCAGGCCCTGACCCGAGTTACACCATCGAACCTCCCGCCTATGATCCAGAGGAACTTCTCGGGTTAATAAGTCGAGACCTTCGACAACCTTTAGATATCCGTGCAGTAATCGCTCGAACAGTTGACGGCTCAAGATTTGAAGAATTCAAACCCCGATACGGAACCACTATGGTTTGTGGCTGGTCAACAATTCATGGCTACCCGGTGGGCGTTTTGGGCAACAATGGAGTAATCCACCCAGAAGCCGCAGAAAAAGCAGCCCATTTCATCCAACTATGCAACCGAGAAGACATCCCCCTTCTTTTCTTGCAAAACATCACTGGATTCATGATTGGAAGCGAATCAGAACGAGCCGGAATCATCAAAAAAGGTTCCCAAATGATCAACGCCGTAACTAACTCAACCGTGCCACACATAACCGTCATAGTTGGATCTTCATACGGGGCCGGAACCTACGGAATGTCGGGACGGGCTTACGGCAATAGGTTCACTTTCCTTTGGCCTACCGCGAAGATTGCCGTTATGGGCGGCAAGCAAATAGCGGGGGTAATGTCTGAGGTTCGCCGAGGCCAAGCCGCCCGAAAAGGTGAAGAGTTCGACGAAGAAGCCGACGCAGAAATACGTGATGCCGTTGAAGCGATACAAGAAAAAGGATCGCTTGCCCTCGTCGCCACTGGAGCGATAAGCGATGACGGAATAATTGATCCTCGAGATACACGAACCGTGGTGGGGCTCTGCCTTTCAGTGGTGAGAAATAAACCTATTGAAGGAGCCAGAAAGTATGGGGTGTTTAGATTATGAACATTTCAACAATTCTGGTAGCGAACCGTGGTGAAATCGCAGAACGTGTTTTCGCTACCGCTAAAGATATGGGCTTGCGCTGCGTCGCCGTTTATTCAGAAGCAGATGCAAACTCTTCTTTTGTGAATACTGCTGATCTCGCTGTACATATTCCTGGATACCTTGACGGCGAAGCCATCATTGCTGCTGCTTTAAAAACGGGAGCAGACGCCATCCACCCTGGATATGGATTCCTTTCAGAGAATGCAGATTTCGCTAAAGAAGTAACTGATGCAGGACTCATTTGGATAGGCCCTTCACCAAAAGTGATCAAATCTATGGGCGACAAAATAGAAGCCAAAAAAGCTGCTGTTGATGCCAAAGTGCCAATACTTCCCTCTTCTGATGATCCAATGGCCGGAGACGACGTGGGATACCCCTTGCTTGTGAAAGCAGTTGCGGGTGGTGGCGGTAAAGGAATGCACGTAGTTCAGTCTTCAAAAGACCTGTCTGAAGCCGTTGAATCAGCACAGCGTGAAGCCTTGAAATCTTTCGGAGATGACCGAGTCTTCATTGAACGTTACGTTCCAAGCTCTCATCACATTGAGATTCAAATACTTGGTGACAGCCACGGCAATCTCATCCATTTAGGTGAACGAGAGTGTTCAATTCAACGACGCCATCAAAAAATCATCGAAGAAGCCCCTTCGCCCACAATTGATTCTAAACTGCGGAACTCGATCGCTGAAGCGGCATTGAATCTCGCTAAAAACATCGGATACGAATCAACAGGAACAGTTGAGTTCCTTTTAGACCACAACTCTAAAGAATTCTTTTTCCTTGAAGTAAATACTCGTTTACAAGTCGAACATCCAGTTACTGAGGAAACCACCGGAATCGATTTAGTGCGTCAACAAATTCTTGTCGCTCAGGGAGAAAAGATGGAATGCACTCAGGAGAGCATCTCTTCAAACGGGCACTCTATTGAAGCACGGCTCTACGCTGAAGATCCTTCAAATAACTTTCTCCCTGCTATCGGAACTCTGTCAGCCTTTAAAGTTCCTGAGAATCCAAATATCCGCTGGGATGTAGGCGTTTCTAAAGGTACGGAAGTTGGTGTTCAATTTGACCCAATGCTCGCCAAGGTCACATCAAAAGGTTCAACCCGTAAAGAAGCCGCTCTGCGGCTCGCAAAAGCCCTTGAGGAACTTCATCTTGGAGGAGTAACTACGAATCGTGAATTCCTTATTTCAACTCTGCGACACGAAGCTTTTCTTGCCGGCGATACAACCACTGATTTCATTGAAAGACATAGTCCAAACAACAGTAACTTTTTAACCAGCGATGAGATTTCTCGTGCGGCAGCAATTGCGGCCCTCTGGATCCAAGGAGAAAATAGGTCAGCCGCACTAGTTCTTGATCAAACTCCCAGCGGTTGGAGAAACTCTCGTTTCCCCGACCAACAAATTTCTTTTACGTCAGGGGACGTACAGTACGACGTCGCTTATCACAGCAAAAGAGACGGCTCTTTTACGTTAAATGGAATTGACCGAACTCGCGTTCATCGCCGCTCTCCAAATGATATAGATGTCGAGATCGATGGCATCCGATCCACGCATCTTGTCACTAGAGCAAAAGATGAAATCTTTATTCAAATGGATCGTGGTACCGCTCACCTGTCAATCATTCCTCATTTCATACCGCCTGGAACAAATGAAGTCGCTGATGGGCTTGTCTCACCAATGCCAGGTGTCGTGCTCGACATCAGAGTGCAAGTTGGAGACGTCGTAGAAACTGGACAAATACTTCTTGTTCTCGAAGCTATGAAAATGGAACATCACATCAATGCTTCAGAAGAAGGAACCATCACTGAGATACTTGTTGCCGTTGGACAACAAATCGAACAAGGCGTCGTCATGATGGTCATAGACGACGGGTCAGAGAAACAAGATGGCTGAACCGATACGTATAGCGAACTGTTCAGGATTCTATGGTGATCGAATAACTGCAGCAGCAGAAATGGTTGAAGGCGGACCCATAGATGTTCTCACCGGAGACTGGCTTGCTGAATTAACAATGTTGATCTTGGCCCGCACTCAAGCCAAACACCCCGGCGGAGGCTACGCAAGAAGTTTCGTCTCTCAGATGGAACAAGTCATGGGAACCTGTCTTGACAAAAATATTAAAGTGGTTTCAAACGCAGGAGGGTTAGACCCCGATAGTTGCGCCGAAGCAGTTTCTGAAGTAGCAGAAAAACTGGGATTGAACCCATCCATTGCTTACGTCACTGGAGACAATCTTTTACCTCGTCTAGACGAACTACTTGATGCAGGAATCGATCTTTCGCATTTTGAAACAGGCGAACCGTTAGGTGACGCTTCTCGATTCATCAGTGCGAATGCTTATCTTGGCTGTTGGGGAATAGTTGAAGCTTTGAATCAAGGCGCAGACATAGTCATTACTGGCCGAGTCACCGATGCTGCAGTGGTGTGTGGTCCAGCCGCATGGCATCACAAATGGGAGAAAACCAACTGGAATGAACTTGCTGGTGCCGTAGCAGCTGGCCACGTAATTGAATGCGGAACTCAAGCAACCGGCGGAAACTACTCTTTCTTCACCGAAGTGCCCGGTATGACCCGAACCGGTTTCCCATGGGCTGACATCGCTTCAGATGGCTCCTCAATCATTGGAAAGCATGACAACACCGGCGGCGAGGTCTCTGTTGGAACAGTAACTTCTCAACTCCTTTATGAAATTGGTTCACCGTCATACTTAGGTCCTGATGTAACTACCCGCTTTGACACAATAAAACTTGAGCAAGTTGAACCCGACCGTGTATTAATGAGTAATACTTGCGGAGAGCCTCCTCCAGAAACTCTCAAAGTAGCGATGAACGAACTTGGTGGATACCGCAGCGATCTTTCTGTTGCTTTAACCGGCCTCAATATTGAAGAAAAAGCTGAACTTGTTGACGCTGCTTTTTGGGAAGCATGTCCTTACCAGCCCTCAGATTTTTCTGAAGTAACCACTCGCATAATACGCACCGACAAGCCTGATCCACAAAGTAATGAAGAAGCAGTCGCGCTCTGGCGACTGTCAGTGAAGGACTCTGACGAACGTAAAGTTGGGCGAGCTCTCTCGAACGCGGTAAATGAACTAGCTTTAGCAACAATCCCTGGGATGTTTGGGGTAGGCGGCCGCGGAGCTCATGTCTACGGCGTCTATCGTCCAGCAATTGTTCCTTCGGACTTAGTTCCTCAATACGTGTCAATGCTTGGGGGTAACCAAACCGTAGTTGAATCAACGATTCCAGACGATCAAGTTTCAATTGAACCGCTTGCCGCCCCTCCAGCAGACTCTCCACGCGGAGAGACAGTTGCATTGCCTATTGGTCGCATTATCGGTACAAGATCAGGAGATAAAGGCGGAAATGCGAACCTTGGAGTTTTCGCTCGTGATCCGCACGCGTGGGCTTGGCTTGAAGAATTCCTAACTACAGAAAAACTGCGAAGTCTTTTACCTGAGGCTTCCAAAATGGAAATTGACCGATATAGCCTCCCTAATATTCTTTCCTTGAATTTTGTTATTCATGGAATTCTTGAAGAGGGAGTTGCCGCATCTACTCGCCAAGACGGACAAGCAAAAAGTCTTGGAGAATGGCTTCGAGCCAGAGTCGTTGAAATACCGAAAGACCTTTTGGAGTAATTATGGATTTTGACTTTCCGCCAGATGACGATCCGAGACGCCTGGAAATAAGAGATTGGATCAAAGCCAATCCTTCTCCAAGCCCGGACGAGCTCTTAGACGCTGGGTACATCGTGCCACATTGGCCAGAGCCATATGGGATTTCTGCAGATCCTATGCACCAACTCATCATTGACGACGAGCTAAGACATGCAGGCATCAAAAGGCCTGCGAACGCTATAGGTATCGGATGGGCAGGTCCTACTATTTTGCTTGAAGGAACCGAGGAACAAAAAGAACGCTACCTTCGACCAATTCTCACTGGTGAGGAGTTTTGGTGCCAGATGTTTAGCGAACCAGATGCGGGGTCCGATCTGGCAAATCTTGCCACTCGCGCCGTTCGGGATGGAGACGAATACATCATAAACGGATCAAAAATTTGGACGAGCGGCGGGCACTATTCAAAATTTGGGATACTGATAGCAAGAACCGACCCTGATGTTTCTAAGCACAAAGGAATTTCTTATTTCATCTGTCCCACGGATCTTCCTGGGTTGAGCATGACCCCAATTGTTGATATGACCACAGCTCATTCCTTTAATCAAGTTTTCTTCGATGACGTCCGCCTTCCTGCGGAAATGCTGGTCGGGCAAGAAGGCGATGGCTGGCGGTTAGCCAAAATGACTCTTTCAAATGAAAGGGTCTCACTCTCTTCTGCTGGGTCTCTCTGGGGTAATGGCCCTTCAGCGAATACTTTGTTTGATCTTGTTCGAAAAAGCGGAGGGGCTGATGATCCGCTGCTTCGTCAAGAACTTGCTGCCCTTTACTGCGAATCAGAAGTTCTTCGACTCAATCGTTTACGAACTCTCAGTGCTCGTCTCGCTGGGCGAACTCCAGGAGCTGAGGCCTCTATTCAAAAGGCAATGGCCGACGATCACGGACAACATGTTTTAGAAATGGCAAAACGGTTAACTGGTGCCAGCGGAATGCTTGAAGGGTCTGGACCTGAAGGTGAAGTTCCTGAAATGGGGCGAAGCGGACCAACTGAAGTTCGTTCAGACTCTTCGCTCTTTCCAAATGTTGACCCTATTTGGCATTACGGATTCATCTTCTCCCCTGCTTTAACTCTTGGCGGCGGTACTTTTGCAGTGCAGCGAAATATTGTTGCGGAAATGGTTCTGGGATTACCTCGTGACATTAACGTGGAAAAAGGAATGACTTGGTCAGAGGCTCGACGGGCATGAATGTCAATGCTCTAGTTGAAGAAACTTCTAGCCTTCTTGTTCGACTGCGCGAAGTTCCTGCTCCCAAACCAATTATCTCTCGACAGCGAGAAGAAGAGTTGACGCAGCGCCAACGCGAAGTTCTAGATCAGTTAAGTGACCTTTTCGATAGTGGATTCGCGGAGACGACCATGTCAGAAATTGCTTCAAAGGTTAATTGCTCGCTTAGGACTCTCTACGAAATTGCCGACAGTAAAGATGAGTTGGTTTTGATTGTCATTGACCGCAACCTTCGAAAAGTCGGGCGTAGCGCTATTGAAATAATTGACCCGTGTATGGCTCCCTTGGAAGCCATACGTCTTTACCTTGAAGCCGCAACAGTGGCTGTAGAAAACACCACTGAAGAATTTGCCAAAGACCTTGAGATAGTTCCTAGTGCGCAGAAACTCAGTAAAGACCATTCCGACTATTTGGTAGCTATCACTCGGAGCCTTCTTGACCTTGCTGTTGAACGCGGAGACATCGCAGATGTTGATACTGCGGCTGTTGCCCGTGTTGTGGCTGGTTTAGGTCGTGACTTCGCTCATGTTGATGTCATGAAGGACTTGCGTAGTTCTCCTAAGGTCGCTGCTGACGATATGTTGGAAATCATTATGAGGGGTCTTGTTCTTGCTGATACGAAAGAAGCCCCATGGATATAAGTGGCATCGCTTCAGATCTTCGAGATGAACAGCAATCTCTTGACGAAGTAGTAGCTGAACTTGACGACAACTCTTGGAATCTGGAGACACCAAGTCCGAGGTGGAGTGTCGCTGATCAAATAGCGCATTTAACTTATTTCGATTACACAGCCGCCATTGCTATATCTGACCCTGACCATTTCAAGGAATTAGTGAATGATTTATTCTCCAATGCCGGCGGAGGGCCTGACTCTATTGATGAATTGACTTTAGGTAAATATCGGAAACTCACCCCTGCAGAACTTTTAAAAGAGTGGAGATCTGAAAGGCAGCATCTTGCTGAAGCATCTGAATCTCTTGAGAATGACACTCGTGTGGCGTGGTATGGGCCTTCAATGGGGGCGCGCTCGTTTCTTACTGCCCGGCTAATGGAAGCCTGGGCACATGGCCAAAATATCGTAGATGCAGTCAACGGCTACCGTGCCCCCACGGAACGGTTGCGCCATATCGCTCAACTAGGTTTTATTACAAGAAAGTGGACTTACATAAATCGAGGTTTAGAAGCCCCGAGCAATGAAGTGGCAGTAAATCTCACTTCCCCTTCAGGAGATTTGTGGTCTTGGGGTTCTGAAAGCAGTGATTCTTCTGTTGAAGGGCCAGCCGAAGACTTTTGTTTAGTGGTGACCCAACGAAGACATTTTGACGATACTTCTCTTATCATCCGAGGAGACTCTGCTAGAGATTGGCTAACGAAAGCGCAAGTATTTGCCGGTCCAGCCACCGATGGACCTAACCCGGGGGGTCACTGATGTCACTCATAGAAACAGAAATGAATACAGGTGTTCTAACCGTCACCTTGAATGATCCGGAAAACCGTAACACCCTGAGTTCTGAGTTAACTTTCGAACTGGTCGAAACTCTAGATGCAGCAGATAATGACCCAGAAGTTCGAGTCATAGTGTTAACAAACGCCGGAAAAGTTTTCTGCGCAGGCGCTGACCTGTCGCAACGCTCCAAAGGAACCAAACCCTCAAAATCAGTGAATCCTCTTGACCTATTTGGCCGATTCCGCAAATCACCTAAACCATATATTGGGAAAATCTCCGGACATTGCGTAGCTGGCGGTATGGGACTTGCTGCAGCGATGGATCTATCGGTAGCGATAGAGGACGCTAAATTTGGTTTTACCGAAGTAAGAATCGGGGTAGCACCAGCCATGATCTCTGTTTTATGTCTACCTAAAATGCGTCCAGCAGAAGCTGCGGAAGCAATGCTTCTTGGGAACCGGATGACTGGAGCTGACGCAGCACGCCTGGGGTTAGTAAATCAAGCAGTTCCAGCTGAGAAATTAGATTCCGCTGTACAAAAATATGTGGATGACCTTTTAGCAGGTGGACCAAATGCCCTTGCAGCCACGAAACAGTTGCTTGTTCACGTTCCAGAAATGGACATTGATTCAGCATTTGAATGGACTTCAAAACTTTCAGCTGATCTCTTCCAAGGAGATGAAGCAAAAGAGGGAATGGAAGCTTTCCTCAATAAGCGTCCCCCTAATTGGATCAAATGAAGTAAATGGCTCACCAGCGACAGTTTTCTGCGCATGAATCAGGTAGGTCGGCTCGCTTAAAGCGAAGATCCATCACTGTTCCTGCAATCCTTTTCTCTTTCCTCATTGGGCTCGGCCTTTACGTTCCAACAGTCCTATTAGCAGTCTTCGTTGATTTGTGTCGTGGGAAACCTTTACCAACGGTTCGTCTTCTTACTTACGGCCTGTGGTGGCTTGGAATTGAATCCGGGGGCATCTTAAAAGCTGCTTTTCTTTGGCTTAGATTTACTCCACGTCAACAACTCACTTCTGGCAATTCATTAACAGCCCACAGCAATTTGCAATATTGGTGGACGAGCAACCTTATCCGAGGAGCTAAATCGCTTCTCGGGCTTAGATTCAAACTAGATGGGCAAGAATCCCTTGAAGTTGGAGGCCCACTAGTGATCCTTGCCAGACACGGAAGTCAGGGAGATGCCTTACTGGTAGCAGCTGTTCTCGCCGAAGCTGGATTACGCCCACGCTTCATCGTCAAACGTCAACTTCTATGGGATCCATGCCTTGATATTGTCGGGCATCGAATTCCAAACTATTTCGTAGATCGAGACACTACGGATAATCGAACCGAAATTCAAAATATCGGAGCTCTAGCCAGAGACTTAGAGTCCGACGAAGCAATAGTCATATTCCCAGAAGGAACAAGATTTTCCCCAAGCAAATTGAAAAGGGCTATTGAAATGCTTTCTATCACAGCCCCGGAAAGAGTGGAATCAGCTCAACGACTATCTTGTATTTTGCCAGTGCGTACCCCAGGATTTTTATCTATTCTCGAAAACAACCAAGATGCAGATGTGATTCTCTTAAACCATGTCGGAGTCACCGATTTCAAGAATTTGCGTGACCTTTGGAGAAATATTCCTTTCCCAGCTCACCTTCATTTCAATACAGAGCGATTGTCAAGATCTAAGTTGCCGTCAATATCAGAACCAAAAGCACTGATTGAGAACATTGACCAACTATGGGAGAAGTTCGATCAATGGGTGCTGTCTAACCAGAAATAATTAACGACGGAATTTCAAGAAAAGCACCGGAGTTTCTTTCTTATACCGCTGATATTCAGGATTATCTCCCCAACGTTTATTTGCGCTTGCTTCTAGCATCGGAATTCCACTGATTTTAGAGAGAAGCAAGTAAACAAATACCGGAGAAACCAAAGTCACAAAAGTCCACCCCGAAAGAACCGGAAGAGCGATGATTGCTATGCCGATCCAGAGAGTTATTTCGCCAAAATAGTTTGGGTGCCGAGAATATTTCCAAAGACCAGATCGAATGAATGTTCCCCGATTAACTTGGTGGCCTTGATCATTGACCTCATTACGGAATCGGCGTTTTTGTTCATCTGCAGCGATTTCGACCACGAATCCAATGATCCAAATAGACAGACCTACTATTCCCAAAACACCGAACTTTTCTTGACCAGCAGCGGTAATTGTGGCAAGGGCTGCTGCGGAAGTCAGAAATACCCATAAACCCTGCAAAGTCCAGGTCATCAAGAACCAGAAAAAATCATATTTCATAACATCAAAGCGAGTATCTGCTCCTACTGATTTGACGCGTGTGTACAAAAATGTTCCTAATCGAACTGCCCATAATCCCACCATGAACGTCAAAAGTGTCGCTCTAAGATCCAGCGAAGGAATCGTAAGTGCAGCGAAGATTGTCACGGTCAAATAAGTAAGAGATCCTGTGAGGTCAAAGAAATGTTCAGAATGGTTCTTCCAAGCGGGAATAAAAGCTAACCATTGGATACCGAAAGAAATAATTGCGCACCATGCGAAAATCGGCATACCGCCAAATGATTCACTATTTGACGCCCCTGCTAAAGCGACCAATGCCCCCACAATGACTGCCACTACTGTTGAAAAGATTGTTACTTTCCTTGCCATGGTCTCAGTCCTTCACTAATCCAAGCGCATTAAGGGCGCTTTCTAGATCGGGAGAATCAAATTGGAATCCGGACGTTTCAAGGACCTCCGGGAAGATTCTCTGGCTTGAAAGTAAGAGACCATCTGCCATCTCTCCCAGAAGAGTTCTCAGAGCGAATGATGGGGCCGGTAAGAACGCTGGTCTTTTAAGAACTTTGGCGATTTGTTTCGTCAATTCTTGATTTCGAAGAGGCTGAGGTGAAACGAGATTAACCGGGCCTTCAATCTCATTGTTAATGATGTGTTGGAAAGCTCTAACTTCGTCTGTGAGCGTTATCCATGGCCACCATTGGTTCCCTTTGCCAAGTGGCCCCCCGAAACATAAACGGATTGGAATCAATAATTTCTGTAAAGCGCCTCCAGAAGGAGTGAAGACTATACCTGTTCTGGCAAATGCGAGCCGTGTTTCAGATGGCACCACTGCAGCGGCTTCCCACTCTTGGCAAACCTCTGCAAGGAACCCGGTTCCTGGAGGAGATGATTCTGTGAGGATTTCATCTCCTCGGTGCCCATAAAAACCTACGGCTGAAGAAGAAACTAGAACTTTTGGAGGAGTATCCAGACGTTGAAGAGTTTGGGTAAGTAGTTGGGTTCCTTTGACTCGGCTTTCAAGAATCTTTTTCTTTTTTTTCTGCGTCCATCTACCTTCTATTGTTTCTCCAGCAAGATGCACTACAGCTTCCACACCTTCAATTTCTCTAGGATCAAGAGTTCCCTCTATCGGGTCCCAGGTAACGTCACCTTCCCGACGTGCCGTTCGACCTATTCGTATAACTTGATCACCGCGTCCTTCAAGTTCTGCAACTAACGCTGAACCGATGAGTCCTGATGCTCCTGTTATTGCTACTTTCACTTTTCTCCTCGTTGTCTTTTTTATTGTCGTTAAATAAAACCGTATCACCCATGAAGTAGTGGGCTTTAAAGGGCGTAGGGTAATAAATTGTAGGTTCTCCTAAGAGGATAATGATGTCAACGATCACAATCTCTATAAAAATTTCTCTTCCAAAAGAAGAAGTGTGGAAACAAATCGCCGATCTTGAATCGCATACGTCCTGGATGGCTGATGCTGAAACTATAACCATCACCTCCGAGAAGAATCAGGGAGTCGGAACTACTTTTGACTGTGAAACAAAGGTAGGACCCTTTCGTTTAACGGATCGTATGGAAATCACTGACTGGCAAGAGAACCTAGTTATGGGTGTTGCTCATAGCGGAGTAGTAACAGGCAGAGGGCATTTCACTCTTGAAAGTATCGGAGATTCTGAAACTCTATTTTCTTGGGAGGAAACTCTTCGTTTCCCATGGTGGATGGGCGGACCGGTAGGTGCCTTATTTGCAAGACCTGTGTTAAAAGCAATCTGGAAACGAAACCTGAAGCGTCTTAAAAACATTCTTGAGGAGTAGGCCTAATATGGTGCGCTGGCTGGACGAAATTGATTTAGATCCTTCTGATCCGCCAGTTCGAATGGGTGTTCGTACTCTCGGAGATCAATCATGGCTTCTACAAGATGATGAAGAAGAGTCTCAACTTGAACTAAAGGCGAAGTTGACTAAAGACGAATCGTCTGAAGTTTTTTTAGCCTTACCTGAAAGTGAAGCCGCCGGGTTGGAGGTTTGTTCTTTAATCACTGGTACTGGACGCCAATTAATTCCAGATTCGAAAGATTTACATCCTTTAAAACGAGCTGGACTCTCTGTTCAAGAAGACCTCTGCCTTATGAGGAGAGATGAGGGTTGCTGGGTCTTAGCAGCTGCTTCATTATGTTTCCCTTCGCGATGGCGCCTTTCAGAAAAAATTGGGAGAGAAATAAGTGACGTCCATGGTCCGGTGACGGGTTACCCAGAGTTTTTGAGAAAAAAGGTGAACTCTTTGATGGACCGGTTATCCACAACACCTGTTTGGAGAAGAAATTGGTTTATTCATCCAGATCCCAGTTTGTACCAACCTGAACGTCCAGAGAATGGGGATCCAATAATTCGAGGAGAGCGCACCCTAGACGAACTTTTCATTCGGAGCGAACGTCAAACTTTACGTTCTTTAGATGCCAACGGGTGGATTCTTTTCACAATCAAAATTCAGCAGACTGCTTTGCGGGAACTTCTTGAAGCAAGAAACGAAGACCTTGTTGATTGGCTGACGACTGTTTCCCCTGAGAGCGCTCTGCATAAGGGAGTCCAATCTGAACAAAGAGAAGAAATACTAAAGTCTTTGAACCATTCGTAACCTAAGACAGCATTGTGGCATGGATTTGTTCAATGAACGCTAAGGACTCATCAACGTTTTGAACAGGGGCGAGAAGCACGAGCCTGTCTACTCCCATCTCGCCATATGTTTCTAACATCTCTACACCTGGTCTCATAAGTGGAGTAACCGTGATTTCTATTTCACCAAGTCCCTCAGGTCGTTCATGCTGTCCTTCTAGTTCTCTGATTCCTGCAATATTTTTGGCGGTGCCTTCGGGATCTAACATGAATCCGTACCATCCTTGACAGTGTGTGACAGTTCGCCTCCAAGCAGGTTTGGAGTGGCCTCCCATAACTACTGGAGGCCCTAACGGGTTAACAGGTCGAGGATTTGCTTTCACTCCACTAAATGAAACAAATTTGCCTTCGTAGTTAGGTTCGTTGTCATGCCAGATTGAACGTATAGCTTCTATGTACTCGATAGACCGTGGTCCTCTGTCTTCCATTGGAATGCCCAATGCCTCAAATTCTGGGGCAAGATAACCGACACCAACTCCGAATATTAAACGGCCTTTAGATAGTACGTCGACGCTCGCTAACTCTTTCGCTAGTACAAGAGGGTTGCGCTGCGGAAGAATAATGATTCCTGTTCCTAAATTTATTTCGGTTGTGATGGAAGACAGATAAGCGAGTGCGACTGCGGGATCAAGGAGAGGTACCTCTGCAGGTAGAGGAGAAGGAGGAACTTGCGGTTCGGGTAAGACGACGTGTTCTGCTGTCCAGAGAGATTCAAATCCGGCTTCTTCGGCTGCTACAGCTACTCGGCCCATGTCATCCGGATTTGCTAGATGACCACCATTGATTGAATAAAGTCCTATTTTCATTGGAGCGGACGACGAGATTTGAACTCGCGACATTCACCTTGGCAAGGTGATGCTCTACCAACTGAGCTACGTCCGCGTGAGTCGTCACTTTATCCGACTTAACAACAAATTTACCCTCTTAGCGCTCTCTTTATCTGAACCAATCCGATGTTTTGTTGGAGTCTTGAAATTTTCCTCAATGTAGTACTCTCTGCTTATTCGTAAATTAGGTATTGGAGTTACGTATGTTTTTCGCTGACGGTTTGAATTGCAGCATCTTTGATAGAGAAGTTTTCCAAGAAGTTATAGACGGAGGCCTCAGCTGTATAACAGTTAGTCTCGGATTCTGGGAGGACGCTCTTGAATCAATGGACGCTTTAGGGCGTTTTCGTGATGTTGTCCAAGAAAATGAAGATTTAGTTGCTATCGCCCACACCGAAGAAGACATAAATAAAATCGTTGCCTCGGAACGTTGCGCTCTGATTGTCGGTTATCAGAACACCACTGCGTTAAATGGAAACATACGTTTTGTTGAACTCTTTGCCGATATGGGAGTTCGAGTTCTTCAGTTGACGTACAACAACCAAAACGAATATGGCGGTAGTTGTTACGAACCTGCTGATAGCGGAATAAGTCGTGCCGGAGTAGAACTTGTTTCAGAACTTAATCGCTGCGGCATTTTGATTGACCTGTCACACGTTGGACAACGAACAGGTTTAGATGTGATTGAAGCTTCCGAAAAGCCAGTTGCTGTTACCCACGCAAACCCGGATGGATTTGTTCCTCATGTTCGAAATAAGTCTGATGATCTAATTAAAGCTCTTGCCGAAAAAGGCGGCGTGATCGGTTTAGCTACCTATCCCAACATTTGTGATGGTTTTGCTGAGACTCCCGAAAAGTGGTCAGAACTTGTTGCATACACCGTTGATCTTGTCGGGATAAATCATGTTGGAATCGGGACTGATCACAGCCGAAACATAAAAATGCCTCATTTGGAATGGATGCGTCAGGGCCGCTGGTCAAGAGTCACGAATTACGGTGCAGGTTCCGCTTCTCGACCAGGAAAAATTGCAGAGCCTGATTGGTTAACAACCATGCGCGGATTTGGATTGATCGCTGATGCCTTACAAGCACGAGGGATGGCAGAAGAAGAAGTCGCTTCAATAATGGGCGGAAACTGGCTAAGACTTTATAGCGAAGTGTTTAACTAGTCATTCGGCCGAAGGTCGACTTTAAGAGTCAAAATTCCATCTTCAAGAGTTCCTTCTGAGTCTCCGATAATGGCGAAATCTTGGAAGTCGTTCTGGGCTTGCTCTAAGAACATTTTCCTCTCGTCTCCGCCTATTGGAGGTAAATTCCGGTTGCGAACTGCAGCGGCTCTTTCTCGAAATCTTTGAAGCATTGCTTCTATATCAAGTTCGTCAGACATTTTTTGAAGGCTCCTTGTCCTCAAGTTCATCTACTGATTTGTCATCTAATAATTTAGCTAAAAGTTCATTCGAAGACTGTGAAGATTCCTCGTCAGGGATGTTGAAATGAAAGGAATATTTTGATTTACGAAATTGATGTGAAGCGCCATCGATTTCTCCTCTATCAATAGCGGCTTGCAGGCGGCGGCTAGGCCGGGTATGCCAATAGAATCCAACCGTTGCGACAAGAACAACGCCAGCAATGACTCGAAGTGTAAGAACAATATTGTCTACACGATCATCAGTGGTTCCATCAGCTGCCGATGTGTCGGCCTCTATCGTCGTAACTTCAGCGAAAGCAGACCCTGAGTAAAGGAATGTCAAAGTAAACAGGATTGCTATTACAGCAAAAAATTTCTTGTTCTTTACATCTTTCACTGTTCCACCCAGTCTCTCTTTGATCTAGGTTAGTCGGAGTAACCCTTTATCGCTGATGTAAGGGGCACCACCATGTTGTTCTTCCACCCACTTTTGAGCGCCTTAAAGGCTCATCGTCTAATGGGCAAATCCCTCCTGGGTTCCGATGTTCAAAGAAATCTCCCGTATGCGAACCTCCTCGTTTATCTAACTGATTAAGCACTTGACGGATTATTTTCTTTAAAACCTTGATTTCTTCATCTTCTAATGAGTTTGATGACCGTCTAGGGTCAAGTTGGCTACGCCAACAAATTTCGTCAACGAGAAGATTTCCCAATCCTGCTATGCGCGACTGATCTAAAAGTCTTGCCTTTAAAGCTGTAGAAGAATGCGACAAGATCTGGCGTAAGTCATTCATGTCTATCGTCCATGCATCAGGACCCAGTTTGTCTTCTTCCGGATCTAACTCGACTCCTCCAAGTCGACGAGGGTCATCCATAACTAAGTCTCCTCCACCTTTGAAGCGGAGAATGAAACGATGCCATGACGGGTTTATGCGACGACTCCCCCATTCCAATTGTTCTACGGCCGCTTGACCATCTACAAAAAGTCTTCCAGTCATCCCAAACCTTAAACCTAGAGTCGGCCCGCCGGAATCTAGAAGCAAAAGTTTCCCTATTCGTCGTGTTCTTGTGAAACGTCGGTTAACTAGGCGTTCTTTGAAGTCTTCCGGAGTCGCTCCACCTTTCAGATACCAGTGGTCTGGGGTCAAGACTTCAGTGATAACACGCCCAACAACGTGTTCAGCCACTCTGCGGTACGCCTCTATTTCTAATATTTCGGGCATACATCATTTTATTTGAACACCGATAGATATGAGCAAATTACTAAATAGATGTGTCTTCCAAAAATTTTGCTATGTGGTTGGAAACATCTTCAGTTGCTAGAAGAAATCCATCATGTCCGTTGCCGTTTTCTACTATCTGGTGGGTGCATTCCCCGCCAACGGCTTCAACTGCCTCAAAGATTTCTATTTGAAGATTCGGTGGGTACAAATAATCTGAAGTGATACTTAACGTCAATACAGGTACTCGGGCTAAGCGTGATACAGCCTCATTTACGCTGCCTCGGTCTCGCGCAACATCATGCAAGTCCATCGCTCTGTTGAGGACTAAGTAACTGTTCGCATCAAATCTCCGAACTAGCTTTTCTCCTTGGTAATCCAAATATGACTCGACTTGATATTGATCCCATAGGCCATAAATGCTTCTTGGATCAACTACTTCTCTCCCAAACCGCTCAGCAAAAGAGTTGGGGCTTCGATAATGTATTTGAGCGATTGATCGAGCTGTGGCAAGACCTAAGTGAGGCCCGTTTCCTGCTTCAGCGTCGTAATAGTCGCCGCCTCTAAAAAGTGGGTCCAGCACTAACGCATTTCTACCGACAGCGCTCCACCCTATTTGCCATGGTGATGCAGCTAAGGCGGTGGCTAGTGGCGCTAACGCTTTAACTCGTTCTGGGTACATGATTCCCCATTCAAGCACTTGCATTCCGCCCATAGATCCGCCTACTACTAGACGCCATTGTTCTATGCCTAAGTGATCGGCGACGGCAGCTTGTGCCCGCACCATATCTCGAGTGGTGATCACAGGGAAAGTAGATCCGTAAGGTTTCTTAGAAGCAGGGTTGATTGATGCTGGTCCTGTGGAACCTTGACAACCGCCAAGGACATTAATGCAGACTATGAAATGTTCATTCGGGTCAAGTCCACTACCCTCACCAATAACCCCATTCCACCATCCGGGAGTTGGGTGAGCTTCTCCATGCTCTCCGAAAGCATGAGAGTCTCCTGTTAACGCATGGCATACCAAGATCGCATTGTCTGCTGCAGGAGACAGCTGGCCCCATGTTTCGTACGCCATCGTCACTTCTTTAAGAACACCGCCACCTTCAAGTGCGAAACTTCTGTCTGGATAAACTGTCGCGAACTGACGATTTCCTTCAGGATCCCCCTCTTGCCATGCCCCAGTTACAGGCAGATTTTCCGTAAGGGGACGCGGGTATACATATGGTTGAGCCGGATCTTGTCCGTATCGTGTTAAGTCTTCAGATTCAGTCATATTGGTGGGGAGATCCACCGGAACCCGGCGACCGGAGGTCGACTTTGTCGACACCGGACACTTTGTTGCCCTTTCAGGCCACATCCTCTTCCTTGCGGATGAGCGGGCACCTTGGGTGTCCTCCCAGGTTGCCGGATCTAGTTTTAACCAGACCACTCGTAATGCCTTTATAAAGTGTAGACGGAAAGAACCGTCAGACGGTCATTCGTTTTGTTTATTCTTCTTACGAAATGCCGGATGACGACTCCACCACCAAGAAATAAGCTCATCATCTCTTGTTCCGTATGCCCGATTTATTGTTTCACCAAACATCAACCAAAGCTCTTCGAGATCTTTATTGGTTGAAGAATGAATCGTTTGTGCTATTCCTATTGCTTCTCTCCAAGCTTTTTTATCTGATGGAAGTGGCAACTCTGATAATTGTTTTGATGAAAGAGTAATTCGGCTAACTGAACGAGCAGCGCCTACAGCCTGCCGTGCTGCTAACACACTTATAACCGGAGCTGAAAGTGCTGCTGCGAGAGCCCATAGGTCCTCTTCATATGGCTGCACTATAAGTAACGGGGTCAAAGGTATCCAATCGCCTTTCTCGTCCACTACTACTTCAATAACTCGAGTTTGAGTTGAAATAAAAAGTTTCGGATTTTGACGGACCCGCATCCACTCACCTACAGATCTATCAAATTCAGCAACTTTCTCAAGATCAACTACAGGCCGTTCCCATTTTCTTCCATCAAATTGGGCTACTTTTTTCCCCCACAAGCAATGAAACGGATCAACCATGGCTGTTGTAATCAAAGGATTAACAACCGTTTCTTCTTTTTGCTCACTTACGCCAGGCACCAAACCATAAAAATGCTGCCGAAAACCTGATGTAACCGAAGCTTTATGTTCCACAGTTCCTGAACTTACAATTTTTACATCTGGTAATCCAATGAGATCTGCTACTAACTCCCCCCAATTACTTGGATCTGATGGATATTCTCCCGAAGCGGCCTCTTCTATTTCTCGACCAACATACCTCAGCACTTCTTTTTTATCGGAGGTCACATTTTTAACAATTGGTGCACAAACTTCGGTACGCCCTACAAATACGGTGGATTGATCTACCCAAAGCCCCTCAAGCGAAGCTTCCGTAAGAATCTTTTCCCTTATTTCTAAAGCATCTCTTGCCGCAATTAGAGACAAGGGTTGGATGAGCGCCATTTGGCCTTCTGGTGCGAGAAGATCCAAACCTAACGCAAGAAATAACCATGCTTCATTTGTATAAGCCTTAACTAAATTTCCGTATTGAGAACGAAGATCTTCTCGACGCTCTGTTGTTCTCACAGTCGTGGTGTGCATCTGGCTCAAGAACGGCGGATTACCGATAATAGATCCGAAATGTTTTGGCCAATTTTCAGGTCTTTCAATCAATGGATCAGCAATGACGACTCCTGTAATTTCTTTGGGATCCACTCCGGCCCAATGCGCGAGTTCCCAACGGCAAACAGCAACCGCCCATTCGTCTATATCCGCACCAAATATTTGATTTCTTACTATGTCTTTTGGGTCACCACCGAGTTCTGCAAGCTGTTTTGCTGCAGAAAGTAAAAAAATTCCTCCACCACATGATGGATCTACAACTGGTCCCTTATGTACCACGGTTTCAGCGAACTTTTTGGCAACATCTATCGGCGTGTAGAAGGCTCCCGCTGTTTTTCTCGTCTTTGAAGTTAAAAGTTTTTCATATGTTTCTGCTAATAACAGGTGCTTTTCAAATTTGAAGGAATAATTTCCTGTCTCTACTTCTTCACCATCTATGTTGAGGAAGCGTGGACCGCCTTTTGATTTAGCTACTAGGGCAAGGGCTTCAGGTAAATGAGGAGGAAAAGAACTCATCAGAGTCTTTCATGTCCTAAGCGGCATCAACGGTAGGGTCCCAAGCTGCTAAATCATTTAAACGGGAGTCATTAGAGAAAACTTCTACTATGGGATGTTTCATTCCAAGTCTTCGCATTAATTTACGAACTTCCATTTCTTCATTCCATAAAACCAGACTTACAACTACACCTGATTCTCCTGCTCGTGCTGTTCTTCCTGAACGATGCACATAAGTTTTTGCATCTGAGGGAGGGTCGTAGTGAATTACTACATCAACATCATCTATGTGTATTCCTCGTGCTGCGACATCAGTAGCTACTAAAGCCTGGACTTTACCTTTCGCAAAATCTGCTAAAGATTTTTCTCTTTGAGATTGACGTAAATCTCCGTGAATAGGTGCAGCTTTAACTCCATTTTCTTGGAGCTTGTTTGCCAATTTATCAGCTCCCCATTTTGTGCGAGAAAACAGAATAGTTCGATGAGACGCTTTAATAATTGTTGCTGCGACTTTTATTCGATCCATTTCATGAACGGTGAGAAACCGATGCTGCATTTCTTTCACTGTTATTTCTTTATGAGCAACCTCATGCATGACTGGGTCTTTTTGATACCGGCTAATAAGACTTGCTGTCATTCCATCTAGAGTCGCAGAAAATAAAAGAGTCTGATGGTTGCGTTCAACTCCTCGAAGTATCCACTCAACCTGAGGCATGAAACCCATATCAGCCATACGATCCGCTTCGTCCACTATCACCACTTCTAAATCTGCAACCGTTACTTCTTCTCTTTCGATCAAATCAATCATTCGGCCTGGTGTAGCTACTACTAATTCAACTCCTTTCTGCAGCAAGGCAATCTGCTTTTCAATAGGAGCCCCGCCATAAATAGCTTCGACTTTCATATTTCGAACTGCTGCGAGCGGTTTGAGTTCTTTGCATACTTGAGTCGCAAGTTCTCTGGTAGGAACCAGAGCCAATGCTGTAGGCCTACCTGGTTTAGCTTTGCTAATTTTTTGTACGCAGGGAATTCCAAAAGCTAAAGTCTTTCCAGAACCAGTTTTCGCTTTCCCGCATACATCTCGTCCATTTAAACTGTCTTCAATTGATAAAGCTTGGATCTCAAAAGGTTCAGTGATTCCACGTTTTGTTAAAACTTCTACGATGTCAGGATCTACTCCAAGAGCTGCAAATTGATTGGTGGAAGACATGACTACCTGTTCTCGGTTTCGATACCGGATTGAATGCTCTTATTCTTGAGCAGCGTCTTTTGATTACCATAGATTCAAGAGACTTCTTCATCTTACCTTCTTGTTCTCGATAGGTAAGGACATGTTCTTTATGTAGCTACACGACCGTTAGCGACTTCGACTCCTTCACTCCTAAGAAGAGATGACTGTTCGGTTTCACTTCCTGGAACCAATCTTCCGGTTGATGTCACTACCCGCCACCATGGATACCCTTGGTGGATTTTGAGGAACCGGCCTACAGCTCGATGAGCAGAAGGAAATCCGGCCTCTGCAGCTACTTCTCCGTAAGTAACTACTTCCCCGTGACGAAGATCATCAAGCACTCTGGCTACTGACTCTTCAAAAGGAGTCACTACTACCTTCCTAAAGATTCGTCTCGGGACGTTAGTTGAACCAATTCGAAGGGCTCCGCAAACCCGGTAATAGGGTGTTCTCCAATTTTCCGCACCGCGGTATTGACCATAAGGGCCATAGCCATAGAAGCTGGGGCAAGCACCTGATGGGGTCCGGCCATATCACATAGTCGAGATGCGAGAATGACCGCTCTACCGACATGATCATCTCCGTCAATAAGTAGGACTGGTCCAGTAGCGATCCCCGCTCTCATTGGTAACGGCGATTGGGACAAATCAATTAGGCCTTCCATTTCAATAACTGCTTCTACAGTTTGTTCTGGTTCAACTCCGACCAGCATGGCTCCGTCTCCAAGCCATTTTGCGATCCGTACTCCTTTTTGTGCCGCCACAAGACGCACGCTGTTACGAAATCCATTCAAAATCTCCATACCGGCTGTATCTCCATGCTCGTCTGCATACGCCGTGAACCCGGATAGATCTATGAATGCGAAAGTTCGATCAATCCGTCGAAATGTGTTCTCGTGAAAAGACATACCTAGATCTTGTCACGGATTGACTTGAGACCCTTAATCCACACTATTCCGCCGGCGACTATTGCTATAGCGCTTATCCAGATATTTACTCGCACTCCGAGAATCAGAGAGGCTTGATCTATTCGTAAGGCTTCTATCCAAAGTCTTCCTATTCCATATCCGAAGATCCAGAGTCCTATGAGATGTCCGGGCTTCAAATAATTCTTTCGATCCACAACCACTAGTGTTAGAACTAAAGCGATATTCCAGAGGCTTTCGTAAAGAAATGTTGGGTGAAAGGTATTGATTTCAGAATATTTTTCTGGGCGGTGCGTCGATTCAATTTCTAGTCCCCAAGGTAAGTCAGTGGGGCGTCCAAATAATTCTTGATTAAACCAATTCCCCCATCGTCCTATCGCTTGGGCAAGCGGAAGAGAAGGAATCATTGCATCTAGTACTTTGGGGACTGAAATATCATTTCGTCGTGCGTACATTACGCCCACGATCACTCCGGCGACGAGGCCTCCAGGGATACCGAGGCCTCCTTCCCAAATTTTTATCGCATCTTCCCATCGCCCCTGATAGCTTCGCCAATCAGTTATGACGTGGTACATGCGTGACCCTATAAGGCCTGCTGGTACCGCCCAAAGAGCAATATTTGAAATATCTTCCGGGTCTTCTCCGTATTGTTTCCACCGCTTTTGGCTGAACCAAACAGCGGCTAAAACTCCCAGAGCGATCATTAAGCCATAAGCGCGTAGTTCAACAATTCCTAAATCTAAATATGACTTGCTAGGACTCGGTATAGAACCGAGAGATGTCCACATCAGACAGAAAAGCCTTCAGCCTGCACGGCATATAAGTCTGAACTTCCTGCCGTAACCGCATTTAATTGAGATCCGGCAATTGGTAGTAACTGCTCTGCGTAAAAGCGGGCAGTAATGATTTTGCTGTTCAAATATTCAGTATCGAATTTGTCGCTGCCATTCTTGACCTGTTCTTCCGCGAAGACTGCTTGGCGGGCCAAGAGCCAGCCTCCGACCAATTGGCCGAGCATTTTCAAATAAGGGGTGGCCCCTGCCATGACATCATTGGGGTTTTCTGCTCCGCGGGCAAAAATCCAATCTGTTGCTTCTTCAGTTGCTACTAAGGCCTCTTCAAGATTTTTCTTTATAGAAACAAATTCTTCGCTTGACCCATCAAGCCCTTGACTAAATTGTTGTATCTCGTTGAGAAGTTCTTTTATTACCGCTCCGTTCTTCATTGGAACCTTTCTCCCAACAAGATCGATGGCTTGAATCCCATTTGTTCCTTCATAAATTGGGGAAATACGAGCATCACGGAAATGTTGAGCGGCACCAGTCTCTTCGATGTATCCATACCCTCCATGAACCTGGATACCTAGCGAAGTCATTTCACAACCGACGTCAGTGCACCACCCTTTTGAAATTGGAGTAAGTAGCTCGGCACGATCAGATGCGTCTTGCGCAGTATCAGCATCTGAGTGTCGATTCGCTATATCCAAGTAAGCAGAAGTCAAATAAAGAACTCCTCGCATGGCGTCTGTATATGCGCGCATTGTTAAAAGCATCCGGCGCACATCTGCATGGTCGATGATTAACGACTGCTCTCCAGCAGGTGACCCTACAGCTCGACCTTGACGGCGATCCTGAGCATAATCAGAAGCTAATTGCAAGGCCCGTTCTGCAACAGCAAGCCCTTCCACTCCAACACCGAGACGGGCATTGTTCATCATTTTGAACATACAACGCATTCCTTGATGTTCTTCACCAAGCAAATAACCAATAGCGCCTTCTCCGGATTCCCCATACGACAATACGCAAGTAGGGCTCGCATGGAGTCCTAATTTGTGTTCAACAGACAAGCATTTGTAATCATTTCGGTCACCTAAACTGCCATCCTCATTGACGATGTATTTAGGGACGATGAAAAGGGAAATCCCCTTTGTCCCCGGAGGGCTATCTGGTGTGCGGGCCAAAACAAGTTGGATAATGTTTTCTGCTAATTCATGCTCTCCATAAGTAATAAATATTTTGGTGCCAAAAATACGCCAGGACCCATCTTCTTGAGGAACAGCTTTACTCGTAAGCGCTCCTACATCTGAACCTGCTTGAGGTTCGGTCAGATTCATCGTTCCTGACCATTGATTTGCCACCATTTTCGGCAAGTAAGTTTCTTTTAACTCTTCGGTGCCGAAACTATGAATGGCATCTATCGCTCCCACAGTAAGCATGGGCCCCATAGACCATGACCTGCTTGCAGCACCTAACATTTCAGTCATAACAGTTTGGATAGCTCCTGGAAAACCGCCGCCTCCATAGTCAGGGTCTTGAGAAATTGAACTCCACCCTGCTTCAACAAACTGGTCCCATGCTGACTGGAACTCTTCAGGCATAGTTACTACACCATCTTCGACTGAACACCCTTCTTGATCACCAACTCGATCAACTGGACCTATCACCTCTGCTACAAAGCGACCTAGTTCATCTAACATGCCGTCTATCGTCTCAGGATCTACATGTTCGTAGCCTGGCAAGTCGCAAATAGATGAAATGTTAGTAATTGCATCTAACGTCAAACGAATGTCGTCTAATGGGGTTCTGTAATCACTCATACGTAAAAGGGTATCTCGTTGAGACCGCTAACTTGACTCAGATAGGTCTTTAACAAGGTAGATTCAATTCTGTAGATATTTACCTTTGTTTAACTTAGCGCAAGGACAAGATATGGGACTTTTAGACCTTTTACATGATCCCGATATTTCTTTGCGTTCACCGGAGAAAGTGATGGATCCGGCTACTCTCGGATCTGCTCGTCTCACTCGTCTTAGTTTTAGCCGATCAATGATTCGTCGCGCTGCTTCGAAGAACTGGAAATTGAAAAGAACGGCGATTGATCTTGATGAATCCGGGCGAGGTCAAATTATTTATCGCGTTGACGCTGAAGGTCATATCTTTCATTTTGTAGCGTTTACCAACACTATTGATGAATCGCTTCATACCGATCGAGTCATTGCTGATGCTTGGGAAATTACTGCAGCGCTCATCGAAGGCGAACTAGATCAAGAGTTTCTTGATTTCCTAACTATGGAAGTTCCCAAACAAGAAGAAGGCAGACTGGATTCAAGAGTCCTCGTCCTTACTCGCGGCAACCGGAGTGTCCGTTTCTATGAATATCTTGTAGATCAGCTTGCTTCAGGATGTCAACCGGAACCTTCTCTAGTCGGGGATGCAGGGTACATCATGAGAAGCACCGCTTTTTACGGTAATGGGAAGTTCGGTATGAGATCCTTTTTAGGTTATGAACCAGATCATCCTCTTTCAGCTCCTTATCGAGCACAATTTCTTGCTGCTTGGCTCTTCAGAGAAACAAGTTATGACTCTGTAGAATGTTGCGCCCAAATTCGGAACCCAGAGAAAGCCGCTTCTTTTGACAAAGAATGGAATCATTTTTTCGGGTTAGGAAACTCAACTGGCCTAGGGCTAGTTCCTTGGGCAATGAAACATCCAGAAGAAGTTAACGCTTGGGTAGGTGTTCGTGAACTAGCTTTAGCAAACGTTAGAAAGTTAGATGGGTCTCCAGAACGCAGAAAGCATCTAGAAAAATGGATTAACCAGGCATACAAACATTTTTCTTCATTCAGTGGAGAAGACCGCTGGCCTTGGAAGGGCCCTGACTCGTTATCTGAAGCAATACTTGTTATCCAAAGTGCTTTTTCTTCTGTAAAAGATGAGAAACAACCATTTAATTCCCTTTACTTGTGGGCAGAAAGCCAGAGCCCGGAAATTACTGAACTAGTAGTTTCTTTACTATTGGAGTTAGATGAGACAAGCGATGAGGTTATAGATGAATTTTTGAGAGTTGACACTTCAGTGGCGTCAGATCCTTCAATGACCGTTGAAGATTTAAAAAAGAGATTCACTGAGAATTATTCTTGGCTGGAACAACTAGATCTAGAGAGTTCCACTGCTGAACATTATTGGTGGGTTTACTCTGATCATGCCGAGGAACCGCGTCGGGCTGATCGTTCGATTCTTGACCCTGAACACCGAGATGTTCCTATAGATATAGCCCTTCGTCTGAATCACTTAAAGAAAGATCTTGATGCAGCGGAGAAAGCTACAAAAGTAAGTACTTTCCTTCAAGACTTTCCGCATCATGGAATAGCAATAAATCGATTAATGAAGAATTCTGGACCTTACGGCGAACCGCGAGAAAATGTTTGCGATCTAAATCATCTCCCTCTGAACTTACAAAGATTTCAGTTAGCCATGTATGGAATGGATAACTTCAAAGCCCAGTCAACAGATTGGTTGAGGGTGACTTTATTTCAAGGAGCGCCAAGGATCGCTGAGTTGGATGCCGATACATCTGATGATTGGGTTTGGCCTCAACAACCGAAACGTGAACGAGAGAAAATTCTTCATGACTAGCAAAGAGATTCTTGTTGCTCCCCGTGAAATACATGACCTTATCCAAAGAGCAAGCCGTGTTGAAGGCTGCGAAGCAAGTGTGGCTGAACGTATTGCATCAAAAATTACTTTCTGTGAAATCAACTACGGCGGAGGCATAAATGGCTGGTTGCAACTAGTGGCTGACGACGAAAACTGTCTCACTGAAACCTTTAAATCCGTTCAAATTCTTGATTCGCTCCCCTCCAAAGACTCTCTAGATTTCTCTTGGAATCCTTCTATTCCTTTTGCTTTTATCGCTCAGTCGTTGAATGCCCTACAGTCATATGGGTTTACTTGGGAAAGTAGTCTCGAATCACCTGCCGGAGACATGCAAATTGAATGTGTATGTTTGAATAAATTGAATTTTGAAAAAACCGTTTCACCCAACAAGACGAATAAAGCATTTTCTGAAGGCCTTCAGGTAGACAACGACGAATGGGAGAATTTAGGCGGTATTGCTTCAAGATTTCTTCTTTCAGAAAAAATCCTTGACGACGCTCATTCTGCCGTTTATGAATGAGTAACTATGACACTTATATCTCTCGATGAAATAGAAGAAACTACAAGAAAAGCATTAGTTAAACATGGTGCTTCTGAGAAGATCGCTCCACTGGTAGCGCATGCTGTGAGAGTTGCAGAAGGAAACGGAAATCGAATCTGTGGACTTTATTACGTGGAAAGTTACTGCCTTCAACTAACGAGTGGTCGTGTTGACGGTGTGATTGAACCAACAATTCATGTTGACCGTCCCGGAACGGTGAGAGTTGACGGTCATTTTGGATTTGCCCAATCAGCGTTCGCAGCCGGATTTGATACTGCACTCGAAGCCGCTCGCAACAACGGTATTTGTTCCTACTCAATTGAGCATTCTCAAACCTGCACTTCATTAGGTTATTTCACCGAACAACTCGCTCAAGCAGGAATGCTTACGATTGGAGCCACAAATGCTTCCGCAGTGGTCGCTCCCCCAGGTGGCACCACTCCTGTTTTAGGGACAAATCCAGTAGCAATGGCTGTTCCCGATGGTCATGGAGGCGTCGCTTTCCAGTTTGATTTCAGTACCAGTGCCATAGCTATGGGAAAGATCACGATGGCTGCAGCAGCAGGTGAATCCATTCCTTTAGGTTGGGCAGTTGACGCTAATGGCGAGCCCACAACTGACCCTAAAGCTGCTTTACAAGGATCAATGTTGTCTGCCGGCGGTTACAAAGGATACGGCTTTGGGCTTATGGCAGAACTTTTAGCTGGAGCCCTAACGGGTTCACGGCTAAGTGTTGAAGTTCCACCCCTAAAAGCTCCAGAAGGCCCCCCACACGATCTAGGACAGTTCTATATCGTAATTGACCCTGGCGCCTATGACGAAAATTTTCTTCAAAAACTAGAACAACTAGCAGAAGTTATTGAAAGCCAACCTGGAGCTCGCTTACCTGGCAGCGGTCGTTTAATTACAGATCAGGTGGAAGTTGACCCGGAACTATGGTCTTTAATCAAAGACCTATCTTAGGAACCAAAACTAATTTGAAGGTATTTGTGCTGCGTGAGCAGTAACTCGAACACCATCTGGTCCGCTATCTCCAGCTAACCAGTGACGGCGACACCGAAGTTCATAGGCCACTTGATGATTTTCTGGATCATCAACAACTAATAACTGGCCGTCATAGACCTGTACTCCATCTACTAGACGAGCATTATGTGTCGCGCGAGATCCACACCAGCATCTGGCCTCTACCTGCACTTCTACTGATTCATCAGCAAGCTCTAAAAGACGTCGTGTCCCATCAAATAGAAGTCCTTGGAAAGAAGTCAAAAGCCCAAATGTATAAACGTCTGTATCTAACTCGTCCACCACACGAGCCAGTTGATCTATCTGTTCAGTCTGATAGAACTGGGCCTCATCACAAATAATGTAATCAAGAGCGCCGTGACGTTCTTTCATCGCTAATGCTAAATCGTAAAGATCTAAACGTGGCCCTACTTCAACAGCATCAGCAGAAACTCCGAGTGCGCTGGAGACTTTCCCATCTGCCCGATCTAACTGGCTACACAAAATTCCTCTCAACCCTCGGGAAGTCAAGTTGTGATGTATTTGTAAAGCAAGAGTGCTTTTTCCTGACCCCATAGTTCCAAAAGAAAAACGTAATAAAGCCATTATGAACACCCGCTCGTAGCACCACAATCGGTGCATACATAACAAGACCCAGCCCTTTGCATAGACACACCGCACTGCATACACAATGGAGCATCAGCTGACGAACTCATGGCTAATTGAGCTGCGAACTGTGATGCAGAAGGAACACTTGGTGGATCGGGTGGAACATCTGATCCTTGCCGCGTGTCGGTTGTTGCTTCAATGACTCCTGGAAGAGTGGGTTCTGTCCGTTCACTAACGGTAAGAATGTTTAATTCTGCTCGCTCTCCGTTGCTGAGATATTCAACAGCAAGCCGTCTGAATAAATAATCAATCAGACTTGAAGCAATACGTAGTTCAGGATCGTCTGTCATTCCTGCAGGTTCAAATCGCATTCCAGTGAAAGCTTCTACATAGGCACGCAGAGGAACACCGTATTGAAGCCCGTGGCTTAGCGAAATAGCAAATGCATCCATGATCCCTGCCATGGTTGATCCCTGTTTAGATACTCGAAGAAAAACTTCTCCTGGTGTTCCGTCTTCAAATTCACCAACAGTGGCCCATCCTTTGCAATCGGCTACACGAAACTCGAACGTTCGAGATGCACGACTACGTGGAAGTTTTCTCCGCACCGGCTCCCCAAGCGAAGCTCCAACTTTTTCTAATGCTTCAAGAGGAGTAGCAGGCTTAGAATCATCTTTCCCTGTAGAAAGAGGTTGGCCTAACTTGCAGTTGTCTCGATAGATCGCCACCGCTTTTAGCCCCAGTTTCCAAGACTCCATATATAACTCTTCTACATCGTCTACGGACACATCTTCCGGCATGTTGCAGGTCTTTGAGATCGCTCCTGATAAGAATGGTTGCACCGCTCCCATCATGCGAACATGGCCGAGATGATGAATACTGTTATCTCCCATAGAGGTCGCAAACACAGGGTAATGATCCTCGTCTAAGCCGGGACTTCCAATAACTGTTTGATTTTCGTTTATGTATTCAACAATTACTTCTGACTCTTCAGACGAGTGACCAAAATTTCTAAGGGCTCGGGGGATGGTTTGATTAACAATTGACATCGTTCCGCCGCCAACAAGACGTTTCATTTTCACGAGACTGAAGTCCGGTTCAATACCAGTAGTGTCACAATCCATCAACAAGCCGATAGTGCCAGTAGGCGCTAAAACTGTCGCTTGGCTATTTCTTACTCCCACTCGTTGAGCCAATCCGCAAGCTTCATACCAAGCTTCACGTCCAGCTTCACCAATTTCGTTCGCTGATGAAGTATCAAGCAACTCTGCCGCTTCTCGATGTTGATCTAAAACTCTAAGCATGGGTTCACGGTTAGTTTCAAATCCTTCAAATGGACCGAGACGGTCAGCGAGACGGGTTGAAGTTCTGTACGCATGTCCGGTCATAAGTGACGTTAAAGCGGCAGAGATTTCTCGCCCTTCATCACTGTCATAGGGAAGGCCTATTGCCATTAGTAAGGCCCCAAGGTTGGCATACCCCATACCGAGTTGACGGAATGCTCGAGTTGTTTCGCCAATGGCTTCAGTTGGGTAGTCGGCGTTTGAAACAAGGATATCTTGAGCTGTAAAGATGATTTCTATTGCATGGCAGAAGCCTTCTATATCAAAGGCATCAATTCCAGATTCATCTTTTGAGTCAAGGAAAGTCAATAAGTTGAGACTGGCCAGATTGCATGCGGAGTTATCTAGATGAACGTACTCGCTACAAGGATTACTCGCGGTAATGGGACCAGTATTTGAAGCAGTGTGCCAACGATTGATCGTTGTATCAAACTGCAATCCTGGGTCAGCACATTCCCAAGCGGCTTGAGACATTTGTTGAAAAAGATCACGCGCCTTTACCGTCTTCATGACAGATCCATCTGTCCTTGCGGTCAAATCCCAATCAGCATCAGCAGCTACTGCTTCCATGAACTCATCGGTCACTCGTACAGAGTTATTAGCATTTTGGAATTGAACAGAGTGAATGTCAGCACCATTTAAGCTCATATCAAATCCAGCATTTTCAAGTGCCTTCATCTTTTTCTCTTCTAATGCTTTACACCAAATGAACTCTTCTATGTCTGGATGTTCTGCATCAAGAATCACCATTTTGGCTGCTCGTCTAGTTTTTCCACCGCTTTTTATTGTTCCTGCTGAAGCATCTGCGCCTCTCATAAAACTCACAGGACCACTAGCATCTCCTCCGCCTTTCAACTTTTCTAGTGAAGAACGAATCCGGCTGAGATTAACTCCTGAGCCAGATCCTCCTTTAAATATGGTTCCCTCTTCTACATACCAGTTGAGTATTGAACTCATCTCATCTTCTACAGAAAGAATGAAGCATGCTGAAGCTTGCTGAGGCACTCCTTGAACTCCAATATTGAACCAGACTGGCGAATTGAAAGCTGCTCGCTGGTGAATAATAAGGAATTTCAATTCGTCGGAAAAAGCATCTGCTTCTGTCTGATCTTCAAAATACCCTTGGTCCATGCCCCACGCTGTGATTGTGTTAGCGACTCGGTCTGCGACTTGTTTGAGGGAAAATTCTCTTTCTTCTGTATTAAGAGTTCCTCTAAAATATTTCTGAGCCAAAATATTGGTCGCATTTACTGACCATGATGCTGGGACTTCTATGTCAGCTTGTTCAAATGCTACTGATCCGTCTCGGTGATCAACCAGACGTGCATCTCGACGTTCCCAGTTAGTAGTTTCGTATGGAGACTCCCCCTGTTGAGTGAAGTATCTTCTAAATCCCAGAACTCCACGGTTTGTTCTTAGTTCCATTTTTTAGTCTTCCTTTTCTGATGAGAAATATTCTATTTTATGTAGAAGATTACTCTTTATCTGTCGTGGGTTTTTCATCTTAAATCTTTCAAGTCTTCTTTTGTGGGAGCCAGAAAATGAATTACAATCAGCGACGAAAGACCCAGGTCAAAGACCGCACGTAAGGCCCCGCTTGGGGCCCTGTTCCGAGCCTTAACGCCAACAAACCAAAATTGATATCTCAACGCGTCATGCCGGAATCTTCCGTCACTGATTATGAGACCCACTTTACGAGAACTTTCTTGTGGATCGAAATAGGAAAATGTTGTGGAAATCGTAAGGAGTTCTCCACAGGCATTAAGCCTGTACGGTTTGAGTAATGAAACGCATATTCCCTTCTGAAATGAATCTGAATCCTATTGACTTTTACGATCAGGTCAGAACTCCTCATGTTGATCGGCCTTGGCTTCTTCTCAACATGATCACTTCTATTGATGGCTCTACACATATCTCGGGGACCTCTGGTGGTTTAGGAGGGCCAGCGGACCAGAAAGTCTTGAGTACCTTACGTTCATTTGCTGACGTAATCCTGGTAGGAAGCGGCACTGTGCATGCCGAAAATTACAGAACTCCTCATGTGCCTGGTGGTGAATCTGGAAAACGTCGAATTGAACGCGGACAGGATCACATCCCGCGGCTAGCAGTGATTTCTGGCTCAGGTAATCTAGATTCAGAAACCCCGATGTTTGATCAAGATGATTTAAAAGGCGTAAAACCTTTGATTTACACATCAGAAAGCGGAAACGAAAACTTGCCAGAGGATTTTGAAAAAAAAGCAGAGGTAGTGACGCTCGGCGTAGGGCCAGTGGACTTGTCTTTTGTCTTAACAGATTTATTCGACCGTGGAGCAAAGGTAGTGCTTGCAGAAGGAGGACCTTCGCTGAATCATCAATTAGTTCAAGCGCAGTTAGTTGACGAGCTTTGTTTGACAATTTCACCTCTTTTGGTAGGAGGAGAAAGTTCTGGAATCATCAATGGTCCTCTTTTTTCGTACCCTCATCAGTTTCAATTAAATGGCTTAGCAACAGAAGACAAGTTTTTGTTCTGTCGATATCTCTCTAAATAGGGTTCAACTAGCTATTCGACTCTTCTCATTCTAGATTTTCTAGTTCTGGCCGACATTCTGTAATTTTTCTATTTCCATGGAATGTCTTCGGCCTCTGCTCCATAGACACTTATTTCACTCGTTACTCCTAGAGATGGCGATTCAGACCTATCTGTCATATCACTAAGGAATTCTCCTCCTAAGAAGGAAACAATGAAAACAGTTACAGCAAGAAGAGTTGAAACACCGATTCTGCGTCGCCGATAGACCTGAGCTGGAACTAACAGTGAGGCCGTAGCTGAATTAGTTTGTGAAACGGAAATATGTGTTACTGCTGTCATAGCTACATCCTTTCTTATAGGTGTGACATTTCTTGCTGTGCATAAAAATGTGAGACAAACTTCTCTGAAAACCAAAAAGTTCGAAAGAAATGCTTGACATGAAACATTTGTTCGGCAAACATATGTACGGGGAACAGGTGTTCGTTCATGTAATATATGATACCGAACATATGTTCGATTACAACATTTATTTAAATTTGGTGGGAAATATGGAAAAAAACCTTACAAACCGACAGCAACAGATTCTCAATTTCATCGATTCAGCAATTAGAGATCGGGGTTACCCCCCTTCAGTTCGTGAAATTGGCGAAGCTGTCGGTCTAACTTCTCCTTCTACTGTTCATTCCCACATGTCCACGCTTCAAGACAAGGGATATATTGAGCGAGATCCATCAATACCTCGCGGGATAAAGATTCGACGCGATCCAGTGACCGGCTTTACTGGAGAGCGAGGAGAGGTGCGGTACATACCTTTAGTAGGGCAAATTGCAGCTGGTGGACCCATACTCGCTGATGGAAATATTGAGGAATCCCTCCCGCTCCCTACCTCTCTAACAGGTAATGGTGAACTTTTTATGGTGAAAGTAAAAGGTGATTCGATGATTGATGCGGGGATTTTTGATGGAGATTATGTTGTTGTGCAGTCTCAATCTGACGCTAATTCTGGAGATTTGGTCGTCGCGACCCTCACAAATGAATTTGAATATGAAGCCACTGTGAAATACTTCCGGCAAGAAGACAGTGAAATCGTCTTAACTCCCGCAAATTCTTCTTTTTCCGAAATGCGTTATCCCGCTACAGATATAATCATCCAAGGACGCGTAGTAACAGTGCTTAGGAAAATCTAAGTTCGTATTCCTCACGCTCTAAAATCCAAATACCATGAGGTTCATCCGGGTAATGCGATAAATTTCGAGTTTCATTCAATACGAAACCCAACCTTTTAGCCACTGCTTGTGATCGATAATTGTCCGTCAGTATCGTACTGAATAGTTGCTCCTGTCCAAGTTCTTGAAATCCGTATCTGACGGCTTCTTTCCCTGCTTCAGTCGCATATCCCAAACCCCAGTAGTCCGGATGAAGTGTCCACCCAACTTCTACCCCAGGCCAGTCGTGCCGTTCAGGATTATGCAACCCTGCTCGCCCTACAAAATTTCCTGTGCTTTTCTCATCAAGAGCCCATAGTCCTGTACCTCGTAATTTCCACTGTCCGGTAAATGCAGCGAGACCAAACCAAGCTTCGGCTCTCCCCTCTTCTTCTGAAATCCTCAATGCTTCTCTAACCTCTGGGCTGTCCATCATGGACAAATAGTCCTCGAAATCTGCGTCAGTAAAAGGTCGGAGAATCAGTCTTTCTGTCTCAAGAGTTGGACAAGTTGTCATATCTGAATTCAAGTTAGTAAATCAACTAAAGCTGCAAATGTTTCTTCTATGGGCTTCCTTTGAACGTTTTCATTTTCGGTATGTGCAAGAGTTGGATCTCCGGGCCCAAAATTGACAGCAGGAATTCCTCTTTCGGCAAAAAATGCTACGTCAGTCCAGCCAAGTTTTGCTTTAACCGTGAGTTCATTACTTTCAATAAGTGAAGAAATCAGGGGGTGATTTAAGCCTGGCACTGCTGCCGGAGCGTGATCAATTAGCGTTATTAGATCTCCTTCTCCGAGATACGGGTCTAAAAAATCCTTCACATGACTCTCTGCCTCTTCACCATTCCGATCAGGCGCATACCGATGATTAATCAACAAAACTGTTTCATCCGGTACCACGTTTCCTGCTATACCCCCTGAGATGTTCACCACTTGAAGTGCTTCACGATATTTACAGCCATCGATTTCAGGTTCCCTATGCTGATATTGATCAATGGCAGAAAGCAGCGGTCCAGCGCGGTGAATAGCGTTTACCCCCATCCATGGCCTTGCAGTATGTGCTCTTGTTCCGCTTAAACTCACTTCAAAACGCATCGTCCCCTGGCAGCCTGCTTCGATCATTGCGTTGGTTGGCTCACCAAGCACTGCTGCATCGGCTTCAAGTAACTCATCTACTTCTGCAAAAAGATGGCGTAAACCATTGCGATCACTTTGCACCTCTTCACAAACGTAAAAGACCCAAGTGATGTCTATTTTTGGTTCAGTAATAGTCCGAGCTAACTCCAACATAACGGCAAGCCCGCTTTTCATATCAGCACTTCCAAGCCCCCACAAAACATCTCCTTCGATCCGTGAGCCTTGGGTTCCTGGAACTGTATCGGTGTGTCCCGCGAGGAGTATCCGTTGAGCGTGGCCCAAGTTGGTACGTGCAACAAGATTGTCACCTATTCGCTCAACTTGAAGTCCAGGGATCTGGCGCAACTCTGACTCGATGTAGTCAGCTATTGCCTTCTCTTCTGAACTTACAGAAGGGATGTCTACTAATTTTGCAGTAAGGGATAATAAGTCAGACATACAAGTTTTAAGTAGTGATGCCGTGGGTTCGTAGGACTTCGTTTAATGCTGACTTATCGTGGCGTTCGCCTTCTGATAAATGCTTAACGATAAGCACACATGGTAAGCCAAACTCTCCTCCGGGAAATTCTCTTGGACGGGAGGCTTGTACTGCTACACACCATGATGGTATTTCTCCTCGGCTAACTTCTTCTCCAGTTTCAGCGTCTATTACAGGAATAGAGGCTGTTAGAACGGCTCCCGCTCCAAGTACCACCCCATCACCTACGCGTGCCCCTTCGGCAACAATGCACCTACTGCCAATTAGGCATTCATCTCCAACGACAACAGGAGTGGCATTTGGAGGCTCGAGTACGCCCCCGATACCCACACCTCCAGAAAGATGAACGTTTCGTCCGATCTGAGCACATGAGCCTACTGTGGCCCATGTATCCACCATGGTGTTCTCTCCTACCCAAGCTCCTATGTTGACGAAACTTGGCATCATAATTACACCAGGAGCCAAGTAGCTTCCCCAGCGGGCTAAGGCCCCCGGGACTACACGAACCCCACTACGTTGATAATTCTTTTTAAGCGGAATTTTGTCAGCAAACTCAAACGGCTTTGTTTCAATTGTGCTCATTTGTGATTGTTTGAATAAAAGAAGGATGGCGAGTTTTAGCCATTCATTTACAATCACTCCATCTGGGCTTGGTTCAGCAACTCGAACCTTCCCCTGATCAAGCAACTCGATCGCTTCATTGATCACAGTATTGGCATCAGAATCTTCTGGGTTTAAAGTTTCTCTCCGGTCCCAGAGTTCTTCAATCTGATTTTGAATATCTGACATAGTGTGAGACTACCTTCCTTACGTTCTAAGAGTGAACACAATTAATTTTTTACAAGCCTTCTATTCTCTTCTCTAATAGTGAGAGATTCTCTTCTGAGACTATGGCAGCCAAACGCACATAACCGGCACCTTTTGGCCCATAGGTTTCCCCCGGTACCGAAATGACTCCAAGTTTGTCTGCGAGGAGAGAAGCCAACCCAGAAGATCCCCCTTCTGCCGATGGAACCCAAAGATAAAAAGAGCCTCTTGGCATGCTGGCTTCAATACCCATACGGGCAAGAATGCCTACAAGACGTTCAAGTCGGTTTTTATATCTTTCCCTTTGGATTTCAACATGTTCTTGATCTCGTAATGCAGCAATGCCTGCTACTTGTGCATGTCCGGAGACCATGAGGCCTTGATGCCTTCTTATTTCACGGCAATACGAAACTATTTCTGGGTCGCCCGCATAGAAGCCAAATCTTAGTCCTGCCAGATTCGAGCGTTTAGAAAGAGAATGCACGGCCACCACTCCTTCATTTCCATGTTGGAGAACAGACTGAGCTGGGCCGTCCCAAGTGAATTCGACATAACACTCATCACTAAAGACAGGCACCCCATGTTCGCGACCCCACTCAACTACTGCTTCCAGATCATCAAGGCCGCCAGCTGGATTTCCAGGCGTATTGATCCAAAGCATCAACGCCCTTTTCGCATCTTCTGGGTCAATACTCGAAACGTCTATCTTCCAGTCGGCGTCCATAGCGACTGGAACAGCTCGACACCCTGCTAAATCTGCGCCCATAGCATAAGAAGGGTATGCAACCTCTGGGTACAAAACGGTGTCCCGTAGAGGATCACGAAGACTCAAAATCTTTGGTGCTCCAGCGACAAACTCTTTAGTCCCTATACAAATTCCATAATCAGAAGGGTTAATTACTGTATTTAACTGCTTCTCTGACCATTCACTAATTACCTCCCCCATGATTACCTGACGACCACCAAAGTCGGGGTAGGGGCGAGCTAAATCGTGATCTTTCAGAGACTGAATGATTACTTCTGGCACAGGGTCTATCGGGTTTCCAACAGAAAGATCTACAGCGCCACCTGGCAAAGAAGTCGCTCTTTCTCGCAACTCCCCTATTCGGCTCAAAACAGGCATCGGAGGTGGGATAAAACTTTCTTGAGCAGCCATTTATCTATCCTCTCATGAATTCTTCTAAACGGCCCACTGAAGATTTCCCTAAGCGGGCAGAGACTTTCCATCCTCTTTCTTCTGGCACTTCCTCTAACACTTGCCCTTCGCGATGAGCCTTGGCCAACACATCTCCTCTGTCATATGGAATAAACAGCTCAATGACCTGAGATAGCTCCCTTAGATGCTCCCCAATCATCTTTAACAAGTCTTCAAGCCCCTCCCCCGTCGCTGCCGATACAGCAACAGCATCTTGCTCTTGCCTTACTAGCCGTTGGGCTGCGGATTGATCTAAATCCGCCTTATTAAATGCATAAATTTGCGTTATTCCATCTGCTCCAATTTCCCTTAAAACTGAATGCACAGCAGCAATACTTCCTTTGGGATCTGGATCTGATGAATCAACAACATGGATTAATAGATCAGCATCAATCACTACATCAAGAGTGGAAGTAAAAGCTTCAACTAGCTGATGAGGTAACTTACGAACAAAACCAACGGTGTCAGTCAAATAGACTTTCTCTCCCCCAGGTAATTGAAGCCGTCGCGTAGTGGCATCAAGAGTAGCGAATAGTCGATCCTCAACTAACACCCCGGCGTTGGTAAGAGAATTAAGTAATGTGGATTTCCCTGCGTTGGTGTATCCGACAATAGCTACTCCATGATTATTTGTACGTTTTCGTGATTTTGATTGAGTAGCACGGTTTTTCTTCAACTGTTTTAAATCAGATTCCAACTTACTTATCCGCCGCATAAGACGACGCCGATCAACTTCAAGCTGAGTTTCACCTGGCCCCCTTGTACCTATTCCTCCACCCTGTTGAGAGAAGGCATGACCGGATCGACGAATACGCGGTAGAAGATACCGAAGTTGTGCAAGTTCAACCTGTGTCTTCCCTTCTGGACTTGAAGCATTCTGTGCAAAAATATCTAGTATCACCGCCGTCCGATCAAGCGCACTACGTTTGAAAATCTTTTCAAGATTGCCTTGCTGGGCAGGAGTCAATTCATTATCAAATACAACAGTGTCAGCATCTAAAGAGTCTGAGACTTGACGTATTTCTTCTGCTTTACCTCGTCCAACATACGTAGTTCGATCTGGAACTTGTCGATTTTGTACTATTTGAGCCACAGGATCAGCACCTGCTGTGTCAACTAAGAGTGCAAGCTCTTGTAAAGAAGCTTCTGTTTCTTCGCCTTCTACTTTTTCTAAAGTTACTGCGGCTAAAACAATTCGTTCTCGGAACGATCGATCAATTAAGCCTTTAGCTGTTCCTCCGTATTCACCAAAGGCACCTCTATGAGATTCATCGGTTTGAGATTGAAATTCCTGATCTGATTCTTCAGTCATTCAGACCTCAAATTCTCCCTCATAGACAGTTTCACACTTATAGGTCGGTCTCTTCCCCAGTGACACTGAGGCTGTTCCTCCAGGCATTCTCACTTGCACCTCATCACTAATCACACCCCACTGATGCGCTGCCCAAGCCGATGCTACTGCACCTGACCCACAAGCCTCTGTTAGCCCAACTCCTCGCTCCCAGTGTCGCACTTGAATCGCTTGATCATCTGAAATTGTAACTAAGTGGATATTGCAACCGATAGGCATGAAGAATGCTTCCAATTTTGGCCCAACTTCACCCAAATCAATACCTTCCATGTCTTCAACTTCAATTATCAAATGCGGGTTACCAACATCAACCGATGCAACCCGAGTGTGTTGCACTCCTCCAAGGTCTATCTTCAAATCGTCAAAAACTGGTCCGTTATTTGGAGCATTAAGTGATGCCTCAACAAAAGCAGAATTATTCGAACTTTGCTTAATCCTAATTTTGTGCTCTGTTGCTGCTGCCTCTATCGTGATGAGTTTTTTTGTCATATCATTTCGATGGATTGCATATCCGAAACAAGCTAAACCATTTCCACTTACCTCTGCCTCACTTCCGTCCGAGTTGAAGAGAGTAAAGAAAGCATCTCCTGACGTTGATGGAGTGCCGAAAATTAGACCATCAGCACCAATAGAATTTTTTCGATCACAAAGACGACGAGCCAAGACAAAAGGGTCTTCTGGTAGATTCTCTACAAACGCGATGAGAAAATCATTTCCGAGTCCTTGATAACGACTTATCTGCATGTAATCCATTTTGGCCTATAGATGGCGTCTTAGTGCGGCTAATTAACTTTTGTTTGCTTTATCGAATATTTTCAATACTTCTTCGAGGACTTCGGAGGGATCTTCTGTGATTTCTAACCAATTGATGCGCGGATCTCGACGAAACCAGCGCTCTTGTCGTCGTGCGAACCTTCTCGTGGCAATAACTGCTTTTTCTATTGCTTCTTCAAGGGAGCATTTTCCACGGAGATGTGAATGAAACTCCTTGTATCCCAAAGCTGGAGCAGCGGTGCGAGAAAGACCCTTAGCCATAACAGTTTCCACTTCTTCTAGGAAACCATTGGTGATTTGTTGTTCGTAACGCTCAGAAATGCGTTTGTCAATAATTTCGCGTGAAAGTTGAAGTCCGATCTGAGTAAATGGGGTGGGTGGATATGAATCCATGCCAGGACCAAATTGGGAAAAAGGTTTCCCTGAGCCAAGAGTTACCTCTAACGCTCTCACTACTCTTCTACGATTTGTAGACTCCATCTTCTTTGCCGCAACTGGATCCAGATTCTCTAACTGTTTATACAGTTTTGTTGTGTCAAGCTGAGATTCAATTTCTCTTTTAACTTCAGGGAATTGCCCTGGGATAGACAAGTTGTCTACCACTGCTCTCACATGAAGTCCAGTTCCACCTACCAAAAGAGCTTTTTGCTTTCTACTCTCAATTTCCATCAGAGAATTATTTGCAGCTTCTTGAAATTGTGAAACCGAAAATTCTTCAGTTGGTTTAACAATATTTATTAGATGATGTCGAATTTCTCTTTGTTCTTCATCCGTAGGTGTGGCAGTCCCGATGTTCATTCCCTGATAGATCGCCATTGAATCCATTGAAAGAATTTCAAGAATTGGCCTTTTCTTAGCCACTTCTAGGGATAGTGAAGATTTTCCAGAAGCAGTAGTCCCTATAAGCACCAAATGGCCGTTGGGGATGGTCATAAAATTATCCCGAAACTACTGGAATGCGGCGGCGAGACTTTGGTTGAGCCGTGATTTGCACTAATTCACCCATCAAGTAATACCCGCCTGCCTCGGTTATTTCGACATCTGCGTAAGTCCCCGCGTTAAGTCCTTTTGTGGATTTCACATGCACTATTTTATTCTGGCGAGTTCGGCCTGTAACTTGATTCGATTCACGTTTTGACGGGCCTTCAATCACTATTGATTCAATACGTCCGACTCGAGCCTGATGCTCTAAAGCCGACGAACGAGTAATAACTCGACGTAGTCGTTCGTAGCGGTTGACAGAAACTTCATGATCTACATACTTATCAACCATCTCTGCCGCTTCGGTACCTGGTCTGGGGGAAAAAATAAATGTGTAAGCCGAGTCGAATCCGACCTCTGCCACAAGCTCAAGTGTTTGCACGAAATCTTCTTCAGTTTCTCCCGGGAAACCAACGATGATGTCAGTAGTAACGGCAAGGTCTGCAATTTGATTTCGTGCTTCGTTGAGCCGTTGCAAAAAGCGTTCAGCGGTATACCCACGGTGCATGCTGGCAAGTATCCGATCGCTTCCTGACTGGAGTGGCAAGTGTAAATGTTCACAAACTTCATCAACATCAGCCATAGCTGCAATTGTTTCGGGGCGTAAATCTTTTGGATGAGGACTAATGAACCTAACTCGCTCTATTCCCTCTACTTTCCCAACAACACGAAGTAAGTCAGCGAACAAAGGTCGGGGCCGTCGACTTTCATCTAAAGCCCAGATCTCTCCAGCGGTAATCTGATCAGTGGAACTGCTTTCTTGCTGACGTAATTTCATAGTTAAATCACGTCCATAAGAATTTACATTTTGACCTAGCAAAGTAATTTCCGTCACGCCTTCAGAAGCGAGACTTTCAACTTCATCAATGAGTTGACCAAACGGACGACTAATTTCAGGTCCTCTTACCGATGGAACTATGCAAAAAGCGCAAGAATTATCACACCCAATCTGCAAAGTAACCAAAGCGCTATGATCTTCTTCTCGACGTGTCGGCAAAGCAGAAGGGAAGAGTTCAGATTCTTCCTGCACTACTTCTTCTAAAACCTCTATAACAGGACCATTTAGGCGAGCTTCAGCAAGCAGATCAACAGCTCTATGAACATTGTGCGTACCAAACACTACGTCAACATGTCCGGCTTTTTGCTGAATAATTTCACGGTCTTTTTGCGCTAAACATCCAGCCACTGCAATCTGCATATTTGGGCGCTCTTCCTTAAGAGTTTTTAAATTCCCTAAGGCGCCATAAAGCTTATTATCAGCGTTCTCTCGGATACAGCAGGTATTTAGAACAATGACATCAGCCTCTTCTTCCGTATGAGCAAGCGTCAAACCATCTGCTTCTAAAAGGCCTGCAATACGTTCGCTGTCATGCTCATTCATTTGGCAGCCATAAGTACGGACTGTGTATGTACGAGGAGATAAAGATTCTGAGTTTTCGCTCATTCTTTTAGGTTACGCAGGTATAGCTCAGATCACGAACCTAACCGAGAGTAGTAACGCAGCTTAGATCTAAATTCACTCATCAAGACTTATCGGTAAATCATCAACATCTGTGAATTCATCCACTCTGGCAACTTCTTCTTCAGGTTCTGGAGCGACTTCACGCCAAACCCGGTCCGTAATTTCCATCATTACTTCAGGATTATCGAAAAGGAATTTTTTAGCATTTTCCCGACCCTGACCTAGTTGTTCGCCCTCGTAGGTATACCAAGCACCAGATTTCTTAACGATGTCCAAATCTGCTCCAAGATCAATAACTGAACCCTCTCGGCTGATTCCTTGTCCATACATAATGTCAAATTCTGCTTGACGGAAAGGTGGAGCCACTTTATTTTTCACTACTTTGACTCTTGTCCTATTTCCAACTATCTCTAAACCATCTTTCAAAGCTTCAATACGACGAATATCAAGACGCACTGATGAATAGAACTTGAGTGCTCTACCTCCTGGAGTGGTTTCTGGAGATCCAAACATCACACCAATTTTTTCTCGTAATTGATTTATGAAAATACATATCGTCTGAGAACGATTTAGATTAGATGCAAGTTTTCGTAAAGCTTGCGACATTAAACGTGCCTGAAGCCCAACATGTGCATCTCCCATGTCTCCTTCTATTTCAGCTTTTGGAGTCAAAGCAGCAACTGAATCTATAACTATTACATCAAGAGCTCCTGACCGGACGAGCATGTCAACTATTTCAAGGGCTTGTTCGCCGGTATCAGGTTGAGATATCAGCAATTCGTCAACATCAACCCCAATTGCTCTTGCATAAGTTGGATCCATGGCATGTTCAGCATCGATATAAGCGCATACTCCGCCGTTTCGTTGCGCTTCTGCAACAACGTGAGTGGCTAAAGTTGTTTTACCTGAACCTTCAGGGCCGAAGATTTCAACTACTCTTCCCCGAGGAAGCCCACCTACACCTAAAGCTAGATCAAGAGCCAAGGCACCGGTTGGCACTGTTTCAATAGCCATTGAAGACTTATCGCCCATTTTCATGACAGCACCAGCGCCAAACTGCTTTTCAATCTGTCCAAGCGCCACGTCAAGCGCTTTACCTCTTTCAGCAGAATCTGCCCCTATTTCAGGAATTACCTTGTTGGGCTTACTATTTTTCTTCGTCATGAGAACTCCGTTCTTATTTGATTCCTAATATTTCTTACATGAAGAATCTAGAAGGTGGGTGTGACATTTCTTTTCTTAATAACAACACTGTAATTGCGAACATGTGTTCGGTGCAAGCATTTCCGCAAAATTTTTTAAAAACTATATTTTCTACTACATTGGGAGAGTGGAAAATACTGAAAATCAGGATGAAAGTAAAGAATCTTTACATGAACGATTAACTGACCAACAGTATAAATGCACGCAAGAAGCAGATACAGAGGCTCCGTTTACTGGCATCTACTGGGATGAAACTCGCGACGGGACCTACAAATGTGTCGTGTGTGATGAACCGTTGTTTAGTAGTGAAAGTAAGTTTGATTCCGGATGCGGTTGGCCAAGTTTTGACTCTCCGGTTCAAGAAGGAATTATAACTTTTCGCTCTGACCAGAGTTTTGGAATGCTTCGCACTGAGACTCTTTGCACAAATTGTGGGGCTCATCTCGGACACATATTCCCGGACGGCCCCACCCCTACCGGTGATCGTTATTGCATCAACTCTGCTTGTATTAATCTCGAGACCGAGGGCAACTAGTTCTTTCCCGTTCGTCCAATAAGTCTTCGACGCAAAATGTCTAATGCTGTTATCACAGTAAGTTGGCGCGCCATCGTTCGATCGTAAGGAAATTGAACCTTGACTGCCTCAGTTACTCCATCAACGCTGGTTCCGATCCAAACCAATCCTGGTTGATTGCCTTCTTGCGATTCGGGTCCTGCCACTCCAGTTACAGCTACAGATACATCGGCTCCTAAGACTTCGCATGCTCCTTTAGCCATGGACAGCACCGCTTCTTCGCTAACTACAGGCCCTTCTGGGACATTTAGAATCTCGTATTTAACGGTGTTCGCATAAGCCACTACGGAACCCAAGAAAGCCTTACTTGAACCTGGAATGTCAGTTAATCGGGAAGCAATAAGACCACCGGTCATTGATTCTGCAGTGGCTAGTGTGAGGCCTTGAGTTATCAATTCGTTTAGAACTACTGTTTCCATATTTTCTTCATCTACGCCAAATACGAGTGGTCCTATAATTGAACGCACTCTTGCCTCTTCGTCATTTAAGAGTGCTTCAACTTCAGTTTCTGTCGGGGCTTTGGCTGTAATTCGCACCTTGAGTCCTTCCATCCCGCTTGCTAAGAATGCAAGAGTTGTCCCTGAAGCGCCATCTAGTCTTTTGATTTCATCAGCAAGCATTTCGGCTAGTCCTGATTCCGATTGTCCCCATGTGCGGAGAACACGTGACCTTATTGCTGCCATCTCACCGGAACGAGAAACCAGATCAGGAATTACAGTCCCCTCGATCATCTGTCTCATCTCTAAAGGAACTCCTGGCACGGCGTAAATAACCTTTTTACCTACCGGGCAAATCAGCCCAGGAGCTGTTCCAGGCATCTCTTTCATCGCTGTCGCCCCTCTAGGCAAGTCCGCTTGACGTAAATTGTTTTCAGGCATTGCTCTTCCGCGCCCTAAGAATTTAGCTGTGATGAGTTCTACCAACTCAGGGTCTTGAGTCATTTCTACATTCATGACTTCAGCAATAATGTCGCGAGTGATGTCATCTTGTGTGGGTCCCAAACCGCCAGTGACGATGACGGCATCAGCCCTATTTAAAGATTCTTCAAGAGCTAGTCGTATCCGTTGTGGGTTGTCCCCCACTGCAGTGTGGCGTAGGCAATCTATTCCAGCAAGTGCGAGCTGCTCCCCTATCCAAGCTGAGTTTGTGTCAATAATCTGCCCAAGTAAAAGTTCAGTTCCTACTGCGACCACTTCACATCTCATCTAAACGCTTCCTTACTCTCCAGTGGTGCTCGTAGCTTTTCCACCATCAAGCAAATATTGAGCCCCAGTTTGAAGTGTGAAAAGAACTGATATCCAGAGAACTACATGTATCAGTACATCAACCTCTTCTAGGGGAGGAAACACTGCTAGAAGCAGTGCTGCTCCTTGGATGGTGGTCTTCCATTTTGCAGATTTTCTAGCCGGAACCGATAAACCTTTTCGAGCAAACCATAGTCGATAAAAAGTTATTGCTGTTTCCCTTACTGCCAACAATGCCACAGGGAGCCACCAGTATCTACCGACAATAACTAGGGATATACCCGCGCCTATAACAACTACTTTGTCTGCCAAAGGGTCTAAAAAAGCGCCCCATTTACTAACTGTTCCTCGTCGTCTGGCCAAAGTTCCATCAAAATAATCTGTCGAAGCCAATAGAAGCCCTAGTGAGAAGGCTGACCAAGACACTCCGTTACGTTCATCGGAAGAGAGTATGCATGCGAAGAGAATTGGTGACAGAACTAATCGTGATAGCGTCACCAAATTGGCGGGGCTAACAACTGTTCCAAAGTGTTTAAAAATTCTCATGAGTCTCCAGATCGGGTCCTGTAGCACCACTTACGGTAACACTAGCCAATTCTCCTACCGGAAGATCTTCTGGGATATTAACAACTCCATCTATTTCTGGAGCTTCTCTCCAGCTTCTACCTATTCCGACTTCATCTACAAGAACTTCAATGTTTCGACCAATTAACTTGTCTCTATGTTTTGCAGTTATTTGGTCTTGGATTTCTGTTAATTCCGACAATCGCTCCGTCACGATTGACGGTTCCACTAGACCTTCGAGCGTTTCAGCATAAGTTCCTTCTTCTGGAGAGTACGGAAAGAACCCACACCAATCAATTTGCGATGTTTCTAGAAAATTCAATAAAGCCTCATGATCTTCTTCTGTTTCTCCGGGGTATCCAACAATGAAATTTGAACGGAATACCGCATCTGGCTCTCTTTTTCTAATTGCTGATATCTGATCGCTGAATCGCTTTCCATCTCCCCATCTTCTCATTCGACGCAAAAGCGAACGGGATACATGCTGAAGAGACAAATCGAAATAAGGCACGTTTGTACTCAATATTGCTTCTATTAGTTCGTCATTTAGATCTGAGGGGTACAAGTAGAGGAGTCTCACTCTCTCTGCTATTTCATTTACCCTCCTAATTAAAGGAACTATATTTTTTTCTCCCTTTCCTTGGTCTCGACCAAATGAAGCTAAGTCTTGAGCTACAAGAACGATTTCACGGGCTTCTAGTTGGTCGATTTCTTCTAATATTGAATCGATGGTTCTGCTTCGTTGGGGCCCCCGAAATGCTGGAATTGCACAAAATCCGCAAGAGCGATCACACCCTTCAGCAATTTTCACATAAGCCCATGGGCGGTCTGATTTCGGCCGTGGGAGATTTAACAGATCGAAGGTTGGCAGTTCTGAATTTTTGGTATTGGGTCGAGATTTTAATGTGACGGGTACACCGAACCCAGATACCTGATCTGCTTCCGGCAGAGCCTCGGAGAGTTCATCTCCATAACGTTCCGCCATGCACCCTGTTACTACTAAGCGCGCTCCATCTTGTTTTAGTCCTGCTACTTCTAAAACTGTGTCTATAGATTCTTGTCGCGCTTCCTCGATAAATGCACAGGTATTTACAATAATTAAACCTGCGTCTTGTGGTCGTTCGGTTGATGTCATCCCATCTTTTGTCAATAAACCGACAAGTTTGTCTGAGTCCACTTCATTTTTTGGGCAACCTAAAGTCACCAAATGGTAAGTCGAATCATCCATAATTTTCCTTAATTGTGGATTGTTTGCAGATATTAGTAACTAGGTTAGCGGCCCTTGCCGGGCTGTTGTTTTGATTCTAAAGGCCTTGTTCTTGAAGATTGTTGAGCTCTTCAGCGGTTATAAGAACTTCTCGAGCCTTTGAACCTATTGATGGGCCAACAATTCCAGATTCTTCAAGAAGATCCATCAGTCTTCCAGCACGGGCAAAACCTACTCGAAGTTTTCGTTGCAACATCGAGGTTGAACCCAGTTGGCTTTCTACAACTAACCGGCGGGCTTGTTCATAGAGTTCATCGTCGCTACCAGCAGCAGGGCTTGGGGCTGCTGTGATTGAGTCTGTTATCTCTCCGCCGATAGGAGATATCGAGGAAATTGATTTTTTTTGTTCCGCAGTGACATCTTCGTTTTCTACTCCACCTATTTCTCCTTGGGCTTCTACTTGTTTAACCCAGGTAGTTACGATTTGTCGTACTTCTTCTTCGTCCACCCAAGCACCTTGTATTCGCTGTGGAGTGCTTGAGCTAGGGCCCAAGAGCAACATGTCCCCTTTTCCTACTAGTCGCTCTGCTCCCGGTTGATCAAGAATCACTCTGCTATCTGCCAAACTTGAGACAGCGAAAGCAAGACGAGCCGGAATATTGGCTTTTATTACTCCCGTAATAACATTCACTGAAGGGCGCTGTGTGGCAACCACTAAGTGAATACCAACTGCACGCGCCATTTGAGCCAATCGACAAATTGAGTCCTCTACATCTCTGGCTGCAACCATCATCAGGTCCGCAAGCTCGTCAACAACTACGAGAATAAAAGGAAGATGCTTGTACTGTAGGGGTTCTTCATTTTCATCCATTACTCCTAACGGTGCTTGTAAATCTCCTCTCGCATGCGCTGCGTTATATCCAGTAATGTCTCGGAATCCGCAACTTGAGAGAAGGTCATAACGTCGTTCCATTTCTTTGACGGCCCAATTCAAAGCATTTGCAGCCTTTCTTGGGTCTGTCACTGGTTCGGTCAGAAGATGCGGAACGCCCTCATATTGACCCATCTCCACTCTCTTTGGGTCTATAAGAATGAGTTTGGCTTGTTCTGGCGTTGTGCGCATCAGCACGGAGGAAACTAAAGAGTTAATACATGAGGATTTCCCCGCTCCTGTCGCTCCAGCAATAAGTAAGTGAGGCATTGTTGCAAGATTTAACATCACGGACTTACCATTAATGTCGCGACCAACTCCAACTTCTAAAGGATGTTTAGCTTTTGTTGCCTCTCCTGATGTGAGAATGTCACCTAGCGCAACGACTTCTCGGTCATCGTTAGGGACTTCTATACCGATGGCTTGTTGCCCAGGGATCGGGGCAAGAATCCGAACATCTGCTGCTGCTAGTGCGTAAGCGATGTCTTTATGGAGGCTTGTAATTCTTGCTACTTTGACTCCTTCTCCTAATTGCAGTGCATAACGGGTGACCGTAGGGCCTACGGTCATGTCAGAAAGACGTGTTTCAACTCCGTGAGCAGCAAGAGCCTCCTGGAGACGCATACCTCTTGCCTCTACTAACTTCTCATCAATATCATGAGTTGTGCTTCTTGACAGTATTTTGCTTGAGGGCAGTCTCCATATTGAATTCTCCGCTGCAGGCCCTAATTCGATTTTGAGTTGCTCGCTTCCATCTGGAACAGGCTTTTTCTTTTGCTTTCTTTTTTTAGAAGCAGAAGCGACTTGAGGATTTTGTGGAGATTTGGATTCAGGTTCAGATTTAGTTTCGGATTCAGTTTCGGATTCAGGTCTAGGGTTGGCTCTTGGTTCTTGAACTGAGTCATTTGGTGGAGTGAATAGGTCAGTTACGGACTGTCGCAATACTCTTCCAACAGGGCGAAGGGCAGCCATCAACATCTTCAAAGCCTGGTTAGCTGTGGTTTGAGTGGTAACGCCCACGCCAATGAAACCAATGACGATCAAAATAAGTACTGCTGCCCATACTCCTAGCCAAGAATCGAGGCTTCCCCCCGTGGTGAGTCCTAGGAGTCCACCTGCGGAGCCCAATTTGTCTGCTCCGTCTCCTATTCCTGGTCTTCCGCGTGAAATATGTAAAAGTCCAGTGAAACTAGCTAATGAAAAGGCGGCACCGACCGGCATGCGCTTCGAGAGTTCTGAGATCTCCGGTTTCTCTCGAAACATAAGTAGTCCAAGGAGAATCATGACTATAGGTAAAATGAATTTTATTAATCCGACGGACCATCCAATCGCATCATCAAGTATCTGCCCTACTATGCCTGCCCGATCAACATAAAGCGATAAGACGCCTAAAAGTCCTCCGAGCATTAGCAGCCAACCAACTATTTCATCGCCCCAACCTTCAAAAGCTGCTTGAAAGAGGCGACGCAATTTGCTCCCCTTTGAAGAGTTCTCTGAAATAGAACTCTTCACTGAGCGTGAGTTCGACTTAGGAGTAGATTCTTTAGGTTCGTTTTGTTTCGATGATTTGTTCACAACAGATTAAAATTACCACTAGACGGCGATGAAATCAGGCCTATCCGCAATTAACGCATTTCAACGATAGGGATCAATGTGGGTCGTCGTCCAGTTCTCTCTGATACAAGTTGACCAGTTGCCCTCCGTGTTTGTCGACTTATTTGATTAAGATCTCGTTCCCCCTCTGCTAACAGGCCTTCAACAGCATTAGTAACTGTTTGAGAAACTTCTTTGGCCCATTCTTCTCTCCGTGAAGGGTCGACCCATCCACGAGATTCAACTAGAGGTTCTTCAAGTAAAATTCCAGTTTCTTTATCAATAATTACCCTTATCAAGACGAACCCTTCTCCTGAAAGATTTTGACGTTCTTGGAGGAGTTCTTCGCTAACAGGAGACCCTTGCTTATCTATCATTATCTCTTTGCCAGAAACACGTTCAGCTTTTTCCAGTCCATGGTCTGTAAGGAGTATTTGGTCTCCATCTGTGCAAAGAGCTATTTTGTCTTCATCCATGCCTCTATTGACTGCAAGTTCATAGTGGTCGATTAGATGGGTGTATTCGCCATGAACAGGTATGAATAATTCTGGGTCAATAGTTTCGTGCAGTTCCATCAACTCTGCTTGTTTTCCATGGCCGCTTGTATGAACCTGCACTTGGCCACTATGCACTAGGCGAGCTCCTAATAAAGCCAGATTGTTCTGCAACTTCGAGACTGCAGCTTCATTACCTGGAATTGGGTGAGAAGAGAAAATGACTGTGTCGTCTTCTCCGATGTCAAAATGCCTATGCTCATTTCGAGCCAGTAATGCTAATGCTGCTCGAGGCTCCCCTTGAGAGCCGGTGCAAATTATGCAGGTCTCTTCCGGTTCTAAAGATTTGATGTCTTCAGGGGAGGCAATCATACGATCAGAAATTTTCAATAGTCCTAATTCTCGGGCAAGCGTGACGTTTCTCTGCATTGATGGCCCAAGTACCACTAAGTTCCGATTTGTTTTTTTTGCAATATCAGCGATTTGTTGAATCCGATGTATATGACTTGAGAATGCTGCAACAGTAATTCGTTGGCTTTGATGGTTAGCGAAAATTTCTTCTAAAACTGGACCTATTTCGCTTTCGCTAGCTGTTTTTCCAGACGAACCAGCATTTGTTGAATCCGCGAGAAGAAGCCGGATTCCTCGATCTTTCGATATCTCTCTTAAGCGATTTAGATCCGTTGTTCGTCCATCTACAGGAGTTGGGTCAAGTTTGAAGTCGCTTGAGTGAACGATCATCCCCTGTGGTGTGTCAAACACTGTCATTAATCCACTGGGAGTTGAATGGGTGACCGGAAGAAATTCACATTCAAACGGACCGATCTGACGGTGGTCATAGTCTTTCAACTCAATTGTTTTTATTCCTCGTATGCCGGCATAGTCCAGCTTTGCTTGGAGCATGCCTAAAGTAAACTTGGAACCATAAAGCGGAATATTGATTTCTTTAAGAAGGTGTGGCAAACCACCAATATGATCTTCATGAGCATGCGTGATGATGCATCCTTCAATCTTGTCTGATCTTTCGAGAATCCAAGAAAAGTCTGGAAGTATGGCATCTACTCCCGGGAGTTCTTCTGAGAACATTTGGCCACAGTCCAGAAGAACTATGCGTCCTTCAGTCTCCAATGCGGCACAGTTCCGACCAATGCGCCCTAAACCACCAAGAAAGGTAAGTGTTACTGACTCTGTCATTTGTTGTTTAATGTCGCCCTAAGCCCGCAAGAATTGATCGTGCTTTATCTTGCAAGCCATCTGGCTCAGGCCCCATCGGCAAGCGACAGTCTCCACCTGGTAAGCCCAAAACTTTCATCATTGCTTTTGTGGGAATTGGATTTGGATTCAGATCCCCAGATTCAAATTCATAAGAAGGAATGAGTGTTCTATTTATTTCTTCAGCCTCTTCTCTCTTCCCAGAGAAAAAACTTTCCATTAAGGAAACAGTCTCAGGTGTAGTCCAATGGCTAGCTACACTGACTGTTCCTACAGCTCCAACGGTCAGAAGTTCTAAAGTTAAAGCATCCTCACCGCTATAAACTTCAAAACCTTCTGGAGCTTCTTTTATCAACTGGGCAGTAGCTTCGACATCTCCAGCAGCATCCTTTACTGCCACAATATTTTCTGTTTGTTGTGCTAATTGAAGAATTGTTTCTGACTCAAGCTTTCTTCCTGTGCGAATCGGAATGTCATAAAGCATGATTGGCAGTTCAGTACTTTCTGAGATCCGAAGATAATGTTCATACATCCCTGCTTGAGAAGGGCGGTTGTAATAGGGCGTAACACTTAGAATTCCTTTAGCCCCAGATTGCTCGCATCTTTGAGTATTCGTAACCGCAGATTTAGTGTCGTTACTTCCTGCTCCAGCGATTACTGGAATTTCAACCGCTTCTACAACAGCTTCCACCAATTTAATTTGCTCATCTTGGGTGATGGTCGGAGACTCTCCCGTAGTTCCTGCGAGTACCAAAGCGTCATTTCCTTGATGCGCTAGCCACTGGGCAAGATCGCTTGCTCCCTTTACGTCTAGAGACCCATCTTCGTTGAACGGTGTAATCATTGCCGTAATCACTCGACCAAATCTTGGCGTCATACTGGCCTCTCATTCATTATTATTTTCATCGGTTTCTTTGGATCGTTCTATGCCGAGAGTACCCAATAAATTCTCATGTAACTCAAACCATATGGTGTGATACGAATCAATCATCGGTTTTGTGAACCATTCAGGTTCATTGTTTTGAACTTTATGCAACGCTTCAGAGAATCGGTGACTGTACCCCTCAAATCGATTCAAAAAAGCTGCTAGTGACTGACAAACTGGCTGGATTTCATCGTTGATGTCTGCAAGTCGTGCGATTACTTCTTCATCATATGACGCATCAGAATGGTCGTTTATTTCTTGTTCACCTTCAACTGTTCGTAGTTGCCAATCAGTGCATAAAGATAGAAATTTTTGGTTACTTGAGAGAAAACCTTGATAGTTGGAATTTATCTCTTCTCTAAATCCAGAAGACTCTAATTCGGAAGATACTAATTGCTGGCTTTTCTCTCTCCCTTCTTGTGTGAGCATCCAGCCTTCTATCCTTCCTTCACGGTAATTAACAAGATTGTTTTCTCTGAATGAATCAAGGCAGCTTTCTACTTCCTCTACTTTGAGCCCAGTTGAAACAACTATCTCCGATGACTGTACAAATCCTCTGATACGTAAGGTATGCAAAATTAGTAGATTTGATTCGCTTTGATAGCTCATAGGTTCACGTTACCTGAACAGTTTCTTTAGATAATTTTCTGAGCACTAAAGGATACCCAATGAGAGCAATTGTCGTGAATATAAACCATTGAACCGCATAGGAAAGATGAGGCCCTTCTGTTAGATCAGGAAGTAGAAGCGGCATCGGAATCTCAGTAACAGCATTCAACTCTTTTCTCTGAAGAACCACTGAAGCTAAATCTATTTGCCAGTACTCGCTTAGAACCTCTAAATCTATTTCTGCCATTTCATCTCCATACCCTCTATCGTCTTTTTTCCCCGCTATTACTAGACCGCTAACGTCAACTTTTCCTGTTGGTGGAGATAAATTCTCAGGACTTGCTTCTAAATAAACTGACCTCGGTATGAATCCGCGATTTACAGCAACGAACAATGAGTTCTCAAGAGTTTTTAAGGCAGTGACAACATGAACTCCAGCTACTCCGTTTTGTGATCTGTTCACAACATAGATTTGTTTGGATGGGTCAAATTCTCCAGAAACTTCAGCGACACGGTAAAGGATGTCTGATTCCTCTTCAAAACTCTGGAGAAGATCAGAAAGTTGTTCTGATGGTTGTCCGAATCGCGATGCGACTATGGAGTTATAAGACTGTCTGTCATCTAATCGGCTTAACTGCCACATCCCGAGTGTAAAAGTAGAAACAACTAGAGCAGATACCAATATATGAGAGATAACCCAGCTAGGCCTTAATAGGCGATGCCTGCCTGAACTCATAGTTGTCTTTAAATTCCGAGTAGAGATTCAAGACCTACTGTAAGCCCAGTCCCTTGAATATTTTGTGCCGCCAGTACCACCCCTGGCATAAACGCATTGCGGTCCGTGGTGTCATGACGAATGAGTAAAGACTGGCCTGTGGTTCCTAGCAGTACTTCTTGATGCGCCATCATTCCTTCCATACGAACCGAATGGATTTTTATATTTGATTCAGCAACTCCACCTCTTGTTCCAGCAAGAGTCTCTTTGCTGGTTGGATCTTCTGCCCATTCTTGAGAAGCAGAAGCCATCATTTCAGCGGTAGCAATTGCGGTTCCAGAAGGTGCGTCTACCTTGTTATTGTGATGAAACTCAATGATCTCTGCTGTCTGGAACCATGGGGAAGCCATTTCTGCAAATTTCATCATTAAAACAGCCCCAATCGCAAAGTTTGGCACAATAAGACAGGCGCTCTGATCAAAAACTCCACCTAAAGATTTGTAGTCTTCTTCAGTTAGTCCACTAGTGCCGACAACTGCATGAATTTCTGCTTCCGCTATTTCTGGCAAATTAATAAGAGATGCTTTAGCAACAGTAAAGTCAATCACTACTTCGGGCCCTGCAGATATAAACTCTTCAAGGGACGTTGATACTGGAAGGTCATCTATGAGATTTTCTTCTTGTTTGAGATCAAAAAGAGCTACTACTTCTAGTCCTTCTGCTTTCATTAAAGCCTGGTGGGCAGCACGCCCCATCCGTCCAGTTGCTCCCAATACTCCAATTTTACGATTTTTTGGTTCTATACCCATATGAGGAGATTAGCGCCCAAAGAGCCCACCGAAGAGTTGTTTATTGCTTTCTGGCGATTCTCGCCCCAAAGCAATAAAGAAACTCTAAGGGCGTTATTCTTGCGAAGTGAAGAAATTAGTCACTGCCGCCCTATTTGTTGCTTTCATTTTGGGTATAACTATTTTTTTACTTACCGGTAATGAAGAGGACCAAACTCATTCAACACCGGTAACTGTCGAAGAGATTCCTGTTGGCTCTGATAGTCAAGAATCTGAAGAAAAAACTTCTCTTAGTGAAGTAGATCTTTCCGGCCTAAGCGAAACGATGCTGAATGTTGAATTAATCCGTTTGAAACAAATTGGTTTAACAGAACTTGTGGGAAAAACCTTCACTTTAAACATCGAAGAAGTTAGAGCAAGCCATCTTGAGCGTGTCGAGGCTTTTAAGGAGCGTGTCATATTAGCGCAAGAAGTAAATATTCTCTTAGGGTCCTACCTTTGGGGGCCTTCAACAGCAGTTGAAGAACTTCAATCTGTTTTAGGTTTAGTTGTTGACGGCGTGTACGGAGAGGAGACTCGCGCCGCTCATTTATCTGAACTTGAAATTAGAAAATTGGCAGTAGATAACGTCCCAAATGGAGCTCAGTTGATGAATGTGTCTTCGTCTATTAACAACTCTCCGAAAAGTGGAGACTGCTTTGAAGAGACACCTGAACTTCGTTCATGTTGGCCTGGGTACGAAGGAGGGAACGAGACAATTATTCAAAATGCTTTTGACGCTCTACCTCTAGCTTTACGAAACAGAATTCCATCAAATTTTATTTTAGTTAACGGCTGTCACCCTTTTTCGGATCGATGCCCTTACGGAGTTATGGACAGTCGTGGCTGGGGATCTGATGGTCAATGTTGCGACATGCCATGGGGTCGATCAATTTGGATTTCAAATCGCGGAATTAATTCTGGTCACCTAAACGACATAATGCTCCACGAAGCATTCCATGCTGTTGAATACACAACGCTAAGTTCCGATATGCGTGACCGTATAAAAAACGAATTCGGTGATAGTGAAAGAGCCGCTGACGGAGCTGTCGCTTACTTTGGTGGGAACTGGCAACATTATCGAGGGTCAGGTACTGGAATTTCTGACTCTCAATCTGCTCTTTTTGACGAAATTTTCAGTTAAGGAAGCGCCCTATTTAACGCCCTTTACGTTTACGTCCTCGATTACGATTTGATTCCGGTCCTAAGTCTCCATGAACACTCTCGAGTTCAGCGGCAAAAGCCTCTTCAAAAGAAGCCTCCTTTACCTCTTGGACATCATCGTCGTCATCAACATAATCATCACTCCGATTGTAATTTTCGTCATCGTCATCGTCATCGTCTGCGTCTGCGTCTGCGTCTGCGTCTGCGTCTGCGTCTGCGTCCACGAAGTCTTCATCAGATTCCACTTCTACAATCTCTTCGGCCTCTATTTCTTGAGCTTCCTCTGCTTCTGCATTGCTT
>JAQWOV010000007.1 GCA_029245675.1 Acidimicrobiales bacterium | reverse complement strand
GTTTCTTTTAATCGAGATAGCGGTTTTGAGAAGGGAACTCCGTGAAGGCCTTCAACTACTTGCGGTCCGCTAACTCCTAAACCAAGAATAAAACGGTCATCGCTGATAGATGCAAGGGACAAAGCGGTCATGGCAGTCATTACGGGAGTCCGAGCGGAGATTTGTAGAATTCCTGTTCCCAGCTTCACTTTTTTTGTTACTGCGGCAAGATAAGCCAAGGTTGTTACTCCGTCCATGCCCCAGGCTTCTGCGCTCCAGATAATGTCCACGCCCATCTGTTCTGCTTCGAGAAGAAACTCGACTTGAGTATCCCAATCGCGTTTTGATCCTGATGCCGGCCCGCCGTATCCGATTGCTACCTTCATTTTTCTTCTTTCCGTCTGAACAGTTACTTTACTTTTTTAAGAGCCTGTCCCCAAATAGACATTTTCTTTCTCTTAGGTAACGCTGAGTGGATGCGCTGGGGAATAGTAGGTCATGGATCGATTTCTAAAACTTTTATGGAAGCTGCTCGCGGGATTGGGCACTCTATTGAAATGATTGTGGGTAGAGATTCTGGCCGTGTAGAAGATTTTTGCAGCTCTCATGATGTGCCTGAAGGTTCAACTGACCTTCTGGCATTAGCAGGAGCGGTTGATGCTGCTTATATTGCTGTCCCCCACAGCGGGCATTGTTCTTCCACTGTTCCCTTATTGGAAGCTTCAGTTCCTGTGTTGTGTGAAAAGCCTCTTGCGGTAAATGAGTCCGAGGTTTCCAAAATGATTCAAGCCGCAAAAAGCACGCAAACTTTTTTGATGGAAGCAATGTGGACACGACATTTACCGGTTTATGAGAAAGTTTTGTCATGGATAAATGAGGGAAAAATCGGGGAAGTTGTTCTTGTTGAAGCATCATTTGGTTTCAACGCTCCCTATGTTCCAGAAAGTCGGTTATGGAACCCTGATCTCGCAGGCGGAAGTCTCCTTGACGTCGGTATTTACACATTGGCTTTGGCGGATCTTATTTATGGTTCTCGGCCTGACGAGTTTTCCGCCAAAGCTGAACTTTCCCTTGAAGGAATAGACAAGCATCTCGGTGTAGTCGCTAAATACCCCAATGGAGGTCTTGCTCGTCTTGGGTCAGCAATAAATGCTGCTATCGGATTTTCAGGTCGTGTGATCGGCACCGAGGGAACAATTGAAATACCGTTTTTTTGGCAAGCCGAAAAAGTAGTTCTTACTGCTAATGACTCGTCAGAAAAGGTCTCTATTCCTCATGATGTCAACGGGTTCGAGTACCAAATCAGAGAAGTTCAGAGATGTTTGGAATCTGGGATGACTGAAAGTGCTGTTGTGCCTTGGAGTTGGTCTCTTTCGATGTCAAGTTTGATGGATGAAATTCGTTCCGAAATCGGTGTTACTTACCCTGCAGATAAGGAGTTTTAAAATGGATAAAAGAATGATTAACGGTGTTCCTCTTCCCGTACCTTCTGTGATTCAAGGAGCCACTCCGCTCTTTGGTCAAACTCTGGTTGAAGAACCCCATCGTCTGCTTGATGACGTTTTTTCCACCAGCATCAACGCTTTTGACAGTGGCCTCACTTATGCAGACGAGAACGGTTCATGTGATGAAAGGCTCGGGCAGTGGGTGGCCTCCCGAGGAGTTCGTGAAGAAATCACAATTATTGGCAAAGGCTGCCATCCTGGTCCTCCGGATTGGTCTGCTTCGCGAGCTCAACCTGAGAATGTTTCTAAAGACGTATCTGTTTCTTGTGACCGCATGGCTGTTGATCAGATTGATCTTTGGCTTTTCCATCGGGACGATGAGAGCGTTCCTGTTCCTGAACTTGTTGATGCTGTTTCTCTTGAAGTCACAAAAGGAACCATTTGTGCTTGGGGTGTCTCTAACTGGTCTTTTACCCGACTAGAGGAAGCAATGAATTACGCTCAAGAAAACGACCGGACTCCCCCTTCTGCTACTAGTCCTCATTTCTCTCTTGTTGACCAGATTGATGCTCCTTGGCCTGGTGTAACAACAATTACCGGTGATAACCATTCAGATGAGCGAGACTGGTTTACACAAACCCAATTGCCTGTGCTGGCTTGGTCATCTTTAGCTAGCGGATTTTTAACTTCTTCTTATGATCCGAATCTATCAACTTTTTCTGAAACAGTTCGTTGTTACGGCTCGACTGAGAATATGAATCGACGGGACCGAGCTATAAGTCTCGCCGCGGAAAAAGGGTGCGACCTTGAACAGATTTCTGTGGCCTATATTCTTGCGGCACCATTTCCTACTTTCGCTACGTGCGCGGCCCGAACTCACCTCGAAGCAGTAAAAAATGTAGAGGCAAGCGAAATAGCGCTTACCAGCGACGAATATTTTTGGCTTCAAGAAAGCCAGTAACTAGAAACCATCTACATATTGCGCTTTCTCTCTTCTCAAGATTAAAGTCAAACCAAGCACAAAGGAGAGAAACATGAAAGTCGTTCATACAACCGCTTGGGATGTTCAGCCAGGTAAAGCAGCAGAGTTCATAGTCAACTGTCATCAAGCAGCAGAGATCCAGCGTCGACATGGCGTAGAAGAAATCCGTCTCGTTCAAAGTTTCGCTGGCCCACTACCAGTGATGACTTATGCCATGATTTTTCCTGACGGAGAAACTTTCGGAAAATTTATGGACAGCATCCCAGCCGATCCGGAATGGGTTACTTTCATGGCTGCCGCTTCTGAAAATCCTTCAGCAAAAATAGTTTCACAGTCTTTCGGCCAAGACTTAATGTCTTAAGAAATTTCAGAAAGGAACAAAATGTCTATTACACAAGTAACTACTTGGACTGGCACTCCTGCCGCCATTGAACTACTTGAGGCTGCTTCAAAACAGTCCGCACCGTTTCATGAATCACTTGGCGCGAAAAATCCTCGTTTAATGAGAGGCGTCACGGGGTCTTTCTCCACTGTCGCTTTCTACACCTTGGATTTTGACTCAATGGAAGCTTACGGGGCCTGGTGTGATGCTCTTCTTCAAAGCGAATGGTGGGATGCAACCGCTGAAGCGGTTCCGACTAAAAGGACCATGTGCTCCCTTTAGTTACTTGTGTAACAAACACAGCATAGTTCAACTATCTGCTAGCTGTCACACTTACAAGGGTTAGCTCTCCCAGGGTTGAAACGCTGATAGGCGCATCAACTAGTTGAAGTAGAGTTAGGAGGTTCAAATCCTCTCATCCCGACCATAATTCTTCTTTTCCCTTTTGTTTTCAGACTTATTTGATAGGGGGAAAATGGAAGCGTTTGAGTTCAATTCTTTTTGGTTTCACTTTTAGTTCCAACCCTCTAAGTGTTTTCTCTATTCAGTAGGCCATCTTGTCTTAAGTAGATCAATTAAAACTTGTGTACGAGTTTCGATTTTTTTCTGACCCCACACAGTTTCATCTTTCCAAGAATCATGTAATTTAAGAGCAACTTCTTTCTCGCTAACTACTTCTACTTTTTTGCTTAATCTCTTATCCTTGAGAGCGTTATTGCTGCTAGCTCTGATCGGCGAAAGATTCCCTAAATAATGAACAGATTGTTGTAAAGCAATTTCGTTGACCTTCCATCTCTTCAAATCTATTTTCCAATCTTTGTTGCCACCTTTTTGAGGAAAAATATGATCAACCTCGTAGCCATCTTCTCGTTTCTCTAGGAAGCAAGTAGAGCTCGGATTCGAAAGAATCTCTTCAAGCACATCGAGTAACGCCAACACTGGCCTTGGTTTCATAGATGTATAAAGGCCTTCTGGTTTTTTAGGATTGACGTTTCTCCAGGAATTCACTGCATTTTCTTCAATTTTTCCCTGACCCTCCCATCGTGGACCTTGTGCTCTAATTTCCTCATACATCAGTTCAGCACCTCGTTGCTCTGAAGAATCATCATTTATACAGGAGGAATACAAACTCCCTGCTTCTTTCATCACCCAAGCACGTAGATTCGTATGACTCTCAGAATTCAAATGCACCCTAAACATCCACCCTTCTAATGCAATCAAGACCTTTTCTACTTCCTCTGTTGTGAATGATTGCGGATTTTCTTTAGTTAGCCCAGCTCTTTCGAGGATCTGCATTACTAATGGATGAGCGGGGCCACTAGCTGCGGCCCTGATTCGACGAATCGCTCTCCTGCTAGCCACACTAATCTCTACGATTTGGCCTGACTGTCTAAACTCACCTTGCCCATCAAAAGCGAATAAGAACCTATCCACGGCATCTTGTAAATCTCTTCTAAACCAATCCACAAGCCTTTGACCGCCCACCTCATCATCCAGATATTTTTTGAAGGCTTTTGCAGTTTTACTTTGTGAAAATTTTACTTTTTGATACATGTTCTTAGAGATTAAGAATTCATAAAGAAAAGAATTTCTGGCAGAAGCTTCGTCGCCAGTAAATTCCTTTGCAGAGACAATTGACTTTTCTGCCTTCAACCAAAAATTCTCCCAAATTTCATCGGCTCTTCCTCCACTTGTAGCTTTAAGAAACGCATAGGAGAAATTGCGTATGTGGTCAAATGAAGAAAGCTCAACTCGCTGACCATTTAATGCTTCAAATATGACTATTGGATCTTCATCTTCGACCCTCAAAGTTGTTATTTGAAAATTTTCAAAACAACAACTAGCAAGATCACTAATTTCAGTCAACCTCTGAGGAGTGAAATCTAGCTTTAGTTTATTAGTTATTCTTAGCCAGTGATCTTCACGAGATTCCGTCTTATTGAGCTTCAAAGAAAAATAACTTTCAACTAACGGTTCAGATCGCTCTAGAGCTTCTTCTCCCAACCAAAGAAGCCAAGTAAAATAGTTAAAAATCTTATGAATTGAACTCGCAGATTTACCTACACCTGCAGCCCAAACTTCTCTTTCTGCGTTATGAACTTCTCTTTTTTTCCGATCATTCTCAGGATCATCACGCAATTCTCGATATAAAACCCCAAGGTTCTTTATTTTTTCTAGATCTGGCACATTCGCTTCTTGTAAATGAATTTCTGTTAGCGCATATTCTCCCTCATAGGGCCAATCTTGGCCATTCTTAATAGCCATTTGTGCCAGTGCCTCGAAGAATAAATAAAACGTGGTAATGCGCTGCTGGCCATCTATCACGTTTCTACAATGATGAGCATTTTGTGTTTTTCCCACAGGGCAAGCAAGCTGATCAATTTCTTTATCCTTCAGCCGTTGCCATAAAACAATCCCCACCCAATGCTTATCTACTGAATGGTTATAAATTTCTATGAGATCTTTCAGTAAGCCGTGAGCTACATCTATATTCCACGAGTACTGTCGTTGATACCGCGGAATAAGATAACAAGTTTTAGGAGCCTGTAATAGTTCGTCCAGACTATGAGTGTCTTGTTTCATAAATCAAACAATAGCAACCAACTGAACGTCTAGGCAAAGAGGTAGAAGATCACTACCCTTTAATAACAACCCTTAGATCTACAACTTTGATGTCCGACGTATTACCTTCTCGTTAGTGTTGTACTGCTGCGGTCTTTGGGAGCGTTCAATGCTGTCCATACGTGTTGCCCTTCGCATGGTCCTTACAGTAGGCAACCGCTGAAGCTATCGCTGAAGCCCATCCTGATCTTGAAATGACATCGCAAAATGTTTACTACGACGGTCTAACAAGAAAATAACTCTCACTAGATATTGCAGTTAAAAATTTCATCTAAGTCTTTACGTTTCAGGTCGGGTACTTTCACTCCTTTGAGCGGATACCCGACCGGAAACAAAACAAACGGACGTTCACTTTTTGGCCGTTCAAAAATTTCGTTTAAGAATTTCATAGGGGTTGGTGTGTGCGTGAGGGTCGCTAAACCCATGCGATGCAGGGCTGTGATAAAAAATCCTGCAGCAATGCCGACGCTTTCTTTGACGTAATAATTTTTTGAAATAGTTTCATCCGAATGGCTTTCGTATCGTTGTTCAAAGAGAACAACGATCCATGGAGCTATTTCAAGGAACTCTTTGTGATGGTCGGTGCCTAACGGAGCGAGCGCTTTTTGCCACTCTTCGTTCATCCGATTCTCAAGATAGTTGATTTCTTCTTCTTTCTCCGCTGCTTCACGTATTGCTCTTTTGATTTCAGGGTTTTGGGTGGCGACAAAAGTCCAAGGTTGTTTGTGGGCTCCTGATGGCGCGGTGGATGCTGTTTTGACTGCAAGTTCTATGAGTTGCTGTGGTACTGGGTCGGAACTAAACATGCGCACGCTTCTTCTGCTCTCCAGTTCTGCATAGAAGTCTGCGCCTCGGTTTGCCATTTCCTCTTCCGTTAGACGCACATGCTCGTAAGTGACGAAAGGGTGTTGCGATTCGAGTTCTGGTGATGGATAGGGGTGTTCATATTTCTCTGCCATCTTTCTGTTGTAGCAGAGAAATTGTGAAATCCTGACCTCTAGGGCGCGTCTTGCCAGGAATTTATTCCGTTGTCTAAATGTCGCGCCGAGGACCGGTAGCAGGCTTTTGAAACATATGGGTCTATTTCTTTTGCGCGAAGTAAACAAAGTTCTGCTTTGAAAGCTTTAGCTTCAACCACTTCTGGGAGGTCTGAGTCTGACAAAGCAAGCAAATCAATGACATGAAGTGCAAGTTGCACATCTCCTTGTTCAGCGATTTCTTTCGCCCGAGACAAAACTTGTGCTGGTTCAGCAATAGCGCTTAAAACCGCTTGAGCAGCATCTTGTGGAGCCGAAGGGTGCAAATTAGTTGGATTGCGATCCCACCAACCATTCTCTTCTCTATAAAGATCGCGAACAATGTATTCAGGACATCCATAATTCGGTGTCATCCATGGCTGATTAAAGAGTTCTTCCGGATAGGTCATATCGGCGAGTACTTCTCGTTCACTCATTCCTTTGTTGAGGCGGTCAACGACTTCGTCGCGTAACCATCGAAGAGATTCGGCAGTTTTTTCTAAACGGCGACGTACTTCTTTTGATCCGTTTATGATCGGCCCGAATTCGGTGACTAGAACTTCTGCTTCGAGAGCAGCGAGACGGTCTAAAGAGTCAGCCCATCGAATAGTGAATCTTTGAGTTCTAAGCGGAGTTCCAATATTCGGGATCGCGTCACCAGGCGTGCACGCCCCTCCGTAAACGATGCCATCATCAGGGAACCAAAGAGCAATAGCGTCATCTGTTTCAGAGGGCACCCATAACAGTTCAATTGTTCGCGAACCTTCAGTAAGTACCATCGAATCTGCGAAGGTCTCTGTCGGTTCAGTCATACGGAAAGAAGGCAACACCATCTCATAGGAAACGCCTTTCCTTCCCGGGAACTGAATTGAAGCCATACGAGCTTGATGAGTCAGCGTTTCTTTGTATCTGCTGTATCTACGTAAAATATTTTCGTGAGCGACAAGACGCGGAGGGTTCTCCCCACGTTCTTCACAGTGATTAAGCCACATATCAACTTCGCTGTTATATCCCATATGGCCATGGCTGTAACAAATGGCATGTAATGGAGATTCTGTGGCATTGCGGAGATGTTCAATCATTCCTGGGGTAGTGAACTGTGATCCGGCATCAACGAGGACAAGTCCGGCATCTGTTTCTGCGACAAGAGCATTACCCATTCCAGGCAAAACGTAAAAGCCGTCACCGAGATCTGCTCCTACGGACTGTGCTGCTAAAACTCGATCTGAAGGTTGATTTGTAGCCATTATTCAATATTAGGAGGAGAAACGATGCTTACGTTGCCAACTACTTCCATCATGTTGTCGTATAACACGTGCTGGTGCTCCCACAACAACAGAGTTATCAGGGACGTTGCCTGTTACGACTGAGTTAGCTCCGACGACAACATGTTTCCCTATTGTTACTCCAGGAAGGATGACTGCTCCTGATCCGATCCAGCTTCCTTCACCGATAGAGACTGCTTCTTCATGTGGTGTTTGCGTTCCTATAGGTTCTTCTAAATTCTCATATCCATGATTTTGGTCAGTTATATAGACATTCATTCCAGTGAACACGTCGTCACCTATTTCTATGGACCAATGTCCGATGATTGACGACCCGCGACCTATAAGACATCTGTCCCCTATTTTCACTACAGGATTGGTGAGCATTTCCTGATCGGGACCCATGCCTGCAGAGAGTGTGACGTAGGAGGAAATCATGGTGTCCTCTCCGATCCATATCCACTCTTCTCCGAACCCTGCGCCGGTTGGCCAGCCGATCGCTGAACCCATTCCAAAACGCCCAAAGCGGCGACCCTCCCTGCTTGTTGGGCCGATAATAGATATTCGATTCAAAGCAACAGAGAGTCGCCTGAACCAACTTCCTATAAGTGTTTGGATTCTTATTTTTATACCCATCGTTCACGGACCTTATCGGGTGTTCTACGGTAGGTCATGGCCGAAAGTGATCAAATTCTCTCGGGTGGACCTAAATGTCGGATTCCGGTCTCCGAGATTTCTTGGAATTTTGGGCCATCAGGTGGCCCGGGCGGCCAGCATGCGAACCGCTCTAATACTCGGGTTGAAGCCACTCTAGATCTTGCTTCTGCACAGGGCATCGAAGAAGACGTTCGGAAAGTTTTAGTTGCCAAACTGGGTTCAATAATGAGAGCCACTGTGGATCAGCATCGCTCTCAGTTCAGAAACAGAGAATTAGCTTTAAAACGTATTGAGTCCCAGTTACAGGAAGCTTTGATTAAAGAGACACCTCGTCGACCAACTAAACCTAAAAGAAGTTCTGTTGAACGGAGATTAAAAAATAAACGTAAGCAGAGTGAACGTAAAGCAAACCGGCGCCAAGTTTGGGATGATTGATTTCTTCAACTGGAGAGATGACTAACTGACAGGTGTAATTTTTAGATCAATAGGTTCCGTCGCCATGTCGTCCTTCGCCAGAACTAAAGCGCTTAGCGCCAGCTATTCCTTCAGCTTCAAGCACTGCACGACTGTTATGCCACTCTTGTATTAATGCTTCTCGGACAGTGAGACCGTACTGTGCACGGGTAGATCTTCGATCTGCTCGAACACATATTTGAGGGAACGCTGCGATTTGATGCGCTAGTTCTTCAGCTTTTGTTCGTGCTTCACCTTCGGGGACAACATATTCACACAGGCCAATGCGTTCACATTCTTCTGCTGCCACTTGCCGACCAGTAAGAATGAGTTCAAGAGCGCGCCCTTCGCCAACGAGTCGCGGCAACCGGACTGTTCCGCCATCGATGAATGGGATGCCCCAACGTCGACAAAACACCCCTTGATATGCAGTCTCTTCCATAACTCGAAAATCAGCCCACATCGCCAACTCCATCCCTCCAGCAACAGCGGGCCCTGCTATAGCTGCTATGACCGGTTTGTCCAGTTCGAGACGACTTGGCCCCATCGCTCCCATCGGTATATCGCTGCCATTGCCTTTGCCGTCATCATCTTGAGAAATAGTCAAGTCCGACAAGGGTTCTAATTCTTCAAGAACTGCAGCGTGTTTTAGATCCCACCCCGCGCAAAAAGCGCCTCCTTCACCCCAAAAAACTGCGACTGCAGCTTTGTCGTCGTCTTCAAATTCTAAAAAAGCTTCGTAGAGCGCTTTGGCGCTCTCAAAATCCATAGCGTTACGACTTTCTGGTCGCGAATGAATAATCGTCCATACGCTCCCCGACTTTTCAATACGGACAGTCATGGACGTCTACCTAGTTAGCGAGGAGTGATTCGGCGTACCAAGAAGCGAACCTTGCAACGTTGGGCTCTAAGTAGGAATATCTTCCTTGTTGAGCGAAGGGTGACTTCATGCCGGCATGTTGTTGTTCGAGCATGGGTATGTCTTCTTCTAAGGCTGCTTCAAATCTTTCGTAATAAATTTCAGATTTTCTAGCAAAATCTTTGTCTTCAATAGTGCTTTGTGGGAAACAAACTGTCATCGCACAATTGCTTCGGTCTGGAGTCTCTGGATATATCTCGTACATCCACATGGCGTCAGATCCAAAGGCTGTCACAATGTTTGGGAACATCCATGAATAACGGACCCCTGCACGTAACCGTCCGGTGAGATTCCCCATAATCGGAAGTTCTTTACCTAATCCTTGTTCATCATCTAAAAGACCACCAGTGCCTTCAGTAGTTCCGAAGTGTGTGGCGAAAGCTCCTTTTACTTCTTCTGCTTCATCGGGTTCGTTGTAAGTCGTACCAATACTTACTGGATGGACATAAGGAAGGTGGTAGTACTCATTGAATACTTCTGCAAATGCTTTCCAGTTGCAGTTGATAGTGAATTCTCTTCGGCGTGTTGTCACCAATTCTTCTGCTGGCCACGGTTCATGGATTTCTGTGAAGTCCCCTAACCATGAATCAAATGGGGTTGGGGTTTCCTCCAAACTTAATAAGACAAACCCATGGCTTTCCTGTAAAGCAAATTCTTTGAGTCCGAAGTCTTCTTGATTGAAGTCTGGTGTCTTCTGCATGCTTGGGGCTCCAACTAGTCTCCCATCTAATGCGTATGTCCAGAAGTGAAAGGGGCATCGGAAACGCGAACATGTTCCTTCGCCAGTCATTATTTGAGAAGATCGATGGCGGCAGGTATTGGCGTAAGCGCGGAGTTTGCCATTTTCGTCTCGGGTGATGACGATGGGAACTCCGCCGATTTCTAATGCGGAATAGTCTCCTTTGTTTGGCCAACGGTCTGATCGCCCTAATCCAACCCATCCGGATCGGAAAAGAAGGTTTTGCTCTATTTCGAATATCTCGGAGTCGACATAACAAGCAGCAGGAAGAGTATGTGCTCTCTCGGGCGACGCTATGCATCTATGTAACGCCTCTTGTGTTTCTAAAGAAATCCCAACCATTAGAGAAAAACTAAAGGAAACAGGACCGATATACAAATATTTCAGAAAGTAATTCGCTGACCGCTTGTCAGGCTTTCCCTTCTGGCTGAGCAGAGTTGATATTGTTTCTTAGCGACTATTTTTATTTGTAAGGCCTCATTGATATGAATGAACCTCAACTATCTTCAGAATCTACGATTCTTAAACCTCGTACATGGTTTGAAGGGTTAGATGGTTTACGTGCTTTTGCCGCTTTATTGATTGTTGTAGACCACTCAGCTGAATTTAGTGGATTGACTTTTCGTGATAACTGGATGGGCCCTTACTTTGCTCGTTTAGATATAGGTGTATGCATCTTTTTCGTTCTCTCGGGTTTCTTGCTATTTCGCCCATTCGTTCATGCCCAATTCACTGGAAAAACTGTTTCCTCCTCTGGGCCTTTCTGGTTTAGACGTATTGTTCGCATTTACCCTGCTTACTGGATCGCACTAACTATTGCTTTAATCTTTGACCTTTGTGAACCAGTCAGAGACACCACTGGACATTTTCTATCCTTCGGTCTCGTGCATATTTACAGCCGTGATATGAGTCGAATTTTCTCTGGAATTACTCAGTCGTGGAGTCTGGTAACTGAACTTGGGTTTTATTTCATTCTTCCTTTTCTCGCTATGATCGGGCGCCGCCTCGGTAAAGGAAAATCTTTACATCAACAGGCCACTCGACTTCTTCTTTGGTGTTGCGCTTTGGCCGTGGGAAGTCTTGTGTTCCGAATAGTTATGTTCAAGGTTTCTAATTGGGAATTCGCTACTTGGGGAGGCGCCTCTGTGCCCTGGACCCCTTCTTATATGGATACTTTTGCTGCCGGAATGCTACTTGCAGTATTTTCTGCGTGGATTGACTTCCATCCCCAATTAAAAGAGAAAGCATCACAACTAACAAAAAAGCCTTGGATTTGGTGGACTGCCGCACTTTTGTTGTTTTGGTTCATGTGTACTCAACTTGACTTAGCGAGAGGAACTTCTCGCGTTTCCTTTGAAATGGAAGTTGTGCGTCAGAGCATCTATGGCTTAATAGGCATCTGTCTTGTAATCCCAATCATTTTTGGGGTACCTCGGTCAGGGTTTGTCCTCCGCTTTCTTTCTTGGAAACCAATGGCCTATCTTGGGAAAATTTCTTATGGGATCTACCTCTGGCACATGGCTTTCCTGTATCTCGCTATAAACATTTGGGGTTGGCAACGATGGACTCTTGAACAGCCAGCAATAGGTAACTTTTGGGGTTGGCTTAGCGTCAGCGTGGTTGGTTCTATCGCTGCAGCTTCTCTTAGCCACCATCTAATTGAAAGCCCGCTCACTCAATCAAGTAAAAACTTCCTATTACGTTTCAGTAGAAAATGAATACCTCAACTACTTCAACGAGATGGTTTGACGGACTAGACGGGTTACGTGCATTAGCTGCAACTCTAATAGTTGTGCATCATGCAGGATTTTCCAGTGGCTTGACTTTCAGAAACGACTTTCTCGGTCAATTCTTTAGCCGTATGGATATTGGAGTTTCTATTTTTTTCGTCCTTTCAGGCTTCCTCCTGTATCGCCCTTACGTGGAGAAGCAATTTGATGAAAAAACCGCTGACGGCACAAAATCTTTTTGGCTCAAACGCTTAGTTCGTATCTATCCGGCATACTGGCTCGCTTTAATTGTGATCCTGTGGTCAGGAGCCGTTGAAGTTTTCGGCGCTAATGGGATGACTTTGGCTTTCTCTCTTACTCAGATTTATCATCCGACTCGTGCGCTTTCTGGAATAAGCCAATCTTGGAGTCTTGCCACTGAACTTGGGTTCTATCTCATGCTCCCACTTCTGGCTGCGTTCGGGCGCCAGTTGACTAGAGGGAAATCAATTAACCAACAGGCTTCTTATCTGCTTTTCATGTGCGCTGGATTAAGTATCTCAAGTTTTATATTCCGAGCAATTATGGCAAGTCTCGCAATACCAGATCTCTCTTGGTGGGGTGCCACTGCTAATTTATGGACCCCCTCTTATCTAGATACGTTCAGTATCGGAATGGCTTTAGCGGTGATTTCTGTTTGGGTTGAGAAGGAAAAGCGAGTTGCAGACTTCATTAAACCTTTTGTTCGTTGTGCTTGGTGGTGGTGGTTGTCAGCGATCATCTTATTTTGGTTCGTTTCAACACAGCTTGGGCTCCGAAACCAATGGGAGGTGGGGCTCTGGCATAAGCATTTCGAGAGAGAGACCATACGGCAGGTTCTCTACTGGATCATTGGAACCTGTCTACTTGTTCCTCTGATTTTCAGCAGCGAGTCTCGTAATTTTAGTTTGCGATTCCTTTCCTCTAAAGCCATGGCTTACCTTGGAACCATTTCCTACGGCATCTACTTGTGGCATCAAGGATTCCTGACTTGGGCTCATCAGTGGTTTAACTGGCCAGAGCTGTCCGGTAATTTTTTCTCTCTCCTTGCTTTTAGTTTCATTGGTTCTTCTCTTGTCGCCGGATTGAGTTACAAGTTTCTAGAGAAACCTCTAAATGAGAAGTTAAGACGGTTGCTAGACAGATAAGTTCAGCTACCTAAGTCTCAATTCAAGTTCTTTCTGATATCCTGAAAGGGTTCCAGCAGATCTTTTGCTGGAAGGTTCGCAGACAGGTGTTAGTTCTTAGTCAAGTGAACCACCTAGTTATCTAATCTCAGTTTTTGAGAACACCGAACCTATACCAACCGCTTAGCGCGGGCAAAGGAAAAACCATGACTTCAACCTTCTTAGAAATAGGCGTCCCCGCGTCTATTTGTAACGACTTAAAACAAAAAGGTATTCATAAACCTTTTGAAATTCAATCAGCCACAATGAGCGACTTACTTGCTGGAAAAGACGTTTGTGGCCGTGCTCCTACTGGATCAGGGAAAACTCTCGCATTCGGTATTCCACTCGTTGTTTCTACAAAGCGATCACAACCTAAGCATCCTCATGCACTGGTTTTATCTCCAACTCGTGAACTTGCTGAACAAATTTATTCAGAGTTGCGATCTCTTTCCGGGAATGTACGTGTCGGAGTTGTTTACGGAGGTGTCGGATACGGACCTCAACTAAATGCCTTAAGAAAGGGTGTTGACATACTCGTGGCTTGCCCAGGAAGGCTTGAAGACCTAATACAGCAAAAAGCCGTAAACCTGTCTTCCGTGAAACAGGTCGTGCTTGACGAAGCCGATCGAATGGCCGACATGGGCTTTATGCCCTCTGTTAATCGCCTGCTGAACCAAACCAATAAAGACAGACAGACTGTTCTCTTTTCTGCCACTTTGGACGGAGATGTTGCGCGACTCATTAAAGAGCATTTAAATAACCCAATTACTCATACAGTCGGCGATGAGACTCCTGACATAACAGCCGCGCATCACGTATTTTGGAAGGTAGATAAAACCAACCGTATTGACATAGCAGTTGAAACTCTCAATTCTGCATGGCCATCCATCGTCTTCTGCAGAACTCGACACGGTGCTGATCGTCTCGCTAAACAAATGACCAAAGAGGGAATCAAAACAGCTTGCATTCATGGCGGCCGCAGCCAGAACCAAAGATCCCGTTCACTAAGCGACTTCACTAAAGGCAAAGTACAAGCTTTAATCGCAACAGATGTTGCTGCCCGAGGAATACATGTTGACAATGTCGCTTCAGTGCTTCACTTTGATCCGCCTGAGGACCATAAGGCCTACATTCATCGATCCGGACGAACAGCGAGAGCGGGAAAAAACGGTGTTGTGATCTCTTTACTGTTGCCCAATCAAGTAAAAGATGCACAGAAAATGCAAAGAAGAATTGACCTTGATGAAGAAGTAACTACTCCTGATCCAATCTCTTTGAGCGATCACCTTCCCCCTGCCGGGCAAGCAATAACCGACCATAGAAGCTCTGAACCTCAAAGAAGAAGTTCTGAACCTCAAAGAAACAAGAAGGCCTCTGATAAGTCTCGCACTAAATCAAAAAAAGGTCATCAAGTTCGTGATGTTGAAAAAATTGACTATAAGAAAAAACAAACAAAGAAAAAATCCCGTGCGAAGGAACGTCACCTTGCTGCAGTAGGACCCAATGGACCTAATAGAAAAGCGCGGCGTGCACACCTTCAAAATAATTCCACATTGGAAAATGAACGGTTATTGGTTGCTTCTCGCGTAGACTCTTCTAATCGTGCCAACCACGGCTCGGTTAATAAAATAAAGAGAGTGAATACCATGCCACGTGGCACAGTGAAGTTTTTTAATGCTGAAAAAGGATACGGATTTATTTCCGCTGAAGAAGGCGAAGACGTCTTTGTTCATTATTCAAATATTGATGGCTCAGGCTATAAAAGTTTGGACGAAGGACAAGAAGTAGAATTCGAAGTCGGTGAAGGACGTAAAGGCCCTGAAGCCCTCGAGGTTCGCAAAGTCTGATCTGAATACATTTCAGTAAAAAGTTGAAACCCTGGCTTATGTCAGGGTTTCATTATGTATCGGCAACCTAGTTTGTCTCCAAACGCGAAGGCACCCGTCTCCATCTTGAGACGGGCGCTATCCAGAGACCGTAATCCGATCCCTAAGTTGACGATTCCCTACGGGCGACACTTGAGTTTCCGTCAAGTACGTACACCCAATCGTGAACTAAATATATTCTCGCGGCTAATTACGAAAGATGCAATAAAAAAATTTGTTGCCTTCTTGCTGAAATAAATGAACAGTTGTATGTTGCAAGAGCACTAACAAAGGATTAGAAAATGCCAACTCCGTGGATCATCGAAGGAAACATTGACTCAAGATGGCCAATAAATACCCGAGGAAATGTTGGTGAGGTATACCCCGAGGTTGTTACACCTTTGAGTTATAAATTGGGGGTACTTCCTGGAGAGAAAGCTTGGCGTGAGGCTTACCGGGTTCTCGGTCTCTTAAAGTCGGATGATTTCTCCTCTTCTGAACCTGTCATCATTGGACTTTACGGCGGGTACGTCTATTTGAATCTTTCTTATTTACGGATGATGGGAGTTCGAGCTCCTGGTAGTTCTGCTGAAGCGATTGACGTCTCTTTCTTCGGAGAAGGCGACCCTCCAAAATATGTCCCTAGAAAAGGTGACAAAAGTTTTTTATCCTCTTTGAAAATCTTAAAAGTTGTGCTTAATGCGTTAAACGCTAAAAAGTTACCGAAAGTAGTTGCAGAGAGTTTTCAAATTGCTTCTCACTATGAGATTCAACGCCCACCACTAGATGCCTCAGATGAAGAATTAATTGAATTTCTTCACTCGTTCCCTGATGCTTTTTTTCCTGCTTTCAGGAACCACATGCTTTCTTCTGCTCTTGCCGCTGTGGTGTCAGGTACTCTCGCTGATGCCAGTGCCGCCGCCGGGGAACCGGGGCTAGTGACTCATCTCGTCGGGGCTTCAGGGGATGTGCATTCAGCTCTATATTCAAACGATCTTTACCAAATAGCTAAAAAGGTAAAAGAAATGCCTGTAGTGAACAGGGAATTTGATGCTGGAGTAGGAGGGCTACTGAAACGTCTTGAAGGTAGGTCTGAAGCGAAAGAATTCTTTGGATTGTTTGAGGATTTCGTTACCGAACATGGTCATCGTGGGCCCAATGATTGGGAGATCTCTTCTCGGACTTGGGAGAATTCTCCAGAGTTGGCTCTAATGGCGCTTGATCGTATGAGAGTCGCTGAATATGACCTCTCTCCTTCTGTTCGATTGCAAGACAATGAATCGAAGCGATTAGAGGCCGCGAAAAAAGTCCGATCTCATCTTGGACTTAAGGAGCGACTCCAATTTGATAAAGCTCTTAAATCTGCTCCTTTTTGGACTCAAGCTCGCGAGGCGACTAGAGATCGTGCGGTAAGGGTTAATCTTCCAGCTAAGCAGGTTTATCGTGAATTGGTTCGTCGAGCTGCTGAACGTGGTGGGCATCCTGATCCTGTTCGTGTGGCGCTACTAGATCCTTACTCTGAACTGCCCGAGTATCTCAAGAATCCAGATACCTATATTTCCATTATTGAAGAGAGAGGCAAGCTCTTTGATCGTTTCTCAGAAGTCACTCCCCCATTCTTCATTAGTTCCCAAGAAGAGGTTCTGACCCTTGAAGAGTTAGAAGAAATTCAGAACTCTCTAGACATTGTTCAACCTGCTCAATCAGGAGATGTTTTGACTGGAAATGCTGGCAGCAGTGGAAATGCTAAAGGTCGTGCCCGTATTGTTATGGACCCAGCAGATGCCTTGAATTTTGAACCTGGTGATGTACTGATAGCTCCGTTTACTGATCCTGCGTGGACCCCATTATTTCTTCCTGCCGCTGCTGTAGTCGTAAATGTTGGAGCGCTGATGTCACACGCGATCATTGTTTCACGTGAACTTGG
>JAQWOV010000033.1 GCA_029245675.1 Acidimicrobiales bacterium | reverse complement strand
TAAGAGCCCTTTGGGGTTCATTGAGAGGGATTCATGAGTAAACGATTAAGCGTTTTATCTGCCGTCGTACTTGGGTTCGCGTTACTCGCGGGCGCTTGTGGTAGCGACAGTGACAGCTCTTCGAGTAGTTCTTCTGATACTGCTGCTCCAGCTACTACAGCTGCTGCTAGCGGTGGGGATCATCTTGGCGATGGTTCTCTAGGAGAAGTCACTGTTTCTGCAGGGGATGCCATTCAGATTCGTTCACTAAACGCCATTTCTGGCGACGTGGCGTTTTTGGGTGTTCCTAACGAGAACGGTATACGTATGGCTGTAGCAGACTACGGCCAAATCCATGGGTTTGATGTGGATTTAGGTGCCGGTTTGGACGATCTTTGTTCTGCTGATGGTGGTCAGGCTGCGGCCCAGATCATCGTTGCTGACGAGCAAGTGATCGGCGTAATTGGTACCTCGTGTTCAGGAGCTGCTGTTGCAGCTTCACCTTTGATTTCAGAAGCCGGAATGGTAATGATTTCAGGTTCGAACACGTCTCCAGCATTGTCATCAGACTTGGCAGGAACTGCCGGGGATGCATATCATGCTGGTTATTACCGCACCGCCCATAACGACCTTTATCAGGGAGCTGCTGCTGCGAACTTCGCACTCGAAGTATTGGGTGTGACTTCAGCTGCTGCAATCCATGATGGCGATCCATACACCGAAGGTTTAGCGCAGGCTTTTGCCGATGCGTTTGAAGCTGGTGGCGGAACAATCACTGTATTCACAGCTGTGAACAAGGGTGACACGGACATGGTTCCAGTGTTGACCGAAATTGCTGCTAGTGGTCCAGAGATGTTGTTCTTCCCTATCTTCCAACCTGAAGGTGACTTCATTATCCAACAGGCTGGTTCTGTTGCAGGAATGGGTGGTATCACCATGATGGCCGCTGATGGTCTTTTGAACTCAGATTATTTAGCTTTGGCTGAATCTGAAAATATGTACTTCTCGGGTCCAGATACCCGTTACGGCGACAACGCTAACCAGTCAACTGGTGAGCTTGCTGCTGATGTACTAGCTGACTACGAAGCGGAATATGGTGAAGTACCAGCCGCTCCGTTCTGGGCTCACTCCTACGATGCTGCTGTTCTATTAATGGACGCCATCGCACATGCTTCTTACATGGATGGTGACGATCTCGTTATCGACCGTGCAGGAGTTCGTGAGCACTTGAACAGCGTTTCAAACTTCGCAGGTTTGATCGGCACCATGTCATGTGACGCTTACGGTGACTGCGGATCACAGAAAATTACTGTAATCCAAAACACTGACATCGCTGACTATGTCGCATCAACAGAAAACGTTGTATACGAATACGCTCCAGCAGCTTCAACAGCCGTAGGAGACATTGTTCTTCCTGACGACTTCTGTATCGGTCTTGTTACCGACGTAGGTCTGGTAGATGATAAATCATTCAACCAGGCAGCATGGGAAGGCGCCCAACACGGTGCTGAACTCCTCGGAGTCCCAGCGAGTTACATCGAAACTCAAGACTCAAAAGACTATGCAGATAATATTGCCTTGTTTGCGGGCGAAGGTTGTGACGTAATCGTCACCGTTGGATTCGCAATGGGTGACGCAACTGCAATTGCAAGTGCTGAATATCCAGATATTCAGTTCATTGCTGTTGACGCTTTCCAAGGCGAAGCCATGGACAACGTAGCCGGCCTTATCTTCAACGAAGATAGAGCAGGATTCCTTGCTGGCGCTCTTGCTGCAAGCATGTCTGAATCTGGAATTGTTGGCCAAGTACTTGGTACAAACCTCGTTCCGCCTGTTCAGGCATTCGGTTCAGGTTTTGACCTCGGTGCAAAGCACATCAACCCAGACATTGAGATCCTAAAGACATACCACCCCGGTGCTATCGAGGTGGCCTTTGGTGATCCAGAATGGGGTGCAACAACTTCACGTCAAGCAATGGACAACGGAGCTGACGTAATCTTCTCAGCCGGTGGTGCCACCGGTAACGGTGGTCTCATTGAGATTGCAAGCGAAGCTGACGCAGGAAGCAGAGTCTTCTGCATCGGAGTTGACTTGGATCAGTGGTACTCAGTACCTGAAGCACAACCGTGTCTGATTACAAGCGCTGAGAAGCACTTGGTTCAAGGAGTATCTGATCTGATTGTTCAGGCAGCCGCTGGCGAAATGCCAACCGGTAACGTCTTTGGAACAGTAGGACTTGCTCCATATCATGACTTTGACTCACAAATTTCTGACGAAATCAAAGCCACCATCGAAGAACTAGCAGCCGCTCTTAACGACGGCTCGATGGTAACCGGCCACGAATTCGGAATGGAATAAGAGCTAATTCATTTAGAGAAAACCGGGGAGCGGGCTTCGCCCCTCCCCGGTTTTTTCATAACCAAATAAAAATCTAAAATTTGAAATTTATGAAAATTCTTCGCTCCGCCCTAGTGCCCATAATTGCCGTAGTGTTAGCGCTACTCGCCGGAGCTCTTCTTATACAACTCTCCGGTTCAAGTCCTCTTGAAGCCTATTCTGCCCTTTTTGAAGGATCCTTCGTTGGCTGGGAAAGATTTGGAACCACATTAGAAAAAGCGACACCTTTAATAATGGGTGGACTAGCTGTCGCTTTCGCCTTCAAAGGCGGACTATTTAATATTGGAGGCCAAGGACAATTACTCTTTGGTGCTCTTATCGCTGGAGCTGCAGGTTATGGATTCACGGGACTTCCATGGATCATCCACATGCCACTAGCTCTTCTACTTGGAGCCGCCGCTGGTGCTGCTTGGGGAGCTATCCCTGGAGTACTCAAAGCTACTCGTGGCGCCCATGAAGTTATTACAACAATAATGCTCAACTTTGTGGCTGCGAATGCGGCTGAATGGCTTTGCACAAAAGTATGGCGCAAACCCGGCGACATTCTCGTTCGCACCCCTATGATCGAAGGTAGCGCTGAAATACCTACCTTCGGAAACATACCTTTAGGGTTTCTTATAGCTGTCGCATTCGCATTAGGTGTCTGGTATCTCCTTCAAAAAACCACTTTTGGTTTTGAAGTACGATCAGTTGGATTAAACCCTAGTGCAGCGAGTTACGCCGGAATCTCCACAAAACGCATCGTTATCCTCACCATGGCAATCAGTGGATTCCTAGCCGGTATTGGTGGATCTATAGAAACCCTTGGTGTTCTTGGACGCTACGAACCAGGATTTAATGCCGGATTAGGTTTCGATGGAATAACCATTGCTCTTTTGGCTCGCACCAACCCAATAGCCGTCATTCCGTCCGCTGTTCTGATCGCCAGCATGGATGCTTCTGCTTCATTAATGCAATTCAAAGCAGGAGTAGCCCCAGAGATTACAGACGTTATTGAAGCGTTAATTCTTCTCTTTGTCGCAACTCCAATTATTGTCCGATGGTTCTTTAAGAGCAGACAAGGTGAAGAAATATCCTTTGGTGCGAACTGGGGTTCATCATGAATTCTCTATTGGAAAGAATCATTCGCTTGCGTTGGTGGATACTTGTCTTCTTAGCAATTATTGCTTTCACAATTTTTGCAGGAGATTTTCGACAAGATCCAACAACTGCAATTCTCGCCGCCACGCTACGACACTCCACCCCTCTGGTTTTAGGAGCGCTTTGTGGAATGATTTGTGAACGTTCCGGAGTTATCAACATTGGCATTGAAGGTCAAATGCTTATGTCAGCATTTGTTGGTTTTACCGTGACTGCCGCTACGAGCAGTCTCTATCTTGGGGTAGCCGCAGGTCTCGCATGCGGAATGCTTATGGGCGCTGCCCTTGGCGGCCTAACGGTAAGCCTCCAAGGTGATCAAATCATCGCAGGTACTGTTCTGAACATCTTTGCTTTAGGGCTAACAAGTTTTCTTTACACCCCTGGAGAAACGATCCACTCCAAAACCCCAAGAATTAGTGTCGGACCACTAGCAGACCTACCTGTAGTTGGAAAGATTTTCTTCTCAAACCAACCCCTAACTTACGTTTCCCTTCTTCTCGTAGCCGTTATTTGGTACGCGCTATTTAAAACAACTTGGGGCTTAAGGACGCGAGCTATCGGCGAGCACCCAAGTGCCGCAGAAACTGTCGGAGTTTCCGTCGCAAAGATGCGTTACCTTAACTTAATAATTGGAGGCGGAATCGCAGGTCTCGCTGGCGCCTACCTCAGCCTTGAAGCAGTTGGGTCTTTTGAGCGTGGAATGACCAACGGAAAAGGTTTCGTAGCTCTCGCAGTAATGATTTTCGGACGCTGGAATCCCGTAGGCGCTTGGGGAGCTGCTTTACTTTTCGGCTACACAAACGCTATACAAACACAGTTTCAATTTAGAGGATGGCTGACAGGTCATCCCCAATTCATCGGCATGATTCCATTTATTGTCACCATTGTCGTTCTTGCCGGTTTTGTTGGAAGAGCTCGCCCACCCGCTGCTATCGGTCAGCCCTACACACGCGAATGAACAACCAGCAGGCGCCGCTCGCGCTAGAAGCAGTAGGTATTTGCAAAAGTTTCGGACCTCTTGTCGCAAACGACACGGTGAATCTCCAAGTTGAGAAAGGCCAAATACATGCGCTTCTTGGAGAAAATGGGGCTGGCAAAAGCACACTCGTAAATATTTTATTTGGTCTCTATAAAGCTGACGAAGGTGAAGTTCGAGTCGCTGGCAAAAAAGTAGAAATGAATAGCCCACATGACGCTATTGAACACAAAATCGGAATGGTTCACCAGCACTTTCAACTCGTTCCTGTATTGACTGTTACAGAAAATATTGTTCTTGGGGACGAACCAACAAAAAAAGGTGGAGTTCTGGATTTTGAAAAAGCCGCTCAAGAAGTAGAAGAGTTAGGTAAACGCTATGGGCTTGAAGTTGATCCTCGTGCAGTCGTTGAAGACCTTCCAATTGGATATCAGCAACGTGTTGAAATTCTTCGTTCCCTGTACCGCCAAGCTGACGTTCTTATCCTTGACGAACCAACAGCGGTGCTCACTCCACAAGAAACAGACCATCTACTTGAAGTACTTAGAAGCCTGACAGCAGAAGGCGTATCAATCATCTTTATTACACACAAACTCAGAGAAGTTCTAGCAATCGCTGACAAAGTAACTGTTATGCGTCGTGGAGAAGTAGTAGGAGCAACAGATCCAAAAGAAACCAACGAAGAAGGTCTCGCTGAAATGATGGTTGGGCGATCAGTAGTTCTAAGAATTGCTAAGTCGCAAGCCACTCCTGGAAATACTGTTCTTTCCATCAAAGAACTCAACGTACTTGATGACAGAAATCAATCTGCGCTCAAGGATTTTTCGTTAGATGTAAAAGAGGGAGAAATCTTTGGAATTGCTGGAGTGGAAGGCAATGGACAACGAGAACTCGTCGAGGCAATCACTGGGCTAAGACCAATCGTGTCAGGGTCAATCTTGATGGGCGAAAAAGAGATGAGCGGGTGTAGCGCCCGAGAAATAAGTGAAGAAGGCATCTCCCACATTCCAGAAAATAGAGAGAAACATGGTCTAGTAGGACCGCACTCTGTAGCCGACAATCTAGTACTTAACCGCTACTTTCATTCCCCCTTTGCTGCACGTGGTATAAGGCAAACTGAAGCCATCAACGAAGAAGCCTCTCATCTAGTGGAAAAATTTGACGTTCGAACTGCATCTATTCATAATCCGGCACGGACACTGTCTGGCGGTAATAAACAAAAAGTTATTGCTGCTCGAGAATTATCTCATGACTCCAGTCTTCTTCTCGCAGCCCAACCAACACGCGGAATTGATGTCGGCAGTATTGAATTCATTCACCAACAACTCGTTAACGAACGAGACGCAGGAGTTGCTGTTCTATTAGTTTCAGCAGAGTTAGATGAAATTTTGAGTCTTTCTGACCGAGTTGGTGTGATCTACCAAGGAAAACTTGTTGCCATAGCGCCAACTGACGAATTTACTCGTATACAGATTGGCCAATTGATGACCTCTGGAAATAGCTAGTCAAACTATCTATTTAAAGCTTCATTGATAGCCGGAGCGTAAGGGGGGCGCAATACCCCGATCTCTGTAATTATTCCATCAACAAGTTCTGCTGGTGTCACATCAAATGCCGGGTTATGCACTGCTACTCCAGCGGGAGTGATGGTTTCTCCTCGATATTCCGATATCTCTAAACTTGGCCGTTGCTCTATCTCTATAGAGGAACCATTCGGTGTGGCCTGATCGATAGTGGATAATGGTGCGGCCACATAAAAAGGCACCCTATGATGTCGAGCTAACACTGCAAGACCGTAAGTTCCAATTTTATTAGCCGCATCACCATTAGCTGCCACGCGGTCAGCCCCCACTACAGCAGCACCAACCTCTCCTTCTCTTAGAACAGAAGCCGCCGCTCCATCTACAATCACCGTGCAATTAATTCCATCTCGATGAAGCTCATAAGAACTCAGACGAGCACCTTGCAAGACTGGACGGGTTTCATCTACCCATACATGAAGATCTGGATTCTCACGGTGCGCCGAACGAATGACACCTAAAGCAGTGCCGTAACCGACAGTTGCGAGCCCGCCAGCATTGCAATGAGTGATGACGTTTTTTGCTCCTGCTAGTAATTCGGCTCCGGCGTCACCTATGGCTTTGCAGATGGCGAGGTCTTCGGCGTGAAGCCGCTGAGCAGTATTTTCGACGTTTTGCTGCATTTCCTCTGCTGTCTGAGATGATCTAGCTACCTCCATGACTTCTTGAACAGCCCATGCAAGATTTACTGCCGTGGGTCGTGTCGCGATCAACGATTCAGCGACTGCTTCAAGTTCGTTCAACATTTCTTTGTGTGTCGTTACTAAAGATGCTTTTACGGCGAGAACTAGACCAAATGCGGCGGTGACTCCTATTGCAGGCGCTCCCCTAACTTCAAGATCACTTATTGCTTTTGCAACTCGCTGCCAATTTTCGCACTCTATGTAGCGCTCTGTGGCTGGAAGTGCGGTCTGATCTAAGAGCATCAACTTGCCATTCGCATACTCAACTGTGAAAATATTCTCGTCTTTGCCTGTCATTTGACTACCCTCTTAATAGGAAACTGAAATAAACCGTAACTAAATTTTCTATCTCTATTCTACTAAAACACTATGACTTCTAATTCTGAACAGAAAATTGCACTGATAACAGGTGCCACTAGCCCCATTGGTAGTGCTATCGCTAAACGCCTTCATAGCGATAATTACAAGTTGGTTTTTGCCGTGAACTCTTCTTTTGAGCAAGGAACTAAGTTCGCTAAACAATTTGATGCCTTGACTATTGCTGCTGACCTTTCAGAAACTGACGGTCCAGAACTATTAGTAACGAAAGCTCTGGAGCAAGCAGGCAGTGTTGATGTTCTGGTAAATAATGCTGCCTGTCAAAAACTAGAAGAATGGTCAACTATTGATAGCGATAAATGGGATGAAATGCTTGATGTGAATTTGAAAGCTGCGCAACTTCTTATGAATGCAGTAAGTGGCCACATGATTTCAGAACAGAAAAAGGGAGCCATTGTAAACATCTCCTCTATAGAGGCTTACCAGCCTTCCGCTAATCATAGTCATTACGCGATTTCTAAAGCCGGCTTACTCATGGCAACCAAAGCTGCGGCTTCAGAGCTCGGCCAATACGGGATACGCGTCAACTCGGTATCACCTGGTCTGATTGATGACGGCAATCTGCACGATCGTTGGCCAGAGGGAGTGGAGCGATGGCTGAGCTCAGTTCCACTTAAACGGCTCGGAACTCCCGAGGACGTGGCAGATGCAGTCGCTTTTCTAATTTCTGAACAAGCGAAATGGATAACCGGTGCAGATCTGGTGGTAGACGGCGGAGTTTTAACTCAACCCAGCTGGTAATTGCTAATTACTCTCTTGTCAATTCACCTATTCTGCTGGAAGCTTTTGGCCAACCTGTTTTTAGAAACTCTCGATCACCGAGCTCAAACTCCTCGTCGACATATGGAGGCGCCATCGTCGTGCCTACTAAAGACCACTCTCCAAGAGTTGAAGATCCTTGCCACACACCCTTTGGAACTATGAGTTGTGGTCGATGCCCATTTTTTAAATCTGGACCCAAGATAGGTGTTGAGTGGCTTCTATCTGGATGAAGCAGAAGCATTTCTACTGGAGCTCCAGAATAGTGATGGTATATTTCGTCTCCGACTAAACGATGCATTGCTGAAAAATCGTTTCTTCTCAGGAGATAATAAATTGCGCTTGACTTTCCGTCATAAAGTGTTCGAGTCCACATTCCTCCTTCTTCAGGAAGAGGCTCTAAACCAAGTGTCTCAATAACTTCTTCGCTTGAAAGTTCAGCGGTCATGAACCTACAAGTCCTTGTGCTCTTTTTTGAACTTCAGCAACAGCTTCATCTAAGTCGAAAGATTGCAAAGACCCGTCTGTGACTACTTGATTTCCATTAACCCAGACATCAGTAATGTTTTTACTTGACCCTGACCAAGCCACATGTGCTAAAAGTTCATCAAGTTCTGTCACAGGAACAAAAGCAGGATGATTTGTTTCTATTCGAAGAAGATCAGCTTTATAACCTGGCTCAAGGCTTCCAACATTAGATAACCCCACAGCTTCTGCTCCTAGACGAGTGGCCATAGACAAAATTTCTCTCGGACCTAACAACGAAGCGTCATGGGCTGAAACTTTAGCTAAGAGAGGGCCAAACTTGACTTCTTCCCATAAATCAAGCGTGTCATTTGAAGCAGGACCATCTGTACCTAAGGAAACAAGCACTCCCGCTTCTCGCATTGAAACAACCGGAGCAACACCTGAACCCAATTTCATATTCGATAACGGGCAATGCGCTACTGCGACCTGATGTTCCGCTAGAACCGAAATGTCGTCTTCATCTACCCACACACAGTGAGCGGCAAGAACTCGCCCATCAAAAACACCATGTTCGGCGAGCGTTTTCACAACGCTTTGACCATACTTACTCTCCAAATCCTGATTCTCTTCCGATGTTTCAGATAAATGAATATGAAGTAAGGAATCTAACTCTTGAGCCAACTCAGATAGCTCTAAAGCTCTCTCTACACCCAGGTCATACGCTGAATGCGGCCCAACCCCAACAGTGATTCTTCCTTCCGACCCATGATGTGCAGCATGAAAATCAATAATGTCCTGTGTCCGGCCGGCGCCTGCATCATCAGGATGAAGCGCTGAAACCACACCAGGAGTCATGACTAATCGACCTCCTGTGTTCTTGACCGCTTCTACGATTGAATCTTCATGTAAATACATTTCACAACTAGTTGTTACCCCCGCTAAAAGCATCTCTGCTGAACCGAGAGTCATCCCCCATAAAACATCTTCAGGGTTCATTCGGCCTTCTCGCGGCCACATCGCTTCAGTCAGCCAACGCCAAAGTGGAAGTCCATCTCCTGCTCCTCGAACGAGGGTCATAGGTGTATGAGCATGAGCGTTTACCAGTCCCGGCATCACAAGCCCACCTACGTTCTTGGTCTCTCGTTCTGGTTCAGCAGGTTTCTCTTCCAGCGAACCTACCCAAGTGATGCAATCATCATCAAAATCAACTACTCCAGGAGAAAACACGGAAAAATTTTCATCACACGTTAAAACCGTGTCGGCAACTACTCTCGTTCTTTTCACAATAAACAGGTTAGTAGCGTAAAGGATAAGCAAGTATGACGGTATGAAAACGAAATTTGGCTGCAGTTCGTCACTCCTGTAAGGTCTAAGACATCAATGACCTCTTGGATAAATTATTCAAGGCTTAATGGGTCATCTATATAGGTCTGAGGGGGATCAATGAGTAAGCGAATAATGTTTCTACTCGCGGCACTACTAGGGTTTGCTCTAGTTGCTTCTGCTTGTGGAAGTGACAGTGATGACGCTTCTAGCAGTTCTTCTGCTAGTTCCAGCGCTACTGCTGAAGAAGAGGCAGCTCCGGAAACCACGGAAGCTGCTGTTGAAGAAACTGCTGATGAAACAGAGGAAGCAGCTTCTCGTGGGGATGTCACGATGTGTCGTGCGAACTGGGCTTCTGGTTATATCCAGGCTGAGATTGTGCGTCAGATAATGCAAGAGGCTGGTTATAGCGTTTCTGATCCTTCAGAGATTGAGCTTGGGCCATCAAATGCGTATACCGCGATGGCTGAGGGTGCTTGTCACATGTGGGCAAACTCTTGGTATCCAGGTCACTTCTCTTGGTATGAAAACGAATTGCCT
>JAQWOV010000032.1 GCA_029245675.1 Acidimicrobiales bacterium | reverse complement strand
GTTGACCGTTCTACAAAACCAATTCTTTTATAGAGGCGGTTTGCGGCTTCTCGAGAAGGCCGAGACGTCAGATCCACTGTTGTAGCCCCTGCTGATTGTGCATAATTTATGGCTGCTTGGTTAAGCGCTTCGCCGACACCTTGACCGCGAACGCTTTCGTCTACCACCACGTCTTCTATCCAGGCACGTAAACCCGTGGGTATATAGAAAAGGGCTAGAGTCAAACTTCCAACGATCTTTCCTTCTGATTTAGCTATAAACACTGTTGACGCTTCGCTTTGTACGATTTTTGACAACGCTTCAAAATTAGGCGGCGGATTCGAACTTGATAATTGCGGGATAAGGCGTTCCATAGCCTCTATAAGTTCAGGAGTTACTTCTCTTACTTCAGTGATTTCTAACACAACACCAATTGTACGGTACGTCTCACTTATCTGTATACCAGCGCGTATTTTTGAAGTTCGACGGTAGCATCGCTTTTAATGTCATCACTTACCCCGCATCTACGTTGGACCGATGAAGTCGAGTTGCAATCTCCCATTTTGTTGGCCGCGTTTGAAGGTTGGAATGATGCCGGCGAAGCTTCAACCACTGCTGCTCGTTACTTGCGTGATCATTTCAAAGCCAACCCTGTAGCAACTATTGATGCCGAAGATTTTTTCGATTTCACTGTTGCTCGGCCTTTCGTACGACTACAAAGCAATGCTCAAAGAACTATTCAATGGCCGTCAACAAAGCTGGCTGCAGCTTCTATTCCAAATTCTGAATATGATCTGGTCACTCTGATAGGACATGAACCACAACTTCGGTGGAGAACCTTCGCTGAACAAATTGCTGCAGTGGCCGAAGCCATCGGAGCCTGCCAAGTAATTACACTTGGAGCACTGCTAGTAGACATGCCGCACACTCGCCCGGTGCAAGTCTATGGAAGTAGCGATGATGCTGATTTGGCTGAACGACTCGCTATCTCCCCATCAACATATGAAGGCCCAACAGGAATAGTTGGAGTGCTCTCATCACATTTACGAAAATTAGGAATGCCGACCGCCTCTTTTTGGGCTGGTGTACCTGCTTACGTCTCTAACGCCCCTTCACCTAAAGCTGCGCTTGCTCTTGTTAATCGGGTATGCGGCGTTTTTGATGTATCTATTACCTGTACCGATTTAGAAATAGCTGCTGCTGATTACGAACGTCAAGTCAGCGACATTGTCGCTGAAGATGACTCAACTGCTGAATACGTAGAACAACTTGAGAGTGACTTTGATAGAGAAGCTTCAGAATCAGATTTTTCGGATGACCCTGACCGCCTTGTCTCCGAAGTTGAAGATTTTCTTCGCAACCACCCAGGCCGGAACTAGTTCTCTACATCCTCTACTAAAGAACTTAGATTTTCTGAACCGATAGTCTCTGTTAAAGGGCTGTCTTCGTCCCCAATCCAAATAGGGTCACGCGGGCGATCAAACCGAACTGCAAGTTCTTCTCCACGAATAGCAGCAAAAGATTCCTCTGCCCATTGTTCAGGAACGGCGGTCTTTTCTGGAAGCTCTCCCTCTGCAAAGAATCCCACATCAGCACACTCAAGAGGATGCGGTTTTAATTCTCCTCCAGTCATTTGGCAATGAAATACCAACGAATAAAGCGGTATGCCTGTGAAACCAAGTCTCATTCCATCCAATATTGCTATTGGGCGAATGACTTCACAGTCAATTCCTGTCTCTTCTTTGACTTCTTTCACCACAACTTCTGAAGCAGAGTAACCAACGTCAGCCCATCCTGTGGGGTAAAGCCAAACAAGAGAATCTGCTCGTTGCACTAATAGCAATTCATTTTTGTCATTTCCAACAACAGCGCCGACCGTAATTTTTGGAGTTACATACCCTGGGACTCCGTTCCCCACAGATTTCAGCCATTCGTCCGCTAATACTTCTGCGTCTATATTTTTTCCTCCGAGGGCATCTGCTTGGCTTCTGATCTCTGCTGCTACTTTCAATATTTCTTCGTAACGTTCTTGTTCGTAAAGGTTTTCAGTGAATCCCAAACCGGTTCGAGCTGATCCTGCTAGTGCCTCTGCCCATCGAAGCAAATCCAGTTGAGTTGGAAGATTACTCATAGCTTCAACCGTAGTATGTTCGCCCGCTTACTTCACTATTAAAACAACAACGAAAGACCTTTTATCCATTGATTATGTTTCTTTAGGTTGAAATCAGTTCTATTTCAGTTTGGGAATGGGTCCGGCTCTGACGGGTTCGTAGCAAGCCATACTGACTTAGTTTGCATAAAGCAGCGCATACCCTCAACCCCGTTTTCTCTTCCATATCCGGATTGTTTAAACCCGCCTACTGGGGATTGAGTTGTAGCGTTGAAATAATTATTGATATAGATAGTTCCTGCTTCAAGTCGTTCCCCAACACGAATTGCTCGATTCATATCTTCTGTCCATATCCCAGCGGCAAGACCATAAATTGAATCGTTAGCTATTCGAATTGCTTCTTCTTCATCATCAAATGGAATGATTCCAACAACTGGTCCAAAAATCTCATGTTGAGCTAAATCCATGTCATTACTTACTTCACTAAAAATTGTTGGTCCAATGTAATACCCCGTATCGGGTCCCGCATTTCTCCCATCCAAGAGCAGAGCGGCTCCTGATGCTTCCGCAGCCTCAATGTCTGCGAGTATTTTCTCGTAATGGGGTCGATTAGCTATCGGGCCTACCTGTGTTAAAGGATCAAGCGGGTCACCAATTCTTGCCCTGTCTGCAACAGTAACTAATCGTTTCGTAAACTCGTCAACGAGGCTGCTGTGAACCACAGCACGAGAGCCAGATACACAACTTTGGCCTGAAACAGGGAAAATACCAGAGGCAACTCCGTTAACGGCTAATTCAAGATCGGCGTCTTCAAAAACAAGTTGTGGTGACTTCCCGCCTAGTTCCATTACTAGTGGTTTGATTTGTTGGGCTGCCGTTGCCGCCACCGCTCTTCCACCAGGAATTCCTCCAGTCATACTGACCATTCGTACATCTGGATGCGCCACTAGTGCCTCACCTGTTGGCTGCCCGTAACCGGTAACAACATTCACCACACCTTTGGGTAAATCTGTTTGTTGGAGCACGTCCATAAATTCAAGCGTTGACGCTGAAGCATGTTCTGAAGGTTTAATAACCACGGTGTTACCTGCGGCAAGAGCTGGGGCTAATTTACAGATAAGAACTCCAAGTGGTGAATTCCACGCAGTGATTAGGCCACACACTCCAAATGGTTCCCATTGAAGGTAATTCATCATGTCTGGTACATCCAGAGGGATGAAAGAACCTTCAAATTTATCGGTTAGCCCTGCGTAGTAATAAAAACTATCTGTTTGCCATGCACGCAACCCTGGGGTGATGTGTTGTGGGAGTTTGCCATTGTCGCGAGTCTCAACTTCTCCGAGTCGCTCAGCATTTGCTATTACTCCGTCGCCAATACTCCGAAGAATCTTGCCTCGCTCAGTGCCATTCATTTGAGGCCACGGGCCATCATAAAACGCAGATTTAGCTGCTTGTACCGCACGATCTACGTCAACCTCATTGCAATCCGGTATACGTGCCCAAACTTCACAAGTCGCTGGATTTTCGCTTTCAATCCATTTTCCAGAAGCGGGCTCCTGCCACTCTCCGCCAGCAAAATACTGATAGGTAGTTAACGATTCCATAATGCTGTCCTTTCTCTTTAAAAGAGATCAGTCAAAAGTGATGACTATTCGTCCTTCTTTGCCGGTCAACATCCAATTAAGAGCATCTTGAATTTCGTTAATTCGGACACGTCTCGAAATTAACCGATCTATCGGTAAGAGGCCTTTAAGATAAGCCTCACACAAGTCCCTAATCGCTTTCCCGGTATCTGTCGTAGAGAAATAACTCCCGGTTATTGTCTTTTGCATTCGAATCAAATTCGCTGACCCGAATGTTGAATCGTCTTCTACACTTGGCACTCCAACAAGCACTAGTTTGCCTCCTGGTCGAACACCGTCCAGCCAGATCTGTTGAAGCCGAGGAATCCCAATCGCTTCAATCACCACATCGGCGCCTCGGCTTTCAGTCATTTCTAGAACCTGTTCCACGTCGCTATCGCTAGAAAGAATAAAATCAGTCGCCCCAAGCTCTCTTGCAATTAACTCTTTTTCTGGGGACTGATCAACCGCAATGATCTGTTTAGCCCCTGCCATAGAAGCGCCCATGATCGCACTAAGGCCAACACCTCCGGCTCCGACAACTACAACTCTGTGATCGGGACTAACTTGACCTCGGTATATTGCTGCTCCTACACCTGTTGCCACAGCACACCCAATAATGGCGGCCACCTCGTAAGGAACTTCATCGGGGATCACTTCACAACAAGCCTGATCAACCACCATATGGTCAGCCCACGTTGACACACCTGAATAATGGAGAAGCGGTTTACCATCGCGTGAGATACGACTTGTCCCATCTGCCATATACCCACTCCACACCGTCTTAGTTACTTCCCTGCACAATGCGTGTTCTGAACGATCACAATAAAAACAGTTACCGCAATTTGGTTGCCAATTAAGTGCTATATGATCGCCCACTTTTACACGGCTAACACCCAATCCAACAGCTACAACCTCTCCAGCTCCTTCATGACCTAATACACAAGGAAGATCAGCAGGATGTTGTCCCGTGATGGAATGCTGATCACTATGGCAAACCCCAGAGGCACCCATCTTCACAAGTACCTCACCTTCATGCGGCTGTTCTAGATCAACTTCTTCTACTTGAACAGGGCCACCAACTGCATCTAATGTCACCGCGTTAATTTTCACTGTTTCTCCATTCAGAAGATGACCGGTTTTTGAAAAATTAGATATCGGCGAAGAGTAGCAAATACTTCTTCTCTCAGCAAAACCTATACTTTTTGACTTTTACAAGTCCATACCAATCCAGCGCAAAACTGCTAGTTCGATCTCCGCTAAGTGTTCCGGATCTTCAACTTTATTTCCAGATTGATCACGAATATAGAAAGCATCTATTACTTCAGATCCGAGAGTCTGAACTCTCGCACTGACAATATCTAGATCCAACTCTGTGAACGCACGTGTGATTCGGTAAAGAATGCCTGGTTCATCAAGACAACTGATTTCTAAAACTGTCGCAACTTCTGAAGTTTCGTTATCTACAGTTAACCGTGGTTGTACTGGACGGGCAGTAGCTTTTGTCTTCCGATCAAAGCGTGAACGCTCACCTAAACGTGCTGCGACTGCTAGTCGCCCCGCTAAAGCTCTCTTAGCTTGATCTTCAATCAATTCCCACTTAATTTCTTGATCTTTTTTACGTTCTACTCGGAACACAGATAGAGAACGATTATTTTCTGTATGTACAACTGCTCCAAACACTCCAAGGCCGTTTAATGCTAAAACACCAGCAACTTTTGAAATAACTCCAGATCGATTACTTGTTACAACAGTAAATGTTGAGTCCTCACCTTTAATGATTTGTTCAGTAGAGAAAAGCATTCTTTGTTGTTCTTGATTTGGGAAAGAGCCCCCAATCACATCAAGAACATCACCACCTTCAAGGACGTGAGTTACACGCGCCACTAATTCAGTCACAAGTCCATCTTTCCAATGGCTCCAAGCTGACGGTCCAGTCGCAATAGAGTCCGCTTCAGTTAAAGCGCCTAGCAACTGTAATAAGCGAATATTTCCAACTGTTGCAGCTACAGACCTAATTGTTCCGTCATCGTCTAAGTCTCGTCTTGTTGCGATATCTGGAAGAAGAAGATGTTGTTCCACCATTGCAGATAAGAGACCCACGTCTTCAACGGAATACCCCATTCGACCGGCAATAGTTACAACAAGATCAACTCCGACCTCTGAGTGATCACCTGGGTAACCTTTTCCAATGTCATGTAAAAGAGCCCCGACCACTAGTAAGTCCGGCCGATCTACTTGATTTTTTAGAAGAGATGCTTGAGCTGCAGTTTCTAACAAATGTCTATCAACTGTGAAACGATGGTAAGCATTTCTTTGTGGCAGGGACTGGCAAGGACCCCATTCTGGTATAAGAGTCACAAAAAGCCCACTTTGATCCAGGTCCTCAATGATTTGGATTGCTGGCCAACCAGTAAGTAAAAGTCTTTCAAAAAGTTTACGAGCTTCTTTAGGCCAAGGATCTGGAAGAACGGTCGCTCCTTTGGAAAGTGTTTCTAATGAAACACGATCAAGATATGCATCATTTTCTGCCGCTACGACTGCGCTGCGAAGAACTACTAACGGGTCTTCTAAAGCTTCTTTATTAACTCTGATTCGTCCATCATCAAGGACTAACCCTGGTGAAATTTCTCGCCTCAAAACTTTCTGAATCATTCTTCTGGGTCCGCGTTGCCCTAATACACGTCCGATTCGGCGATGGGCTCCATCTCCTGTCCAAGCGACAACTCGAGCAGCTGATGCGACAGCAGACATCATTTGGTCTGCGTCTTCATAATTAAGTCGCACAGCTAAGTCATCTTGGAGCTCCAACAACAGCCGATCTGACCGACGACCAGTCTCGCGATGAAGTTCAACTCGAACTTCAAGCAGAGTTTCAAATGCTTCCTCTAATATTTTAATCTCTTGTTCTCTTAATACTTTTTCTGATTCTTCAACCCACTTCAAAACATGGGCGTCTCGTAGACCGCCTCTCGCTTCTTTTAAATCTGGTTCTAGCAAAAATGCAACTTCGCCAAACTTTTGGTGACGGGTCATGACTGATTTATTTAGTTCAGATAAGTAATGAGAGGATTTGTCTACCCATTGATTTCGTGCCTTTAGTGAAAGTTCTTCAGCCAAATCAACATTTCCAGCAACTAAGCGAGCGGCAAGCAAACTGGTGGCCATGTCTAAATTCTCGTAAGCAACTTCAACTATTTGGTCAATCGTCCCTACCTGATGACCCAGTTTTAAACCCGCATCCCATAATGGGTACCAAATTTTTTCTGCTAGTTCACTGACTTCTAGTTCAGAGTTATGGACTAGGAGTACGTCAATGTCGCTCCCGGGGCATAATTCTCTTCTTCCGTACCCGCCAATAGCGACAAGAGCCGTGCCCTGAGGCGCCATTGCATCTTCGTAGATTGCCTTAAGAAATGCGTCTGTTCGTTTAGTGAGCGCATCACAAAATGCTGAACCAGTTAAAGATCGATCTTTTAAAACATCTTCAGCATGTGTGATCATTTGTTAATCGTACGCTCCAAGTTCCTGATTCAAATTTCCAGATCGCAGACCTTCGAGATCCAAAGTCACATAAAGATATCCAGCAGACCGGACTGCAGCTACGATTTCTTCTCGCTTTGAAAGAACTTCGTTGATTTCTGAAATTGGGATTTCCAGACGCGCTGTTTGATCGTAGTGGCGAACACGAAGATCGCTAAACCCTAATTGCTTTAATGTTTTTTCAGCTTTTTCAACTGCAGAAAGCCTCGCTAACGTCACTGGGGTTCCATAGGGAAGCCGGGAAGAAAGACATGGAGCTGCTGGTTTATTCCAGGTTCGTAGTCCAAGTTCTTGAGAAGTCGTTCTGACTGCATTCTTTGTAAAGCCAGCATCTACTAGAGGAAAGCGGGCACCATGAGAAGATGCAACTTCCTGTCCGGGTCGGTGATCCCCAAGGTCATCTAAGTTCACTCCGAGTAAGACAGTGGCTGATTCTTGTTCCGCTATCGGAATTAAAGAATCCATCAATGCCTCTTTGCAATAACCGCAACGGTCCGAATCGTTGCTCAGGTATTTCTCAGATTTCATCTCACTTGTCTCTACTGTGCTCCATCGGAAGCCCCATTCTGAGGCCAAATCCGCAGCATCTTGATATTCAGATTTAGGTAACGAAGGAGAGACAGCTGTTACTACGTGACAGTGGCTAGGCCCGAGTGTGTTATGAGCGACATGAGCTAGAAAAGAAGAATCTGCTCCTCCAGAAAAAGCCACAACAACATTTTCCATCCTCTCCAGATTGGTTTGAAGGTTCTCTAATTGCTGAGAGTGACTCATATAAAATATGCCTAATTAACACCGAGATGTTCTAAAACTACTTCTAGTTCGTTAACCACACCAGTATAGAAAGGTCCGAAGTCAGCATAAATAGCGGATGCTTTGTCATAACGCATTGTATAAACGACTTCTTTCAAATCATCAGGGTGTTCAGCGAACAAAGTTACTCCCCATTCAAAATCATCTACCCCAGTTGATCCAGTAACGACTTGCAAAACTCGTCCAGCGAATGCCCTTCCTGATGTTCCATGTTCATGCATGAGTTCAAGTCTCTCTTCAAAAGGAAGGGTGAACCAATTCACTTGTTCGTCTCGACGCTTAGACATCGGATAAAAGCAAAATGCAGGTTTGCCAGGTGGAGGCAACTCAGGATAGAGGCGGGAGTTACGCATCTGTTCAGGAAGCCCAGCCGCATATTCTGAAATCTCAGTCAATGAAACATAGCTATCTACTATCTCAAGACCACTTTGAGCAAGAGATGTTTGAGCATCTCTTAGGCGCCACAAGTCATTACCTAAAAGCATGAAGGCTATGTCTGCTTTGTGACCCAATATTGCGGTAATGACGACCTGGTCGCCCTGTTCTTTAATTTTCTCTACTGCTTGAATTAGAGCCTGCCTATCAGTAACACGAGCAGACTGATCATCGTTTTCTTGTTTGGTCTTGCAAAAAAGATGCAAGACTGCCAAACCTGTAGTTGGGGAAATTAATTCACTCATGACTTAGGAGTCTACGGACCTCTTTACCTTTCGTGGACAGATAACTAAGTTCAATCTTCATTGTAAATATTAAGACGTAAACCTCGAGCAAATCCGGCTAGTTGTAAACCTGCCCTATTTGCTGTTTCTACCGCCAAAGCAGACGGTCCACTAACTGCTACTAATGCTGTAAATCCTGCAGCCCAAGCTTTCTGAACCATTTCAAATGATGCTCTGCTACTCACCCATAGACCTAAATCTTCTGAAGGAAGTTTTTTATCGAGGAGCAGATTACCTACAACTTTGTCTACAGCATTATGTCTTCCAATATCTTCACGTAAGAGTATTAGATCTCCTGCTCTATTAAATACAGCGGCTGCATGAACTGTACCGGTAGCAATAAATAAGGTTTGTTCTTCAGTAATTTCAGTTGCTGCTGTAGATATAACACTCAGGTCAAAAGGGGTGTTTTCTAATTTGCTGAGCCGCTCGCAAAGTTGATCTATTGCCTCTGTTCCACATATCCCGCATGAGGAGGAAGAAGGCCCTAGTCGAGGCGTAGGTGGCTCGGCATTGCCGTCGGTGTCAACGGTGACGTCGTTATATTCAGATTCGCTAGCAGTTCCCTGTCCGCAGTAACGTACTGACTTGATTTCAGCTTCACCGAGAAGGCCTTCAGTGAAACAAAACCCGGCGGCTAGCTCAAAATCGTCTCCAGGAGTCCGCATAGTTGTAGCTACGAGTTCTCCGTCAAGCCGAATTGACATTGGCTCTTCCACAATGAGTTCATCTGGAACTCGACGCGATCCATCAGGATCTATTCGTTGAGTGAAAACACGCTTTGTTCGACCTCGTGCCATTGAAACAATCCTTAGTTGCTAACTCATTTCACTTGAACTTAAAGGAAAATTTTACTAAAGAGTAATTTCAGCATCAGAAGATGCCGAGTTAGTTGTCTTTAGAACCCCATGTCCGGCATGCCAGATTCACCATTTACTTCTGGTGCGTCAGCGATGACCGCTTCTGTAGTAAGGAATAATGCAGCAATTGATGCAGCATTTTGTAAAGCAGAACGTGTTACTTTCGCTGCATCTATCACTCCTGCTTTTACTAAGTCTTCATACTCTCCGGTAGAAGCATTTAAACCATTAGCGCCTTTAAGATTTCTTACCTTCTCAACCACTACTCCACCTTCTAAACCAGCATTGACTGCAATTTGATGTAATGGGCCTTCTAATGCCTTTGCTACGATGCGTGCTCCTGTGGCCTCATCGTGGCTAAGTTCGCTTTCAGCTTGTTGTGCAGCGCTCTGGGCACGGATAAGGGTGACCCCTCCACCTGCTACTACGCCTTCTTCAATTGCTGCCTTTGTAGTGCTTACCGCATCTTCAATGCGATGCTTCTTTTCTTTGAGTTCTACTTCAGTTGCAGCTCCGACCTTAAGAACCGCTACTCCTCCAGAAAGTTTTGCAAGGCGTTCTTGAAGTTTCTCACGGTCATAGTCAGAGTCAGTATTTTCTACTTCTGCTTTAATTTGATTTATTCGACCGACAATGTCTTCATCGTTACCAGAACCTTCAACAATTAATGTCTCATCTTTGGTGATGAGTATCTTTCTCGCTTCCCCCAACATCTCTAAGGAAGCCCCATCAACTTTCAAGCCGATCTCTTCAGAAATTACTTGACCTCCGGTAAGAATAGCCATATCTTGCAACATCGCTTTGCGACGATCACCAAATCCAGGGGCTTTCACTGCTATTGAAGTAAAAGTTCCTCGGATTTTGTTCACAACTAATGTTGAAAGAGCTTCACCTTCAACATCTTCGGCAATTATTACGAGCGGTCTAGATGTTTGCATTACTTTTTCAAGCACAGGAACTAGATCACGAATTGCAGAAATTTTTGATCCAACAAGCAGTATGTATGGATCATCTAGAACGGCTTCCATTCTCTCTGGGTCAGTAACAAAATATGGAGAAATGTAGCCTTTATCAAAACGCATACCTTCTACTAGGTCCATTTCCATACCGAAGGTTTGACCCTCTTCAACGGTTATCACACCATCTTTGCCAACTTTTTCAATAGCTTCAGAAATCATTTCTCCGATTTCTGTGTCTGCTGAAGATATTGCTGCGACATTAGCAATTTGTTCTTTATTACTTGAAACGTCCATTGCTTCGCTTCTGATTAACTCAACGCATGCTTCTACAGCTGCTTCTATTCCTTTTTTAAGGGACATCGGGTTGGCACCAGCCGCTACATTCCTCAATCCTTCGCTCACCATTGACCAAGCTAAAACGGTTGCGGTCGTTGTTCCATCCCCTGCAACATCATCTGTTTTTTTAGCAACTTCTTTAACTAGCTCGGCACCGATTCGTTCGTATGGATCTTCAAGTTCTATTTCTTTAGCAATAGAAACTCCATCATTTGTGATTGTAGGAGCGCCCCATTTTTTATCTAAAACAACGTTACGTCCCTTCGGTCCTAGGGTGACGCGTACTGCATCAGCTAGTTGGTTCATCCCACGTTCAAGTGATCTACGTGCTTCTTCATCAAAACTTATGATTTTAGCCATTTAAATAACTGCCTTTCTTGGGACAGGTAGTAGTAATTAACATTTTCGACTTTTGGCACTCTTTTAGAGCGAGTGCTAATCCAATCAGCATTCTACTGAAATTACAACCCAAAACAGGCGTAACTTTTTCTAGAAACTTTTGTTATCGAAGTTAAAACCTTCTAGGAATCTAGCAACTGACTGCTGTACACAGTTTGCGGTCTCCGTTTGAGATAGATGCTCGCCGAACTCTTCAGTAAGCGAAATATTTTGGATCCTATCTCTAACTTCTATTTCAACTTGACCAGCAACAGCCAAGACAGGTTTTCTCATCGCTGATGCATACGCAGAAACTCCACCAACAACTTTTCCATCAAAAGAAGATTGATCTATACGACCTTCTCCAGTGATCACAAGATCTGTCTTTTCGATAAATTCATCGAGCCTCAATTCATCCGCTACAAGATCAAAGCCGTCAACTAATCGTGCCCCTAAAGCCGCAAGCCCTCCAGCAAGCCCTCCAGCTGCCCCTCCATGATTTAAAGACGAGACGTCTATTCCAAATTTTTCTTCATATATCTGAACAAGCCGTTTAAGCCGACGCTCTAACATTTCTACCTCAGCCCTTGATGCTCCTTTTTGTGGAGAAAACATTTTCGCTGAATCAACAAAACGTGTATTCACATCACAAGCAACCAATATTTCGATCCCGCGGTATCTAGCTGGAGAACCCATAGCTTCAATCGCTCCTAGCCCTCCATCTGTGCTAGCTGAGCCACCCAACCCAACGATGATTCTCGTAGCACCATGTTCAACAGCGCTTAAAATAAGTTCCCCAGTGCCTGCCGATGTTGCATCCAGAACTTCATTGAATTCTGGGCCGCCTATTGTTATTAGGCCTGAAGCTTTAGCCATCTCTATAATCGCTGTAGTTCCAGTTATCTGCCAAGGGGCTTCAATCAAACCACCCAAAGGCCCGGTTACTAGGGACGTTTGATTTGACCCGCCGAGAGCCTCAAGAGTGCCTTCGCCGCCATCAGCCATAGGGAGAACTGCTGTAGTGCCTCCATATTCTGAGACTGCCCTCTCAACAGCAGTCGCTACTTCTAGAGCAGATGCTGTTCCTCGGAATTTATCTGGTGCGGCTACTACGTGCAAAACGGATTACTCAGGAAGAATAACTCCATCATTACCAAGAATAATTACAATGTCTGCCTGCTCTACCCGGTCAGCTGTCGAATCAGGAACTTCAGGGAGCTCAGACATCTGCAAAAGCACATTGGGTAAGTCCGGGACTAAGTATTCCTGGATGACTCGAGCTTCTTCAGACATTCCAGTTCGAAAATATATCCCAGTAAGTGCGGTTACATTTGCATTTGCTGCCGGCAGAGTTGTATAGCCCTTAGGGATGAGCATGTCGGTTACCGTTCCAGCGCCACCGGAAATACCAGAACCGTTTGCCACTAAAACCTGAACTTCAGCCGGTGGAGTTGGCGGAAAAAGTGTTGTCGTTGTGGTTGTTGTCGGGTCTCCGGTTATGTCTAACAGGTCCGATTCGCTACCTTCTCCTTCAACGCCCTCTTCTTCACCGGAATCAGTTTCCGCTACGGTCGTTGTTGCCGAACTGCTTGAGGATCCAGCAACATCTGAAGTTGGTCCATCAATACCTTTCCATAAAAGCAAAACGCCTAGAACTACAGCAACAACAATAAGTATTATTCCTCTTGGTGCTGTCGAACCATTGCTAGGCCCAAGCCCCACTCCAGATTTTTTACCTCTTTTACCGTTACTCATATCTCATCTCCCGTGGATCCAGTTGAGGATGGCCTTTCCTCAGAGACTGCGTCCAATCTTGCTTGTCTGCGGCGATCTCTCTGTCGTTGAAGACGACGAATCACAAGGGGATCATAAATGGCCGCAGCCGGCATATCCAATAGCTCTACTAAAATTTGATGATACCGAGTGGCAGATAACTGAAACTTTTCTTGAATCTGTTGATCTTTTGGGACATCAACTGTCCACCATGATCTTTCAAACTCTAATATTTCTCGGTCTCTTTCGGTAAGTTCCATCTCTTGATCTTCACCTTTTTAGAAGCAATACGCAAGTACCCCCTCTGTTTATGTTCGAAAAGGCCTACGCTTATTATCTCAAGCCCGAGTAGCTCAGTTGGCCAGAGCAGTCGCCTTGTAAGCGTCAGGTCGTCGGTTCGAATCCGACCTCGGGCTCATTTCGTACTTTTTGTCTTCGTCCCGCCACATTAAATAGCGCTACTGCCGCGGCTGCAGAGACATTCATCGAAGATAAAACGCCTTGCATTGGTATGAATGCCAAACTATCGCAGCGTTCAGAAACCAGTCTTGAAATCCCAGAGCCCTCTGCTCCGAGAACTAAAGCAACTCCACCATCTTCAACTCGGACTTTCTCAATTGGAGAGTCGCCAGAAGCGTCGAAACCAATTGACCATACCCCTGCTTTTGCTAACCGAGTTAGTGCCTTAGGAAGCCCTGAAACCGAACATAACCTCAAATGCTCGATTGCTCCAGCTGCTGATTTAGCTGCAGTAGCGGTAACTCGAGCAGCTCGATGTTGCGGCAAAATAACTCCCGTAACGCCAGCGCATTCAGCTGAACGCAAGATCGCTCCAAGGTTTCCTGGATCAGTAACACCATCTAAAACCAGTAAAAAAGGAAGCTGCCCTTGCGGGCCAAGAAGGAGAAGGTCTTCAAGGTCATAATCACGAAGAGGAGCTGCATTCGCAATCACTCCTTGAGAGGATTCTGTTTTTGCCATTGACTCAAACTTTCCTCTTGTTAATTCTCTAATCGTGACTTTCGCTTCGTCTGCTAGGTCAATGATGTCGTCAAGAATTGGTGAAGGATCTAAATCTCCTGCTAAAACCACTTCCATAACTCTGCGATTCCCCGCGAGTAAGAGCTCACGTACAGCTTGTCTTCCTTCTACTCTGTCTCCGCCTAAGCCTTTCTTAGAATCATCATGGCGGCGGCGAACTGGAGTGGAGCCCCTTTGACTCTGCTGCATATTCTTTGAATTTTTAGTACCTTTTTTCTTCTGGTTGCGCCCTGGACCACTGTTTCGGGAATTCTGATTCATTTACCTACTCACTAACGCTATTGCAAAGCAGACTATGCCTTCTTCACGACCAAGAGCTCCAAGTCCTTCTGGGCGACGGCCTTTAACAGTCACTGGAGCGCCCACTGCCTTACTTAAAAGGTTTTCCATTTCTTCACGGTGAGGAGATAGTTTCGGATTTTCTAAAACAACTGTGCAATCTACATTTGCTATTTTCCATGAAGCTTCAGTTACCGCCTTTGCTGTGTCAGCGAGTAAAGCAAGGCTGTCTGCTCCCAAAAATTTCTCATCTGTGTCAGGGTAACGCTCACCTATGTTTCCTAATCCCGCTGCCCCAAGAAGAGCATCGATACAAGCATGGGACACTGCGTCTGCGTCGCTGTGCCCATCTAAACCTGGACCTTCAAAAACTACTCCTCCTAGAACCATGGAGCGACCAGAATCTTCGCTAAAGGGGTGGATATCAAATCCATGTCCCACTCGTATCTCAGTCATTCTCTTCTGCCTCTTTGTATATTTGTCTAGCTACTAATAAGTCCACAGGATGCGTGATTTTCAAGTTATTTGACTCACCTTCAATTATCTCTACTTTTACACCCGTCGCCTCTACTTTTGAGGCATCGTCTGTGAATTCATCCTGATTCAAGTAAGCAGTCCGCACTGTTGAAGCTTTAAAGCCTTGCGGAGTTTGCACTGCAACAACTTCTGACCGATTGACTTCATGACCTCTCACACTACGAAGAGAATCGCTGACTTCTATTCCAGGAACTGCAGCATCAACTCCCCCATTAACTGCATCTATTACTCGATTAAATAAGACCTGTGTCGCTAAAGGGCGAGCCCCATCATGAATAAGTATTATCTCTGCTGTGTTCGGAACTGCTGATAACCCTGCCGAAACAGAAGCTGTCCGTGTTGAACCCCCTGCAACAACTGCCTCAACACTCTGATTTGAAGAAAAGGTTTTTTCTATTTCTGCTACAAATTCTGCTTTTCCAACAACAACGACGGGACCAACAGTTCCGGCCGTAGAGACAGCACACTCAAGAACAGTTTTCTGACCAATTGCTACTTTCTGTTTATCTGCACCAAAACGGCTAGACCCTCCTGCAGCTACGATGACCGTCCATACATTCGGAATTCTATATTCAGCCGATGAGTCATTTAAGTGTGTCATATAACTAGCATGGTCTATTGAAATGCCAGACACTACTTTCTTTCGTGAAACATTACTTTTCGGGGAGCTACCTGAAGACGCCCTTGAAGGCATTGTGAATGAAGCACATGACCGGGACCTTCAGCGCGGCGACATTATTTTTCGCGAAGACGACTCACCTGATGAGTTATACATTGTGCTATCCGGAAGAATCGCAATTGTGAATAAATCTATAGATGGCCGAGAATCAATGGTTGCTTTGATGGAACAAGGTGATTTATTTGGAGAAATGGGTCTTTTCGATGGAAAAGGGCGTTCTGCTCAAGCAAGAGCTCTAGAAGATTCTGTCGTCACTTGTATTCCCTACCAGCAGGTTCGTTCTCTCTACGAAGAAACTCCTATTTATTTATGGCAAGTTATTCAAATGTTGGCTGGACGACTGAGAAACATGGATGAAGCTCTTGCTGACTCCGTTTTCCTTGACGTCACTGGGCGTACAGCTAAGAAGCTACTTGAACTTGCTGGAGAAAGCGAAGAGTTTTCACTTCCTATCACTCAGGAAGAGTTAGCGGGAATGGTTGGTGCTTCTCGTGAGCGAGTCAACAAAGCTATTGCCGCTTTTGTTCGGCTCGGATGGATAGAACAGATGGATCGTTCTTACCGAATCACTAACCGCGAACAACTAACAATCCGTTCAAAATAAATCTGAACAGAAGTTAACAATCCTTTTGGAACCATTCTGTTGCTTGACGCCAAGCGTCAGCTGCTTCAACGGGGCGATGAGCGGGACGTGATGCGTCATGAATGAAGCCATGGTTCGCTTCTTCGTAGCAAACTACCTTCACTCCTGCCTCAGCAAGAAGCTCAACATGATCTGGAGGAGTCCAGTCATCTTGGCTGCCGATAATGGCTAAAACTGACGCTGGGTCTCCGGATTTCAGCAACTCTAATGGCTCTCCTTGACCGGATCCTTGCCATTGGTCAGGAACTCGAATCATTCCGTAAAAGGAACAATGGCGGTCGAATCGTTGAGTAGCCGCTGCTTTCAACGTATACATGCCTCCCATGCAGAACCCTAGAACGCCTACTGGGTCACAGTTAGTTGCTTCGGCTGCAGCGATCGCATCGCCTAAGACATCTTCGTCCTTTAATAACCCGGCTGTCGCTAGTCTCTCTCCCACTTCTAGATCTTCTTGACCGGGATAAAGGTCAAATACACACACCGACCACTGATTTTTTTCAGCTAGTTCATTTGCTAAATCAACAAATAGAGGCCTTAAACCCATAACATCGGGAATCATTACCATGCCTCTTTTTGGATCGCCATTGGGTGGATGCACAACTTCAGCTTTGGTCCCAGAAGGAAGATTTATTTTCATATTTAATTATTGCTTATCCGAGATTAATTCGCTAACAGGCGGCAGCGAAAAAATTTATTCGCTCTCAGGATCTAATATTTCTGATTCAGTTTTTGGGTCAGGTTGAGAGTCGCTTGGTCTAAAAAGTTCAGCGAAACTATTTATTACTGGATGTGGGAATCCTTCGGGAATCAGGGCGGATCCTTTTAGAAGCACTGTAGAAATACCTAAACCTTTAGCTGCTTCAAGAGTCGACACTTCTGAATCAATTAAGAGCATATTTGTGAAAGAGACTCCAGATGTTCGACGCAGTGCTTCGAACATGGCTTGGCTAGGTTTACGTGCTCCTACTTCTCCACTTATCACCCAGTGAGATATGAATTCATCAAGACCGAAGCGTTGTCTGAGTTGTAATGCCCAAGGCAATACGGCGTTAGTAAGGCAAGCTACTTCAAATTCACGTTCTTTCATGCGGTCCAAGAAAGGGATCACATCTGTTCGAACAATTACACGATCTAAATATTCCTCTTCGATTTCTGAAACGAGTCCATTAACTCCAAGCGAAGACCAAAAATCTTCTTGTGATACGTGGCCTAAACTGGCAGAGCGGTAACGATCTGCGATCTCTTGTGTATCAGCGATACCGCCTTTGTCATGAACGTAAGAAACCAATAGTCCTTCAGGATTATTTCCTCCTTCCCAAATAACTCCCACCCCGCCTAAGACAAGTAGCTCAAGACTGCGTGAAGTTTCTTCTTGGACTCCACCCGGAGATTCTTGAATAATTTCTCTAGACCGACGAATTGGTTTTTTAGGCTTGGGGAAAGATGGGCCAGCTTGAGGGCCTTGACGGCGGCGCACAATTTGGAGTCCGACAACCAAGATGAATAAGACAGCTGCGATTACCGACCCTATTCTCCACAATCTTGGAGCTTGATCCTCAACCGTCCAACGCAAATTAAATGACTCACTTTGGGTTTCTCCTAAAAGAAAACTCCAAGAAGCCACATTGCTGTCGATTGCTCCATTTCCTTTACCGCCATCGCGTAACGGAACTTCAAGATTGAAAAGAAACATGTCGGTAGATCGACATTCTGGTGTAGTGCAGCCAGCAAATTCTCTAATTTCTTCTTCAGTCCGTCCAAGCACTAACCCAGATAAAGCAGCTTCTAAATCTGGATCACTAAAGAGAGCTAACCCAGACGACAAGTCTATTTGCCCGGTTAAATCCCATGATGTCCTCGCAAAAGATCTTTGACGTACCAGTGAAACATTCGTGAAGACTTCTGGTCCTGCTATGTCATTCAAGACCCCAGGAAGACGTTCTGGCACTGAGAAAGACTTTGTGGCTGTAATTCGAGTTATCCCATCGCTTGCTGAAAGTTCTGGCCCACTTGCTTCCCACCCGGCATCCAACAAATCGGCAATACGTAACTGTTCTGAAAGAGATTCAGTATTTTCAACCGCCGCAACTGCTTTTTCATCTAAAGCTACGATTACTGCTACTTCTCCTGATCCATCAGGCTCAACATCAATGACGACTGTAGTTTCTACTCGGCACGCAGACAATAAAACAAAGAGAAGTATCAGTGATAGAGATGCCGGCACCAAACGTTTCATAATTACTTACGCTAGGCGACAAAAGAGTTCTTGTGTTGACACCATTTAATACTGACTTGAAAGAAGGATCAGTGAGTTATTCTGCGCCTTCTGTCACCATCTCCGCTGTTGGAGGCTCAAATCCTTCAATTGTTCTAAAAGCAATTCTTCTTTCACCCGAGGCCTCTTCATCTTCTTCAACGTCAACTATTACTATCTCCCCAGCACGGAATTCTTTATGCAACAGACGCTCAGATAGTGGGTCTTCAACCATTCGCTGAATCGCTCGTCGTAATGGCCTAGCCCCAAGAGTCGGGTCGTAACCTTGTGTCGCTAAGTAAGTTTTAGCGGCATCAGTTAACTCAAGCCCTAAGCCTTGTCCAGATAGTTGTTTAGCAACTCTGCGGATCATTAGATCAACAATTCGAGTGACTTCTTCAACACTAAGTTCATGGAAAACAATTGTTTCATCAATACGATTTAGGAATTCTGGCCGGAAGTGGTCCTTCAACGCATCTTGAACCTTAGCTTTCATACGTTCGTAACTTACTGCCTCATCATTTTTAGTGAAGCCAAGATTTGCTTTTCTGAGATCTCCCGTACCTAAGTTTGAAGTCATAATAAGTACTGTGTTTCGGAAATCTACTGAACGTCCCTGAGCATCTGTTAGTCGTCCCTCTTCAAGAATTTGAAGCAAGGTATTGAAAACATCTGGATGGGCTTTTTCAACTTCATCGAATAACACGACTGAGAATGGTCGCCGGCGAACAGCTTCAGTTAACTGGCCGCCTTCGTCATAACCTACGTATCCAGGAGGAGACCCTACAAGCCGACTGACTGTATGTTTTTCCATGTACTCAGACATATCCAAAGCGATGAGTGCTTCTTCGTCACCAAACAAGAACTCAGCTAATGTTTTTGATAACTCTGTCTTACCAACACCGGATGGTCCGAGAAAAATGAAAGACCCCGATGGTCGCTTAGGGTCTTTTAGTCCAGCTCTAGTACGTCGGATTGCTTGACTAACTGCTTTAATGGCATCTTCTTGCCCAATTACTCTCTTATGGAGTTCGTCTTCCATTCTTAAGAGTTTTTGAGTTTCCTCTTCTGTTAGTTTGTAGACCGGGATGCCTGTCCAAACTGAGAGAACTTCAGCTATTCCTTCTTCATCGACTTCATCAAAAAGGTCTACGCCGCTGCCTTTAATCTCTCCTTCGCGTGTTTCTTTTTCAGCCAAGAGTTCTTTTTCTCTATCGCGAAGATTACCCGCTTCTTCAAAGTCTTGGGCTTCAACCGCAGCTTTTTTCTGTTGAGTAACTTCAATAAGCGAAGTTTCTAACTCGCGAAGGTCTTCTGGTGTGGCCATACGTTTGATCCTCATCCGAGATCCAGCCTCATCAATCAGGTCAATCGCTTTGTCAGGCAAATGACGGTCAGAAATGTATCGGTCTGCAAGATTTGCTGCCGCTACTAAAGCTTGGTCGGTAATAGTCACGCGGTGGTGTTCTTCGTAACGTTCTCTTAACCCCTTCAATATTTCTATTGTGTGAGCAACGGAAGGTTCCTCCACTCTCACGGGTTGGAATCTACGCTCCAAAGCTGCGTCTTTTTCGAAATGCTTACGATATTCTTCAGTCGTTGTAGCTCCGATAGTTTGCAATTCACCACGTGCAAGCATTGGTTTTAAAATTGAGGCAGCATCAATTGCTCCTTCAGCCGCTCCAGCCCCTACGAGAGTATGGATCTCATCTATGAATAAAATGATGTCTCCGCGGGTGTTGATTTCTTTGAGAACTTTCTTTAACCGTTCTTCAAAGTCTCCCCGATATCGACTTCCGGCTACCAACGCTCCTAGGTCCAGTGTGTACAGCTGTTTATTGTGAATAGTTTCAGGAACTTCATCATTTGCGATCATCTGTGCAAGACCTTCCACGATCGCTGTTTTTCCTACTCCTGGTTCCCCAATTAAGACTGGATTGTTTTTTGTCCGTCTTGACAGCACCTGCATTACACGTTCAGATTCTCTTGATCGTCCTATCACAGGGTCAAGTTGCTTGTCCCGTGCAAGTTGGGTCAAATTTCGTCCAAATTGATCAAGAACTAATGACCCGGTAGAAGCATCGCTCCCTCTGCCGCCTGAAGTGGCTCCAGCTTTATCTCGTGAACTAGAAGAAGATCCAGAGCCGGTACCGCCACCCGGGTATCCAGACAATAGTTGAATCACTTCCTGGCGAACACGGGAGAGCTCTGCACCTAATTTCACTAGCACTTGAGCGGCTACTCCTTCGCCCTCTCTAATAAGACCCAACAAGATATGCTCTGTGCCGATGTAGTTATGGCCTAATTGGAGTGCTTCTCGTAAAGAAAGTTCAAGTACTTTTTTCGCTCTTGGAGTAAAGGGAATATGACCATTTGGTGATTGGTTTCCTTGTCCGATTATTTCTTCTACTTGATCTCGAACAGCTTCAAGAGAGATTCCAAGGGACTCCAGAGATTGTGAAGCTATGCCTTCACCTTCGTGGATAAGCCCTAAAAGGATATGTTCTGTACCGATGTAGTTGTGGTTGAGTAGACGCGCTTCTTCTTGAGCTAACACCACTACTCTTCGTGCTCTATCGGTGAACCTTTCAAACAACTCAGTTACCTCCTAAAACCTATTTATGTAAGTGTACCGTCCGTCTACACTTCCCACCGACGTATAAATATCAGTGGTTTCAACAAGAGCACTGATTGCCGTATCCTCTCCTAGTGACATCGTCAATATCAATCTCGGGAAAAGAGCCAATTATTACTACTTCGTCTTCTTCGCCTCTGCTTACTTTGCCTGCTATGGCGAACGATATAGAGAGGGTAAATGAAGAGTTGAGGAATTCTGTTCAGTCAGATGACTCTTTTCTTACTGAAGTGGCTATTCACTTAATAAATGCTGGCGGGAAAAGAGTGCGGCCAGCTTTATCTATTACCACTTCCTTGATTTCAGAAAATGAGCCGGCATCAGTTGATCACGATGTAATCCGAGGTGGCGTTGCAGTAGAACTAGTTCATCAGGGGTCGCTTTACCATGATGATGTGATGGACGGGGCAAAGACGCGAAGAAACGTCGAAAGTGTAAATTCCAAATGGGGAAACCGCGAAGCAATTCTCGCAGGAGATTTTCTTCTCGCTCGTGCATCTGGAATCGCAGCAGATTTGGGAACTGAAGTCGCAGGACTTTTAGCGAGCACGATTGCTTCACTATGCGAAGGGCAAGTGCTTGAACTTCAAAACACTTTCAACATTGACCGAACAGAGGATTCCTACTTTCAGTCAATTTCTGGGAAAACCGCTGTATTGCTTGCCACAGCTGCCCGAGTTGGAGCTTTAGTTGCAGAACATCCACGAGACCTCATTGAAGCTATGACTGATTTTGGGCATAACTACGGGATGGCTTTTCAAATCATTGACGACGTTCTTGACTTAATTGCAACTGACGAACAGCTCGGTAAACCTGCTGGGAACGATCTCATGGAAGGGGTTTACACCCTCCCTGTTATACGTGCGCTCGCTGGATCCAACGGCGAGGAACTCCATAATCTATTAAATAGTCAATTAGATAAAGACTCTCGGGATCAAGCCATAAGTATTATCCGTGGCGACGACGCTCTTTTTTCTGCTGTAGAGACAGCTATTTCTTACACCAATCGGGCGCGAAATGCTTTAAGCGGATTAACACCTACTCCTGCAACAAGCACTCTTCAGATGACTTGCGATCTTCTTTTAGAACAAACAAATCTTGCTTCAAAGTAACTACTCGGAAAGGCCTTGTTCGGGTCGAAGAGTTGGGAAAAGAATCACATCGCGGATTGCGGTGTCTCCTGTAAGCAACATGACGAGTCGGTCGATGCCAATTCCTATTCCCGCTGTTGGTGGTAATCCATATTCGAGAGAGCGGAGATAATCTTCATCAACAACCATTGCTTCATCATCCCCTGCAGCTTTTTCTTCTTCTTGGCCGAGGAATCTTAATCTTTGTTCATCTGGGTCTATTAATTCAGTAAACGCATTACATAATTCTCTACCTGCAACTATGGCTTCGAAGCGTTCAACCCATCCTGGATTTTCTCGATGGTCGCGAGATAGAGGTGAAACCTCTTTGGGGTAATCAACTACAAAAATAGGGTCCCATAATTCATGCTCAACGGTTTTTTCGTAGAGTTCAAGAATTAATTTCCCTGGTCCATAATGATCTTTTACCGGAACTGAATGTTTGCTACATAAATCAACAAGTTCAGAACGTGGTGTATCTAAAGTCACTTTGATATCGGCGTATTCTTCGAGAAGTTCCAACATAGTTGCCCTCCTCCAAGGTGCTTTCAGATCCAAAGAACGTTCTCCGTAATTTAGGACAGTGGTTCCTAGGACTTCTAATGCAAGGTGTTCCATCAAGTTCTCTACCATTTCCATTATGTCGGTGTAGTCGGCATATGCCTGGTAAAGCTCAAGCATTGTAAATTCAGGATTGTGTCTTGTAGATAATCCTTCATTTCGGAAAACTCGAGCAATTTCATATACCTTTTCAAAACCTCCGACGACTAAACGCTTTAAGTAAAGTTCAGGGGCTATGCGAAGATAGAGATCTATGTCTAACGCATTGTGATGAGTGATAAAAGGACGCGCTAACGCTCCACCTGGTATTGGATGGAACACAGGTGTTTCGACTTCAACAAAACCCGTTTTTTCGAGCCACCGACGTATCAACGAGATGACTTGACTTCGTACTAAAAATGTTTGACGAGTCTCTTCAGTGACCCAAAGATCTACGTACCTTTGGCGATACCTCATATCTGTATCAGATATTCCATGCCACTTATCTGGAAATGGTCTGCGTGCTTCTGCTAAACGAACCCACTCTGAGATTTTTACCGAAAGCTCACCTCTTCGAGTTTTTATAACTTCACCGGTAACTCCTAGCCAGTCCCCTAAATGCAAGTCTGTAAATTCGTTGAAATCTGGAGTGGTCTTCTCAGGCGCAAAAAGTTGAACCCGGCCTGAGGAATCTTGAAGTGTCCCAAAAACAATTTTTCCTTGATCACGTTTAAGCATTAGTCGTCCAGCAACTATTACTTGTGTACCAGTTTCTGATCCATCTTCTATTTCAGAATATGTATCTTGAATTTGTTGAATCGTATGAGATGGTTCAAATCGGTAAGGAATAGGCATCCCGGTCATAAAGTTGTCTCCTGATTTCTGTGATACACGATACGGAGACCATGCAAGGTAAGGAAAGGTTCAACGTATTGAATCGTTTCAGATACCGGAGATATCAGATGTGCCAATCCGCCTGTTGCTACCACGGTGCATGAACCAAGTTCTTCCCGGAACCTTTCAACCATGCCATCAACTTGAGCTGTAAACCCATATACCGCTCCGGACTGTAAGGACTCAACAGTGCTTTTCCCAATAACGTTACGAGGCTCTAATAGTTCAATAGCCCCAAGCGCAGCGGCTTTCCCAAAAAGTGCTTCAAGACTAATTTCAATTCCAGGAGCAATTGCTCCACCTAGGAACTCTCCCTTATCAGAAATGACGTCAAAATTATTTCCAGTTCCGAAATCAACTACGACCGTTGGTCCTCCATATAGGTCGAAAGCAGCCACTGCATTCGCTATTCGGTCTGCACCTACTTCTTTTGGGTTGTCATAAAGAATTGGCATCCCAGTGCGTACCCCAGGTTCGATCACAACAGGCTCTCTATCGCTATGGCGCTGAATCATTTGACGAAGACTGGCCAAAACTTTAGGAACTCCTGCACATACCGCAACTCTGTCAACACTAAAAGCAAATCCAGCAGACTCAAGAAGGTCACGAACAATGACAGCATGTTCATCTGCTGTGCGATCTGCATCAGTAGCTATACGCCAATGATCCAGAAGGCCTTCTCCTGCACCATTACCTGATTGAGATTCATCCTCATATAAACCAATTACAGTCTGAGTGTTTCCTACATCGATGGTCAACAACATTGACGTTCCTTACTGTTGTTCAAAATGCTGCTCTTCTTGATCTCTCATAAGCGTACATCACTTACTGTGGCTCCTAATCAAGATTTACCAAATCAAGCCCTATGTCTAAAGCTGGTGCGGAGTTCGTGAGAGATCCGCTTGAAATATAATCAACTCCGGTATGGGAATAACTTGAAACCATATCAAGTGTTATTCCTCCAGATGCTTCAAGTAACGGCCTTTTAGCGCCGTTTTTTACATGATTGTCAACTACTGAAACGCAGTGCTTCACATCTTCTGGTGTCATATTGTCCAAAAGCAAAATATCGGCTCCTGCGTCTAAAGCTTCCTGAACTTGGTCAAATGAGTCGCATTCCACGTGCACGGTGCGGCCAGGCCATTTCTGTCTTGACGACATCACCGCAGCTGTGATTGTTGTCCCCGTTAAGTGGTTATCTTTTAGCATCACCCAGTCGCTGAGATTATGGCGATGGTTTGCTCCTCCACCTGCGAGCACGGCTGCTTTTTCAACAGATCTTAATCCTGGAATGGTTTTCCGTGTATCCCAGATGGTTGCTCCATCATCAGTTTGCTCAACCCATTGTGCAACTAACGTTGCGATTCCAGAAAGATGGCTTAAAAAGTTGAGGGCTGTTCTTTCCGCTGTGAGAACTTTTGCCAATGGGCCTTCAAGGGTGGCTAAAGCTTCACCGGCGTTAAATCGGTCTCCATCGCTGCAGTGCCAAGATATTTTTATAGTGGGATCTACTTGTCGGAAGGTTTCAGTTACACAATCGACACCTGCCAATACACCATCTTGACGTGCTGTGAACGTCCCTGAAGTAAAAAGTTCCGGTGAGACTAGTGCGGCAGTCAAGTCGCCGTCTGGGACTAAATCTTCTTCTAAAGCGCGCTGAACAGAACTTCTGATTGCTGACTCTAGTGTTTCAGGGGATTGCGACATTATTAGTAGCCTGCCTAATTCAGTGGTTACTAACAACTTCTCTTTTTGCTGAGAAATTATCTATTAATCGAGTTTGTCCAAAGTTGCATGCGACTAACAGGCGAACCTCGTTCTTTATATTGTTCGGAGTTTCAAATGTAAGAGGATCCACAATCCCTACATAATCAATATTTGCAAGAGGAGAAGTTTCAATAACTTCCCTTATCAAGAGTTCAATATTTTGTATTGAGGTCTCTCCGTTAAATATTGCTTCAGAACCAGCTATTAAAGATTGATAAATGGCTACAGATTGTTCTCGTTCGTTTTGGTTCAAATATACGTTTCGACTTGACTTAGCTAAGCCGTCATTTTCCCTAACAGTCGGACAACCAACCACTTTTATTGATAGTGAATGATCTTCTACAAGTTGCTTAACGATCATTAATTGTTGAAAGTCTTTTTCTCCAAAGAATGCGTAGTCGCCTTCTACTATCTCAAATAGTGCTTTAATTACTGTTGCTACCCCTTGGAAATGAGTGGGGCGACTCTCGCCTTCATAGATTTTTACTATCTCTCCTAGGTTGAGCGGGTTTTCAGAGAGAAACGGCCTTATTTCATCTTCTGAAGGCATGAAAACTATGTTTACTCCGTGATCTTTACATAGAGCCAGGTCTGAAGAAGTGTCCCTCGGATATAGATCAAAATCCTCATTGAGGTTGAACTGCAATGGGTTTACGTAAATTGAAACCACAGTTATGTCACTCTGCTGAGTTGAAGCATTAATTAGTGACGCATGTCCTTCGTGTAAGAACCCCATTGTTGGAACAAATCCAATAGCCAAATTATCGGCACGAGTTTTCTCCAGATATGTCTGAAGCTCTTCAACAGTTTCCGCTATTTGCACCGAAGTCATTTTTCTCTTTCACTAATCTGCGAATCTCATTGGAAAGTGTCTTATAAAGGTGATGTTCTTCTTCAGATAGAGCTTCGAGGTGCCGCATAATTGTCTGATCATCACCTCGGGCTGCTGGTCCAGTAAGAGCGGCGATCGGCCCAACGCTTTCAATATTTTTAATGGTTCCTGATGCAAGATTTAAAAAGGCTTCTAGTGGGATGTCTAAGGAGAGGGCTATCCTTGCGACTTGTCCTAATACCGCTGTGAGATGATTAGACGCAACTGCTGCTGCTGCGTGATAAAGCGGTCGTTCCGTATCGGAAACTACGAAGTAATTACCACCTAGTTCTAATGCTATTTCTTTTGCCAACTCATGCTCGCTGATTCCAAACCAAATCCCTGATTCCAATAAATCTGCACCAAGATCAGGATCAGGAAGAGAAGCAAGTGGATGGAAACTCATACAAGATTCGTGAGGACTCAATACATCCAAACCTAAAGCTCCTGAGAGATGTGTGATCACCGTTTCAGGATTTGGTAATACTTTTTTGGCCGTTTCGGAAATTATTTCATCAGGAGTAGCGATGACCAACAAATCAACTAGTTGTGCAGCATTTTGAAGGTTGTCGCCTCTCCCTAAATAGCCTTCAAGAATCCAGCCTTTTCGTTCCAATACTGCTCCAAAGGAACAGCCTGCTTTACCTGGTCCGATAATTCGAACTGTTCTTTTCTTATTTCCCATCAAATTTCTCATCCGAGAGAAGCCCTGCCTTGGTCACTGAATTGATTGCAGAGGCTATAACTTCTTCAGAGTCTTTAAAAGAATCAACAAGCGTTGAATCTAAGTCTCTTAAAGGTATTAGAACGAAGCCACGCTCTTTCATACGAGGGTGGGGAACGATTAGATCTGGATCTTCGATTGTCTCTCCCTCAATCCACAGTAAATCAACGTCAAGAGTGCGTGGACCCCATCGCTCTTCTCTTACCCGAGCAGCGAACCGTTCTTGCTTTTGGCACTCTTCTAATAAACGACGTCCTGTGAGGTCGGTGTTTAGTTGGACCACGCAATTTAGATAAGAGTCTTGATCGGGGCCTCCTACTGGAGCTGTCTCATAAACGGGTGAAACTTCTTGAACGTCTGGAAGATTACAGACTGCCTGTTTCAAGTAAGCCCACTTATTTCCCAAGTTTGAACCAAGACCGAGATATACGGTTCGTTTCATCGGGTTCGATAGATACGCACCCCACAGGAAGCTACATCCTGTGGCACGGGTGGTCTTAATTTCTTTACAGAAACCATCACTTTGTCTACACGATTAAATCCGAAAATACTTTCAGCTACCCTTTCTGCACATTTTTCAAGAAGATCAAACTGTTCTTCTGCAATAATGTCCGCAACCATTTCACATATCAGTCCATAATGAACTGTGTCTTGAATATCGTCAGTACTTGCCGCTGCCGCTAAATCAGCTTGTATATCAAGATCAAACGAAAGAGGCTGGCGCCGATCTCTTTCTTCTGGGAGTAAGCCACAAAGCGCCAATAGACGAAGTTCTCGAATCTCTATAAAGTCACCGCTCACGAATCTTCCTCTTGTTCTTCTTCCTCTGCTACTTCTTCTTGAACTTGGATCATTTGATCTACGATCTGACGGCCGGGGGAACCTAAGGGTCGGCTAACCAGTTGCTCAAGTATCGAAATAGCTTGCGGACCTGTTCCTACTAATCCATTGAAGAGTAAATATGCTGCCATCAAACCACACACAACATCATTTAATTCTTCTCGATGAACGATTATGCGACCTCCATCAGCTGTAAGAGTTGTGAGTTTTTCTACAACTTGCAGCAACCTTCTAGGTCCTTCTCCTGCTCCCCCGTATGGTTCATGAACCCAAGGGACCACAAGTTCTTCGTAGTTGTGCAGATTATGTTCACTCGCTAAAAGAGAAACCACTACATCAAAATCGTTTTGACGAATCCATATTATTTCTTCTTGTCGGCGTACTCTTCGGTGATTAGTCCCATATCCGCCAGGGCGTTCACAGATAGCCATTTGGTCTTTAATGATCCAAAAAAAGCTTCGCGGCACGATGCCTTGCGCCCATTTACCTCTCATTGACTCCACCTATGCATTTGTCAGGATTTTCGCTTTATTTAAGTTCTTAATTTTAGTTATTACTTATCATGCACTGTTGGTGCCTTTTCAGCAAACCTTAGTGACTTTTATGGCCTGAACAGTGGCAGCCACATCATGAACTCGAACCATTGCGGCGCCTTTGTAGCAAGCCATAGTCGCCATTGCGATAGATCCTTCAAGACGGTTATCTGTATTATCACTATCTTCGTTCACACCATTTCTCTTCAAAATTTCACCCAGAAAACGTTTACGGCTGGCACCTATTAAAACTGGATATCCAGTTTCAACGAGTTTTTCTGTGTTAGCTAACAACTGGAGATTGTGATCGGTAGTCTTACCGAATCCGATACCTGGATCTATCCAAATCTCCGGAACTCCCTCTTTTTCTGCTTCTGCGGCTTTGTAAGTTAAATAGGAACAGACCTCGTTTACGACGTCTTCATATTCCGGTTTATCTTGCATAGTTTGAGGATTACCTTGCATGTGCATCGCTACCCAGCCGACTTGAAGTTCTGCGGCTACTTTGCTTAACGAGGCGCTTACGTCATTGATAATTGTGGCTCCTGCTTGAACTGCCGCTCGAGCTACTTCCTCGTGTCGTGTGTCTATTGAGATCCGAACCTCATCTGTGAGAGCAGAGATTACTGGAAGAACTCTTGAAATTTCCTCTTCAATAGTTATTGGGGTCGCTCTTGGGCGTGTTGATTCTCCACCGATATCAATAACATCTGCGCCCTCTTCTACAAGTTGCCGTGCATGGCAGATTGCATCATCTTTCTCTAGGTAAAGACCACCATCAGAAAAAGAGTCTGGTGTGACATTTACTATTCCCATTACTAAAGACATAAGTAAGACTCAAAAATGATAAGACTGCTTCAAGTGATTTCTCGCTTTATTTGCGTGATGCTTCTAGGAACCTCATGGCTTCAAGGCGAGTTGAAATATCGTCTCTGAAAATTCCTTGAACAGAAGATGTGATTGTCCTAGTTCCTGGTTTCTGTACTCCACGCATAGACATGCAGAAGTGTTCTGCTTCTACTACTACTAATGTCCCTTGTGGTTTTAAAGTTTCTTGAATTGCGGTCGCGATTTGGGATGTAAGTCTTTCTTGGACTTGTAGGCGTCGGGAATACCCGTCAACTAGACGGGCAAGCTTTGATAAACCAGTGATCATTCCACCTTCATGCGGGATGTAAGCCAAATGAGCAATTCCTACGAACGGCAGCATGTGATGTTCACATAATGAGTAGAGAGGAATATCACGAACCATAACCATTTCATCATGGCTCACATCAAAGGTTTTAGTGAGATGCATGTCTGGATTTTCAGCCATTCCGCTGCAAATCTCTTTATACATTCGCGCGACTCGTGCAGGGGTTTCCTGGAGTCCATTTCGGTTTGGGTCTTCGCCTATGGCTTCTAGTATTTCTCGAACTGCTAACTCAATACGATCTGAATCAAATACTTCATTCATGTTGTTTCTCTAACTCTCTAATTTTCTACTACACGTATGTCTGAAAGGTTTCTGTACTTTTGGGCAACATCTAGTCCGTAGCCGACTACAAATTTTGGTGGGATACGAAATCCTTCATATTTGAGAATTTTTTCATCGAGTTTGTGGTCTTCGTGCACTAACAAGGCACAAACCTCAAGGCTGGCTGGGTTGCGTCCAAGTAAATTTTTTCTTAAATAATTTAGTGTCAATCCACTATCGACGATGTCTTCAACAACGATTACGTCTCGATCGGCTAAATCTAGATCTAGATCTTTTACTATTCGGACTACTCCGGAGGATCGAGTTGAGTGACCGTACGACGACACTGCCATAAAATCAAGTTCAACAGGTAAGTCAATTGCCCTAGCTAGGTCACTCATAAACATGAACGCCCCTTTGAGTACTCCAACTAAAAGCGGGGACTTACCTTCGTAATCTTCTGTGATTCTCACCCCGAGTTCTGCTACGCGATTGGCAAGGTCTTCGGCGCTAACTAGGACAGGGCCAGGAATTGGAATCCCAGGTTCTGTTGAATGATCGGCGCCCATCAGCCCGACTTTATCGGATTAGAGGCAGAAGAAAACCGTAGTTGTCCGTTTGTTCGTTCCACACGGTCTCCGTCACCAACGTCTGTTGCTCGGGCTTCATGGTTAACTACTTCTAAAACACGTTCAACAGCGGCATATTCTGGGGCTATTCCGTTTCGTTGATTGGTCAACCATCGGTGAATAACGAGGCGAACTATTGGTTCAGGAAATTTTGACAGAGATCTTGTATCTGTTGGATCTATGTCTTTAATTTGATCATTTAGAAGTTCTACGGCTTCTCGAGCTCGATCGCTATGGCGTGTAAGGAGAGGAACTGGGTCTCTTTCAAAGACTTCAGAGAGCAATGGTATGACTTCATTTCGCACACGGACTCTAGTGAATCTTGGGTCTTCATTCATTGGATCTTTGATGGGGTTTAAATCTAAATGGTTGCATACCCAAAGTGTTTCTTCTTTTCGGATGCGGAGTAGGGGTCGTCGATGCGGGTCGCCGATTCCGGCAGTTCCTGGTAGCCCTGCTCCACGCAAGAGGTTTAGTAAGACTGTTTCAGCTTGATCGTCAGCGGTATGTCCAGTCAGGACTTCTGCCGGTAAAGCGTCGCGTCGAGCGTCTCGAGCTCTTGATTCCAAATTTGATCCAGGAGAAATCGATACGGTCACTAGCCGTGATTTAGCTCCTAGTAGAGCAGCCGCTTCAGCGACTCGATGGCCTTCCGCTGCCGACTCTTCTCTTAGCCCGTGATCTACATGCCAAGCGGTGACATCAAGCCCGTGATGTACTGCCAATGCGAGAAGAGCGAGGGAATCTGGTCCGCCTGATACTGCGCAGTCCACGACTGTATTTGTGGGTGGGAAGGTACATCGTTCAAGGAGTGAAGCAATACTTAAATCACCCACTGGCATTTACCTGCATTCGGTTAATCCAAAGAGAGGGTTGTTTGATTTCTTCAGAGTTAGGTAGATGTGAAGGTTCTATCCATACTTGGTTAAATAGTTCCTCTCCCCCGGCTTTTTCAACTGCTGTAATGAACTCTTCACCTTGGGCGTATTGCGCGAGTTTTGCTTCAAGACCAATAATTTTTTGAACCATTCGGGTTATCCCAGTAGCGGATTGCCTTCTATCTCTCATCACTTTTGCGTAACGGTTTGCGTATTGAACGACTCCGATACCTGCTCTGTCCATGGTGACGTCTCCATGGCCTTCTAAAAGGCTCATGAGGCCGGCTATGTTGTCGAGAGCGGCTTTTTGTTGTGGAGTAGCGACCGCCGGAATAAGTCCTTCTGTGCTAGAGCTTTCGTTCTGGCTTTTCATCGCCCGTAAGCGTTCAATGATTTGATTTGATTCTGGTTCTGCTTCATCAAGTAGCGATTCAACTAGTCCTAGGTAGTGTTTTCTTAGCCATGGGACTCCAGTGAATTGAGCACGATGTGTTACTTCATGGAGAGCTAACCATTGACGAAAATCTGAAGATGGGAAAGCGTAGCGTTGCTCTAAAGCAACAACATTTGGTCCTACGTAGTAAACCAGATCTTGCTCATCGGCTTCTTCGTCTTCTATAACCAGTAAGTCGTATTGCCCTAACACCCTGGTTGACATCCAGCCGAGAACTGCTCCCATCTCTACCGCTGTGATTCGAGCCGTTACAGGAGATTCTGACCCTTTCGAGTTTTCACTTTCCAACAGTGGTCTAAGGAGACGTTGTAAAGATTTTAGATTAGTTTTAATCCAGCCTGGACGGTCCACTACTCTGGCTCGCGCTACACCTTGCGTGGAAGTTAGTCCGGTTGTGGCAGCAACTAAGCCTTCAGCTTTTTCTGTGTGTGCAGTAAATTCTTCTAAGAGGCCTTGCTGGTGACGTTCTCCCGAGAAAGGCGCATATTCGGAAACTCGAACTGCGACTTTTTCAGCCAATTCCCAGTCAACACTTATTGATTGCCCCATTGGGCTGCGATCAGCGCTTACGGTAGCGGGTAGAAGAAACCTTCTGGAAATAACCCACCAACGTGGCTATGCAAAGAGCAACACCGCCGCCGACAAGAGGTACAGCTAACCAGTAATGCCATATAACACCTGAGAACAAGTTCATAGTAAGAATCTTAGAGGGTTAACTGTGAACTTCTACGCTTTAGACACTGTTCTTTGACAAGTTCCAATTACTCATAAATAAAAACGGACTTGCAAGAAAACCGCTACTAACTTATGGTCAAAAAGGAAAGACAAGGAAGAGAAAATGGAAACACAAACTGAAACCACTCAAGAACTCATCACAATATCGCCTTGGGCAAGACTCGGTGCCTACCTACTTGAGAAACTTTTATCGCTAGTTACTTTAGGTATCGGATGGATAATTTGGGCACTAACCCTTAGCGGAACAGGTCAGACACCGGCAAAGAAATTATTGAACCAAACGGTGGTAGACATAAACACTGGTCAACCTCTCGGCTTAGGTCGTATGTTCTGGGTAAGAGGACTAGTAGGTGGCTTGGTCGCAAGCATAGCGATACCTTTAACACTCGGCATTCTTCTCTTTATGCCCCTTTGGGATTCAAATAATCAAAATATTTGGGACAAAGTGTCTGGCTCGTACGTGATCCCAACCCCTAACTAAGGCACCATCACAAAATCTCAAATTATGGGAGCAGCTCTTTGAGCCCGCGCGGGGAGTCGAACCCCGGACCTGCTCATTACGAGTGAGCCGCTCTTCCTACTGAGCTACACGGGCATAGAACGTTAGCGTAGCGTCCTGATCGTATTTAGGCTTACGGCCGCTCTATAGGAGCCCATGCCAGGAGTAGTCGTTTCTCTCCTACGCGTTCAAACTCAACGACTGCTTCAGTTCTGTCTCCCTCTCCGCTCACTTTTATTACTTCACCTTCACCCCATGCTTTATGCAGAACTTCTTCACCGGGTTGAAGATTCAACAAATGCGCTCCAGTGGTTTTAGACGAGCCAGATTTTTTTGTCCTTCGCCCATAAACGGGCCCTGATGGTTCGTCATCAGTGACATGATCTGTGTGTAGCCAGCTTTCATCGTCATAGCTGTTTCCACTGCTGCTACCCCAGCCAGAATCTTGTCGAAATGAATGTTTTCGGCTTTCTTTTGATTCAACAATGAGTTTGTCTGGAATTTCTTTCAAAAACCGGCTTGGTGGGTTGTATTGGGTGACACCATGAAGCATACGACTCCAGGCATGGCTCATATAAAGATGCTTTCGGGCTCGAGTGATCCCTACATAAGCGAGGCGCCGCTCCTCTTCTTCTTGCCTTTCGTCTCCGAGAGAACGGATATGTGGAAATACTCCATCTTCCATACCGGGAAGAAAAACCACTGGGTATTCCAAGCCTTTGGCAGAGTGCAAAGTCATTAAAGTAACTTCACCAGATTGGTCTTTGTTTGAGTCCGGCAAGTTGTCTGTATCTGAGACTAAAGCGACTTGTTCGAGAAATTCATCTACATTGTTGAATTCAGATGCGACTCCAACTAGTTCAGCAAGGTTTTCTATTCTGCCTTCTGCTTCAATAGATCCTTCTGCTCGAAGCTCCTCTAAATAGCCTGAAGCATCTAATGCTGTTTCCAATACTGGGCTTGGCCCATTGTCGATTTCTTTAACGAGAGTTTCGTGTAATTCGATGAAACTCTTGATCCCGGTTAAAGCTCGACCTGTGACTCCAGCTTCTTCAGCATGCGTTAATGCATTTAAGAATCCGGTGCCATTGAAATTCGCCCATTGATCTATTCGATCTACTGAAGTGTTTCCAATCCCTCTTTTCGGGACGTTTAGGATACGTTTCGCTGCTATTTCATCTGTTGGGTTTGCCGCTAAACGCAAGTAGGCCATTGCGTCTTTTACTTCTCTTCTGTCATAAAAGCGAGTGCCGCCTATGACCCTGTAAGAGACTCCATGACGAACGAGTTGTTCTTCAATTGCTCTACTTTGAACATTGGTTCGATACAGAACTGCAAGATCCGACCATGGGTGACCATGATCTCTGTTTAAATTTTGTATTTGTCTGGTAATCCATTTGGCTTCTTCTGTTTCGTCGTTGGCGGTGTATTTAGTGATTGGAGTTCCACTGCCTTCTTCTGTCCAAAGTTCTTTGGGTTCTCTTCCAATATTTTGAGAAATGACGGCGTTTGCAGCATCAAGGATGTTCTGAGTTGATCGGTAGTTTTGGTCTAGGACCACGACGGTGGTATTTGGAAATGCTTTTTCGAAGTCAAGAATGTTTCGTACATCAGCACCACGGAATTGATAAATCGATTGATCACTATCTCCTACTACACATATGTTGCTGTGGCTTTCGGCAAGAAGAATTGTGAGTGCGTTTTGTGTCAGATTTGTGTCTTGGTATTCGTCTACCAGAACATGCTTGAATCGTTCTTGATAGGAATTAAGCACTTCGGGGTGTTGACGCAGCAACTGAACGGTGTTGCCTAATAAGTCATCAAAGTCCATAGCTCCAGCATCCATTAACCTTTTTTGATATTCGGTAAAGACTTTTCCTATGCGTTCTTCGAAGGGCCCTGTGGCTGCTTCTACGTAATGACTTGCGGTTCTGCCTTCATTTTTTGCAGCAGAGATTGAAGCGTAAATACCGCGTGGCGGGAAACGTTTCACGTCAAGGTTGAGGTCTTTAAGTACATAGCTGACTAGTCGAACTGCATCGTCTTGGTCATAGATGCTGAAGCGAGTTGGGTACCCGATTTTTTCAGCGTCTCGACGAAGTATGCGAACGCATGCGGAATGAAATGTTGATACCCACATTTTTTCTGCAACTGACCCTACTAAATCTGCTACTCGGGTTTTCATTTCTCCGGCTGCTTTGTTTGTGAAAGTGATTGCAAGTATTTCAAAGGGGGAAATACCTTTATTTTCAATCAAATAAGCGATGCGGTGAGTAAGTACTCTGGTTTTACCCGAGCCGGCACCTGCAACGACAAGTAAGGGTCCTTCTGAGTGAGTTACAGCCTCTCTCTGCGCTGGATTGAGTTCATTTAGATCTAGCGAGGTTTCATTGTTGGGCATCAAAGTCACCTTACAGGGGTCCTGTGACTGATTAAGTGAAAGAGTTTCATTTTGCTTTCTTATTGTCTTGAATCAATAAGAATTGTTGCTAATCCTCGCCCTACTCTTCCATCACGGTCGTAGAGAACTGCATCAGAAAGTCCGATTCCATCTTTTGAGTTTTTATGCACGCCGCGTAAACCGATCCATTCTCCGACGGGGTCTTTGAAGGAGGAGATTGTTAAATCTACGTTCGGTGTCATCCATTCTTTTGGGTCTAGATATTGAGCCACCATGCTTAACATGTCGCTGACGGTCGCCATGCTTACGAAGGGAGATGTTTGAACTCCTTCTACTAGTGGTTTTGTTAGACGTATCCACATGAGTCCTGGTGTTCCCGCCCAAGATGCTTCACGAGGTAACCGGATCTCGACTGCCCGAAGGAATGCCGGGATTCCAACTCCAGGAGTGGTTAGTTGGGTGGCGATGTTAGGAAACGGAGGTATTTCATCTTCTTCGTGGGACATTCTTTCTTCATCTACGGGATTTGATTCTTCGGCAACTCTTAACCTCACTGAAGTAGAGCGAACCACTTCTTTACCTTGATCATGAAGCGAAGTTTGGATTACTTGTAGTCGTCGTCCTTCTCTTATTACTTCAGTTGTCCACTGGAGAGGACGTATGGGCACACCACGCATGAGTTCCACTGTGTGTCGGCATGTTCGCATCGGGGAAGGTGTTTTTATTGTTTCTACGAGATGAGCAAGGATCCCTGAAATTGGGCCTCCGTGTTGTATCTCCGGGTCCCACGGTCCACCGGTCAGTGGAGTCGGAATTACTAAATCTCCGTCAACCTGATATAAGAACTCCGGTGATTCAGTCATGGGAGAAAGTTTATTTCTCTTCCCATGAGACACAACAATCTGATTCCAGGTGATGCGTCTTCTGGAGGCATTACCGGATCACCAATCATGTCACTTGCTGAAAGCGCGTCAGTTAAGGGTGCCCAAAAATCAAGGCATCGATCAGCAAGTTCGTTGGGTAGTTCTATTCGACGACCACAAGCTTGAGCTATGTCCGAAGCGTGAACAAGATTCTCCGTGACTCGTAAACCAATAATGGTGGTTCCATCAATATTTCCTAATGGGTGTTCATATTTTTTTGTTTCCACTTCTTGTTGTGATGCCACATCTATAGCGGCTACCGCTGTTCCCCTCCAAGTAGCAATCGGGTTAGGGCCCAGAATTGAGACATCTATGTCAGTGAATGATTCGATTACCCCGCCTTTGAGTAAATCAACAAACATTGCTTCTCCGAGAATTACGTGAGCGACAATGGTGCGTACATCCCATTCCGGACATGGTGTTGAGAAGAACCACTCATCGTCAGCTAACTCCATGAGTTGCTGCCCAAAGATAATGCTCGCCGCTACATAATCATCCTGAGAAGTCATCTCGGTTCTTCACTCCCACTCAATAGTTCCAGGGGGTTTAGAAGTAATGTCATAAGCCACCCTGTTGACCCCAGAGACTTCATTGATTATGCGTGAAGAAAGAGTCTCTAATAACTCATATGGAAGACGAGCCCAGTCTGCTGTCATTGCGTCTTCGCTAGTTACTGCTCGAATGATTATGGGGTATCCGTATGTGCGTTCATCTCCCATGACTCCTACTGAACGTATGTCTGGCAGCACAGCGAAGGCTTGCCAAATTTCACGCTCGAGCCCTGCATTACGTAACTCTTCGCGAACGATTTTGTCAGCTGCTTGGAGGGTCGCTACTTTTTCTGGCGTTATTTCTCCAATTATTCGGACCCCAAGCCCTGGGCCAGGGAAAGGTTGTCTCCAAACGATTTCATCAGGCAGACCTAATTCTTTTCCTAAAGATCGGACTTCATCTTTAAACAGGTCTCTAAGGGGTTCAACTAGTTCAAATTCCATGTCGTCGGGAAGCCCTCCAACATTGTGGTGGCTTTTAATTTTTGCGGCATCTTTGGTTCCAGATTCAATGACGTCTGGGTAAAGCGTTCCCTGTACAAGAAAAGCAGCATCTTGAACTTGCTTTTCAGCATCTTCGAATATTCGAATAAATAGCTCTCCAATGGTTTTACGCTTTTCCTCTGGTTCAGTTATCCCCTCTAATGCTTTAAAAAAGCGATCCTCAGCCTTGACGTGAATGAGTTCAATCCCTTGATGCCGATCGAAAGTTTCAACTACTTGGGTGCCTTCGTCTGCTCGCATGAGTCCTGTGTCTACAAATACGCATGTCAACTGGTCTCCTATCGCTTTGTGAACTAAGGCTGCAGCGACAGCAGAATCTACTCCTCCTGAAAGCCCGCAAATAGCTTTACCAGTCCCTACTTGCTGCTTAATGTTTTCTACCGACGATTCGATAACTGATGTCATGGTCCAATCGCCGCTGCATGAACAAACGTCGAAGAGGAATCGGTTTAATAAGTTTTCTCCGCATGGGGTGTGTTGAACTTCGGGATGAAATTGGACTCCATATAGCTTTCGTTCTGGAGATTCAAAGGCTGCTATGGGAGCGTTCGTTGAAGATGCTGTCACTAAAGACCCTTCAGGTCCTTCCACTATTGCGTCGAAATGGCTCATCCATACTGGATGTATCCCAGTGTCTAGATCAGCGAGTAACGAACCGGGGGAAGAAACTGTCATTTCGGTTCGTCCATATTCTCCTTGTTCGTTGCGACCCACTTTTCCGCCGCATTGCACCGCTATGAGTTGCGCCCCATAGCAGATACCTAAAATCGGAATTCCAAGTTCGTAAATCTCTGGATCTATCTGAGGGGCACCTTCTGCATTAACTGAAGTGGGTCCTCCGCTGAAAATAATTCCTGTTGGTTGATAATCAGAAATCTCTTTAGCTGAGAGATTGTGCGGAATAATTTCGCTGTAAACCTTGTTTTCTCGGACACGCCGAGCGATTAGTTGAGCGTATTGTGCGCCAAAATCAACAACGAGAATGCGGTCTTTAAATCGGTCAATTTTGTCTTGGAATTTATTAGCCATTTTCGTTCCAGTGTGTCAGTGGCCCATTCCTATGCCTTGAGACTTTTGAAGTGATTTTCCTTCTGTTTGGAGTGCAGGTGCAACCATTACTTCAGCTTTTTGAAACTCTTTTATGTCTAAATATCCACATGTAGACATTGAGGTTCGCAACCCACCAAAAAGATTAAGTTTTCCATCGTTTTCTCGAGCTGGGCCTAGTAGTACTTCTTCCAGCGTCCCGGTGGTAGATGTTTTTACTCTGGCTCCTCGTGGAAGGGTCGGGTGAAAGGTAGCCATACCCCAGTGGTAGCCGCGGCCAGGCGCTTCTTGTGCTGCCGCTAAAGGAGATCCAATCATTACCGCATCTGCTCCGCAAACTACTGCTTTGGAAATGTCTCCCCCCGTGGCCATTCCGCCATCAGCAATAACTTGGCAATAAACACCGGTTTCATCTAGATGGCGCATTCGGGCAGCGCGAACATCAGCAATAGCTGTTGCTTGCGGTACCCCTAATCCAAGAACTCCGCGTGTCGTACATGCATGTCCTGGTCCTACTCCTACTAGCACTCCAGCAGCTCCCGTGCGCATGAGATGCAGCGCTGCTTTATAAGTTGCACAGCCTCCAACTATTACCGGTATGTCAAGTTTTCGAATAAACGTCTTCAGGTTAAGTGGCTCAACTGTGGTTGATACATGCTCTGCTGACACTACGGTTCCTTGAATCACCAAAATGTCGAGATCTCCTTTAAGGATGTGTGGGAGAAACTCTTCTGTTCGCTGGGGTGTAACTGAAGCGCAAGAAACAACCCCTCCTTTTTTTATTTCTTGTATCCGGCTTGTTATGAGTTCTGGCTTTATCGGCTCTTGATACATTTCTTGCATCCGAGAGGTTGCCTCATCAGCGGAAAGTTGCGATATTTCCTCTAGAACAGAATCAGCGTCTTCATATCGAGTCCACAGGCCTTCTAGATTAAGAACTGCGAGACCGCCTAACTTTCCTACTTGTATAGCTGTTGCTGGGCTGACTACTCCGTCCATGGCCGAAGCCATTAAAGGAAGGTCAAAATGATAGGCGTCAATCTTCCACGTAATATCTACATCTTCAGGGTCGCGAGTTCGACGGCTCGGCACTATAGCGATGTCGTCAAAGCCGTACGCACGTCTGCCGCTTTTCCCCATGCCAATTTCGATCTCTGCCATGAGCGTCACCTTTTATCGTCTCAGTAGGAACGATAACCCTAACCCGGCGAACGTTCCAGTTACGTGACCCCTGACCAGAGGTCAGGAGGTAAAAGTTTCTCAAATATGACTGCTGATGGTTTTAGCTTTCAATGTGTTCATTGATGAGTTGCATTAATGATTCAACGTGTTCAAGCGTCGTGTATGTGCCTCCAACTGCGACTCTTAGTACGTATTTGTTGTTGAGGCGAGTGTGGGTTAATAAAACTTTTTGTGTGGCATTAAGCGCTGTAAGAAGTTGTTCTGACGCCGTGTCTCCATCAACGTGTTGGAAGCAAACCAAACTGAGTGAAGGGGTGACTGAAAGCTCCAACTTTGGATGATCGGTGATTTGCTCTGCGAACCAGTTGGCTGCTTGAACATGGCGTCGTATATATGTTCTTATGTTTTCTGCACCATAGCTACGTAACACAAACCAAAGTTTAAGAGCGCGAAAACGGCGGCCTAGTGGAACTTGCCAATCTCGGTAATCGATTACTTCTCCGGCTTCACTAGCTGAGTTTCGGAGATATTCAGGAACTATTGAAAGCGCTTCAGTTAACGGTTTTGCATCTGCGACGAAGAATGCTGAACAATCAAAATTAGTAAGCATCCATTTATGAGGATTAAACGCATAGCTATCAGCTAGATCTAATCCATTTAATATCCCTCTGAACTCTGGGCATATGGTCGCTGATCCGGCCCACGCTGCATCAACATGTATCCAAGCTCCCGCTTTTGTGGCTAATTTAGCGATTTCTTCAACATTGTCTACCGCTCCAGAAGAGGTTGTGCCGACAGTGGTCATCACAAAAAATGGTATGTATCCGGCTTCAATATCTTCCGAGATAGCTTTCTCGAGGTTTTCTAAACACATGGAAAGATTTTCATCTGGTTCGATGAGACGAATGTTTTGATGATGTATTCCTGCTACTAATAGACCTTTTTCTGCTGAGGAATGAGCTTGGTTAGATACGTAAGCACGTAATTTCATAATTTCTTCAGGTCTATTTATTCTGTGCCGAGCTGCCAAGATGGCGCATAAAGTCGCCGATGACGCTGAATCTTGGATGACTCCTCCACCTGATCCACTTGAATGGAACCGTTTAGGTATCCCGCATAGATCTATAAGCCAGTCAAGAACATGGGTCTCTAGTTCTGTGGCTGCTGGGCTTGTAGCCCATAACATCCCGTTGACTCCTAAGCCTGTGGAAAGTAGATCCCCTAAAACTGCTGGAGGTGAAGAATTAGCGGGGAAGTAACCATAGAAGCCTGGATGCTGCCATTGGGTAATCCCTGGGGCAATAATGCGATCCATATCATCTAGTAAGTTTTGAAAAGGTTCACCAGTTTCAGGTGCATGCTCCGGTAAGGAGGAACGAACTTCTCCTGGTTCTACTTCAGAAGTGACTGGTCTTTCCTCAATCTCTTTCAGGTAGTCAACAAGCCAGTCGATAGCGGCATATCCGGCGGAGCGAAACTCTTCAGGAGTCATGTGAACTGGGTTATCTTCAGAATTGCTCATAAAGAAATTCTAGGGGAAGAAAGTTCAGACAATTCCTAATCCTAAAGTTAGTAACTGTCGAAGAATGTTTGCTGTTGCCCCCCAAATGGTTTCCTCAGGGATTTCAAAGAAAGTTACTGCATGTGACCGTCCTTCTCGTTCCCAGTACTCTTCACGCCATGTTTCTTCTTTTAAGAGTTCTGCAATGTCTACATGGCGTATCGTTTCTACTTCAGCTGAGTTAGCTTTTAGCTCTGGACGGTGTGGAAGCAAAGCGACAAAGGGGTGGATAAGAGTTCCACTTCCTAAGGTAACAATTGGGTCTAATTCCCCGATCATTTGAGGAAGAGAAGAATCGAGTCCTGTTTCCTCATGAGCTTCTCTTAACGCTGTGCTCCAAAGATCTTTGTCTACTTTTTCTTGATGTCCGCCGGGGAAACTCACTTGATGTGCGTGAGTGGATAAGTGGGGCGATCTTCGAGTGAGAATTACTTTAAGTAAATTTTGTTCTTCGTAAAGCGCTACTAAAACCCCTGCTTCTTGTGTGTATTCCTCAAGGAGGTTTTTTTGAACAGCAACCGGTTCATATTTTTCAACTGCTTGTTTTATTTTTCCAATAGTTAATGTTTTGTTGTTGAGGTGTGACCATGGTGAAGGCTCGCCGAGGTGCCATTTTTTTGGGCGTGGGATTATTTGGGGTCCACCTCGGTTGTTTAGCGCTTCTTCTTTATTCATTTCATAAATCTTTCATAGTGAAAACTACAGGAGCCGAGCCCTAAGGCTCGGCTCCTAATAGTTATTCCCTTGATTTAGGGTTACATCATGCCGCCCATGCCGCCCATAGGATCCATTCCGCCTGGAGGCATTGGTGGTGCAGGCTCAGGTTTGTCTGCCACTACTGATTCAGTAGTTAGCAAGAGTGCTGCTATGGAAGCAGCATTTTGTAAACCGGCTCGAGTGACCTTGGCTGGGTCTATGACTCCCTCTTTGATGAGGTCAACCATTTCGCCAGTTGCTGCATTTAAGCCTGTCGATCCTGAAGCTGATTCGATTTCGCGAACCATAACCGCTCCTTCAAGTCCTGCGTTGTCAGCTATTAGCCTTGCGGGAGCTTCAAGAGCAGCATAAACAATGCGTGATCCAGTAGCTTCATCACCAGAGAGTGAATCTACAACCTTTCCGACTGCTTCTCGAGAGCGAAGTAGCGCGGTTCCACCGCCAGCTACAACACCTTCTTCGATTGCTGCACGAGTTGCTGAAAGAGCATCTTCAATGCGATGTTTTTTCTCTTTGAGTTCAACTTCTGTTGCGGCTCCTACTTGAACTACTGCGACACCACCCGCAAGCTTGGCGAGGCGTTCTTGAAGTTTTTCTCGATCCCAATCTGAATCTGTTTCTTCAATTTCACGTTTAATTTGTGAAATACGTCCCTCAACTTCAGCTCCTTCTCCGGCGCCTTCAACAATTGTGGTCTCGTCTTTAGTTACAACTACTTTGCGGGCTGTACCCATCATGTCAATGGTTACACCATCGAGTTTCAGGCCTACCTCTTCAGCTATAACTTGTCCATTTGTTAAAACAGCCATGTCTTGAAGCATTGCTTTGCGACGTTCGCCGAATCCAGGAGCTTTGACTGCAACTGAATTGAAGGTCCCGCGAATCTTATTAACTACTAAAGTTGCGAGAGCTTCACCCTCAACATCTTCAGCGATAATCAATAACGGGCGGCCTGATTGCATCACTTTTTCTAGAACCGGGAGAAGGTCCTGAACAGAGGTAATTTTCCCTTGATTGAAAAGTATGTATGGCTCTTCAAGAATTGCTTCTTGACGTTCCGGATCGGTTACGAAATAAGGTGAAAGGTAGCCTTTATCGAATTGCATACCTTCAACGAAGTCGAGATCCATTCCAAACGTGTTGGATTCTTCTACGGTCACTACTCCGTCTTTTCCTACTTTGTCTATTGCATCTGCAATGACTTGACCGATGGTTGAGTCAGCAGCAGAAATTGAAGCAACGTTTGCAATTTGTTCTTTTGAGTCATCAACTTGCACGGCTTGTCCCGCTATTGACTCAACAGCTGCTTTGGTTGCTTTTTCTATACCTCTTTTGAGGTCCATTGGGTTTGCACCTGCTGCAACATTTCGTAGTCCCTCATGAACGAGAGCTTGTGCGAGAACTGTTGCGGTTGTGGTTCCATCACCGGCAATGTCGTTTGTTTTCGTTGCGACTTCTTTTACTAGTTGTGCCCCCATATTTTCGAAAGGATCTTCTAGTTCTATTTCTCGTGCAATTGAAACACCATCATTGGTAATTGTAGGTGCACCGAATTTTTTGTCGATTACAACATTACGTCCACGAGGTCCAAGTGTTACTTTGACGGCATCCGCCAATTTATTTACACCTGCTTCTAATCCTCGTCGCGCTTCTTCGTCAAATTTTAAAATCTTTGTCATTTAGGCCTACTTTATTGTGGCGAGCACGTCGCGAGCGTTGAGAATCAATAGGTCTTCTCCTGCGCTACTAATTTCTGTGCCACCGTATTTGCTGTAAACAACGGTGTCTCCAACAGAGACATCCATTGGGACTAGTTCACCGGTTTGTTCTGATCGGCGTCCTGGTCCTATTGCAAGTACTTCGCCTTGTTGAGGCTTTTCTTTTGCAGTATCAGGGATAACTAAGCCGCTGGCTGTAGTTTCTTCGGATTCACTTGGTCGGACCACAATGCGGTCCTCTAGAGGTTGAATGTTCATTCAATGTTCCTTTTCAAACTGTGTTTTTCAATTCAAGGTGAATTGAAAAACGATTGGCAGTCGTAATGGGCGACTGCTAACTCTACGTACTTTTGCCCTTAAGTTACAACTCTTAGGACAGTGTTTTCTTATGAATTAAGACGTTCTGGGAGTCCCCAATTGGGGTCAGCCCCAGTATTTAATGGGCTTGACCCATCCATCTGAAGACACCACCATCCGGCTGCAGCTACCATTGCCGCATTATCGGTGCACATTGATCTAGATGGTATGAACGATTGAACACCAGTCTCTATGCAAGCATCAAGAAATTTTTCACGCAGACGTGAATTAGCGGCGACTCCCCCGCCTAAACATAAACCTTTTGCTCCGGTCGCTGCCGCTGCCCATTTAGCCTTTGTTACTAATACCTCAACAACAGCCTCTTGGAATGAGGCAGCTACATCAGCAGTAGAAACATCTGGATTATTACGGACATGATTGATGACTGCAGTTTTTAGGCCGGAAAAAGAAAATGCAAGTTTGCGGTCTTCAGCCATAGTGTCAGGGTTTTCTTGGACTAAAGCTCTTGGGTAGTCAAAGGCTGTAGGGTCACCCTCAACTGCCAGAGCATCAATAGCCGGCCCGCCAGGATATTCCAGACCTAAATATCGGGCGACCTTATCGAAAGCTTCTCCTGCGGCATCATCAAGAGTCGAACCTAAGACTCTGTAGCGGCCGTGTGCTTCCATTAAAACCAGCATCGTATGGCCACCAGAGACAAGTAGTACCACCAAAGGAAAATCTAAATCTGGTTCTTCTAAAAAAGATGCGTAAAGGTGGGCCTCAAGATGATTCACTGACACGAAGGGAACGTCCCATACTAGAGAAAGGGATTTTGCTGCCGTTACGCCTACAAGAAGTGAACCTACAAGGCCAGGACCTGTAGTGGCAGCTACCGCATCAACTTCATTTCCTTCTACTCCAGCAGACACGAGTGACTCTGCAACAACTGGAATCATTAAATCAAGATGAGCCCGGCTAGCTACCTCAGGAACAACACCACCAAATCGTGCATGTAAATCGATTTGACTGCTAACAACTGAGGATCGGACGGTTTTTGCGGAGTCAACTACAGCCGCTGCCGTTTCATCACATGAGGTTTCAATTCCTAAAATTAGACCGCTCATAAGTCACCTTTTATGCGTTGCTTACTTTTTACTTTTATCAAAAATTCTGGGTCATCTATATCGTGAACCCACATGATAAGTGCATCTTCTCCTGTGTCACTGTAATAGTTGGTGCGAAATCCAACCGGAGCGAAGCCAAATTTTTTGTATAAATCAATTGCAGATTCATTACTTTTTCTTACTTCTAAAGTCATTGACTTCAATCCCATATCCGCGGCGTGATGACATAAAACACTCAACAGCGATACACCTATTCCTTTTTTCTGATGTAAAGGGTGTACGACAAGAGAAATAATGTGAGCTTCATCAGCGACTTTCATTAACGCTCCATGTCCTACAACTTTCTTTTCAAGTTCAAAAACAATATTGACTCTTGTATCTGTTTGAAGGAGTTGCTGCTTAAAGAAACTCGCCGACCAGACAGTTGGATAAACCAACTCGTTGATTTCCATCACTTCAATTAAGTCCTCTTCCTTCATTAACCGGAAGGTTGGAGCAGTCTCTTTTAATTTCAAGAGTCTTCTTTTCTAGTTTTCCAATTTATTTCAGCATCTGGCTGGCGAAGATAAACTGGTTTTATGTCCCATGACGGCACAAACTCTTCGCGAAGAGCTTGTGCATGAGCAAGTTGTACCAACGATCGTGCGCTTGGATTAGCTAGACCTTGTTCCGCCATCTCGACTCTACGAATTGAGGAAAAGATTTCTTGATAACGCAAGGCCCCGTCTCCTACTAAAAGGGCGGGTTCTTCAATTGTCATTAACTCCGCTAGCAATTCTTGGGGGGTGTTGACCTGTGGGTCGCGAATACGTTGTATCCCGCCAGGGACCTTACGGAAAAGTGCGGTGAACAGCTCTCCTCTTCTGGCATCAAGAGCGGTAACAATTAGTCTGCTTGTCCATCGCGCTGGAAAGGCGAGTAAATCTAAGCTAGAAATACCAATCATCGGTATACCCAGTGCATGAGCAATGGTTGTTGCTGAAGAAATACCCACTCTTAGTCCGGTGTATAAACCAGGACCTACATCTACTGCCACTACTCCAAGTTCAGAAAACTCTATGCCGGCTTGTCGACGGACAAAATCTATTTGAGGTGCCAGAGACTCAGCGTGTTGACGTCCTTTCCCTGTATGGGCAGAAGCTAAGACACCTTCATGCCCTCCAATAGCGCAACCAACTTGTGATCCAGCACTTTCGATCCCGAGAATTAGCACAATCTCTCCTTAATCGCTTCTATTGCTTCAAATCGATCTTCCCAATCAGGTCCAGAAAATTGGATATTGATATCTCGATCATCACTAGTTTCACCTAAGTTAAAACGAATTTCTATATAGCCGTCGGGTAACGCTCCAATAATCACATCACCCCATTCAATTAACGTAACTGAATGGCCGTCCACTAGTTCATGCAAACCAAGGTCGCGGGTCTCTTCAATGTGTGTTAAACGGTAAACATCTAAATGATTAATTATTAAGTTTCCTTCATAACAATTTGCGAGAGTAAAAGTGGGAGATGTAATCGGACTAGTGACACCTAGAGCTAATCCAAAGCCCTGAGTAAAAGATGTTTTACCTGCTCCTAGGTCCCCGCATAAAAGAATAAGGTCACCTGCACGCGCTATTCCTGCTAATTCAGCTCCAAACCTTTTTGTTTCTTCGACCGACTTTGTTGATATTTGTATCATTTTGAAATTCCAGAAACTATTGAATATGCGAGTTGGAAATCTAATCTCATGTTCTTCATTGCGTCCGGATTCCCTCTCAAAGCGGCTGCTGGATGAAATGTAGGAACCAAGTCATGATCTCTATAAGAGTAGCTTTTACCTCGCAATGTAGTGATCCCATCTTTTGTATTTAAAAGCAGCCTTGAGGAGAAATTACCGAGTGTGATAATTACTGCTGGATTAACAAGTTTAATTTGCTCATTTAAGTATGGTTGGCAAGCTGATATTTCAGCAGATTTTGGATTCCTATTGTCCGGTGGTCGACATTTGACAACATTCGCGATGTAACACAATGATCTATCAATACGCAATTCTTCTTCAATAAGTCGATTCAATAGTTTCCCGGAACGGCCGATAAAAGGCTCGCCTTCGATATCTTCTTTAGCCCCCGGTCCTTCACCAATAAAAAAATAGTCTGCTTGCGGGTGGCCTGTTCCGAAAACTGCTTGAGTTCTGCTAGCAGACAATTCACAGTTAACACAATTAGCAACTTGACGCGAAAGGTTATTTAAAGTCCTCATCGTTAATGAGACTATCTTGGAGGTTCAACAAGACTGTTGAATAGCTTGTTCCACGGCAGCCACAGTAAGGGCCCGGACAATATCCAAAGACGGAGCAGAAACTTGGCCCGTGGCCGCCGCTACTACTGCATCCCCATCTGAAGAAAGGTGAGGAGGAAATAATGCACGCGCCAAACCATCGTGTCCAGATTGCGACAATAAGAAACAGTCCATTTTTGAAAGTTGTGCGTTGGTTGTTACAGAGATCAATGTGGTATTGGTTTCTGAAGAAAATGGAGATCCAGATGGGTGCTCTGGCCAATTCATGAACGTTCCGTCCAGAACCGACTTGCTTGCTGTTCCATCATCAGGTTCCCCTAAAGCGTTTACCGCGGCTATTGCTACCACTTTAAGTTCTTCTTTTTCAGCAACTCCTAATCCAATTCCGCCTGAGCGACGATGTACCCGGCTTCGCCATTTTCCAACTGTGGCTCCCGTCCCTGCGCCAACTTGACCAACCTGTATTTCTGAACTGGCTTCACGAACTGCCATTCTTCCGTGCTCTGAATTAGGTCGAACTGTTGCATCGCCTTCCATTAGGTCATACAAACTCATAGCCACCACAATGGGTACAGGTCCGGCCGGAGTTGGAAACCCTATTCCTTCTTCTTCTAGGCAACTAACAACCCCGTCAGCTGCTGCCAAACCAAATGCTGAACCACCAGTTAGCAATAATCCATGAATATTTTCTACCGTTCTTTCTGGAGATAGAAGAGCGAACTCTCTTGTCGCTGGTGCTCCTCCTCGTACTTCTCCGGAAGCAACTGTTTTAGGTGGGAACAGAATAACGGTACAACCGGTTTTACCCACAGGATCTGTCCAGTGGCCTACACGCACTCCTTCTATATTTGGACTCATAAGTTATGACCGTACTCGTTTATCGCTGATTCAATTAATGAGTCGTAGGTATCGATCATTACTGACCAGTCATATTTCTGCATTTCTTGTGCTAACCCTTCGGTAGTGGAACTCCATGTATCTAAGTTAAGTAAAACATCTCTAAGTCGGTCAACTAATTCACCTGGTGTATACAAAACTGATGCACGCCATGGCTCTGGAATTATTTCAGGATAGCTCTGATGATTTGGCAAAACCGGAATTGCTCCTGCTGCTAAAGCCTCTACAACGGAAATGCCGAAGAATTCGTGCTTAGCTGCACTAATCACTACATCAGCTTTGTTTAATAGCCTTAAATAGTCGTCGCGGGGAAGAAACCCAAACTCAACAACTCTCTCCCCTAGTTGATCCCGAACTTCAAGTAATTCGTGAGGATTATTTCTTGTATTTTCACCGACTAAGGCAATGTTAAAGTCAATTCTTTCATCCGCAAGCTGGAGAATTGAAGAAGCAATTTCTTCGGGATTTTTATCATAATCCCATCTTTGGTTCCAGAGGATTAGTGGGATTTCTTCCTTTCGTTTGCTTGCTTGTAAATCTTGGAGCTCAACTCCTACTGGAACTACACGAGTTCGTTTTTTAACCTCGGTGATGAGATGCTCATGGGATAAGTCTGGAGCTTTATGCAGTAAAGAAGGTAAAGCTTGAAATAGGGCTTGTCTCTGAAAATCGGAATTAAACCAAATCTCATCTGCCGCTAGCAAGCTTCGCCAGTTTGTTATGGAGAACTCATCATTTGCTTTCTCACCTGGCTTAACCGGGTAATTAAGCTGATTTTCATGTAAGTAAAGAACCGCCGGAATGTCTTTCAATGTTTTACGGGTTAGTCCTAGCCATGCAGATAGATCGACCATGCTTGACACTAAAGCTAAATCAATTTTCCCAACAGTCGTTACTGCTGCTTTGGTTTCCTCCGCTAACGTGACTGCTCCCCCACGAAGCCTCCAACGCCAATAAGAATCTGGATGAGTAACACAAGTTATTTTGTGTTTTGAATGCTTCTTTATGCCGTCAACCCAAGCAGCGTGAGAGCCGCCATAGTATGGCTCTACCAAAAGCACCGAACTCAAAGTGCTTCACCTTTCTTCTTTTGCCTTCTGACTCTTTCAGATATTTGGTTCACAATTACATCGGCTGTTAATAATAGAACTACAAGTAGTCCCAAATGATGAACTGAGCGTCCCCAACTTGGCCATGAAAATGCAGGTTCATACTCCCACTTGATTTGTAAGAAAATTATGTATGCCACCCCAACGCAATAACCGACCACGGGTAGCAAGGTAAGGAGAATTCTTCTTCTGAAGTTACGAGCAGAAATCCAGGTTAAGCAAGCGATCAAAGCTCCAATCAGTGGATTAGATACGAAAGCGCCAAAAAGTCCGAGAAGAAGAGAGGTTATAAGGGCTTCTTTGTGAGACAGTTCATATGTGGACATTCTTGGATTGTGGAGAGTTGGGGTGTCTAAACAAAGTTGTAAAGATTTTTGTCGGCGTTCTCTGTAAATCAAATAGAGGCATATCAGAATTCCAACTAATGAGATCGATAAGGCGACCCAGATATTTTTCTGTGGCGCCCATTTAAAGGAGACTTCTAGAGTCCCAGTTTCCACGGAATCGACAAACCACCCGTTAGCAAACCCATCAACTAGTTGGGGAGAACCCATGTCTCTTCCATTAATGGTCACTACCCAACCTTCATTAAAACTCTGCCCGAGTACCAGCCAAAAGGGTGATTCTTGACCAGAGATTTCTGCTTCTAAAGATGCCCGACCACTAGAGGTCACTTCTACTTTTGCCTCTATGGGATCTGCAGTTTCTGACCAATTCTTAGCCGCTTCTCCTCCTTTGGCAGAGACCATGACTACTCGGTCAATATTGAAGCCAGTGAAACGGCCGTCTGTAGTTTCTACTAGATGTTGGCCTTCTGAAAGGCTTATGGATTCTCCACATAACCTGCCTGTTAGACCACGCCCATCTAGAGCATCGTTAGTTAGGCCTTGAATACGTATTGGTATTGGGTTCCCATCAACGTGTATTAAGTCATCTCGACACCCTGAATCCAGCATCTCTGGCATTGGTGGAGCTTCAAGCCCTCCGATTCCTAGTTCAACTAACGCGATGGGTGTAACAATGTCTTGGCCTGTATACCAATTGTTTGTTTGTACCTCTTCTACCTTTGACACGATGAGTGTTATCTCGCTTCCCTCAAGAACGTAAGGCAAATCAATGGATAAGGTCTGGGAATACCCAATTTCGGAACGTTGTCCGATTTCAGGAATATTGAGATACACCTCTTCGTCATCAACGACAAGAGTTAATTCAGTTGGGATACTGTGCCTTGTGTCAGCCATGATTTGAAGTTCGAGTTTGTCAACTTTGATATTGGTGGGAAGAGTATAGGAAATCCATTGTCCTTCTTGTTCAAGAAACTCTGGGCTCCAATGGGTTGACGGATCTCCGTCAATTGCAGCAAGTGCTCTTGATCTAAGATCTCCAGACAATCTGTCACTAGATCTTGCAGTAATTTGACCTTCACTAGTGCTGGTGACTCCTAATACATTGTCTAAAATTTCATCAGAGGCCCAGTCCGCTAGACGCACCGTAGTTTCTAAGGACCAATTACGTTCAGAGGGTGTATTGAACTCGCGAATAATTGTGCGTTCAGGGTCTGGACGGACTCGTTCAGCTGGATTAGTTCGATGTCGATTTAGAAGAACCGCTACGTCGTGATTTAAGTCATTGGTTTGTTCAAGAAGCTCAGTCGGGACTTGTAATACTTCTTTAATGGTTATTCCTAAATCAATCTCTGCGAATCCTGCAAGATCAGGTGGCCCAAGTCCATCAACAAAGGAAAAGGAGACCTGTTGAAATTCTCGTTCTTCTATTGTGAACGTTTGACCGCCTTCAACATAAGACTCGACGTCCAGAGTGAAGAAAACTTCGGGTTCTTGGTCGAAACTTACCGCGAGTGTTCTTACTCGACGATTTTGTGGCCCAACTAGCGGTTGAGTGAAAGTTATTTCATTAATTGAAACAGGTGCCTCAAGCGATAGTTCTAAACGTGGCGAGACTGGTTCTTCGTACTCGTAAATTCTCCATGAGGTAAGTGGGTCTCCATCAAATGCATTAACGGGTCTGAATTCTGGATTTAAAAAGATCCGATTTCCATATCCGGTGGCTTGGACTTGAGCTGAACCCAGATTTTCCCCTGACTGGTTAAATACGTAATATTCTGCGATCGTCGCGGGGGCATCAGCAACAGGGCGAATTCTTGTATCACTTGCATCGGGGTAAAGAGAAGCATGGTTCGCGGTCTCGGTTAGACCTACATTTGCATGCATTCCATACCAGCGTTCGGCTCGTTCTCTATTCGTGTCTGTGATTACCAACCGATCAGTGGCTTCTACACTTTCTATAGATCCGGCATAACGAATAAGGCCATCTTGAACGTCAAGTAAACCAGTTGCGGCGAGTGAGACTACCCCTTCTCCGTCTCCAGAAATGATTAAGGATGAGTCGCTTGGGCGAACTCTTACCATATTGAGCGGTGATTCAACAGCGAAGACTGCAACTGGCGGTGGATACGCCGAACCAAGTGGTATGCCTAACTCTATTTCATCAACCATTGAGTTTGCTTCTGGAGGAATGTTAGGAACTGGATCTCCAAATTGTTCGGGCGCTGATAACCCATTGGGAGGGTCGGCTAAGAGCCCCCAAAGTGGCTGAGGTCGGGCAGTTCGGTAACGCTCATATTCAAGATCGCTTCTTAATATCACATCCCCTGCACCAAATATTCGAGCAATCTCTGGCAGAGATTCGGGTTCAAACCATCCTTCTTGCAGGCTTCGGTCAAACGCTACAAGTAAATTAGCTCCCGATTCATCTCCGTGTGGCAATAACTCTCTTGCTATAAAAGGACGTTCAATAAGTCCAGGGGTGATTGGATCTAACGTATGACCCCACCTATATGATGCGAAATCTATACCAGGTATTTCCATGACTCGAGTATTTGACGAATCATTGTTAAGCATTTCTGTCGCTTCAGTCCAATAATTTGGAATTTCTTCACGATGGAAACGCTCAGCAATTAGCGACCCAGACCATAGAGGGTAAAGGTTAATGATCACGGCAAGGACAACTAGAACATTGGCTGTGATTGCAATATTTTTTTGTTTTTTCCAAACCGCTTGAATCGCCGCTGCTACTAAGGCGGCTAGTCCCAGTACGACAAGAGGAGTTGCTCTCTGAGTATTACGAAGACTGAAAATTAAGTCAGAAGAATTCGCTGCTTTTTTGAAAAGGGAACCATATAAAGATCTTCCGGCATAGTGAAAAGATCCTATTGAAATCACTAATCCGACCATAGTGATTACAACGAAATACATTCGGTGGCGCCAACGCACCACCGTCATCGCCACTAGACCAATACCAGTTACCCCAAAGGAAATCAGTAATAGCCATATTTTTTCCATGTAAGGGTCTGCAAGCCCTGCGAGCCACAGACCCCCAGTGTCTCGGCCGTAAAAGAACCAGTACCCGAGTGATCTTAAAATCTCAAAAGAACTAGTCGTGCTGTTCGTAGAAAACAATGTTTCTGTTAACGAGAGAATCGGAAGCCCATGCCATCCGCCGACTGCTAAAGCGATCATCCACCAGAGTTGTGTAAAAATCGTGAGCAGTCCGGCTCGTGCAACCGCTTTAAAGGCATCTTTCCATGAGATTTTCTCTTCACAGACAACTGCTATAGGAGCCCACAGGACTGCTCCAATAATCACGAAGAAAATTGAACTTCCATTTATAGAACCGGCGATTGTTACAAGTAATGCAAAGATAGCGGGCCATCGCCACCCTTGTTTAGTGACTGCGGCAGCCATCGAAAGAACGAGCCAAGGGAAAATAGCAAATGGAAGTAGCAGGGCCGACTGCCCTGTTATATGTCCAAGCACAAAAGGACTGAGCATATAAAAGAGAGTCCCGGTTAAATGGCTTGGGTGTTCAGGAGCTATTCGTCGTAATAACGAAAGGACGCCCAAACCTGCTAGCGCAAAGATTGATCCGTACCAAAGTCTTTGAATAACCCAATCTTCTAATCCGAGAGTTTGACCAAACCAAAAAAACGGGCCTGAAGGAAATAAGTAACCAATGTTTTGATGAGTTACTGTTCCTAAACCAAAATCTGGATTCCAAAGTTGTGGTGCGCTAGCTAGGAGGGACCCTGCATCTAGGTGAAGGTACTGCTTAATGTCAGCATTTAATAAGCCAGGCCGTATTACTAATATTGGAATGTATGCCATCAATAGCGTGACGATTTCTTTCCATCGTTTCTTCAACAGGTTCATTTACGACTTTCTGCGTCATCGCATAATGCATTCAAAATAATTGCTGCCGTGTGGTCCCATTGAAAATTTTTCGCATGCTTGACTGCGTTTATTTCCATTTCGGATCTCTGATTATCGTCTAAAAGAGCGGCAATGACTGCTTCTGCCATTTCGGTGTCATCTTCTACTAATAATCCAGTTTCTTGATCTATAACTGCATCTAAATGTCCCGGGATTTTGGTAGCAATAGCTGACGTACCGCAAGCAGCCGCCTCGGTAATGGTCATATTCCATCCTTCTCGTCGTGAAGGGGCAACAAGCAAATTGGCTCGTTGATAAAGCTGGATCTGATCTTTTCTTTCGATAAATCCGGGTAAATCAATCCAATCTTCAGCTGCGTATTTCCGAATCTCTGATTCAATAATTGCCTTTTCAGGACCATCTCCAAAAATGACGACTTTAAGTGAAGGGATCTTCTCTTTCACAAGAGAAAGGATTGCTGGGAGTCGATCAAAACCTTTCGGTGGCATAAAACGCCCACCAGCAACTACTAAAGGTACGAAATCCTTTTTAGTGGAAATAGATGTAGTGAAATCTGGAGAAATACCTACTGGTCCAACTCTTAGTTGTCGCGGGCTTACTTTCATACATTTAACGATCTCAGTTGCAGAAGAAGACGAGAGTGTTACTAATGGAGTTGATTTATAAACCTTCCTGATCGCAAACCTTTCAATGAGATAACCAAATTGAGCTAGCCCTATGGGAGCTAAATCGCTCCACGTCCCCATGTGGCAATGATGTATCAAACCAACACGTGGACGACGTGTCCAAAGTGGTGACAAGAAAGGCATCCCTTGAAATACGTCTACGACCCCGTCGGCCGCTCCTAAACCTCCGCGCAATGTTTGAAGAGCAGCTCCCGGAAATATGGATACTCTTCCCCCACGTCTCGTGATTTTTGATCCGTTGCGTTCTATCTCTGAGGGTAAACCTTTAACCGCTGCTGTTCTAATATTCGTTGACAAACCAATCTGAGTCCAACAACGTGCAACCTGGTTCAGATGTTCTTCTGAACCACCTGAGTCAGGTGCTTCAAGATCTCTCCAAGCAATAATCGCCAAATCTTTGAGACCTAAACGTTCCGCTCTAGAAGCAGTTTCAATGAGGTTTATGTGTTCATCATTGAATCCTATTTTTGAATCCATAAACAATAAGTTACTCAGTCCTCAGCCTTATGTTTGGTGTCCTCGTCGGTAAGTCTCAATAAATATGTATAAGGAGAGTATTGTTAAGCATTGATGACCACAAAGAAAGCCCCAAATGGAACTGGAATCAAGCGAATTCGCCTCTTGTGGTCTCTGTTTTTAAAAGAACGTTCAGAGCCTGAACCCTTCTACCAAGCTCTAGGGGCCGAAGCAGCATTTGATCTTGAAAAACGTTACGGGATTCAAGGGCATCGTATTCTTGATGTCGGATGCGGTCCAGGCTGGTATGCAGAAGCGATGCGCAAGTATGGAGCGGCCGTATTAGGAATTGACGGAGACATGGGAGTTCTTACCCGTGCTCAACCACCTATCTCAGGATTAATGTTAGGAGATGCCACTCTGATGGCTTTCCCAGACAATTCCTTTGATGGCGTATTCTGTTCAAACATGCTGGAACATACCAGTAGCCCTTCAATGGTTGTTGACGAAATAATAAGAGTTCTAAAACCGGGTGGATGGGGTTACCTATCATGGACAAATTGGTACTCTCCGAACGGGGGGCACAACATGAATCCTTATCAATATCTCGGACCGAAATGGGGTCCAAGACTTTACGAAAAACGCCACGGCCCTCCACCAGACAATCGATATGGAGAAGGGTTATTTGCCGTTCATATTGGCTCTACTCTACGCATGATTCGTCAGCGGACTGATATTTCCATAACTCGTATTGAACCTAGGTACTGGCCTTGGGCTCGTTTTATCATTGCGATACCGGGCCTACGAGAGTTTTTTACTTGGAACTGTGTAATACGTTTTAATCGAAGGAATTAATTTTCGTAAATTCTAGGAACTCGTTTACCTACGCTGGCAAGAATCTCATAGCTAATTGTTTTCGTTGCCTCTGCTATTTCTCCAGTAGTAATCACTTCTCCATCTTGTTCTCCGAACAAAATAGCTTTGTCTCCTACCGCAACTTTGGCATCAACTTCCACCATTAGTTGATCCATGGTGATAACGCCTCGAATAGGACATCTCTGTCCATTAATTATTACGCTTCCTTCCTCCCACCAACTTCTTGGTATTCCGTCTCCATAACCGACGGGTAGAGTTGCGAGAAGTGTGTCGTGAGGAGTAGTCCATCGACGCCCATAAGAAACAGTTTCACCTGATTTGATTTCATGAATATGTCTAACTTCAGTTTCAAACTGGGCTGTGGGCTTCAAACCGATTTGGTCGCATCTGTCCCTTAAATAAATAGATGGTTCTGCTCCATAAATTGCTATCCCTGGCCTGACCATGGACCGATGACTCGCTGGAAAGTTCATAGCAGCAGCAGAATTCGCCATATGAATGATTGTAGGTTGATGCCCATTATCAGCTAACTCTTTGATGACTTGATCAAAAAGAACTGACTGTTTTGCAGGAAAAGAACTTTCAGGCTCATCTGCTGAAGCGAAATGAGTGAAGACTCCTTCCAAAACCAACCCTGAATTAGTTATTTGGTTTGCTAAATGCACAGAATTTTTTTCAGAAGCACCAACACGATTCATGCCGGTTTCTATTTTCAAATGGACAGGTGTTTTAGGTGCAACAGAAGCAACCTCCTCAATGCCTTCAGATGTATAGACAGTTGAACGAACACCTTCTAGATTTTTAAGCTCTTTTATTTCATTTGGGTGAGGCTGTGATAAAACCAAAATAGGTGCTGTTAACCCTGCCTCGCGCAGTTCTTTGGCCTCTTGCATCAAGGCGACAGCCAGCCAATCGGCCCCTGCTTCAATCGCTGCTTCACCAACTCTTACTGCTCCCTGACCATAAGCATCGGCTTTAACGACTGCACAAAAAAGAGAACCCGGAGCAAGGGACCGGAGCACAGAAACATTATTCCTTACCGTCTGTAATGATATTTTTAGTCGAGTAGGTCTATTCATTAATTTCCTTCTGACTGTCTACGCCAAATCTTTCTAACAGCCTAGGTAGAGGTTCATCAAGGTCACCTGTCACTTATGCGCATCCAGTGGCCGGGACGGTATGAGTTGAAGTAATTCTGATTGGTCACGCATCACAAAGCCACAGCAACTGCTGCCGCTGTTCTGTGTGTATGGGTAAGAGTTAACAGCCATTTTTCCACACCTGCTTCAGAAGCAATCTCTATTGCTTTACTGTGAAGCCGTAGCGAAGGCTCTCCTGAAACGGTATGAACTACTTCGATATCATGAAAAGAAATTGACCCTAAACCCAATCCGAGTGCCTTAAGGACTGCTTCTTTAGCCGCAAAGCGTGCTGCATAACGTTCAGTTGGATCTGATTGAAGTTCAGCATACTTCTGCTCTTCGGGGCGAAATAATCTTTCTTTAAGTTTAGGAGTTCGTATTAAAGAGTTTCTGAACCTATCTACGTCAACTAAATCTATGCCTATTCCAATCATGATTTGGAACGTAACCTATCTGCAATAAGCCCAACAGGATCAACTAAGAGATCAACTATCCGGATTTTAGATAACGAAGTTTCATCTAATTCCGGTTCCGTTTCACAAACTGCGTCACGAATAAAGTCATAGCGATTGTGATAGCCACTCAATACCCCTCGTAATGCATCAATATCCAAATTTTCAACTAGTTCAACATGGAGCAAAGAAAGACCGATTGTTTCTGCTTCTTTCACTTCTGGAATAATAATTAGTGTCCTATCATCTCTAGCTCCGCGAGTAACTAAGACCTCTCGTTCGCTCGCTACTCTATGTTTTGTTCCTCGAAGAACAGGATCGTCTTCAGTCCGTGATTGAATTTCAGTTGAAACCCCTCCACGATCAACAATGGCTATTGTCGGATTCTCAGTGTCTAATCCTTGAACTTCATACCTAGTGAAACCTTGCAAAGTAGAAACTGCAGGGTCAAGAGAAGAAAGAAGTCTTAGAGTCCGGTAACTAAGTTGTCCTCGGGGAGAACCAGAACCAAGAACAAACTTTGTTAAACGCGTCTCAAGAAGTGTTTCATCAGTTCTAGAAATTCCAACGGTAACTGTTTTAGCTTGATGTTTAATTGCATCTATAGGGCGTGTAAGTTGTTCAATCGCTTGAACAAGTGATTCAGCTAATCGATCAAGCACAAGCCCCGGGGTTCCAACTTGACCATATTCACGTTGATAAGACTCAAGAGGTACTTCACCGAGAGCGTAACGGAAAAGTCCCGCTAAGCGAGAAGCGGTAGATGCCTCTAAGTGCCCATCAAGAGCATTGGATCTAAGATCATGAGTAAATCTACTTTCAGCTCTTGAGAGATTTTTACGAAGATCTTCCATCAAATCTTCACGAGATTGGCCTTCAGATAAACTAATAGCCATCCCTTCAATCGCAGCATGGGCTTCTCGTAATGGATCTGCTTGAGCGTCAATAGCTTTCGCTGCTTCATAGCCAAATAAGTGACCCGCCATTGTTGAAAGAATGAATGCAAGTCTTGGATGTACTGTTGGGATTCTTATTTGATCCGGATTTTCTCCGTATTGATGATCATCAACACCGCAAACGACAATCGGCACTGCCTTATGAGCTTTATATATGGCTATTTCTTTCGCTACATCATCTGCAGTGGATCCAACTAAACCAGTGGCGCAAACAAGAATTAATGGCTCCGACGAAAGGTCTATATGTTTCTTATCTTCAGTTGAGTCACAGGAAATAGATTTATAGCAAAGTTCAGACAATTTAATCCGAATTTCTCGAGCAGCAATAAGGTTCAAACCATTTCCAACTATTGCCCAATAACGACGAGACGGAGCATGACGCTGTGCAATCTCTGAAATAAGAGTCCTGTTAAGAAGCATCTGGTCCATGACCTGTGGCAATTCTTGTAGCCCCTCAAGAAGATCTAGATAACCGGAACTTTTCTTATTTGAAAGAGCCTTGAATAGAGAAACCGCAAGAAGGAACCCCGCTGTTACCTGTGCATAGAACGCTTTAGTTGACGCAACACTCATCTCTATGTCTCGTCCGTCTGAAGTATAAAAAACTCCATCCGCTCTGTCTGCAAGATCACTGTTTCTGCGGTTTACGATCGCTACAACATGTGCTCCTCGAGCTTGGACTAAGTCCACTGTGCGGTTCGTGTCAGTTGTAGTTCCAGACTGGCTAATTGCGATAACACAGGTATCTGACATATCCGAGCGAAGACCAAATCCCGACAGTTCTGTTGCTAATTGAGAATCAACTCTTATATCGCTACTTGAAATCTGCTCATCTATTGCAGCTGCGACGGCTTGAGCGGCTATAGCCGCAGTTCCTTGACCTATAACTGTAATTCTGCAAACTTTTCCGGACGAAATTTTCTTTATTAACTCTTCACTTAAGACTGAGTTTCCTAATTTGACATCCAAATCACCATTGGTGTCTTTAACTAAGTATCCACGCAGAGTTGAACGAACCGAATCAGAAGATTCACTAATCTCTTTGAGAAGGTAGTGCGGGTAGCCGCTTCGATCTATATCTCGTGTAGTAATTTCAGCCCTTTTTATTTCTTGCTTCTCAATTGGTAGCACCCGTCCGTCAAATGAATACCTTGTGATCCCCTCTGAAAGACCAGATTTTTCGCCATCTACTTCAACGATTTGACCACGACTTGTTACTGCGTTGTTTAAGTCCGCTGGAACCTCTCCATCCATGCGTAAATAATTAGGAGTCACTTCTACAACTCCATAAAGCTCACTTGCAACAACTGTAACGTCTTCCCCGAAACCGATATATAGTCCTTGCCCACTTCCTCTCAAGGACAAGTAAAGATTGCCAGGTTTATCTGCTATTGATGTCGCTATCGCTAGAGATCCTTCAAAGGATTGAACTGCCTTGCGGAAAGCATCACTCGGCGCATCACCATATTTCAGGTAAGAGGAGCAAAGCGCAGGCATTACTTTTGCATCACTAGTGATGTCTGATGATATAGATAGAGATTTGTCTTGAATGACCTCTAAATAGTTGTCTATGTCACCATTTTGAACTGACGTAACAAGTGGTGTTTGTTCTCCATCCGCTCTAACTGAGTCCAATGGATGCGCATTTGCTTCAGATACAACGCCGATACTTGCCCATCGGGTGTGTCCCAATATTGAACCTCTCACTTTTTCTTGAGTAAGAATTTCGGCGAGGTTAGTGTCTGCTGAAATTCTCTTTCTTAGGACTGTCGTGTTGTCTCCGAGTTCTCCAATTTCCGCGGCAGTTTTGACTACAAACTGTAATAATCTCCCTTGGACATGATGCGTGGCTCCAGAACGGTACAAAGGGTCTTCGCTGTGATCTATGTTTTGTTCTTTGTCAGACTCATAGCCCCAAAGAGTGACCTGGATGCCGGCTGAGTCTCTTCCTCTTACCTCCATCCGATCGATCGCACTTAAAGCTTGTTGGATAGAAAGGAGAACTGCATACCCGGCACGACTAGGAGCATGAGACTTAGATGCTAAATTCATTACTCCTTTAAATGTTTCAATTCGGTCATGTGAAATTGCCCAAATTGAATCACGCAAGCCAACAATCAATTCATTTGCTTCTTCAGGATCTATATCCATCTCATGAAGTGATTGTTCCATATTCGGAACAACTTTTGTATATAAAATCTCTAACTTTTCTTTTAAGTCTCTGCTCAAATTTTCATTGTCAATGAGGGCATATAAACCGGATGTGCCTTGAAGAAGTTGATTAACTTGCTCTAAGTAATTTTTCGCCTCAGATACTGCAGCAATTTGTTCTCCCGCTAAAAGTCCTGCTGCCTTTTCAATAAGGTCAAGAAGGTCTACTGGGTTAGGGGCGACTCGTGATTCCGGTTTTCGTACAATTGCGATAATTCCACACATATCACGCCTCCTTATCAGTAGTTAAATTTAAAAGTTGTAAGAGAATTCTATGTGATTGAACTCAAGGGGTGTTGTCGAGGGCGTTAATGCTCGCCTCTAGTGAATTTGCGACTTGCTGAGCAGTAGGTTCATCTAAGGCTTCCACCATTATTCTAACCAGAGGTTCCGTTCCTGAAGGACGCACCACTATGCGTCCATTGTCACCGAGTTCTTGTTTCATTTCCTCTATTAGGTCAGATGTTTGTTCAACCAAGTCAGCTCCTGATTTAGTAACAGGCAAGTTGACTAAAACTTGAGGAGATTTTTGAACTAACTCTTTTGCCCATAGTCCAATCTCTCTCTTTCGCTTTCGCGCAGCAGCAAGCGTCTGGACTGCAGTTAAAAGCCCATCCCCTGTTGTCGCAAATTCTGATATCACTATGTGGCCAGACTGTTCCCCACCCACATCCCAATTGTTGCTTTCTAAAGCTTCTAAGACATACCGGTCTCCCACAGGCGTTTCAAAGGTTTTGATGCCTCTCGCACTCAAAGCTCTCCGAAGACCGAGGTTTGCCATTACTGTAATGGCAACTGTGTCATCAGTTAATTTTCCTTCTTCAAATCGGTCTACAGAAATGAGTGCTAGTAAGTGATCGCCATCTAAAATCTGTCCTTCCGAAGAAACTGCGATGACACGATCCCCATCTCCATCAAACGCAAATCCAATTTCGGCTGAGTTGTCTATTACCGCTTTCTGTAAAGACGTTAGATGAGTAGCACCACATTCTTGGTTAATATTTTTCCCATCGGGATTGTTATGGATAACAACAACTTCAGCCCCTAGGTTTCGCATAATTTTTGGGGCAAATTCTGACATGGCCCCATTCGCGCAATCGAGAACCATTTTGATTCCATCGAAAATTAAATGTGTAGTTGAATCCAGTACAAAATTAGTCCACGGGTCTAAAGAAACCGAAGTGAACGATTCTGTTCTTGGAACACTTGTTGAAAGGTTCTTATGCCAACTGGTTTCTATTTGTAACTGAGTAGCATCGTCCAACTTACGCCCGCCTGATGAAAATAATTTGATTCCGTTGTCCCACCATGGATTATGAGATGCAGAAACCATGGCTCCAGCTATTTCTCTAATAGCTGCAAGATGAGCAACTGCTGGTGTAGGAGCTACTCCCAATAAAAGGGGCTCGATACCTCCAGCTTTAAACCCTTGTGCAAGCGCTTTTTCAAAAGAAGGGCTTGATTCGCGTGTGTCTCGCCCAATTACTACCTGATCTGAACTCAAATATGGCGCGGCAGATAGTGCAAGCGTTTTTACCATTTCCTCAGTGAGTTCTGACCCCGCTCTGCCTCTCACACCGTCGGTTCCAAAAGTCAGAGATAAATTCGTCATAGTTAATAATATGAGTGCTACTTGATTTAAACCAAGTAGTAAGAACTAGCGTTTGCTGTACTGAGGAGCTTTACGAGCTTTCTTGAGACCATATTTTTTAGATTCTTTCTTCCGATCATCACGAGTCAATAGGCCAGCTTTTTTGAGTGCTGATCGTCGCTCCGGATCAAGTTCCTCTAATGCTCGAGCAATACCGAGTCTCAAAGCTCCAGCTTGACCAGAAATACCGCCTCCATGCAGAGTTGCATCAATGTCATACGAGCCTTCAGTGCCTGTTACTCGTAATGGTTCTAAAAACAAAAGACGGTGACTTTCAGAAGGAAAGTAGTCTTCCATCTCTCTTCCATTTACAGTAACGGATGGTTCCCCTGCTACTTCTCTAAGACGAACACGCGCTACCGCATCCTTTCGTCTTCCTGTTGTTTGGATTAGGGGCTTAACCATAATTACTCCTCGCTCAGACCGTTTTTGCCCGAGCATGTTCAATAATTAGTTCTTCAGGTCGTTGTGCTTCATGAGGATGCTTTGAACCTTTATAAACTTTGAGTTTTGTCAACATTTGGCGTCCAAGGCGATTCTTTGGCAACATTCCCTGAATCGTTCGCCTCACTGCCTCTTCTGGCTTTTCAACCAGTATGTCGCCATAGTTTCTAGTAGTCAGCCCACCTGGGAAACCTGAATGATCATAAACCTTTTTATCTTCATTTTTCGCTCCAGTTAAAACAACTTTGTCTGCATTAATAACTACAACATGATCACCTGTGTCAAGGTGAGGTGTGAAAATTGGTTTGTGTTTTCCTCGAAGGATAGAGGCTACTTCTGTTGCTAATCGTCCAAGAACTAGGCCGTCCGCGTCAACGACATGCCATTTGCGTTCAATTTCATTAGCTTTTGGAGTGTAAGTAGACACTTAATTACCTTTTCATTTTTGGAGCCGTAACGAAATAATCGCTTAGCATTCAAACAGTGAACTTAGAGCCTATTTCAAGCTCAGAGCCACCACATAAGGCTACGGCGCTGACTCACCCTCAGCAACCCGGTTAATATCTTCGGCCATACTTGGGTATCGGACTGACCATAGAATAAGCCCGTGAGGAGGAGCTGGTGAACCCGCTCCCTGTCGGTCCTCTACTTCAAGTATCATCGGAATTTTCTTCTCAGGAATCTGACCTTTCCCGACTCGGACTAAGGTGCCCACGATTGAACGGACCATTTGATGACAGAAAGAAGAAGCAACAATTTCAAACTCAAGAATGTTGTTATCTTTTTCTGACCATGTAGCAGACTCAACAGTTCGAATAAGACTGCGCTCTCGGTACCCGTTTTGCGGTGGAGTGCGCTTACAAAACGAAGAGAAGTTAAGTGTTCCAATAAAGTGGCTACTTGCTTTTTTCATTTTCTCTACATTTAAAGCAACTGGAATGTGCCATGTTGTTGAAGTGAGAAATGGATTTGGGGTCTTTTGGTTTAATATTCGATACCGGTAAGTACGTCCATTTGCTGAAAATCTTGCATCAAATTCTGACGAAGTTTCACTGAATTCGGTTACTACAATCCAGGGACGACAAATTCGATTTACTGAATGTTGCAGCTTTAAGAGATCTGTTCCTTGTGGAGCATCAAAACTAATTACTTGTCCTTGTGCATGAACTCCACGATCTGTTCGCCCTGCACAAGTTGTAATAATTTCAGTTCCTAGGATCTGACTAAGAGTAGAATCCAACTCTCCAGCTACTGTTTTGACATCCAGATTGACTGCGTATCCGTGGAATAAAGATCCGTCATAACTTACGGTTCCCTTGACCCGCATAACGGGATTTTTCAGACTAACTCGATGCGAGCCATTGGAGCGTTGTCTCCACTGCGCGGTCCTATTTTGAGTATGCGTGTGTAGCCACCTGGGCGATCGGCATATCGAGGACCAATATCTTCAAAGAGTTTTGCCGTCATTTCTTTGTCACGAAGAAAAGCCACGACTTGGCGGTGGTTATGTAGCCCGCCTTTCTTTGCTTTTGTAATCATTTTCTCAGCAATTGGGCGTAAAGCTTTTGCCTTAGCTTCTGTTGTGGTGATCGCTTCAGCTGCAATCAAAGACGCTACGAGATTAGCCATCATTGATTTATGATGAGCTGAACTTCCACCAAAACGGCGTCCTTTTTTAGGGGTGGCTGGCATGATTAAACCTTTACTTTTCCGCTATCGTCGAAGCGCTAAAGAGAGGCCTCGTTCGTCGAGTTTCTCAATCACTTCGTCCAATGACTTCTGTCCGAAATTCGTAATGGCTAGTAAGTCATCATAAGTCTTTTCCAGCAATTGTCCGATGGTGTCAACCTGTCCACGTTTGAGACAGTTTCTCGGTCTTTCAGATAAATCAAGGTCTTCGATTGGAAGATCCATGTCCGGGGAGGCTCCCCCGACTGGTCCTGATTCACCTAATTCCAGTCCTTGCGGCTCATCGCTCATTTCTTCCACAAGTTGCACAAGCGCTCGTAACGTTCCACCTGCAGAAGCAAGAGCTTCACGTGGAGATAACGAGCCATCCGTCTCAATTTCAAGGACGAGACGATCATGATCTATAGCTTGATCTACTTGCATAGGATCCACAACAAAGCTGACACGGCGAACTGGTGAGAAGAGAGCGTCTACTGGAATAATCCCAATAACTCCACCTTCTAAAGTTCTTTTTGATGTGAGGAAACCTCTTCCTCTCTCAATTGTCACTTCAAGAGCGAGTCGACCATTTTTATTCAAAGTGGCTAGCTCTAAATCAGGGTTAAGGATTTCAATATCTGCATGCTTGTCCTGAAGAACAGCTGCTGTAACTACACCGGGCCCGCGTTCTTCTATTCGCAAAGTAACGGGTTCGTCACTATGGCTGACTACAACTACATCTTTCAAGTTCAGGACAATGTCAGCCACATCTTCAACAACGCCTTCAATTGTGCTGAACTCATGTACTGCGTCATCACACTTAATCTGTGTGATCGCTGCTCCCGGGATAGAAGACAGGAGCGTACGTCGAAGCGAATTGCCTAAAGTATGCCCAAAGCCTGGCTCCAGGGGACCTATTGCAAACTCCTGCTGATTTCCTTCAGCTTCTTCTATAGCTTCAACACTGGGTCTTTCGATGACCAACATGTTTTAATACCTCACTCTTTAAAATTCTGCGATATTTATAATTACTTGCTGTACAACTCAACAATGAGTTGCTCTTTTACAGGAACATCAATTTGCCCACGAGTTGGAAGCTCCTTAACTTCTACTTCGTGTCCTCCGTCAGAGACACCAAGCCATGCTGGAGCCTCACGGTCAAGCACATCAATATTCCATTGAACTACTACCATGTTACGGGCCTTTGACCGTAAGGTGACCACGTCTCCCTTACGAACTCTGTAACTAGGAATATTAACTCTTTTCCCATTTACATCAATATGGCCATGATTTACTAACTGTCGAGCTTGAGGACGTGTAGCTGCGATACCTGAACGATAAACAACGTTGTCTAATCTCAGTTCAAGAAGTTGAAGTAGGCTTTCCCCGGTAACGCCGTCTCTGCGGTTTGCTTCCTCATATAAGTTACGGAATTGACGTTCATTAAGTCCGTAAGCGAAACGTGCTTTTTGTTTTTCTTGTAACTGAATCAAGAATTCAGACTGGTTGCCGCGTCTCCGAGAACGGCCATGCTCTCCCGGTGGGTATGGCCGCTTATCTAATGCAACTGTTTCAGATTTTGTACCAAATATATTGGTCCCCAGCCGCCGAGAAATACGTGCCTTAGGCCCTGTGTAGCGCGACATCAGACCCTCCGTCTCTTTGGAGGACGACATCCATTGTGCGGAACTGGGGTGACATCTTTAATGCCAGTTACCTCAATTCCTGTGCTTTGGATTGTCCGAATTGCTGTCTCTCGGCCAGACCCTGGGCCTTTTACGATCACATCTACTTTTCGGACTCCTTGTTCCATAGCTTCGAGTGCACATTTTTCCGCCGCCATTTGTGCAGCAAACGGAGTAGATTTTCTAGACCCTTTGAAGCCAACATTTCCAGCAGAAGCCCAAGCCAAAGTATTTCCGGCTTTGTCTGTGATGTTAACGATTGTGTTATTGAATGAACTCTTTATGTGAGCCACTCCATGCGGAATATTCTTTCGTTCCTTTTTACGAGGACGACGGCCGCCTGCTGACGTTTTCGCCATTACTTCAACACCTGCTTCTTATTCGCTACTGTCTTACGTTTTCCTTTTCGAGTACGAGCATTGGTGTGCGTCCGTTGTCCACGAACAGGTAAGCCGCGTCGATGACGCAATCCTTGATAACAGCCAATGTCCATTTTTCTCTTTATGTTTTGAGAAATCTCACGCCGCAAATCTCCCTCAACTTTAAGATTCCCATCAATAAAAGCTCGGATACTCGTAACTTCTTCGTCGGTTAGATCACGGACACGAGAAAAGGGATCAATTCCTGCGCCTTCGCAAACTTCCAAAGCACGCGTTCTACCCACCCCATGGATGTATGTAAGTGAAATTTGTACTTGTTTATCCCGTGGAATGTCTACTCCAGAAATACGTGCCATTCTATATTTTCCTAACCTTGCCGTTGCTTATGACGCGGATTTGTGCAAATAACTTGCACGCGTCCATGCCGCCGAATAACTCGACATCTATCACAAATTCTTTTTACGCTTGCACGAACCTTCATATTTCGTTTCTCTTGCCTTACTTATACCGGTATGTAATACGACCTCTTTTTAGGTCATATGGAGTCATTTCTACTTGTACTCGATCACCTGGAAGAATACGTATGTAGTGCATACGCATTTTCCCTGAAATATGTGCAAGTACCTCATGGCCATTTTCTAACTCGACTTTGAACATGGCGTTAGGTAACGGTTCAAGAACCGTTCCTTCCATCACAATCGCGTCTTCTTTAGCTTTCGTCAGAACTGACCTCCCAGGTCCAATAAGTCTTCTGTGTCGCCAGTTTTATGAGTACAGAAGCCGACAGGTAACGCTACCGTCCCCCTGTGCCTTGACCAACCCCGAGAGGTAACCACATGTAAAGATATTCGTTTCATTACTTCTTATCCGATAAAACTCTTGTAATTACAGCACTCAAACGATCAAATACCTCTGTTTCTGAGCCAAGTCCATCAACAACTTCAAACACACCTTTTTCTGAAAAAAATTCAAATAATGGGGCGGTTTCTTGTTCGTATAGATCCAACCGTCGTGCTATTGCTTCTTTAGTATCATCTGCCCTACCACGTGCCAGCATTCGCGATGTAACTTCATCAATAGGCACTTCTAGATTCAAGACTAAATCAAGTGAAAAATCTAGTTTTTCCAACACCTTCATAATTGATTCCGCTTGACCCAGCGTGCGCGGAACTCCATCAAGTAAACACCCGCTCTGTTTCACGTCACTCTGACTTAGTCTTTCAGCGACAATGCCAGATATAACTTCGTCTGAAACGAGTTCACCTCGATCCATGATTGCCTTCGCCTGCAAGCCAAATTCTGTTCCTTTTTCAACTGCGGCTCTCAGCATGTCTCCAGTTGAAATGTGAACTGGGCCAAACTCTTTAGTGATTAGTAAGCTCTGAGTTCCTTTGCCTGATCCTTGGCGGCCAAAAATAATGATGTTGATGGGTTTCATCGCTTAATTCTCTACAGCCAATGGGCTACTTCAAGAAGCCTTCATAGTTGCGCATTGTCAATTGAGAATCAATTTGTTTCATTGTCTCAAGCGATACGCCTGCCGCTATAAGAATTGATATCCCTATAAATCCAAACCCAGCAGCTCCAGCTCCAGCTGACCCTCCTACTCCTTGACTTGTATCAAGAAATACATTGATCAGAATAGATGGGATAAGCGCTACCGCCGCAAGGAATAACGCTCCTGGCAAAGTTATCCGTGAAAGAATTTTTGAGAGGTAACGCTCTGTTTGATATCCGGGCCTGATGCCTGGAACAAAACCGCCTTGTTTACGTATGGTGTCAGCTTGCTTCGCAGGGTCAAATGTGATGGCGGTATAGAAATAAGCAAACCCCACAACCATAAATCCTGTCACAACGAAGTAAAAAACATTATTTGATTGAGCAAGATTGTTATTTACCCAAGATCGGAATCCATCCCAAGGTAAGGCAGCTGCAAGAAGAACGGGAAGATAAAGCACTGATGTGGCGAAGATAATTGGAATAACTCCTGCTTGATTCACTTTTAGAGGAATGTATGTATTTTGACCTCCATACATCCGACGTCCTTGTACTCGTTTCGCGAACTGGACAGGAATTCTTCGCTGGCCTTGTTCTACAAAGGTAATTGCCGTAATAAGAGCAGCGAGAACGGCGAGAACAACCATTAGTGCCCAAATACCATTTTCAGCATGGATTAAAGATCCTTGAGCTGGAAAGGCGCTGATAACCGAAATCATGATTAATAGCGACATCCCGTTTCCAATTCCTTTTTGGGTAATCAGTTCTCCCATCCACATAAGTAAGGCAGTGCCCGCAGCGAGTGTAAGGACGACAACACTTACAGTACCTATATGGAAGTTCGGTAATAAATTTGCACCCGATTGTCCACTAATTGAGTTGCCTCCATCATTAAACAGGAAAGCGAAACTGGTTGCCTGAATAACAGCAATGGCTACGGTCAGATAACGAGTCCATTGAGTTATCTTTCTTTGACCAACTGCTCCTTGTTGTTGCCATTGTTCGATTTTTGGAACAACTACACCTAAAACTTGCATAATGATCGAAGCAGTAATGTATGGAGTTACTCCAAGAGCAAAAACAGCAAATGTAGTTAGTGAGCCTCCTGAGAAAAGCTGCAGAAACGCTAAAACACCACCTTGGTTCGCTCGATCACGAAGAAGCTGAACCTGCTCCACGTCAATACCAGGCGCAGGTATAAAAGCTCCTACTCGGTAAAGCACAATCATTAACAGGGTGAATAGGATCCGCTTTCGCAGATCAGCCACTCTGAACATGTTGAGCATGCTGGCAAGCATGGTGTCTCCTTATGCCTTTTCTAACGATTCATATGCGCATTACCACTTGAAGGTGGGCGTACAGCAAATGGTAGTGGCAACTTTTCAAGTGATCCACCGGCAGCATTAATTGCTTCTTCAGCAGAAGCAGACCAAGCATGCGCTTGAACCGATACAGCACGAGTTACTTCTCCTCGGCCGAGGATCTTAATCAAAGAGTTTTTACTAACTAGCCCCTGAGACAGAAGTGTTTCAGGGTTAACTTCGGTAAGTCCTGAATCTTCAATAGCGTCAAGATTAACCGCTTGATATTCAACCCTAAATGGGTTCTTAAATCCACGCAGTTTAGGTATACGCATATGCAAAGGCATCTGTCCACCTTCAAAGCCGACTCGTACTGTGTTACGAGCGCGTTGACCTTTAGAGCCACGGCCAGCTGTTTTTCCGCCCTTTCCACCAATACCACGGGCCACACGCTTTGCCCGTGTCTTTGATCCAGGTGCAGGAGTTAAATCATGAACTTTCATGTCAGTTGACCTCCTCAACTTCAACTAAATGAGGAACTCTTGCAATCATCCCGCGAATCTCTCCTCGATCGGGAAGAGTATTGCTTTTGCCTATACGTCCAAGACCTAGAGCCCGTAGAGTTCCACGTTGTTTCGGTTTTGATCCGATCGCTGAACGAATTTGGGTGACTTTAATTTCAGACATCGGAATCATCTTCTTCCATCGAAGGATTTGAATCTATGCCTGCTTCAGAACGACGATAAGCGTTCAGTAAAGCACCTGGGACAAATGTTTCTGGGTCAAGACCGCGGAGTCGAGCTACCTCATCAGGTCTTCGGACTGCTGCTAGACCTGCAATTGTGGCTCGTGCAACATTTATATGGTTTGGAGAACCTAACGATTTACACAGCACGTCATGTATGCCTGCTTCTTCAAGAATAATACGAGCAGCACCGCCGGCAATTACTCCGGTACCAGGTGCAGCTGGTTGAAGCAAAACTCGACCAGCTCCAGCAACGCCAAGCACTTTGTGAACGATGGTAGACCCAGCCATTGCTACAGGAGCCACGTTTCGTTTAGCTTCTTCGGTTCCTTTTTGAATTGCTAAAGGAACTTCTTTTGCTTTTCCATAACCAAGGCCTACATTGCCAGCACCATCTCCGATAACCACAAGTGCCGTAAAAGAGAACCTACGGCCTCCTTTGACTACTTTTGCAACTCGATTGATATGAATGACTCGGGATTCACGTAATCCGGACTCGTCAACCTTTACTGATTGTGTATCCACTAGAACTCCAGTCCTTTTTCGCGGGCAGCATCTGCAAGTGCAGCAACTCTCCCGTGATATATATATCCGCCGCGATCAAACACAACAGTTGTGATTCCCGCCGCTTTTGCACGCTCTGCAATAACAGCGCCAACTTCTTTAGCAGCATCAATTCCGCGTAAACCATCTGCTACTCCAGATTGTTGGCTAGAAGCAGAAACAACTGTGTTGCCTGAATCATCATCAATAACCTGAGCGGAAATATTATTCGCTGATCTAAATACTGATAGCCGAGGTCTTTCACTAGATCCTGAAACTGTCTTACGTACTCGACGATGACGGCGTAACCTTGCCGCTCTTCGATCAATAGTTTGTGCGCTCACTACTTAGCCGCCTTTCCAGCCTTGCGGACTACATGTTCGCCTAGATAACGAACCCCTTTGCCCTTATAAGGCTCTGGTTTCCGATAAGAACGAATATCTGCTGCTACTTGTCCAACGATTTGTTTATCAATACCGGAAATAATGATGCGTGTTGGCTCTGGCACGTCAAACGAGATGCCTTCTGGAGCTTCAACTGAAATTGGGTGACTAAACCCGAGTTGTAATTCTAGAGATGACTGACCTTTTGCTTGGGCCCGATAGCCAACACCAATTATTTCTAATTCCTTGCTGAATCCTTCTGATACGCCAATAACCATATTGTTTATTAACGATCTTGTTAGTCCGTGTAACGCCCGGTTTTTGCGCTCATCATCCGGACGTTCAACATAAATTTGGTCGCCGTCTTGACGAACGCTAATTGAACCAGGGACTTCAAAGTCAAGGGATCCTTTAGGACCTTTTACTTCAATACTTTTACCTAATATTCCGACTTCGACCCCGTTTGGCAGAAGAATCGGAGCTTTTCCAATACGTGACATATTTATCCCCTACCACACATAACAGAGGACTTCGCCGCCAATGCGTCGGCGACGAGCCTCTCGGTCACTCATCAAACCCTTACTTGTACTAATCACGGCTACACCTAGCCCGCCTAGTACTCTGGGGATTTCATCGGCATTTGAATAAACGCGTAAACCTGGCGAAGAAACTCTCTTTACCCCACTAATAACTCTCTCTCTGCTCGGAGAGTATTTCATGGTGATACTTAAGTCTTTACCCGGTCCTTTAACACTTTCAGTTACTGAATAGTCGACAATATAACCCTCTTCTTTGAGCATTTCTGCCAAGGCCACTTTTTGCCTTGATGATGGCATTTTTACGCCATCATGCATAGCAGTATTGGCATTGCGGATACGGGTAAGCATGTCAGCTACTGGATCAGTCATAGTCATTTCAGATCAATCTCCTTTACCAGCTCGACTTTGTAAGGCCTGGGATTTCTCCCTTATGTGCCATTTCTCTTAGACATACGCGACAAAGATTAAAGGCGCGGTATACAGAACGTGGGCGCCCACATCGTCGACATCTGGTGTATGCCCGAACTTTAAATTTTGGAGTCTTTTGTTGTTTATTAACAAGCGCTTTTTTTGCCATTATCGCACCTCTTGTCGGAATGGGAAATTGAATGCTTCAAGTAAGGCTCGACCTTCTTCATCTGTACGAGCGGACGTCACAATTGTGATATCCATACCCCTTACTTTGTCTATTTTGTCGTAATTGATTTCAGGAAAAATCAACTGTTCAGTTATTCCTAAGGTGTAATTTCCATGGCCATCAAATGACTTTGGATTTAAACCTCGGAAATCACGAATTCTTGGTATAGCAAGTGTCATAAGGCGATCAAAAAACTCATACATTCTTTGACCCCTAAGTGTCACCTTTGTTCCAATCGCTTGGCCTTCGCGAAGACGGAAATTAGAAATAGATTGTTTCGCTCTAGTCAACAAAGGTTTTTGACCGGAAATGAGTTCTAGGTCTGCAGTTGCACCTTCGATTTGTTTAGCTTGTTGCGCTGCTTCACCAACTCCCATATTTATAACTATCTTTACTAATTTTGGAACCTGCATAATGTTGCTTAGTTCTAAATCTGTTTGAAGTTTTTGACGAAGTTCGTTCTGATATAAGTCGCTTAGACGCTCAGAGGTGGATAATGCTTCAACCATCAAGATCAACTCCTGTTCGCTTACAAATGCGTACTTTTTCTCCTGAATCAGTAAGCCGATACCCAATTCGAGTTGGCTTTCCATCACTAGGGCTTAATATCGCAACATTTGAAGCATCAATCGGCATCGCTTTATCAATAATTCCACCCTGCATTGTTGCAGAAGTCGCCTTTTGATGACGCTTAACCATGTTTACGCCTTCAATAATTACTTTATTCTCAGAAGGTAGGGAGCGGCTTACAGAACCTTCTCGCCCGCGGTCTTTGCCTGCTAAAATCACTACGTTGTCACCTTTACGTATCTTCATTTATAAGACCTCCGGCGCTAGAGAAACTATTCGCATAAATTTCTTGTCGCGAAGTTCTCGACCAACTGGGCCAAAAATTCGAGTGCCTCTTGGTTGAAGCTGGTCATTAATTAGAACGGCAGCATTTTCATCAAACCGAATGTAAGAACCATCGGGTCGGCGTCGTTCTTTCTTGGTTCGAACTACGACGCACTTAACTACTTCACCTTTTTTCACTGCAGCACCTGGATTCGCATCCTTAACAGTTGCTACAAAAACGTCTCCTATAGATGCATACCTCCGCTTGGATCCTCCAAGTACTTTGATACACAAAACTTCTCTGGCTCCAGAGTTGTCGGCTACGCGAAGGCGTGTTTCTTGCTGAATCATTACTTTGCCCTTTCAAGAATCTCAACAAGCCGCCAGCGCTTTAATCTCGATATTGGGCGTGTTTCTTGAATTCTTACACGGTCACCGATTTGCATTTCATTTGTCTCATCATGCACGTGAAGTTTCTTTGAACGTTGCAGTGTCTTTGAGTACTTTCTGTGGCGTACACGGTCAGTAACTTGAACAACAGCCGTTTTATTTTGGATATCTGAAACCACTAATCCTTCTCGAACTTTACGAGGGTTTGAGCGTTCAGTTTTTTGTAGATCATCAGTCATTATTCAACGACCTCCTCGTTGATCTCGATTTCTTCAGCAGAATCTATTTCTCTTGTCCGCAATTCAGTCTGAATGCGTGCGACATCTTTTTTGACTTGGCCAAGACGGGAATGATTTTCAAGTTGACCGGTTAATAGTTGAAAACGAAGGTTGAAAAGTTCTTCCTTTGCTTCACTAAGTCGCTCATAGAGATCTATGTCTCCTAAATCAGCCAATGTTTTGTTGCGAGCCATAATTAGAACCCTTCCTCGCGTTCTACAAAGCGAGCTTTGATTGGCAATTTTTGGATTGCTCTATTTATCGCTTGCTTGGCAACTTCTACGTCATGGTAAGAAAGTTCAAATAGAATTCTTCCTGGTTTGACGACAGCTACCCATCCTTCAACGTTTCCTTTTCCAGAACCCATACGAGTTTCTGCAGGTTTTTGTGTAATAGGTTTGTCAGGGAACACGTTGATCCAGACTTTTCCTCCACGTTTAATGTGTCGAGTCATAGCGATACGTGCAGCTTCGATTTGACGTGCTGTTATCCATCCTGGCTCAAGGGCTTGTATCCCGAATTCACCGAAGGTTACTTCTGTTTGTCCCTTGCTATTTCCTCGCATGCGCCCTCTATGGTGCTTACGATGTGCAACTTTTTTCGGCATTAACATGTCAGTCGCCACCTCCGAGTCGGAAATGTGGTGTTTCTCGTGAATCTTGAGTTGAGCGTTCTATTTCTTCTTCTTCAGCAAGTAACTTCTCGAATGCTTCGTCTCCCTCTTTAACCAAAGGAGCTACTTCAACTTCTTCTTCGAATGTAGAACTTTCATGTTCTTGTTCGGGTGCTGTTGTTTCTTCTGATTCAGAATCACTGGACCGGCGAGGGGCTGCTTTCGAAGAGACTACTGTTTTAGGTTCGGCTGCGGGTCCAGAAGTTTCACCGGCCGCCATTGCAGCCTCACGAGTCGCTTTGTCTTCCATTTGACTCTTGTAAGGCAGAATGTCGCCTTTGTAGATCCAAACTTTTACGCCAATTCTTCCATATGTTGTGTGTGCTTCGCGGAAGCCATAATCAACATCTGCTCGAAGTGTATGCAGAGGCACTCTTCCTTCGCGATACCACTCAGTGCGAGCCATTTCTGAACCTCCGAGACGCCCGGAACATTGAACACGAATACCAAGAGCCCCAGCCTTTTGAGCATTCTGTACAGCCCTTTTCATGGCTCGACGAAAAGCTATACGGCCCATCAATTGGTCTGCTACACCTTGAGCTATGAGGGCAGCGTCGATTTCCGGTTCTTTTATCTCTTGGATATTCAAAGCGACACGATTATTCCCAGTTATTTTCCCCAATCCAGTTCGTAAACGATCAGCTTCAGCGCCTTTTCGTCCAATAACTATGCCAGGTCGCGCAGTGTGCACATCTACTCGAACTTTGTCACGTGTTCTCTCTACTTCAACTCGGCTTATCGCTGCATGCGGTAATTCAGTAAGTAGATAATCTCGAATTTCCCAATCTTCAATTAGATTGTCGGCATATTCTTGACGGGTGGCGAACCAACGCGATTTCCAATCGGTAGTTACCCCTAGACGGAAACCATAAGGATTGACTTTTTGGCCCATTAATTACTCTCTTCTTTTGTGGTTGAAGATTCATCGTCGTTCTCTTCAGACTCATCAACAGCCTCTTCAGACTCAAGTGCTTCTGCTGCTGCTCTACTTTTTTCTACCCTTTGACGACGAGCTTCAGCAGCCTGTTGGCTAGGTCCAGAACGTCCCCGCTCCTCATCACGCGTTTGTTGCGCTGCAATTTGCTCAGGAGAATACCTGCCCACAATTACAGTTATATGGCATGTACGTTTACGAATAGGAGTAGCTCTTCCTCTTGCTCGAGGACGCCATCTCTTTAAAGTTGGTCCTTCATCCGCATAACAAGCAGAAATAAAAAGTTCCTCGGCTGGAATTCCATCATTATTCTCAGCATTTGCAACCGCTGAATCTAAGCATTTTTCAATCACTTCTGAAACACTTCGTTCTGAGAATGCAAGAATTTCGGAGGCTCTTCCATAAGACTCTCCGCGAATTAGATTCAATACCTCACGTGCTTTCGAAGCAGAAACCCGTACATATCGAACAACCGCACGAGTTCCAGGTCGCTCATTGGTCTTAACAAGAGCCATTAGCGCAGCGCTCCCTTTTCTTGCCCAGCGTGACTACGGAAAGTACGAGTTGGAGCAAACTCCCCTAACTTATGACCGATCATTGATTCTGTAATGAAGACTGGAACATGCTTTCGTCCATCATGGACTGCCAATGTATGACCAATCATGTCTGGAATGATCGTGGAACGACGAGACCAAGTTTTAATAACTCTCTTATCACCTGACTCATTCATCGCATCAACTTTTTTCAGTAGATGCCCATCTACAAATGGGCCTTTCTTGAGACTCCGAGGCATATCTCCTACCTTCGCGATCCACGACGTCGACGACGACGTACGATCATTTTGTCCGACTGTTTACTCCGAGAACGAGTACGTCCTTCCGGTTTACCCCAAGGAGAAACTGGATGACGTCCACCAGAAGATTTTCCTTCACCACCACCAAGTGGATGGTCAACAGGGTTCATTGCCACACCTCTAGTTTGCGGACGTACACCTTTCCAGCGATTTCGACCGGCTTTACCTATTTTGGTTAATTCATGCTCCTGATTACCAACTTCTCCAACTGTGGCACGACAGTCAATCGGTACCCTCCGCATCTCAGTACTTGGAAGACGCAAAGTCGCATGGTTTCCCTCTTTAGCCACTAACTGAACGCTAGATCCGGCACTACGAGCTAATTTCCCACCACCTTCGGGGTACAACTCAACATTATGAATTGTAGTTCCAACTGGTATGTATCTAAGCGGAAGTGCATTGCCAGATTTAATTTCGGAACCTTGTCCTGAGTGCAGTGTCTCACCAACCTCCACACCTTTCGGGGCGAGAATATAACGTTTTTCACCATCGTGGTAGTGAAGGAGCAAAATTCTGCAACTACGATTTGGGTCGTATTCAACGGCAGCTACTTTTGCTGGAACTCCATCTTTACTGCGTCGAAAGTCAACAATTCGGTATTGCTGTTTATGTCCGCCTCCGCGATGTCGAGCGGTTTTACGACCATAGTTATTTCGCCCTCCAGTTGAGTTCTGTTTTTCAATAAGAGAACGCTCAGGTTTTGTCTTCGTTATCTCAGCAAAGTCAGAAACCGTTTGGAAGCGGCGTCCTGGACTCGTTGGTTTGCGTCTACGTTGCGGCATGTCTGCTAAACCTCGAACAATTCAATAGAGTCACCCTCAACAAGAGTGACATAGGCTCGTTTTATATCGGGACGTTTGCCAAAAGTTCCTGTACGCCGATTTCTTTTTCTTTTTCCATCGCGATTTAAAGTATTTACTTTGGAAACAGTCACGTCGAACACTGTCTCAACAGCATCACGGATTTCTGGTTTCGTAGCGGATTTATGAACTACAAAAGTGTAGACATTGTCTTCAAGAAGACTGTAAGACTTCTCAGAAACGACAGGTTCAATGATTACATCCCTTGGATCTTTCATTTCTGTTCTTCCTTCTGTATTGAAGAAGGCAGTGTTTCTTTTGTAAAGACCACCCAGTCGCTTACTAAAATGTCATAGGCATTTAATTCGCCCGCACTAAGTGTGTGTACGAAAGGCAAATTCGCGAAACTTTTCCATGTATTTGTTTCTTCTCGATTTACTACCACTAGAACTCGGCCTTCTGTGCCCAAATTATTCAGTGCTACACGAGCTTCTTTTGTCGAAGGAGTTTCAAATTCCCAAGAATCAATCACTATTACTTTGCCTTCAGCAGCACGATCAGAAAGTGCTGATTTGAGAGCTAAAGCAATCATCTTTTTTGGAGTCTTCTGCGCATAACTCCGAGGCTTAGGCCCTAGAGCAACGCCTCCACCGCGCCACATTGGTGATCTAATCGAACCATGGCGTGCTCGTCCTGTTCCTTTTTGTCTCCACGGTTTAGCTCCACCACCGCGAACTTCAGAGCGTGTCTTTGTGCTTTGCGTTCCGCTTCTACGTGCTGCCAATTGAGCTGTTACTACTTGATGCATAACAGGAACATTCGGTTCAATGCCAAATATGTTTTGATCTAGATCTACTGACCCAGTTGATTCGCCATTGCGATTACGTAAAGTCACATTGCTCATATTTACGCCCCTTTAACCGCATCGCGAATTAGTACTACAGAACCATTTGGCCCAGGAACCGAACCTCGAACTAAAAGCACTTGGCGTTCTTCATCAGCTTCTACAACCATCAAATTAAGAATGGTAGTTTTTTGATTTCCCATCCGACCGGGCATTCGTTTCCCTTTAAAAATTCGAGACGGTGTAGCACACTGTCCTACAGCTCCAGGCTTACGATGCACTTTATGAGCGCCGTGTGAAGCAGGCAGGCCTGCAAAACCATGACGTTTCATAGCGCCGGCAAAACCTTTTCCCTTACTTACAGAAGTAACGTCAACTCGTCCAGTCTCAGCTATTTCTGCAACAGTTAATTCTTGCCCAACTTGGTATTCAGCTACATCGTCAAGACGGAGTTCTACAAGACGACCACCAGGGGCGACACCAGAATTAACAAAATGACCAGCTTCAGGTTGTGTCATTTTTTCAATATCTTTTTGCCCAAAAGTCACCTGAAGTGCGCTATATCCATCGCGTTCTTGTGTTTTTACTTGAACAACCCGATTCGGCCGCACACGCAGAACAGTTACAGGAATAACTTGATTTTCTTCATCCCATACCTGTGTCATGCCGACTTTTTCGCCGACTATTGCTTTGTTAGCCATAATAGTTCCTAAATTTTTGGCTTAATTTTTTGATGTCTGCCAAAATTAAGTGGTTATTCAAATGGAAACTCCGCATGAGCCATGCCCTGCGGAGCCTATAATTCGGTTGTGTCGTGTGGTTCCCGTCTCAAAAACTAAGGCCTTCACGAACATCGGTTTGTCACGCCCAGGTATTTCCCGAAAGACGCCAAGAGTTAAGGCTAAAGGCAAAGTAGCGCTAATACAACAGTTCTTCGAGAGTATCCCTCTTAATTCAAGTGTTAAGCGCTACTTTCATGTTTGATGGCTAAGGCATTAGAAACTGATTCATCTACAAAGCCACCTGTCTGGCTGACAAGAGCCATTCTTTTGGGGCTTATTGGATACGCAATACTTGGCTATCTATTAAGTATTCTTTCGGATCTTCGATCACTATCAATAATGATTTTGGTTTCTTTTTTTCTTTCATTCGCTATTGAGCCCGCAGTAAACAGAATGGAAAGATGGAATATACGTCGTGGATTAGCAACTGGGTTAATGTTCTTAACTGTTCTAGGAGCTTTAGGTGGGTTTGGAATAGCTGTTGGTTCTTTGTTAGCAGATCAATTAACTGAGTTTTCAGACAATATCCCAAGTTACCTGTCTGATATTGACGAATTTCTTGAAGATAATTTTGGAATTGAAGGGGCCACTGCTGACATTCAAGAGGACTACGAAAACGGTGCTCTTGCTAAGCAACTTGGCTCATTTGCTGACGACCTAGCTCAATTTGGCTCAACTGTTGTAAACATCCTCTTTCAACTATTTACTATTGGTTTATTTTCTTTCTATCTTGTCGCAGAAGGTCCTAAATTAAGGCGCTCGGTCTGCTCTCTTCTCCCAGCACATCGACAGAAACGAGTCTTAGAAATTTGGGACATAGCTATTGCAAAAACAGGTGGATATATAGCTTCACGAGCAATTCTCGCACTCATTGCGGCTCTAGTTCATTGGGCAGCATTCGTGATCATTGGAATGCCTTCCTCTCTCGCTTTAGCAATATGGGTTGGAGTAATTTCGCAATTTATCCCTGTGGTTGGAACCTACATAGCCGGCGTTCTTCCTCTTCTAGTCGGATTATTGGATGAACCAAGAACTGGAGTTTGGGCTCTTATTGTGATCATCATCTACCAACAACTTGAAAATTACATATTTGCTCCACGAATAACTGCACAAACTATGCAGATTCATGTTGCAGTTGCCTTTGGGGCAGTTATTGCAGGTAACGCAATTCTTGGAATAATCGGAGCACTTCTTGCTCTTCCTTTTGCAGCTACTTTACAATCCATCGTTTCTGCAGCAGCTGAACGCCATGACATTGATGAAGAGATCCTCTTCGAAAGTCGCCGAAGGCGAGGGCACACTGAAAATAAAGAAGTTAAATCGACGGAAATTGAAGAAGAAGACTAATTAAGTTTCCAGTTTTAATCACTGCTACAACTTGTAGCAAAAAGTCGGAGAATCGCTAAATAGACCCAGAAAGTAGTTAGTGGTTTTCTAGACCCGTGCAACTATTTTTCTTTACCCAAAAAGGGAATCTATAAATTTACAAAGAAATTAGTTTTGCTGAAGTTTGATTTCAATGTCAACACCAGCCGGCAAGTCAAGCCGTTGCAGTGAGTCAACTGTTTTTGCTCCAGGATTCACAATATCAAGAAGGCGTTTATGGATTCGCATCTCAAAATGTTCGCGAGAATCCTTGTCCTTAAATGGGCCTTTTATAACCGTGTATCGATGCTTTTCTGTTGGAAGAGGTATTGGTCCACGAATATCAGCTTTTGTCCTACGAACTGTTTCCACAATTTTTTTTGTTGATTGATCAATCACTTCGTGATCATAGGCCTTAAGTCGTATTCGAATTTTTTGTCCAGTAGCCATTACTGTTACTTAATTACTTTTGTTACAGCGCCTGCGCCCACAGTTCGACCACCCTCACGGATAGCAAAACGAAGGCCTTCATCCATAGCTATTGGTGCAATTAACTCAACAGTCATTGCAGTATTGTCACCAGGCATACACATTTCCGTTCCGTCTGGAAGGGCGATAGTTCCTGTCACATCGGTCGTTCTAAAGTAGAACTGTGGACGATAGTTAGAGAAGAAAGGCTTATGACGGCCTCCCTCTTTCTGATCCAAGACATATACCTCTGCTTCAAAGTGTGTATGCGGAGTAATAGAACCAGGTTTAGCTAGAACCTGACCTCTTTGTACATCTTCTTTATCGATTCCACGTAGAAGTACACCTACATTGTCGCCAGCTTGACCTTCGTCAAGAATCTTTCGGAACATTTCAACACCTGTACATGTCGATGTGGCGGTTTCTTTAAGACCGATAATTTCGATGTTGTCACTAGTGTTAATAATTCCTTGTTCAATTCTTCCCGTTACTACGGTTCCGCGTCCGGTAATGGAGAAGACATCTTCAATTGGCATTAAGAAGTCTTTGTCAACATCGCGATCAGGAGTAGGAATATAGCCATCTACTTGTGACATTAATTCAACGATCTGATCGCTTGCATCACTGTCGCCTTCAAGAGCCTTGAGTGCGGAAACTCGACAAATAGGTGTGTCGTCACCGGGGAAGCTGTACTCATCAAGGAGTTCTCTTACTTCCATTTCAACTAATTCAAGAAGTTCTTCGTCATCTACCATGTCGCACTTATTTAGCGCTACCACAATTTTTGGGACGCCAACTTGTCGAGCTAGTAGAACGTGCTCTCTCGTTTGAGGCATAGGACCATCTGCTGCAGAAACAACCAAGATTGCCCCGTCTACCTGAGCGGCACCGGTAATCATGTTCTTGATGTAGTCGGCGTGTCCCGGCATATCCACGTGGGCATAATGCCGATTATCGGTCTCATACTCAACATGAGAAACATTAATTGTGATTCCACGTTCACGTTCCTCTGGTGCCTTATCAATGTCCCCAAACTCTGTGAAGGATGTGGACTCTGGATTACGGTCTGAGAGGACCTTTGTTATAGCTGCAGTAAGTGTCGTCTTACCATGATCAATATGTCCCATAGTGCCGACATTTACGTGTGGCTTGTTGCGTTCGAACTGCTCCTTGGCCATTACTTTTTCCTTAATATCTTTCTGTTTTTATCATTCGCCGCGTATACGGCTGACGATTTCTTCTTGCACTGACCCGGGTGTTTGCTGATACGAGTCAAACTGCATGGTATAAGTCGCACGCCCTTGAGTACGCGACCGTAGATCTGTAGCGTATCCAAACATTTCCGATAACGGTACCTGTGCGGAAACAACTTGATTTGGACCACGAGCTTCCATTTGTCCAACTCGCCCTCGTCGAGAGTTCAAATCACCCACAACATCGCCCATATAATCCTCTGGGGTTACCACTTCTACTGCCATAATTGGTTCTAATAGCACTGGCTTGGCACGTGGCATAACTTCCCGAAACCATGCCTGAGCAGCAATTTTAAAGGCCATTTCTGAGGAGTCAACATCATGATGTTTTCCATCTTCAAGAGTAACTTTTAAGCCCAATACTGGGAATCCAGCTAGAACACCAGTGGTCAGAGAAGATTCAATTCCTTGATTTACAGCTGGAATATATTCTTTTGGTATACGACCACCGGTTACTGTGTCTTCGAAAGAATAAGTTATTCCTTCTTCACCCGTCCATGGTTCAACTGAAGCAACAATTTCAGCAAACTGGCCTGAACCACCGCTTTGTTTTTTATGGGTATATCTGTGACTATCAATTGTTTTCGTAATTGTCTCTCGATACGCAACCTGAGGACGCCCTACATTAGCGTCTACTCTAAATTCTCGAAGCATTCTGTCTACAAGAACTTCAAGGTGCAACTCGCCCATACCGCCAATAATGGTTTGACCGGTTTCGTCATCGCTATGAACTGTAAATGTTGGGTCTTCTTCAGATAAGGAGAATAGCGCCTTGCCCATTTTGTCTTGGTCTGCTTTTGATCGAGGCTCTACAGCAACATGAATCACTGGGTCAGGAAAATCTAATTTTTCCAACATGATTGGATGATCTATTGCAGACAGAGTGTCTCCGGTCCTAGTATTTTTCATTCCTATTCCAGCAACAATGTCCCCAGTTCTAACGTCATCGCGATCTTCACGGTCATTTGCATGCATTTCAAGGATGCGGCCGATTCTTTCTTTAGCCCCTGTTCGAGTATTAAGTACGGTTCCACCTTTTTCGAGAACACCGCTATAAACACGGAAGTAAGTTAATTTCCCTACGTGGGGATCAGTCATAATTTTGAAAGCTAATGCAGAAAACGACTCGTTATCATCTACCGACCTAGTAACACTTTCTTCGCTGCGGGGATGTAACCCTTCTACTGGAGGAAGATCTATTGGGGAAGGTAGATACTCAACCACTGCATCAAGTAGTGGTTGCACTCCCTTGTTCTTAAAAGCGCTACCAGTCAAAATTGGAACACAATCTCCAGAGAGAGTCCCTGTTCTGATTGCGTTACGGAGATCATCTTCAGTTATTTCTTCCTCACCAACAAACTTTTCAAGAATATTTTCGTCGAATTCAGCCAACACATCAATTAGTCCAGATCTATATTCTGCTGCTTTTTCTACTAAATCTTCAGGTATATCTATTACGTCCCAAGATGCTCCAAGATCCTCACTTTGCCATACAAGGGCTTTCATTGAAACCAAGTCAACAATTCCTGCAAAATCTGACTCTGCTCCGATTGGAAGTTGAATTACCGCAGATTTACAGCCCAACCTCTCATTGATCGTGTCCAAAACGAAATAGAAGTCAGCTCCGATGCGATCCATCTTGTTGATGAAACACATCCGAGGAACGTTATAGCGATCTGCTTGCCTCCAAACAGTTTCTGTTTGTGGTTCTACACCTGCTACTCCATCAAATACTGCAACTGCCCCATCGAGGACCCTTAAAGATCGTTCTACTTCTACCGTGAAGTCAACGTGACCAGGCGTATCAATAATGTTGATTCTGTGATCGTCCCAAAAACAGCTAGTGGCTGCAGAAGTGATGGTAATTCCACGTTCTTGCTCTTGTTCCATCCAGTCCATGGTTGCTGCACCATCATGGACCTCACCAATTTTGTAATTAACTCCGGTGTAATACAAAATTCGTTCTGTCGTCGTAGTCTTGCCTGCATCAATATGGGCCATAATGCCGATATTGCGGGTTTTTTCTAAAGGATGTCGATCAGCCATTTTTTACTCGCGTCGTATTGGTTTATTTATAGGGATATTAAATAGTTGCTGGAAATATGTTAGAGCACTCTCTTACTATTTCGTGGAATGTCCTACCAGCGGTAATGAGCAAAAGCCTTATTGGCTTCGGCCATCTTGTGTGTGTCTTCTCTCCGCTTAACTGAGGCACCAACGCCATTAGATGCATCCAGTATCTCATTCGCAAGCCGTTCTGCCATCGTGTTCTCACGTCGTGATCTAGCAAAGGTGACCATCCAGCGAAGTGCAAGCGTTGTTGCTCTCCGGGGGCGAACCTCAACTGGTACCTGATAGGTCGCTCCTCCTACTCGGCGGCTTTTAACTTCTAACTGCGGCTTAACATTTTCTAATGCGTTTTTCAAAGCGCTTACTGGGTCGGATCCTGTTTTTGTCTCAACTGTTGCGAGAGCTTCATAAACAATTCCTTCTGCAGTTGAACGTTTGCCTCTCTGTAAAATTTTGTTAATTAGTTGGGTAACTAAAGCAGACCGGTAGACCGGATCTGGTACTAACTCTCGGCGTAATGCAGGTCCTTTTCTGGGCATGATCAGCCTTCTTTCTTTGCGCCGTAACGGCTACGCGCCTGCTGTCTTTGGCTTACTCCTGAAGTATCGAGAGTTCCCCTGATGACTTTGTACCGAACTCCTGGAAGATCTTTTACTCTTCCACCTCTTACAAGCACAATCGAGTGCTCTTGAAGATTGTGGCCTTCGCCAGGTATGTACGCAGTGACTTCTATACCTGTAGTTAAACGAACACGGGCTACTTTTCTTAAAGCAGAGTTTGGTTTTTTCGGTGTAGTCGTGAAAACACGCGTGCAAACTCCTCGTCTTTGCGGTGCCCCATTAAGAGCAGGCGTGGATTCCTTAGTCCTTTTCGATTTTCGTCCTTTTCGGACTAATTGTTGAATTGTGGGCACAGAACTACCTCAAAAAATTTCCTAATAATCGTCGTCTGGAAAAGATGCGAATATTTAACTTCCGAACCTCGGTTGGTTTTTACGTCCAGACATGATTTCCAACCGATAGATGAGTCTACGAGAAACACATCTACTTACAAACCAATTATGACTTAAGCAGTTGGATCAATATTTTCAATTTCCGTTGCTAAATCAATTACATCTGCCTCATATGCACCCGAAAACTTATCTTCGGTTGAATCAGCTTGTCCGGCAAGCCATTCTGCTAAGTCTTGCTCTTCATCAACAGAACTGTAATAGTCCATTGGTTTATAGTCTGGTGCATGAGGTGCCACATTTCGATGTTGTGGCATTCCCGTACCTGCTGGCACAAGTTTTCCAATAATAATATTTTCTTTAAGACCTATTAGTCCATCGCTCTTCGACTCGATAGCAGCCTCTGTCAAAACACGTGTTGTTTCTTGGAAAGATGCAGCTGAAAGCCAGGATTGAGTAGCAAGAGATGCTTTAGTGATACCCATCAGTTCAGGACGTCCTTCTGCAGGTTTTTGTCCTTCGTCAACCAGAACACGGTTTGTTTCAGCGAACGCTCTTTGGTCCACTTGCTCTTCTGGTAGGTACTCTGAGTCACCCGGATCGATGATCTTTACTCTTCTTGTCATTTGTCGAACGATGAGTTCTATGTGCTTGTCATGTATTGACACGCCTTGATCTCGATAAACCTTTTGGACTTCTTCAACGAGGTACTGCTGAGTTTCTCTCACACCTTTTATTTCGAGAAGTTCTTTAGGGTCACGAGGTCCTTCAACTATCGCGTCTCCTGCTTTCACTTCTTGGCCGTGTGATACTTCAAGTCTCGGCTGACCAGGGATGAGATAAGTTTCCTCTTCTCCATCATCAGCTACCACTGTTATTTCGCGTCCTCTACCTTCATCCTCGCCTATACGAACTACCCCAGAGATACGTGCAAGTGTTGCTTTTCCTTTAGGAGTTCTCGCTTCAAAAAGTTCAACAACTCTCGGAAGACCGCCAGCGAGATCCTTTCCGGCTACACCTCCGGTGTGGAATGTACGCATAGTAAGCTGTGTTCCGGGTTCACCAATTGATTGAGCAGCAATAACTCCAACTGCTTCACCAACCTCAATTGGCTTACTGGTCGCTAAAGACATTCCATAACAGGCTGGAGAAATACCTACAGCCGAGTCATCTGTAAGTGGCGAAAGAACTCTTACTCTTGTAACTTTTGGGTCTTCTCTAAGCGTAATCATTTCGCTTTCACCCACAATAGTTCCAGCCTCTAGTACGGAGCCGTCAGAAAGTTTTATTTCATCAGCAATCGTTCGACTAAGTAAACGGGTATCAAGGTAAGTTCTCTTATCCTCTTGATCAGGTTCAACATCGTCAATCCAAATTCCGAAAACTGGACCGTCCCCTTCAAAAGGGTTATGTTCATTGATAATAAGTTCCTGTGAAACATCAACAAGTCGTCGAGTGAGGTATCCAGAGTCAGCTGTTCTAAGTGCTGTATCAACTAATCCTTTTCTCGCTCCCGGAGTAGCAATGAAATACTCAAGCATCGCTAGCCCTTCGCGGAAATTAGATTTGATAGGTCTTGGGATCATGTCACCACGTGGATTAGCAACCAAACCACGCATACCAGCGATTTGACGGATCTGCATCATATTTCCGCGTGCACCTGAATCAACCATTACATCTATCGGGTTGAACCGTTCAGCTTGTAACGCTTCGATCATTTTCTCTGTTACTTCTGCTGTGGCAGCGTTCCAGATTTCTACTTCTTTTTGTCGTCGTTCGCCGTCTGTAATGATTCCTCTTCGGAACTGAGTTTCTACTTTCTCAGCATCTTTTTCATGCCGATCAAGAATATCTCTTTTCTCAATAGGAGTTTTCACATCATCAATTGAGACTGTTAAACCAGATTGTGTAGCAAATTTGAAACAAAGATCCTTCAATTTGTCGAGACTCTCTGCAACAATTTTCTTAGGGTAATTTCGAGCAAGATCATCAACTAAATCGGTCATTCCCTTCTTATCAACACAAGTATTTATGTATCCAAACCCTTCGGGAAGCGCTTCGTTAAACAAAACGCGGCCTGCCGTAGTTGAAATCCATGTAGCTGGACTTCCATTAGCTTCTGTTGCCTTAAGGTCTGGGTAGTTACTTGATCGATATTCAATTGATGAATGAAGGTTTATATTTTTTTGGTCTAGGGCATGTTCAAGATCATGGACATGTCTGAAGACTCCTTCTTTGTTTTCTAAGTCCTCTGGCTCCATTGTTAGGTAGTAGCCACCAATAATCATGTCCTGTGTAGGAGTGACTAAAGGTCGTCCGTGAGCAGGGCTAAGGACGTTGTTCGCTGAAAGCATGAGTATTCTTGCTTCTGCTTGAGCTTCTGCGGATAGCGGAAGATGAACTGCCATTTGGTCGCCATCAAAGTCGGCGTTAAAAGCAGTACAGACAAGTGGATGAATCTGGATAGCTTTACCATCGACTAATACGGGTTCAAATGCTTGGATTCCTAGTCGATGCAAAGTTGGAGCTCGGTTAAGAAGAACAGGGTGTTCCCTTATTACATCTCCGAGAACGCCCCAAACGTGATCTTTTCGACGCTCCACCATACGTTTTGCAGATTTAATATTTGGAGCTAGTTCATCATCAACTAGGCGTTTCATCACAAATGGTTTAAAGAGTTCAAGTGCCATGATCTTAGGCAATCCACATTGGTGGAATTTTAGAGTAGGTCCGGCAACAATGACTGAACGTCCTGAGTAGTCAACACGTTTACCTAAAAGGTTCTGCCTAAACCGTCCTTGCTTACCTTTAAGCATGTCTGAAAGAGATTTAAGTGGTCTGTTACCTGGACCTGTCACTGGTCGTCCACGTCGTCCATTATCAAATAAAGCATCTACAGCTTCTTGGAGCATTCTTTTTTCATTATTAATAATGATTCCAGGTGCTCCAAGATCTAATAATCTCTTCAACCGGTTGTTTCGGTTTATAACTCTACGATAAAGATCATTTAGATCTGAAGTCGCAAAACGTCCACCGTCAAGTTGAACCATCGGACGTAATTCCGGTGGAATCACTGGAACGGCATCAAGGATCATCGCTCTTGGATCGTTGATTTTTCGTCCATACTTATCACGACGGTTGAATGCTGCAACAATCTTCAATCTTTTAATTGCTTTTGCTTTTCGTTGAGCCGATAATCCTTTTTCTCCAGCTGGGGGATCTATCTGTCCGCGTAATTTCTGCTCTTCTTCATCAAAGTCTGTTCGGTCAATAAGACGAGCAAGAACATCTGCTCCCATTCCGCCTTCAAAATATTCTCCCCATCTATCGGCTAACTCAGTCCATAAGCGTTCATCTTCAACTATCTGCCGAGAGTAAAGTCCCTGGAATTCATCCCAAGCACGATTTAGTACTTCTATTTCTGATTCGTACTGCTCTCGAAGGTAAGCGAGATCTTTATCTGCGGCTTTTTGTAAAGCCTTCAAATCTGCTTCTTTTCCGTCTTCTTTTTCTAACTCAGCTAATTCTGACTCAAGAGTTTCTTGGCGGCGATTAAGTTCTTCGTCACGTTCTTCTTCAATCGCTTTTCTTTCTTCAACAAGGTCTTCTTCCAGCACAGACAGGTCTTCGTGACGTTTTTCTTCATCAACCCAAATCACCATGTTTGCCGCGAAATAAATCACTTTTTCAAGCTGTTTTGCTTTTAGCTCTTCTCTTGGTTCTGTTCCCATAAGAAGATAGGCAAGCCATGACCGAGTGCCGCGTAAATACCAAATATGAACTGCGGGGGCTGCTAATTCAATATGCCCCATTCGTTCACGTCGTACTTTTGATCGAGTTACCTCAACCCCACAGCGTTCACAAATGATTCCCTTAAATCTAACTCTCTTGTATTTCCCGCAGTAGCACTCCCAGTCCTTTGTAGGACCAAAGATTTTCTCACAAAAAAGGCCGTCCTTTTCTGGCTTAAGAGTTCGGTAATTGATCGTTTCAGGCTTTTTTACTTCACCGTTTGACCACATACGGATACCATCCGGTGTGGCTAAACCAATCTGGATTTGATCGAAATCATTAACATCAAGCACTTGTTTTTTTCCTAAATTTTATCTGATTTGGGCTAATACTTATCTGAGAACACCGACATTTCGGCGTTCATCTTCATCATCCGAACCTCGTTCTGGACGAGATAGATCAATGCCAAGTTCCTCTGTTGCTCTATAAACATCTTCGTCTAGTTCTCTTATTTCAACTTGTTGACCATCTTGGTCTAATACTTCAACATCTAAGCAAAGTGACTGCATCTCTTTAATTAGAACCTTGAAACTTTCAGGGATACCTGGTTCTGGGATATTGTCGCCTTTAACTATTGATTCATAAACGCGAACTCGACCCAAGACATCATCTGATTTGATTGTCAGTAATTCTTGAAGGCAATAGGCTGCGCCGTAGGCCTCAAGCGCCCATACTTCCATTTCTCCAAACCGCTGACCACCGAACTGCGCTTTACCGCCAAGTGGTTGTTGAGTGATCATGGAGTATGGACCGGTAGAACGTGCGTGCACCTTATCGTCAATCAAGTGAGCCAATTTGAGGATATAGACATACCCAAGTGTCACTTGATTGTCGTAAGGCTCTCCAGTTCGACCGTTGTATAAGGTCGCTTTACCATCTATTCCAATCAGCCTGTCACCTGAAGATGCTTCAGGATTAATATTGGTCAATATTTTCTGAATCGTAGGATGCTTTCCTGCTTGGTCTTCTTCATCCCAGTGCGCTCCATCAAAGACTGGTGTAGCGACGTGAACAGCAGGGGCTGTAGAGGGGCGAGTCTTTTTTTCCGTTCCTCTAACTGGATCATTGCCTTCTTGATGGCCATTTACTTCCCATCCCCAACGAGCACAGTATCCGAGATGAGCTTCTAAGACTTGACCTACATTCATTCTCGATGGGACTCCAAGAGGATTTAGAATAATATCTACCGGCGTCCCATCTACCATGTAAGGCATGTCTTCAATTGGCAGAATTTTCGAAATAACTCCCTTATTCCCATGACGTCCCGCCAGCTTGTCTCCAACACTGATCTTGCGTTTTTGAGCAACATAAACACGGACGAGTTGGTTCACTCCAGGTGGTAATTCATCGCCTCCATCTCGGCTGAAGACTTTTACGTCAATTACCTTTCCCGTTTCTCCATGGGGAACTTTCATCGAGGTATCACGGACTTCTCTAGCTTTTTCACCAAAGATTGCGCGTAATAGACGCTCTTCTGGTGTCAGTTCTGTCTCTCCTTTTGGAGTAACTTTGCCGACCAATACATCCCCTGGACCGACCTCGGCTCCAACTCTAACGATTCCCAAATCGTCAAGATCTGCCATGATTTCATCTGAGAGATTTGGAATATCTCTAGTAATTTCTTCTGGCCCTAGTTTTGTGTCACGTGCATCAACTTCATGTTCGTGAATGTGTAGAGAAGTAAGCACATCGTCTTTTACTAAACGCTCAGAAATGATTATCGCATCTTCAAAGTTGTAGCCTTCCCAGCACATGAAGGCGACTAGAAGGTTCTTTCCTAATGCAATTTCTCCTCCATCAGTAGAAGGTCCATCAGCTAGAACCTGACCTTTCTTTACCTTGTCGCCAGGTGAGACAAGTACTTTCTGGTTTATACATGTGTTTTGATTTGAGCGGCGGAACTTCAATAGTTCATGTCTTACGGTTGACGAATCGTGGCCTTCAGGCGTTTTCCGGTATTCAACAGTTATAGCTATACCATCAACTTCTGTTACGGTTCCTCCTTCAAGAGCCAAGATCATGTCCGCCGCGTCATGCGCTGCTTTAGACTCAATTCCGGTTCCAATATATGGAGCTTCACTTCGTAGCAACGGAACAGCTTGTCGCTGCATATTGGCACCCATCAACGCTCTATTGGCGTCATCATGTTCAAGGAATGGGATCAGTGCAGTAGCAACCGAAACAATTTGTTTCGGTGAAATATCCATTAACTGAACTTCAGCAGCTGGAACGTAAGAAATTTCTGTCGTAGCCCCGAAGAAAACATCTCTTTCAAGTTGAAGTTGATGGTCAGTCAACGAGGCTGCTTGTGGTGACTGACGTACTAACACCCTGTCGTTTATGAATTTGCCGTTCTTATCCATAGGAGCGTTTGCTTGCGCTACTACATACTCTTCTTCTTCGTCTGCTGCAAGATAGCGAACTTCGTCGGTTACTTTACCGTTCTTAACAACACGATAAGGAGATTCGATGAATCCGAAGTCGTTTACTTGTCCGTAAGTTGCTAAACCTCCGATAAGTCCAATATTTGGACCCTCTGGTGTCTCAATCGGGCACATACGTCCATAGTGAGAGAAGTGAACATCTCTTACTTCAAAGCCTGCTCTTTCCCGAGATAAACCACCAGGTCCAAGTGCTGATAAGCGGCGACGATGATTCAAACCGGATAAAGGATTTACTTGATCCATGAACTGAGAAAGTTGGCTGGCCCCAAAGAACTCTTTGATTGCAGCTACTACTGGTCGAATGTTTATCAAGGTTGTAGGGGTGATTGATTCCACATCTTGTGTGGTCATTCTTTCCCTAACGACTCGCTCTAAACGTGACAAGCCAATTCGAACCTGATTCTGTATGAGCTCTCCTACTGAACGAATTCTCCGGTTTGCAAAATGGTCTTGATCGTCGAGGCGGTAGCCAGGTTCACCTTTTGCGAGGTGCAATAAATAAGTGCAAGTTGCGAGAACTTCTGAGCGGGTTAGAACTGTTTGATCTTCTTTAGGTTTCTCAAGTTCAATATTGAAGAGTTCTTCAAGTTTCTCTATCTCTGGACCGAGTTTTCGATTTAGTTTGTAACGGCCAACGCGTGAAAGGTCGTAGCGGCGGGATTCAAAGAATGCGTTTCGTAAATATGCTCGTGCCGCTTCAACTGAAGCTGGTTCACCGGGGCGAACACGCTTATATATCTCGAGTAATGCCTCTTCCTCGGTTACATGGTTGTCTTTATCTTTTTCCCATTGCCCTTCTAGGAAATCAAAATAATTTACGAGTTTTTGTAAGAACCCAGGATAATTTTCTTCACCGTACCCAAGAGCTCGTAAAAGAGTGAACATTGATAAGCGACGTTTTCTTGCCACCTTGGTTCCGGCAGTAACGTCTTTTCCGGGTTTTTGCTCAACATCAAATTCAATCCACTCTCCCCGATAAGGGTGAATGGTTCCTTTTACTAGCTGATGCTTTGAAAGGTTGCGTAACCGATATCGCTCTCCAGGTTCAAATATGACTCCTGGTGATCGAACTAATTGGGAAACAATAACTCTCTCGGTGCCATTTATTATAAATGTTCCCTTTTCTGTCATTCGCGGGAAGTCACCTATGAAGACAGTTTGTTCTTTGATCTCTCCGGTATCTCGGTTCATGAACGTAGCACGAACAAAAATTGAAGATGAATATGTCATGTCCCGTTCTCGGCATTCTTCTACCGTGAACTTGGGTGGTGGACATAGATCTTCGTCTTTGGGGTCAAAGACGAACTCAAGTGAAAGGGTTTCACTGAAATCGGTTATAGGGCTTATATCTCGGAACGTATCCGTTATACCTTGATCGAGAAACCATTGAAATGAATCTCTTTGGATTGCAATCAAGTCTGGAAGATCATGAGTATCCTCAAGATTTCCGAACGAATACCGTTCCCGGTCAAATGGACGAACAGACACTAACAAAACTCCTGGGCCAGGAAAAACGGATGGTGGGCAGTGCTGGCCTTTCTATAAAAAGTAAGGACAGCAAAGGGATCATAGTCAGAGCATTGGTATCTCTGCAACCCCTAAGTAAAAGGTTCTTAAATAAGCCTTGTAGCTGGTTTGCCAAAAATTTCTTAGTATTTTCTCTTTTTGAGGAAATATTTTGCTTAAACGACTGTTTTTTAGAAACAAATCTTTCTTTTTCTATCCAAATTTCAACGGTTGGAAAGCAAAATTTTTGGCAACCTTTTTACTACTTGAGTTCTACTGAACCGCCAGCAGCTTCAAGTGCTTCTTTGGCTTTTTCTGCATCCTCTTTTGAGGCTCCTTCGAGCACAGTGCTAGGAGCACCATCAACAAGGTCTTTAGCGTCTTTAAGTCCAAGATTAGTAAGTCCTCTTACTTCTTTAATTACTTGGATCTTTTTGTCGCCTGCATCAGCAAGAACCACGTCAAATGAATCTTGCTCCTCTGAACCGCCAGCAGCATCTCCATCTGAAGCGACTGGGGCTGCAGTTACTGCTGCAACCGGAGCTGCTGCAGTAACTCCAAATTTTTCTTCAAACTCACTTAATAACTCACTTAATTCTAAAACACTCATCTCTGCGATGGCATCTAGAACTTCTTCTTTGGTAGCCATAATTAGCTTTCCTCACTTTCTTCGGCCGTAGCCTCTTCGATTTCTATTTCTTCGATCTCTTCCGCTGGAGCTTCTTCCGCTTCTTCCGCTTCTTCCACTGGAGCTTCTTCCACTTCTTCCACTGGAGCTTCTTCCACTGGAGCTTCTTCCACTTCTTCCACTTCTTCCACTGGAGCTTCTTCCACTTCTTCCACTGGAGCTTCTTCCACTGGAGCTTCTTCCGCTTCTTCCACTGGAGCTCCTGCTGCTCTCTCATCCAATAGTGCTTTTAATGCATACGCCATATTCTGTGGCAAAGCATTGAGTAATCCAGCGAATTTTTGAAGTGGTGCAGCCAGTGCGCCAGCAATTTGGGCAAGTAATACTTCTCGTGGGGGAAGTTTGGCTAGTGATTCAATCTGTGCTGGGGAAAGGAGTTCTCCATCTAATAAGCCACCTTTTACAACAAGAGAATCGTTGTCTTTCGCAAAATCTTTTAATGCTTTTGCAACAGCAGCTGCGTCTCCTTTTGTTCCGTCTGGTTTTTCGGCGACAAACGCAAGAGCTGTTGGTCCTACTAGTAATTCCTCAAGGTCTAGATCTAGTTCATGAACTGCTAGCCGAACCAAAGTATTTTTGTATACCTTGTATTCGCCACCGGCTGCTCTCAAGGCTTCACGTAATTCAGCAAGAGCGGGAACGTCTAATCCACGATATTCGGTAAGTACGAGTGCTTCTGTACTAGCAATTCGATCACGAACTTCTTCAACCACTGCTGCTTTTTGGTTTCGGATTTCTCCCATGCTCAGTTGCCTCCTTTTCGTTTCTTTAGTTCTTCCGGTTATTTTCACTCACCGAAGATCACACTTGACTAATAGTCAAGTTAGAAACCTGAGGCTCTCCTGCTCGGGCAGAAGCACTCGTAAATGCTTCAGTTATGTCGTTCAACAACCCGGAGGTCTTTGGTGAGCAATTTAATTGTCAAAGAAGGTTAGCCGAACCTTGGCTTATCGCCACCCTCTAATGAGAAACTATGCACTTAGATTCTGTGGATCGATCAAAACACTTGGTCCCATCGTTGAAGAAATAGATACTTTTTTAAAATATCTACCCTTTGACGAGGAGGGTTTAAGCCTCTCTAATTCTTCTACAACGGCGTTGAAGTTTGCAACCAAACTTGCGGTTTCAAACGAAGCCTTGCCAATCGGAACCTGTACGTTTCCATAACGGTCAGTTCTAAACTCGACTTTTCCACCTTTGAAATCCTGAACTGCTTTTGCTGGATCGTCAGTTACTGTCCCTGATTTTGGATTTGGCATCAACCCTCGTGGGCCAAGAGCTCTACCAAGCTTTCCAACAGTTGGCATCATGTCTGGGGTGGAAATTGCTACATCAAAATCAAGCATTCCGCCTTCTACTTCTGTAGCTAAATCGTCAGCTCCGACATAATCTGCACCTGCTTCTTTAGCAGCTGTTGCATCCGCACCTTGTGCGAAGACAGCAACTTTCACATTTTTTCCTGTTCCGGAAGGCAGAGCTACTGTGCCTCTTACCATTTCTTCAGATTTGCGAGGATCAACTCCAAGACGAACAACTAGATCTATAGTTTCATCAAATTTCGCTTGAGCTGAAGAACGTACAATTTCAATTGATTCTTGACCACCATGGTGATGTTGGGAATCATATTTGGTTAGCGCGTCGTTATAACGCTTTCCTTTTTTATTCATTTCGCCATTCCTCCTGGCTTCCTCAAGTGTCGTTAACTTGGATAAGACGAGGTATTTCTTATCTCAAACCGTCGAGTAAGACGGCGACTTCACATTTAATTAAGAAACTGAAATTCCCATAGAGCGGGCTGTTCCTGCAACCTGCTGTTTCGCTCCCTCAATATCTAAAGCATTAAGGTCAGGCATTTTAACTTCTGCGATTTCTTCAACCTGTGCCCAGGTAATAGACCCCGCTTCTTCCCGGCCAGGGTTCTGAGATGCTTTTTCTAATCCAGCAGCTTCTCTCACTAGATAGGAAGTTGGTGGGGTTTTTGTAATGAAAGTAAAAGAACGATCTTCATAAATGGTGATCTCTACAGGGATTATTTGACCACGCTTATCTTCAGTCTTTGCATTGTACTCCTTGCAAAAATCCATAATTGCTACTCCATGAGGTCCAAGAGCTGTACCCACAGGAGGGGCAGGAGATGCTGCTCCAGCTGGAATCTGAATTTTCACGGTTGTTAATACTTGTTTTTGGGCCATTGTTATAACTCATCTTTCGAGTTGAAAGATTTCTTTCAACTTTCACGAACGTTCAAGTCTGCGAGCAGGATGTCATTTTGGCAACCTGTTTATTTAATCAAAGTTGCGCTACTTGGGAGAATTCAAGTTCTACAGGTGTCTCGCGACCAAAAATGTCAACTACTACCTTTACTTTTAACTGTTCTTCATTAATTTCTATGATCTCGCCTGAGAAGTCTGCAAAAGGACCGCCCTTAACTCGAACTGTCTCTCCAACGTCATAGCCAAGTTTTGCTTTAGCCTTCTTTGGGCTTTCTGGAGAAGATTCGTCTTCGGCCATTAAGAAATCTTCTACTTCTCGTCTTCTGAGCGGAGAAGGTTTCCCAGCGGCACCTACGAAATTGACTATTCCCGGTGTTTCTCGAATCGCATTCCAAGCTCTGTCATCAAGGCGGGATCTAATTAAGAGATATCCGGGAAATACTTTTTTAGAAACATTTACTCTCTTGCCGCTTCGGAATTCAACTACATCTTCCATTGGGACAACGATTTCAAGAATGCTCTGCTCTAGATGCATATTTGCAATACGAGCTTCAAGATTTTTCCTAACTTTATTCTCGTAGCCAGACTGTGTATGGACGACATACCATTTTCCGGGGCGGTCATAGGGACTGTTCGCACGTTTTTTGGATTGTTTAGCCGCTTCGTCTGCTACCTCGTCTAACAGATCTTCAACATCTATTGTCTCCGGCTCATCTTGATCTGACGTCCAAAGATTTTCTTCTGTTTCGGAAACTGTGTCCGACATCTCTGCTGCATCTTGAGACTCAGTGCTTTCCGTTTCTTCGCTAACTTCAGCTGTACCGATAGGCAACAGATCAGCGGCCTCTGCGACTGCGTCGGTTTGCTCTTCTTCGGTTGTAGTGGTTTCAGTTTCTTGTGGTGTATTCATTAGACATCAAACAATTCAAGTATGGAGTTAGAGAAAAGCCAATCAAGGCCAGCAATTATCGCGGTCAAAGCCACAATAGTTATGATTACAACTACAGCGTAATTTGTAGTTTCCGAACGTGTCGGCCAAGCAACCTTACGTAGTTCTGAACGTATTTCCCTCAGGAACTGGCGAAAACCAGTACGTTCTTCATTGCGCTGTTGCTGTTGCTGTCGTCGCTGACGAATTGGTTCGCCATCCGCGTCTACTTCGCCTTGCCGTTGAAGCATTCGCTTTTGTTCTCGGTTCATTGACATTGTCAAGCCTCTGATCGGTATGAAAGGTACAAACTAGGATAAGGGGGATTATGCATACTGCATCGCAGGGCAGGAGGGACTCGAACCCCCAACCGTCGGTTTTGGAGACCGATGCTCTACCAGTTGAGCCACTGCCCTATTTTTACTACCGACTCAAAATTGAATTCGGAGTACTGATCAGTGACAGGATAGCAGCGAGGTCGCCTCATAGTGCCTACAAACAGCATGCTATTAAATCAGCGTGTCTCCTTATGGGCAATATGTGTTCTACACCAGCGACAAAACTTTTTTAGCTCTATGCGCTCACGTGAGTTCACTTTAGATTTAGTTGTTATATAGTTCCGTCGCTTACATTCCTGACATTCCAGGGTGACCTGAACTCTTTTATCGGATGCCATTTGATCCCCTTATTTTCTCTCTATTTACTTTACTGGTAGCGACGGACAGATTTGAACTGTCGACCTCTCGATTATGAGTCGAGCGCTCTTACCTACTGAGCTACGTCGCCAGTGAGCTCCCTGACAGAATTGAACTGTCGACCTTCTCCTTACCATGGAGACGCTCTACCGACTGAGCTAAGGGAGCATAACCAATAATTGATCGTTTAAAAGGATGCCACGACAAAGAGGCATTCGCCAACATGATTAGTGATGTATGTCAGTTATCTCGCTACGATGCGCGCTATGGAAACTTCCATAAATATCCGTATTGCATCCATGGACGATTCTAAATCTATTCGTTCTATCTTCAATCACGCAGTTTTAAACTCCACTGCCTCTTTTGATTTAGTAGAGCGAACAACCGAAGAACAAAGAGTTTGGTTAAGTGAAAGGTCCGGCGCTTTCAGTGTTTTAGTAGCTGAAATTGAAGGCCAAGTACTGGGATTTGCATCGTTATCTCCATTTAATAAAAAGGACGGCTACCGAACTACAGTTGAAAATTCAATTTATGTTGACTCTGATACTCAACAATTAGGAATTGGTAGTCGACTGTTAGAGGAACTGCTTGTAGTTGCAACTCTCAGCGGTTTTCACACCGTAATAGCGCGTATAGGGGGAGGAAATGATGCGAGTATCGCCCTTCACGAAAAACATGGTTTTACCACAGTTGGCATTGAACGAGAGGTCGGAAGAAAGTTTGGACGATGGCAAGACGTCGTAGTTATGCAAACCATCTTGTCCGGAAACTCTCCGGACTAAGACGGTTTCACAATTTATTTGTGGGCCGAGGAGGATTTGAACCTCCGAAGGCAATGCCGACGGGTTTACAGCCCGTTCCCTTTGGCCGCTCGGGCACCGACCCAGGATGGTGCGGAGGCTACCCAGCACGAGGGCGGTCTACGACAACCACTAGTAGGTAGCCTGCAAGGCATGCCCAGTTTCGACGTTGTATCCCAGATCGACCTGCAAGAGGTCCGCAATGCAGTAGACCAAGCCTCTCGCGAGGTACACACCCGATTCGACTTCAAAGGAACCGATTCGATAATCGAGCTCCAAGACGGGAGCATCAAACTGGAATCGTCCACTGAAGACCGGCTAGCTGCTCTGGTCGTGGTGCTCGAAGAAAAATTGGTCCGCCGAAACGTTTCACTCAAATCGCTGGACTGGGGTGTTGTTGAGGCAGCCAGCGGGGCCCGGTCCCGCCAACTAGCAACATTGCAGGCTGGAATCGATTCCGACAGGGCGAAGGCTGTGAACAAAGCCGTCAAAGATGTGGGGTTGAAGGGTGTTCAGTCCCAAACTCAAGGCGACCAGGTACGAGTCACCGCTAAGAAACGCGATGCCCTCCAAGAAATTATCGCCTCGCTGAAGGATGTCGACCTAGGCATACCTCTCCAGTTCGAAAACTTCCGAGACTGACCGGCCAGGCCCTCTACCTAATCAACTAATGGGGCCGTTGGTCCAGTTGCCGTCCCGCAGACGGGCAATACGCTCAGCAGTCGGTGGATGGGTCGAGAAAAGTTTTGAGCCCCCGCGCCCACCACTGCGCCCAGCCTGAGCCTTCAGCGGATCAATAATATAACTAGACGCTTGATTGGGATCGACTCCTGATGGGATTCTGCCAGCGGCTAGTTCCAGTTTCTCCAAGGCGCGAGCCAACGGCTCTCCGTCGCCGATTAGACGGGCCGCCGAGGCGTCGGCTTGGAACTCCCGACTTCGACTAATCGCAGCCTGGATAAGCATGGCGGCTACCGGCGCTAGGACCGCAAAGGCGATCTCGCCAATCGGATTGCGGTCTCGGTCTCGACCACCCCCAAACATGGCGGCGAACATGGCCATACGGGCGATCATTGTGATGGCCATACCTACGGTGGCCGCCACCGAGCCAATCAGAATATCGCGATTGCGAACGTGCATTAGCTCGTGGGCTAGCACGCCACGAACCTCGCTCCACTCCATATGGGCTAACAATCCCTCTGTGACGGCGACTGCAGCATGATCTGGGTTACGGCCGGTGGCGAAAGCATTGGGCTGTGGGTTTGGAGAAATGTAGAGCTTCGGCATAGGCATCTCAGCGGCCGAGGCGAGTTCTCGCATTATGCGGTGGTACTCGGGATGGGAAACCTCGTCGGCCGGTATGGCCCGAGCCGAAGCAATGGCAACCCGATCGCTGAACCAATAAGAGCCACCGACCATTACCAACCCAAGAATTAGGCCGAAGATCATTCCTCCACTTCCACCAATGGCGCCACCCACCACTATGAAAAGGCCGCCTAGAAGGGCCAGCAGTGAGAAAGTCTTTGCGGTGTTCAGCATGGGAATCTCCAGGTCGAATTGGGGCGACCCCATCCTATGGTTGACTCATCGGACTGAGGCTTGTCCTACAGGTCGTAATACCCCGAGTGGACGTAGACGACGGGAATGCCTTCGCTTCGGTACATCTCAGCGTTACGGGGGTCGTCGTCGACAGCCAATGTAGGTTCGTGGCCGGTAGCCCGAAGTTCGACCACGGCCTCGCGCTTGACGTCAGGTGAACTGCGTTGATCGTCGTCGACCCGCATGACCAAAAGGTCCCAAGCGACGTCATGTCGGTCCATCCAAGCCATAGTGATGTCGGCCAGACGGGCTGGGCGAGCAGTCAGTAGAACGGTAGTCCGGTACCTGTCGCCGGTGGCCAGTGCCCGAATTAGGCCAACACCTTCCGAGACCGGAGAATCATCTACTGAGGCCTCGAAGAATGCTTCCCACTGCCGGGGCACACCATCAAGTAGGTGCTGGCGTCCTGAAGCGTCCGATAGCACGCCGTCGACGTCTACGACGAGCACCGGTCCTGGCGGGGGTCCGTCCTCAACGCCGCGCGGGAGGATACGCACCGACATCGCTGCTCAGTCCTCCTGCGGGGCTTCGATAGCCCGGATTCGGATCTCATCAACCACTCCAGAATCAGCCAACGTCGTGGTATCACCCAGATCCCGTCCCTCTGCAACGTCACGTAGCAGCCGCCGCATGATCTTGCCGCTACGGGTCTTAGGCAGATCAGGCACCAGCACCACAGCCTTCGGTCGGGCGAGAGGGCCCAGTTTTGTCGCTACGTGACCTCGGATCTCCTCGCGTAACACCGGTGAGGCCTCATGGGTACCCCTAAGAATGACGTAGCCCACAATGGCCTGACCGGTGGTGTCGTCGGCAGCGCCTACTACGGCAGCTTCGGCCACCGCTGGGTGATCAACCAACGCGGACTCGACCTCCGTAGTTGAGATCCGGTGTCCAGACACGTTCATCACATCATCGACCCGCCCAAGAAGCCAGATATACCCATCTTCATCGACCTTGGCTCCGTCACCGGCAAAGTAGCGACCTTCGAACCGGGACCAGTAGGTGTCAAAGTAGCGCTCCGGATCACCCCAGATACCACGCAACATCGACGGCCAAGGATGGGTAATGGTCAGATACCCACCCCCTTGCACTACCGGGTTGCCATCGTCGTCAACCAACTCGGCGAACACTCCGGGAATGGTCCGGCAAGCTGATCCAGGTTTGGTGGTAGTGAGTCCGGGTAGCGGTGTGATCATGTGGCCTCCGGTCTCGGTCTGCCACCAGGTGTCCACGATCGGACACGAGTTGCCCCCGATATGTTCGCGGTACCACATCCAAGCTTCGGGATTAATGGGTTCGCCAACCGTTCCGAGTACTCGAAGTGAAGAAAGATCGTGCGAGGCGGGTTCCGCTGTCCCCCACTTCATGAATGTTCGGATGGCTGTAGGCGCCGTGTACAACTGAGTCACGCCATAGCGCTCAATAATGTCCCAAAGGCGGTCCCGAGGCCACGACGACCGGTCGTCCGAACGAAACTCGGGGCGGGGGGTGTCTGGCGTCCCCTCGTACATAACCGATGTGCAGCCGTTGGCCAACGGCCCATAGACGATATAACTATGGCCCGTCACCCAACCAATATCAGCTGCACACCAGTAGACGTCTTCGCCAGGGCGTACGTCGAAGGTGTAACGGTGGGTATAGGTCACCTGAGTCAGGTAGCCACCGGTGGTATGCATAATGCCCTTTGGCTTGGCCGTCGTACCCGACGTGTAAAGCAGGTATAGCAACTGCTCAGCATCCATTGGTTCAGCTGGGCAGTCAGCCGAAGACTCAGCCATGAGGTCATGCCACCACAAGTCGCGGCCATCGGCCATGGAGACATCGGTGTCGCAGCGGTTCACCACCACGACGTGTTCAACTGACGGCGCACCAGATTCGAGTGCCGCATCAACGTTGGGCTTCAGCGCTGAAGGTTCTCCACGCCGATAACCGGCATCCGCAGTAATAACAATTTTTGCCTCAGCATCCTCACAGCGATCGATGATCGAATCCGGTGAAAAGCCACCAAATATCACACTGTGAGCTACGCCAATTCGGGCACAGGCCAGCATGGCCACTGGAAGTTCGGGAATCATCGGCATGTAGATGGCTGCCCGGTCACCTCGCTCCAGCCCTAAGGACTTCAACACGTTGGCGAATCGGCAAACATCTTCAAGCAACTGGGCGTAAGTGATCTCTCTGGTGTCACCTGGCTCACCCTCCCAGAAGTAGGCAATGCGATTACCTCTGCCCGCATTGACGTGTCGATCCAGACAGTTGGCGGTGATATTAAGAGTGCCGCCCACGAACCATCGAGCAAATGGGAGGTCCCACTCGAGAGTCGTGTGGAAATCCTCATCCCAAGTCAGAAGCTCACGAGCCTGACGGGCCCAGAAGGCCTCATAGTCGCTGGCCGCCTCGTCATAATGTGACGTATCGCTGAGGAGCGCTGCGGCCGCAAAATCACGTGGCGGAGGGAAGGTACGGTCCTCCAGGTAGTAGTCCTCAATGGTGGGTTCACTCATGGTCATGGCCCCAATAGTCGTAGATCTCCGTGCGAAACGCGACCCTAGTCAGTGCAAACGGTTCTAGTGGAAGGCCGGGTCGAGTGGATACATCTTTGGGTAAACAGTCAGGGTTGAGTCCATTCGAGCACAGTGAACCCACCTAGGCCCGCTGGATCAAGGAGCGCCTCGGACTCAGCGATCCGGCTGCGGGCCTGAAGCGCCTTCAAGTCGCCTAGATGGGCCCTGTCCTCCCAGGTGCGGAGGCCTTCATCTACGAGGTTGGTAATGCCATTTGCCACTAGGAAGTCCGCCTGTGTGGCAATCACCGCCCCGTCGGGCAGTTGGTCTACCGCTACCTCGACCGTTACGTCCTGATACCCAGGATCAACTAGAGGAGGACCACCTCGATCGTGACCTCGGTAGGTCCGGAGCCATTCCCCTTGTGGGCGATAGGCCATTTCTCTTGTGGTCGAGGCATAGTCCATGACCAGCACGGAACCGGACACCAGCAGATCTAATGCGTCAACCACCCATACCTTGGCAGCCGTTTGGACGGGGATTCGTGCACCAGTCCCACTCGTTGCATCCTGTATAGCGACCGGAGGGTTCACGGGGTCACCGAGCACCTCTCGAAATAAATCTGAGTTGTCCGGGTCGACGTCTACCCGGACTTCACACCAAACACCGTTCGCAGCCTCTAGAACCCCGAAAGCCAAATTGTCGAGAAGCTCGTTGGCTAGCAACACACCGTGGCTAATTGGGCCGACATCAGAGAGCCCCGCTACTGAATAGAGATTGCCTCCACTGGGCTGTGCCTCTCGGAGGGCCGCTGAGCGTTCCACCATCACGTAACAACCCTGATGGAGGCACCTGGGACTAGCCGCATATACGGCTCGGGCCAGAGTGCCCGACCCGGCCGCTGCCTCGACCACGGTGAACCCCGGGGGACAGCCAAGGGCTTCCCACCGAGCGTCCATCCATCCGGCAAGCACAGCACCGAACAGAGGGCCAACCTCCGGCGACGTTAGAAAATCGCCGTGCCGACCTGCTCCACCGCCGGTGGAGTAAAAACCGGCATCTGGATCGTATAGACAGGCCTCAACCCAGGCCTCAAACGCCATGGGCCCCTCGGTCTCAATGGACCGAGCTAGCCGAGCACCCAGCGAGGTGTCCACGTCGTTGGCTTTTTCAGCCCCCGAGGGCAAACAGACTCACATCAGTAAAACGCGCCACCAACTGGGGGGCGACACCGAAAGCCAACGTCACCGTCCCACAAAGGGTCAACGCCGTTGCCAGCGACGGGGTCACTGGGACCGGCGAATGATCGCCATCTGGCACGTTGTCGGCCCACATCCGGCGAGCCAGTGAGGCGTAGTAGTAGAGCGCGATGACCGAGTTGACGGCACCCACGGCAGCCAGCACGTAGCCCCACGGCTCACCTGCGGTGGCCAAAACTCGGAAGACCTCGAACTTGGCGAACCAGCCACCCAGCGGCGGGATGCCGGCCAGCGAGAAGAGAAAGATCGTCATGGCCACCGTCAGGCCCGGGGCGTAGCTGAAGGCCCCACCGAACGAAGAGACCTCGGCCGAACCGGTCTTGCGGGACAGAGCGATGATGACGGCGAAGGCGCCGAGGTTCATGGCCGTGTAAATGACCAGGTAAGTGACAACCGCCGAGAGCGCTTGGTCCCCATTGGACAACCCGTGGCCAGCCACGGCCAGAGGGGCGATCATGAAGCCAGTCTGGGCAATGCCCGAATACGCCATGAGGCGAACCAAGTTGGTCTGGCGTAGCGCCACCAGGTTGCCAATGGTCATCGAGGTGGCGGCCAAGATCCACATCAGCGGCTCCCAGACTTCACTGCGGGCGTAGAAGCCGACGAACACCAGTGCCAGCAGGGCCACGAAGCCGGCGGCCTTGGATGCCACGGCCAAGAAGGCGGTCACCGGGGTGGGTGCTCCCTCGTATACGTCGGGTGCCCACGTGTGGAACGGCACGGCCGAAACCTTGAAGGCGAATCCAGCCACGATGAACACGATGCCCATCGTGACCACAGCGTTCGACGTGCCGGCGGCAGACAATGATGTTCCAATGTCAGACAATAACGTCGAACCGCTCACCCCGTAGAGCAGTGACATCCCGTAAAGCATGACTGCCGAGGCAAATACGCCCATCAGGTAGTACTTCAGGCCTGCCTCGGTGGAGTGCAAATCGCGCTTGCGCCATGCCACCATCAGGTAGGCAGGAATGGAGAGCAGCTCGAGAGCCACGAAGAGCGAAACCAGGTCACGGGCCGAGGCCATCATCACCATGCCCATAACCGAGGCCAGCAGGAGGCCGTAGTACTCATTCTCCCAATAGTCGCCCTCGGCAACGTAGTTGGTGGACAGCAGGACAACTACATACCCGGCCAGTAGGAACACGGCCTTTACCACGAGGGAGAACTCGTCGATCACGTAGGCACCATCGAACATCACCCGGTCAGTGCCGTCGACAGCCAACGTCAGTAGCGGCACAGCGGTAGCCAGCAGACCCAGACCGGCCAACGCCGCAGTGTACGGACGTGCCTTCTCCAAGAAGATGATGTCGACCAGTGTGATCAGGGCGCCGGCGGCCAGCAGCACCAATTCGGGTGCAATCCCGTGCCAGTCGATGGCGGGGCGCTGGAACGCCAGGAGAAAGAAGGCGTCAGTCACCAGCTAGTTCCCAGCTGCCGCATGCTCGTCTTCTTCATCGGCGTGTCCGTCACCATGGTTGTCGTGACCCGCAGCCCCGACGAGTAGGTAGGCGTCTGAGCAGCCGAGCGCCTCGACCTCCTCATCAGTCAACTGCTGAGCGTCGACGGTCAGGCACTTACTCAAGGAGGCATCCACCGCACCGTCAGAAACCCGGAAGACCAAGTTCGGATAGATGCCGATGGCCACAATCAGGGCCAGGATCGGCGCCCACGCGATCCACTCATGCTTCGTGGTATCGGTGATGGCCGGGTCGTCAGCGAACTCTTCGGGTGGGTTGCCGAAAGCGGTCCGCTGGAGCAGCCACAGGAGGTAGCCAGCCGCCAGCACCGTACCAAGTGCCGCCACGACCATGTAGGTCCGGAAGGTCTCAATGGGCACACCGTTGGCCGGATTGTAGGCCGACAGGATGGCCGGGAACTCACCCCAGAAGCCAGCCAGACCGGGCAGACCGAGCGACGCCATGACACAGAAGCCGAAGATCCAACCCATGCGTGGAGCCTGGACCAGCAGACCTCCCAGCCGATTGATTTCCAGGGTGTGATACCGCTCTTTCATCGAACCAGCAAGGAAAAAGAGCATGCCAGTGATGAGGCCGTGGGCGACCATACCCATGATCGCCGCGTTGATCCCGAAGTCGGTCAGCGTGGCGATGCCCAGCATCACGAAGCCCATGTGAGCCACTGAAGAGAAAGCAATGAGCCGCTTCACGTCGGTCTGGGCCAGACAGCCCAGCGCTCCGTAAATGATGCCAACCACCGCCAGCAGGCCGATCCATGGTGCCCACGTAACCGCTGCGTCGGGCAGGACCGGGATGGCGATCCGGATGAAGCCGTAGGTGCCAAGCTTCAATAGCACGGCGGCCAAAATAACCGAACCGACAGTCGGGGCCTGGGTGTGGGCATCGGGCAGCCACGTGTGGAACGGGAACATCGGGACCTTGATGCCGAAGCCCAGGAACATGCCACCGAAGATCCACAGCTGGGCGGTACGGGACACGCCACCGGCAGCCACCGCTTGGGACAGACCGGCAATGGAAAATGTTTCAGCACCAGTCAGGAAAAACAGGGCTAGGAAACTCACTAGCATCAGAGCCGAACCGAACAGCGTGTAGAGGAAGAATTTCAGCGAGGCGTATCGCCGATCCTCACCGCCCCAGACGGCAATCATGAAGAACATCGGCAAGAGCACGACCTCGAAGAACACAAAGAAAAGCACCAGGTCTTGAGCAACGAAGGTGCCGATCATTCCGGTCTCGAGGATCAGGATCAGGATCAGGAAAGCCTTCGGATTGACCGGATCCGGGAAATGGTTCCAGCTGTAGATGATGCACAGCGGCACGATCAGCATGGTCAGGAGGATCAACGGCAGCGACATACCGTCGATACCCACCGAGAACCGGCTGGAAATCACGTCGATCCAGACCTTGTCGACCCCGAACTGGAGGCGGTCAGTGTGAGCTAGATCGAATTGGATTAGCAGCAGCACGCCCACGAACGCAACCCATAACGAGGTAATGAGCGCGATCAGCTTGTGCTGGTCCTCTCGCTCCCTCGGGATGAGCATCATGATTGCCGCACCGACAAGCGGTGAGAACGTGGCAAGGGTAATACCCCAACCGTCGAGCAGGTTTTCCATGTCGGCGTCTCCCTAGACGAGGACGATGAGTATTCCGGCCAGGACCGTTGCTGCCGCAAACAGGATCGCTGCGTAGCTCTGGATCTTTCCGGAATTAATTTTACGAAGTTCTTCGCCCGCACTAGACGATCCGCGTCCAGATGCGTTTACTAACCCGTCAACCACCAGTTGGTCGATCTTCTCGTAGACGACAGTCCCAGCCTTCACGGCGGTCTCGCCGACCACGTCCACGGTGCGGTCGATGACATCTTGGTTGATCCGATTGGCCATCCGGGCAACCGGGCCCTTGGTGCCATCAGCCACGACCCCGTTGTAGAAGTGGTCGAGGTAGTACTTGTTGGACAGCAAGGTGTGGCCCATTCTGGCCAGTGGGTACTTCGTGGTCGGGCCATCGGGCAGTTCGGTAAGACTTGTACCGGCGGCCTTTGACGCGGCCTCCACCTTGATGAAGTAGTACCAACCAGATGCGGTGATACCGCCGATGACGACCAGTGTCGAGACAATGGCTAGCGACCAGCTTGGGGTGGCATGGCTGATGGCGGGGAAGTAGCCGCCTACTGGTTCCACGAAGTGGCCAAAGCGCTCTTGGAGCGACTCGGGGGCCAACTGGAAACCCTTTGGCATGTTGAAGAAGCCAGCCACGATGGCCAGAACGGCCAGAATCCAAAGTGGACCGGTGATGCGCGGGCCTGACTCGTGGGGCTCTCCGTGACCACGAAACTCACCGAAAAAGGTGAGGTAGACGCAACGAGTCATATAGGCGGCAGTCAACGCCGCTGTGAGCATGCCCATACCCAGCATCAGCGTGTAGGCACCGTTACCACCCGTACCGCCCATTAGACCCCAACCACCGGTCCCGACGAGAATCTCGTCCTTGGACCAGAAGCCAGCCAACGGCGGAAGACCAGCCAAGGCCACGGTACCGATCATGAACGTCCGGTAGGTGTGTGGCATGTGCCTGCGGAGGCCACCCATGTCGGACTTCATGTCGAAGCTGTGCACGGCATGACTCACTGAACCCGAACCCAGGAAGAGGCAAGCCTTGAAGAAGGCATGGGTGAACAGATGGAACACGGCCGCAGTCCAAGCGCCCACGCCTAGTGCCAAAACCATGTAGCCCAACTGAGAGATCGTCGAGTAAGCCAGCACCTTCTTGATGTCGCGCTGCACGAAGGCCAGCAATGCACCCACGATGGTAGTCAGGCCACCGATGAAGGCCATGAGATTGATTGAACTTCCACCGATCTGGAAACCCTCGAAGAACACTCCGTACATTCGGGCGATCATGAAGACGCCAGCCACCACCATTGTCGCAGCGTGGATGAGTGCCGAGACCGGCGTCGGGCCGGCCATCGCGTCGGGCAGCCACGTGTGGAGGAAGAACTGTCCCGACTTGGACATCACGGCGGCCATCAGGCAGCTGGCCGCTACCACCAACGTGGTGTGCGACAACACCCCACTATTGGCCAGCGCGTTGGTCTCAGCAATGGAGAACGATCCGAAGCGGTCGGGTAGGGCCGAACCGGCTGCAAAGAACAGGACAGTCACTCCGACCAGTAGCCCCATGTCACCGACACGGTTGGTCAAGAATGCCTTGAGCGCTGCGTCGCTGTTGGGCTTCTCCTCCCACCAGTGACCGATGAGGGCAAACGAGCAAACACCGACCAGCTCCCAGGCACACAGCAGTTGCAGGGTGTTCTCTGACACGACCAGCAGGAGCATCGACGCGCTGAAAAGGGACAGAAAGGCGAAGAAGTGCGTGTATCGCCGATCACCGTGGACGTAGTCGGTGGAGTAGACGTGTACTAGCAGTGACACAAGGGTCACCACCAGCAGCATCATCACTGCCAGACCATCGACCAGAGTGCCGACGGTGAACTCCACGCCGTTGGTCTGGAACCACGTCGCAGTGCGGTGCACGGCCAGCGACGGATGGCCCGGCTCATGGCCAGCCCCATGGTCGTCCCCGTGGTCGTCCCCGTGGTCGGCCCCGTGACCATCGACTTGGACCACTGCCACGTGGACCTCATCGCCGTGGAAGTTGTCCCGATGGTCGACCCAGGCCACGCCTGTCAATAGAGCCAGCACGAAAGCGATGCCCACGGCGGCAATACCCAGTTCCGAGCCGCCTCGTGGCATCCTTTTACCGAAGAAGAGGATCCCAACAAAAGAGAGCGCTGGAATCAACGGAATCAGCCAGACGTTCCGCAGAAACCAACTACCTCCCTCGGTAATCCCGAGAGCCAGGCCGTCGCTTGTCTCAGTGACCGTTGCCGCAAGAGTGAGGAGTGAGTTCACAGAGATCAGCCCCTCAGTTGGTCGATCTGAGTGAGATCGATGGATCGACTATTCCGGTATAGCAGCAGGACCATGGCCAGACCAACGCCGACTTCGGCGGCTGCCACAGCAATAATAAACAGTGCGAAGACTTCGCCACCCACGCTCGCCCTGAAGGCTCCAAAAGCCACAAGGTTGATGTTCACGGCATTCAGGATCAACTCAATCGACATCAGGACTAGCACCCCGTTGCGTCGAGCCAATACGCCGTAAACGCCGATGGAGAAGAGGACTGCAGATAGTAGGAGGAACTGGTTTAGAAACATGTCAGCCCCCTCAGTCCCGTCGCGCCACGACAATGGCACCGATTAGGGCAGCCAGCAGCAGGACTGACACAGCTTCGAATGGGATGATGTAGTCACTGAAAATACTGTCGGCGATCTCAGCGGTGGTGCTGGGGGCAGAACGAGACAGTTCGGCTGCGGCAAACGAGTCCACAAGGGCTGCGGTCATGACGCCGAACACGAGCAATCCGACTAGGCCAGCCATCAGGCGCTTCTCGCCCGATACGCCGTCGTCTTCCCCGAATGAACCCTTTGTCAACATGATGCCGAATAGGAAGAGCACGACAATGGCACCGATGTAAACCATTACCTGTGTAACGCCCACGAACTCAGCACCAAGCAGGATGAATATCCCAGCCACGCCGGCTAGGACGACCACGAGATACAGGGCGGCATGCACCACGTTGCGTGTGGTAACCATCCGAAGCGCCGAAATCACCATGGTGATAGCCATCACGGCGAACGCCACGTTTTGGGCAACTAGAACCTCGTCGCTGGTAAGGCGGTCCAGATCCGCCAGGGCAGCCAAAACCGTCACCGGGGTACCTTTGCCTTCTTGGCCTCACTGCCCGCCTCGTAATCTTCGAAGTCTGGGACGGTTTCCATCCACTGCCCAAGCTTTGACTTGTCGTGGAGAAGATCGGCAATCTTCGGCTCGGAATACTCGAACTCCGGCGACCAGAATAGGGCCTCAAACGGGCAGACCTCCACGCATATTCCGCAATACATACACAGTGCGAAGTCAATGTCGAAGCGGTCCAATGCATTCTTCTGACGAGGCTTACCCCCCGGTCGACGTGGTGGGGCCTTGTACTTGTGGCCCTCGATGTAAATACACCAATCTGGGCACTCGCGAGCACACAACATACAAGCGGTGCAGTTGTCCTCATGCAGAGTGATGACGCCACGGGCCCTTGGCGTCGGAGTCTCTTTTACCCTGGGATACTGGACGGTGTGCGCACCCTTGGTCAAGGTACGCACCATCGTCTTCATTGTGATACCGAGGCCCTTAACAAGGCCGGGAAGCTTCAGTTTTAGGGACATTAGAAGACCACCTTCAGTACGCCAGTCAAGACGATATTGGCCAGCGACAACGGAATAAGCACCTTCCAGGCCAACTGCTGGAGTTGGTCCTCGCGGAATCGCGGATAGGTGAAACGAAACCAGAAGATCAGAAAGGCAACAAGGATCACCTTGCCCAACAAGATGGCCGGGCCAATCACGTTGAACAGGTCGCTGGTCGGGTCAATGCCCGGCACATACCAGCCACCGAGGAAAAGAGTCGCTGCCAGGGCTGAGAAGATACCGGCTGTGGCAAACTCGCCGATGAAGAACAGCAGGAACCTCAGTCCGGTGTACTCAGTGAGATAGCCGGTCACGATTTCAGACTCGGCCACAGGCATGTCGAACGGCGGCTGGGTGAGTTCAGCTTGGACCGCCACCAGGAAGATCGCAAATCCTAAAAACTGGGTGAAGATGAATGGATTCCCAATGCCACCCCACCCAAAAATCTCCCCAGTGGCTTGGGCCATAACGATCTCTTGCACATTCAGCGTTCCAGCCTGGATTACAACGCCCATGACGGCCAGCACGAGGGGCAACTCGTACGCCACCAACTGACCAGCAGCCCGCAAGCCACCCAGAAGCGAATACTTCGAAGAAGAAGCCCAGCCAGCCATAAGTATCCCGATTACCGAGATTGATGAGACGGCAAGGGCCAGAAAGATCCCCGTATCAACATCAATAAACCACGCATCGGGACCGGCAGGAATAACCAACACCAGCAGGAACGTGGAAATTAATACAACGAACGGAGCCGCTTTGAACACAATGCGATCTGCCTTAGCGGGGATGATGTCCTCTTTTTGGAGGAACTTCCCTACCTCAGCTAACAGTTGCAGCGACCCATAGGGGCCGGCCTCCATTGGGCCAAGCCGGCTCTGCATGAAACTCATCATCTTGAACAAGAACAGATAGACCAGCGTTCCAGCAGGTAGCAGTACAGCTAACAAGCCCACCACGGCACGTATACCGGTCTGCTGCCACCAGGCAAGCTCGACAGCCATCGTCAAGGAGTCGGTCAAGACGCTGCTCATCGATCGATGTCCCCAAGGATGAAGTAAAGGCTCGCCAAGATGGAGACCACATCAGGCAGATAGGTGCCCTCCAATAGCCAAGGCGTTATCGACACGTTGTTAAACGATGCCGAGCGGATCTTCACCCGGTACGGCACCAAGTCACCCTTCGATACCACGTAGTAACCCATAACGCCTAGTGGGTTCTCCGTCTCGACGTAGGCCTCACCAGCAGGGACCTTGATGATGCGCGGCACCTTGGCCATGACCGGTCCTGTTGGTATGCCGTCGAGTAGCTGCTCGACCATTTTGCAGGCCTCTCGCACCTCCTGCAGGCGCACCCAGTAACGAGCAAAGGAGTCGCCGTCGGGGTGCGTCCAAACCTTCCAGTCCAACTCGTTGTGAACGAGGCCAACCCCACCGTCACGTCGGAGGTCCCAATCGACACCCGACGCCCGGATATTGGCGCCCGACAGACCGTAGGAGAGGCCCACATCGGCTGGGATTACGCCAATACCACGAGTTCGAGACTGGAAGATCTCGTTGCCGGCAACTAGCCCCTCCATCTCATCGCAGAATTTACGAATCCGGCCCAGCACACCCTTTGTTTCGTCAATCCAACCCTTGGGGAGGTCGTCTTTTAGCCCTCCAATACGATCGAAGTTGGGATGGAATCGGCCACCGGTGACTGCCTCGATCTGATTCAGAACGAACTCGCGATCGCGAAAGGCGAAGAACACTGGAGTAACTGCACCCAACTGAACACCCATATCGCCAAGAAACAGCACCACATTGGCGATACGGGACAACTCGAATAACGCTGTACGGATCCACTGTGCACGAGGTGGTGCCTCGACATCCATCAGCCGCTCCGCAGCCAAGATGAACGGCACCTCGTTGGCAAAACTACCCAGCCAGTCGATGCGGTTCACCAACGTGGTTACCTGCGGGTACGTCCGGACCTCGGCAAGCTTCTCGTAACCCCGATGCATGTAGCCCATGATCGGTTCTGCAGCAACCACCCGCTCACCGTCGAGTCTCACGACAATCCTTAGCGTCCCGTGGGTGGCTGGATGCTGAGGACCAATATTGAGGGTCATGCCCTCAGTCTCGATCTCGACATTGACTCTGGCATCACTTGCCTGGCCGGCTATATAGGCCATCTGACGGGGATCGCTCACAGCGGTCATGACTCGTCCTCTAGGGCCTCATTGCTGTCATCGCCACCGGGCATCAACTCGACGTCCACGATGCCCGGCCAAGGCTTCACCCGGCGAGCCAGCAGCGGATAGTCCTTTCGAAGAGGGTTTCCTTCAAAGTGTGAGGGAAGGTAAAGATGTATTTGGTTGGGATGGTTCCGGAACGAAATACCAAACATCTCCCAGGCCTCGCGCTCGTGCCAGTTGGCTCCGGGATAAACACCGGTCCACGAATCAACCTCGGGAGCGTCACCAACCAAATCGGCCTTCACAGTGACACCTAGGTGGCTAAGCGGATCGTGAACCCGAGCCAGCAACTGGAACCGAGTCTCACCACCAGCCACCCCAGTCTCCAGAGAGGTCGCATCGGCTGGAGAATCTTCATCACCAGATGTTTCAGGAGAAAGGTCGACTTGGGCGTCCATGTCGCGGCCATACGGTGAAGGCATCCAATCGACCGCTGAGAGAAAGTTGAAATAGGACATAGAACAGCGGTCCCGCAGAACTTGAGCCGTATCCACCCAAGCCGCAACGTCAACCCGAACCCAGAGGTCGACGTCTGGCTCGACGTGACTTTCAATCAGCCCACCACCCAACGCGTCACCCAACGCGTTGATCAGCGCGTCTCGTTGACCGTCGGTAGCCCCCGCCACGACCTCATCACCCTCAATCAGAGCGTCACTGCCGGTATCAGTGTCAGGTGACGACAATGGGATCACCCGTCCAGCGTTCGGTCATGTCCTCAGTAGCAATACGCTCTTGGAGCAACACAATGCCCTCCAACAGAGCCTCGGGCCGAGGAGGGCAGCCTGGTACGTAGACATCGACCGGAATGATCTGATCAACACCCTTGGTCACTGAGTAACTATCCCAGTAGGGGCCACCACAGTTGGCACAGGACCCCATGGAGATCACATACTTGGGCTCAGGCATCTGTTCGTAGAGTCGTCGTACCGCAGGAGCCATTTTGTCCGTCACCGTGCCCGATACGACCACCAAGTCTGCTTGACGTGGGCTGGCCGGGAACGGAATGACGCCAAGGCGCATCACGTCATACCTTGGTGACGCAAATGCTGCGCCCATCTCAATGGCACAGCACGCCAAGCCCCACTGGTACACCCAGAGCGAGTATTTGCGACTGACGTTAAGCAACTTGGTAAGCGACTTGGGTAATTTGCCGCTCTCTACGAGTCCCATGATTGGTTCCTCTCCTACCGACGCCTACTCAGACCCATCTGAGCAGACGTTTACGCCAGGCGTAGAAAAGCCCGAGGGCCAGAATAAAAATAAAGATAGCCATCTCGACAAGCCCAAAGACTCCGTAAACCTCGAGACGGGTAGCCCATGGAAAAATGAATACAGCCTCAACATCGAATAACACGAACATCAGAGCAAACACGTAATAACGGATATTGGACTGGCTCCACATGTCGCCCTGCGGATCGACACCGGACTCATAGTTGATCAGTTTCTGCGGGGTATCACGCGACGGTCTCAAGAGGCTTCCCAAGCCCAAGAATGCCGATACCAACAGCACGGCTAAGCCGCCAAATACGACCAGAACAAGCCAGCTGCGAAGGAAGTCAGACACGAAATAAAAAACCTAACGAATCGGGCGGATGGACGACGACGGAAGCTGCAACGGACCCGACGACCCCGGCAGGTTACCGGATGTGAGACGGTTCACGAAGACGTAAGGAGGTGTCCGAAGGGGCTATCAGATCTAGTAGTCCAGACGATTCCAGATCTCACGATCAACCCCCCACCAAGACCGGTACAGCATCTCGAGCTAGTTCCATTAAAGGTCCAGGAACGATGCCGATAGCCAATACTCCTATGCACGCCATACCTATAACGATCCATGCCCCTAGAGGGACCACAGCGTCCTTGGAGTGCTCTGGTTCCTCCAGATCGCCGTCTTCCATGTACATGGCGACAAGAATGCGTAGGTAGACAAAAGCTGCGATGGCGGCAGCCAGCATTGCTATGCCGGCTAACCAGTAACTCTGGCCCTCAACCGCAGCAGCCAGTACGCCCAGTTTTGCAACGAACCCACCCGTGAATGGAATACCCGCCTGACCCAGAAGTAGCAAGGTGAATGCTCCAGCCAGTACCGGTCGGCGATGAGCCAGACCACGGTAAGTATCCAGTCCATGTGCCTCATCGCCAGGGCCACCAACGACCGTGAGTACGGCAAAGCTGCCGGTAGCGAGCAGTGTGTAGACCACCAAATAGGCGTAGACGGCGGCCGTACCCTGAGCATCGGCAGCCTGCACGCCTAGCAACAAAAATCCAGCATGGGCGATTGACGAATACGCCAACATGCGCCGGACATCGGTCTGCAGCACAGCCATAGAGGCACCCACCACCACACTCAACCCGCCCAAGACACCCACGGCTGGTGACCAGTCTGAAACATGGGTGCTGAGAGTCACCACTAGCACCCGCACCATCGAGGCGAAACCAGCCACCTTCACGCCAGCAGCCATCCATGCCACCACCGGACTAGGCGCCCCTTGGTAAACATCGGGTGTCCAAGCGTGGAAAGGCACAGCAGCCACCTTAAAAGCTAGGCCCACCAGTATTAGGCCGATCCCTGCCAGCAACATGCCGTCATCGAACAACACAACCGATGAAAGGTGTTCAGATACCAGTGCCATTCGGGTTGACCCGGTGGCCCCGTAGAGCAGGGCTATCCCGTAGAGCAGGAAAGCTGAGGCGAATGCTCCAAGAACGAAGTATTTAAGTGCAGCCTCCTGAGACTCGATGCGACGCAGATGCAAGGCAGCCAGTACGTAAACGGCAATAGACAGAATTTCGAGACCCAGAAAGAGGACAATGAGATCGTCGGCCGACACCATGACCACGCCGCCCGCAGCTGACAGCATCAGAAGTACGTATAACTCGACACCTGGCAGGTCCTCGCGAACCAGATAAAGACGGGCTAGAAGGGCAGTGGCTACAACCGCAATAGCTAGTGCCGCTGTGGCCAGCACCGTGGATCCATCAACGGCAACCGTGCCTCCCAGAAAGGAGCGCGGCCCGGTATCACGGACCTCGTTCCACATGGGCACACTGGCAACCAGCACGGCTAAGCCGGTTACGACCGTCCAAGCTTGGGCAAGGAACGAGGGGAGATGGCGGACGAGCGAGGCCACGGTCAGTAGCAGCATTGCACTGACCGAAAGCAGTATCACGGGAATTAGTGCCCACCACAGAACTTCAGGAGTGACGACAGTCGACATCAGTGGTCGTCTCCCTGACCGTCAATTTCGCCAGCGAGACCGCTGTCAGGTCCGTTTTTAACGTCAGCGCCAAAACGTGACCGCGGTTCATGAAATCCGTCTACGTGTTCCTCAATGTGGGCCACCAGGGCATCCACTGCGGGCTCCATGCGTTCTATAACGGGCTTCGGATAGACACCCATGAAAACAATCAGGAACAGAAGCGGTGCCAGTACCAGTCCCTCGCGGAGCCTCAGATCATCTATGTTCGCGTTATCGCCTTTGGCTGGCCCATGGAACACCCGCTGGTAGGCCCATAAGAGGTAGAGAGCGGCGAGAATAACACCAGCAGTAGCAATCAGGGCCCACCACCGGTGAGCGTTGAACGCGCCAACCAGCACTAGGAATTCACCCACAAACCCGTTCAGGCCAGGCAAGCCGATTGACGACAGCATTACCAAGGTAAATACCGCAGCCATGACTGGTGCTGCTTTCTGCAAACCACCCAACTCGTCAATTTGACGGGTGTGGCGACGCTCATAAATCATGCCGACCAGCAGGAACAGCGCCCCGGTGGACACTCCATGATTGACCATCTGGAGCAACCCACCCTCTATGCCCTCAGTGTTCAGTGAGAAAGTGCCTAACACGATAAAACCCAGATGAGCGACCGAGGAGTAGGCAACAAGGCGCTTCAGGTCACGCTGCATAGTGGCGACCACGGCGCCATAAACAATGCCAACCACACCCAGAGTCAAGAAAACTGGGGCGAAGAAATGGGATGCCTCAGGAAAAAGATAGAGGCCAAAGCGAAGGAACCCGTAGGTCCCCAACTTGAGGAGAACACCAGCGAGAATCACCGAGCCGGCCGTCGGCGCCTCGGTGTGAGCATCTGGCAACCAGGTGTGCAGTGGAAAAATCGGAACCTTTACCGCAAAGGCCAGAGCAAATGCGGCAAAAATCCAGCGAGCAGCAGTGGGGTCGATGGCCTGGGCCTCGGCGATGGTCACGAGGTTAAAGGTGACGGAAGTGCCGACGGCCTCAGCATGGAGAAAGGCCACAGCCAGAATCCCAACCAGCATCAGAGCTGATCCAGCCATCGTGTACAAGAAGAACTTGGTCGCCGCATAAGCCCGGTTGCCGTGACCCCAACGGCCAATGAGGAAATACATGGGCACAAGGACAACTTCAAAGCACAAGAAGAAGACCACTAGGTCTAAGGCACAGAAAACACCCATTACCCCAGCTTCGAGTATCAGCAACCAGGCGTAATAGGCCCGATCATCATGACCAGGGTCGACTGCTAACAGGGCGATCGGGAATAACACACCGGTCAACACAACCAGGAATAGAGAGATACCGTCGATACCCAGTATCCACTGGATGCCCAGATCAGAAATCCAATCGGCTTGGGCTGTGAACTGCATTTCGGCACCATGAGCAGCGTCGAAGCCCTTTATAAGCCAAACCGACATGGCGCCGACAACCACTGAGGTTGCCACTGCCACCAACTTCAGCAACTCTGGTCTACGGCGAGGAAGACAAGACACTAAAAGGGCACCCACGGCGGGAACCAAGATCAGTGCGGGCAAGACGGCGAAGGGCACTCCAGCCGCCGAGGCCAAGAGGCCAGTTGTCGAAAGCATCCCCATCAGAAGTTGCTCCTTGTGAGGAACCAAAGTATGAGGCCCACAGCGCCTAGGCCGATACCTGCGGCATAGGTCCGGACTAGGCCGTTGTGGAAGCGCCGGAGCAGTCCTGCTTCTCGTCTAACCAGCGTGGCGACGCCATTTACTGCACCATCGACCACCGACCGGTCAAAGTCTGCTGTGGCCTTAAAACCGGCTCGCCCCGGCCCATCCATGAAATTCGATACTGCCCGGTCGAAGCGCCAAGCCTCAGCAAGGACCGGACGTTCGAAGGTGGCGTAGTCGATTCGCCGCTGTCCATAAGCGGCGACGGCCACCGCTATGCCAATGGCTCCACCGACAACAGCAACGACGGCTAGTACCCACAAGGTGCCACTACCAATGGAGAGGTGCACCTCGTTATGGAAGAGCGTGGGCTCCAGCCAGTGCTCGAGATGCTTGGTTGCCGACGAAAAGGGCAGTTGAATCAAGCCACCGAGCACACTCAAGCCGGCAAGGACAACCAACGGAAAAACCATCGTCCACGGCGACTCATGGGGGCGATGATCGGAGCGTTCGGCTACTGCACTGGGTAGATCATCTACAACAATGCCAACATCAGGGGGGGCATCCAAGCCCAGAGCGGTCTGAGTACTACGGCCAGCGGCAGCCACTCGGACGTCAACTGCCGCTGCTTCTGCAAACGTGAAAACTTCGGTGGCTGAAGCCAAAACTCCTTCCGCCTCAACTACCGAAGCGTTGGCGGCAGTTAGCACTTCCTCCGCAACTGCCACGGCAGTTCTCAGATCCTCGGCACTAGGGCCATCCTCGACGGAGAAACCATCGGTTGCTCTGGCCGTTGCAGCCGCCAGAACTTCCCCGGCGGCGGCTACCGCGCTGCGACTGGATTCGAGTAAGGCCTCAGCGTCGACCATCGCAGACCGGGCGTCATCAACAGCCATGTCAGCCCCGACTAAACGGGCCTCCCATGCCGTGTCCACTTCATCGGGTCGCGGGTCTGCAAACCGATAGCGGCCAAAGAAAGTCAGTACAACTTGGCGCGTCATGTAGAAGGCAGTAAGAACGGCGGTGATCAAGCCAACGGCCCATAGAAGTGGGCTCTCATTCCAAGCAAAAGCCAAAATCTCGTCTTTGGACCAGAACCCTGCAAAGGGTGGTACGCCCGCGATGGCAAGCCAGCCCACTACAAACGTGCCCGCGGTGATGGGCATGAATCTTCGAAGGCCCCCGTAATGGGCCATGTCCTGATCACCACTCATCCCATGGATTACCGACCCGGAGCCCAAGAAAAGTAAGGCCTTGAAGAACGCATGGGTCACCATGTGGAACACCGCAGCCACGTAAGCACCGCAGCCCACGGCTAGAAACATGTATCCCAGCTGACTGACTGTCGAATAAGCCAGAACTTTCTTTATGTCACGTTGAGCCACGGCAATAGTTGCCGCAAACAAGGCTGTGACAGCACCCGTCCAGGCAATCATGGTGGGTACCCAGTCCGCTGCATCGGCAATGATCGGGTTGATCCGTGTCAGCAGATAGACACCGGAGGTGACCATTGTCGCCGCGTGGATTAGCGCCGAAACGGGCGTTGGCCCAGCCATGGCGTCTGGCAGCCATAGGTAAAGAGGGAACTGGGCCGACTTGCCAATGGCACCAATAAACAGCATCACAGCGATAAAGGTGGCCGTAGATTCGGCAACAGTTCCAGCCGCCGTGGCGTCCAACACGTCGAGGTAGGCAACTGATCCAAACGTAAAAAAGACCATGAAAATGGCGACCATGAACCCCCAGTCGCCAATCCGGTTGGTCACAAACGCTTTTTTCCCTGCCGTGGCGTTCGCCTCGTCAGTGAACCAGAACGAAATTAGAAGGTAGGAACACGCCCCCACGCCCTCCCAACCCAAGAAAGTAATAAGGAGGTTGTCGCCAAGCACCAGCATCAGCATTGAGAAGGCGAACAAGTTCAAGTAGGTAAAAAACCGCGGGAAGTCCCCATCACCGTGCATATAACCAATTGAATAAAGGTGAATCAGTGCACCAACACCAGTGATGAACAGGCACATCGTCAGCGAAAGTGGATCTACCAAGAAGCCAACGTCGACCTGCAGGTCGCCGGCTGGTACCCACTCAAACAGCGTGGTCACCGACCTCCGGTCTTGTGTATCCCGTCCCAGCAGGTCTAGGAACACCCCGACCGTGGCCAGGAATGAGCCGGCCATCGCACCGGTAGCCAACCAGCCAGCCCAAGGCTCACCGATCCGCTTCCCAGCAAATGTCAGTAAAACAAAACCGGCCAGCGGCAGAGCAGGGATAAGCCAAACCAGATCAAGCACGCTCTAACCCCCCAGAACTGACAGGTCGTCGACTGTTGCGCCCTGACGACGACGCATGATGGCCACTACTACTGCCAAACCGACTACGACCTCGGCCGCGGCGACGACCAGCACAAAGAACACGGCCAATTGTCCACCAAGGTCTCCTAGGGCGGCACCGAGGCTAACGAAGGTCAGATTGACTGCGTTGAGCATCAGTTCGACACACATGAACATGACCAACGGATTGCGGCGAGTCAGTAGGCCCACAGCACCCAATGAGAACAGCACAGCACCGAGCACCAAGTACCAAGAGGTAGTCACCACCATCAGGCGACACCTCCCTCAGCATCGCTTTCAGGACCCGGCTGGGTATCGATTTCAGTTTCTTCGTTGGCTGTAGCCACTGCCACCACGGGCAGCGGCTGAAGATCACCCTTCACGGTCCGGACCAGAACTACAGCACCAACGACAGCGATGGTCAGGAGCAGTGCAGTTAACTCCATGGCGAACACGTAGTCGGTGAACAGAGCCTCACCTAGGCGGCGGGTGTTATCTACTCCATCACCTAGGGGAGCGGTCTGACCTGGGGTTCCCGTCGGTCCACCGGTTGCCACCAGCAGAAGAGTGAGTAGTAAGCCCATCAGAGACGCCCCGATCACTGCAGCCAGTGGACGTTGGCCGGCGATGGGCTCTACGCCCATGTCTTCAGCCCGGTCCACACCCAACAACATGATCACGAACAAGAACAAGATCACTACGGCACCGGCGTAGACGATTACCTGCACGGCGGCCAGAAATGTGGCGTCCTGGAGGACAAAAAGCACAGCTACACCGAAAAGTGTTTGGACCAGGAATAGAGCAGCGTGAACCGGGTTGCGAGCCGTAAGCACACCGACCGCGCCAATAAGCACAATGGCAGCACTGACAAGAAACACACCGACATCCATCAGGTGCTACCCGATTCTTCAACATCGGAACCGTCAGAATCTTTTTTTCCTGAACCGGAACTCGTTTGGCCGACCTCCGAGGCACGCACGCCGTGGCCTAACTCACCCGACCACGACACCCGGCCGCTGTAGCTCGCGTCACCGCTCGGTGACGTAGCACGCATCCACCCTGACGTTAGATCGTCATCTCCTGGCCGCCAGTCCTCCCAAGGAAGGTGTTGAGGGCGACCCGTAGTGGCATCTACCACCAACTCATCTTTGGTGTAAACGGCGTCAGCTCGATTAGTAAACGAGAACTCAAATAGTTTTGACTCAGTAATCGCCTCAGTCGGGCAGGCCTCCACGCACAGATCGCAGTGGATGCAGCGCAGGTAGTTGATCTCATAAACGAAGCCGTACCGCTCACCAGGGGAAACAGGTTCGTCCGGCGGGTTGTCTGCACCCCTTACATAAATGCACTTTGCCGGACAGACACCGGCGCACAACTCACAGCCAATGCACTTCTCCATGCCGTCTTCGTAACGGTTCAGGACATGCCGGCCATGCAGACGAGCAGGCTTAGGCCGCTTTTCCTGCGGATAAGGAGTAGTTACCCGCTTCTCAAACATCTTGCGAAAGGTCACAGCAAACCCTCGGAAGTAACCCATCAGACGAGTCCTCCCCCGGCTGGCGCATCATCTCGTGCTGTATCACCCTCCAGCTCGGTTAAACGGTCCGTTCTAGCTTTCGACATTGCTCCAACCAGTAACGTTGCTCCACCCGCCATTGCTGCAATGCCGACTAGTACTACCGGGAACAACGGCCATCCCTGAGCATTGGCTACATCCAAAGCCCCGATCAACAGAAACCAACCAAGAGACACTGGGATGAGCAACTTCCAGCCCAAGTCCATGAGTTGGTCGTAACGGACCCTGGGAAGGGTTGCGCGCAGCCATACAAAGCAGAATAGGAATGCAAACACTTTCAGGCTGAACCAAAATACGGGCCACAACCAGCTCAAAGTGTCGGTCAAGATTGGGCCAGCCGGGCCACCGAGAAACAAGGTGACAGCGATAGCCGACATGGTGATCACATTCATGAACTCGGCAAGGAAGAACAGTGCGAAGCGCAGCGAGCTGTACTCGGTGTGGAACCCACCGACTAGTTCCTGTTCTGCCTCCACCAGATCAAACGGCGGTCGGTTCAACTCGGCCGTCCCGGCCACCACGAACACCAAGAAGGGCACGACCCCGGTGGCCAGCACGTTCCAGTTGCCCGTCACCTGGCTGGCCACGATGTCGTGGGTGGACAAAGAACCGGAGGTCAGGAAGACCGTGGCGATGGCCAGGCCGAGGGCCGCCTCGTAGCTGATCATCTGGGCTGACGCCCGGACAGAACCCAACAGCGGGTACTTCGAACCTGACGACCAACCGGCCAACATCACGCCGTACACGGCGATCGACGACAGGGCGAGAAAGAACAGAACGCCAACCGGCGGGTCAGCCACCTGCAAGTAGGTGCGCTCGCCAAACCACGTGACAACGCCATCC
>JAQWOV010000028.1 GCA_029245675.1 Acidimicrobiales bacterium | reverse complement strand
AACCTTCTGATCCGTAAATAGATTTACCAACGACTCGACTTTGTTAACTCTTCAACTGGTAGGTAAATATCGAAACGTTCTCGGACTCGGGCATCAGTTTCTGGTGAAATGTGATTCGGGAAATGAGTACTCAGCGTTTCTTTAACTACTTGTCTTGCTCGTTCGTCAACTGATGTAGCGCCTGCGTCATGCCAGTCATCTGGGCTTAACCGGTCACCAACTTCTGGGTAAACGTATTCTGATTGCATCATCGACAAAGTTTGGTCTTGTCCGAGGAAGTGAGAAGGCCCATGTACTACTCCTCGGATTGTTTCTGCTGACAGGGTGTCTTTGTTGATTTCAATTCCGCGAAGAGTTCGATTAATCGCACCCAACATGTCGTTATCAACAACTATTGCTTCAAATGAACAAGCGAGAAGACTAGCTAACATACCTGCCGATTCATAAATCAGGTTGGCTCCTGCTTGCGCAGCCAACGTGACTGTCACTCCTTTTTCGTGACCGGCCTGGTTGTCAGGCATTTTTGAATCAGCCATACCGGCGGCAACTCCAGAGGGGAGACCTAACCAGTTCGCTACCTGAGCTGCAGCAGCATTTAAGATCGCTTCTTCGCCTGACCCGCCGCTCATTGCTCCCGTTCGCAGGTCGGAGACAAACGGCCACAATCCCATAACGCAGGGATGACCAGGGGAAAGAAGGTTCACGCAGGTAAGAGCTGATAAGCATTCTGCTAATGCTTGCGCTAGGGATCCAGCTAACGCAGCAGGTGAAGTCGCCCCTGCTTGGCCAGCGGAAAGCAGATTTATAGGCATACCAGTTCTAACTTGAGCAACCATTGAGCGAACCGCGTCTTCTGCGTAACGCAACGGCGGCACCACGAACGTGTTGTTTGCGACACAGAACGGCCGTTGAGCGAAAGACCCGGGAGTGCCACCAAGCATCTCATCAAACATTTCTACTGTTTCATAAACATGCTCGGGTTGAAAAAAAGAAGTTCCAATAGGTTTAGTCGTACCCATCATCAAGGCATAGGCCGTATTGACATCAAGATCTCGCGCTTCGATCATGTCTCGCGGCACAAGGCTTCGAACATGAAAATGAATATGTTCACAAGTATCCACTAACCGGGCGACATCATAAATATCTTGAAGCTTTGAATGACGGTGTTTGCGGGTTTCATGTTCATAGACCGATACCGCCGCACCAGCCGTACCAAAGAAAACTTTGTCTCCCCCTACTTCTATTGTTCGTTCGTCATCTAACCCGTACCACGTAAAACTTTTCGCCGCGGTGCCGATGGCGTCTTCTACTATTTTCCGAGGGAAATGCAGACGGTCATCTTTGAGGTAGCCGCCGGCGGCTTCAACCACTTCAATGAATTCAGGTATCGGACTCCCCATGCCGATTTCTTCAAGTAAATAAAGAGCGGTTTCGTAAACTTGTTTACACTCATCATCTGAAAGTGGCTTATAGGCTCCGCCGCTAAAACCAGGTCGCACGGCGCGTTCTTCAGTAGGAGGCCCAGCAGCTCTGGCTGCCACTCTTGCCGCACGCCCTCCGGCTCGACCTGCCTTTGGTTGCTGATCATTTTCAGACATATGCAGAACTCCTCACTTCGACTCTTATGCCCTTAGTCTTTCATTACTTGGATCGTGAGCTGGACTATCCAACACAGTCGCGATATGACGCTCGCCGAATAGTGTTACAGCAAAATGGCTTCCAGGGGTGGCAAACGAAGGATCAACGTAGGCAAAACATAAACTTTTCCCCGTGCT
>JAQWOV010000029.1 GCA_029245675.1 Acidimicrobiales bacterium | reverse complement strand
ACGGTAAATGCAAACCCAGAAGACCTTGACCAAACCATTGAAACTAACGTCACTGCAGCCATACACGCAGTGCGATCTGTAACCCCCTCAATGATCAAAAACGGTAAAGGACATATCGTCAATGTTGGTTCTGTCGCAGGGCTTTACCCGCTTTCTTCAAGCGTTTACGGCGCATCAAAAGGAGCGATACATTTCCTTTCCACAAATCTCCGCTTAGAACTCGTTGGTACCGGCATACGAGTCACAGAGATTTGTCCTGGGCGGGTACGAACAGAATTTTATGACGCCGCGATTGATGATCAAGATATAAGACACAAACTTAAAGAAACCGGAATAACTGAAATCACAAGCGCAGATGTAGCTGCATCAATTACCTACGCTTTAGACGCACCGTGGCACGTCAACGTAGCCCGAGTGGAACTTCAACCTCTTGAACAAACTTATGGCGGAGTAAATTTTGACCATGCACCGCAAGGAAAAGAATGAGCAACGAATTGCTTAATCAAGTGGCGGTCATTACCGGTGGAGCTTCAGGAATGGGAGCAGCCACCGTACGAGAATTTGTTAACGCCGGCGCCAAAGTAACGTTCATCGACATCAATAAAGATGGAGCACAAAAAGTCTCTGAAGAAACCGGGGCCACCGCAGTCATCGGTGACGTAAGCGACTCCACGTTTTGCACAAACACTATTAACGAAGTGGTATCGACGCATGGGCGACTAGACATACTTGTTAACTGCGCGGGAACGATTCATCGAGCAGATGCAGCAGGAACCAATGATGATCAATGGCGACAAGTCATGGCAGTAAACATAGACGCAGTTTTCTACCTGTCACGCGCCGCTATGACTCATATGGTTACACAACAATCCGGCGCCATCGTTAATTTCGGTTCAATATGGGGCGGGGTAGGAGCATCAGGGGTACTTGCCTACTGTGCAACCAAAGGCGCAGTGCATCAACTCACAAGAGCGATGGCTCTTGACCACGCAGAAGATGGTATTCGAATCAACGCGGTTGCTCCTGGCGAAGTGAATACCCCCATGCTTGCATTTGGTCGATCAACGATCCCCTCCGAAGAAGACCTCGCTGCCCTTGCAGAAGCGACAATACCAGTCAAACGCCTTGCAGAACCTGAAGAAATCGCAAAAGTAGTACGCTTCCTCGCTTCAAATGAAGCTAGTTACATCACTGGAGCGATTGTTCCAGTCGACGGAGGCTACACCGCCCGTTAAATACTTATTAAGGAGAAACTCAATGACTAAACCTTTCAGATTTGGAATACAACTTACACAACCCGCCGCAGGAAGAACTTGGGCAGAAACAGCCCAGCAACTTGAAGACAACGGCTGGTCGTCACTTGTGATGCCTGACCATTTTGAAAATCAGCTAGCGGTCGCTCCAGCTTTAGCCGCTGCCGCTCAGGCAACTTCAACTCTTCGTCTCGGCGCACTTGTCTACGGCAATGACTACCGACATCCGGTAGTTCTCGCAAAAGACATGGCCACCTTAGATGTGTTATCTGACGGGCGAATGGAATTCGGCATCGGAGCAGGATGGATGCAATCCGATTACGACAAAGCAGGAATGGAATACGACCGACCAGGTATACGCATAGAAAGAATGCAAGAAAGCCTCGCCATTATCCGAGGACTATTTTCTGACGGACCTGTCAACTTTGACGGCGAACATTATCAAATCACCGACATGGAAGGATGGCCCAAGCCTGTCCAATCTCCACCACCGATACATATCGGCGGCGGCGGTAAACGTATGCTTGGAATCGCCGCTCAAGAAGCAGACATTGTAGGAATAACTGCAAACCTTCGAGCCGGCGTCGTGGGACGTGACGCCACCAATGATGTAACACCAGAAAAATTTGATGAAAAAGTTGACTGGATACGAACAGCAGCCGGAGACCGCATAGATGACATTGAATTAAGCGTCCTAGTTTTTAGCACGCAAGTAACTGACGACAAAGAAAGTGCCGTCAATGGAACAGCAGAAATGTTTGGTTTCACTACCGACCAGATAGAACAAACCCCGATGCTTCTCATCGGATCTTCTGAAGAAATCGCGGATTCGTTAAGAGAACGACGCGAAAGATGGGGGATTAGCTACATCATTGTTCAAGACACGGCGATAGACACCCTCACGCCAGTCGTTGCTGAACTCACCGGCACCTAGATTTGATCCCCCTCATGATTTGATAATTGGTGTAGACCTACGACTATGAGAAGTCAAAAGGAAGACGCCAATAGTTGAAATGGGTATAGCGTCAATAACCCATGACACAAAATGGCTTCAAGTCACATTCACTGACGGAGAAACCAGTGAATACTATGTCCAGTGGTTAAGAGACAACATTCCTTCTGGGCGCCACCAAGATCGAGGCCAACGAACCTTTGACATAAATTCATTACCTCAACAATCGTTGAGTGAAGTCATTCACGCCGGTGACCAAATCACTATTACCTTTGACCCGGATCACCACACCGACGTTTTTACGACAAGTTGGCTTTACTCCCACAGAAATTCGATTACCTCTCAAACCAATCCAACCCAAACTCTTTGGGATGCCACACAACAAGACAAAATCTTCTTCGCGGACTATCAAACTCTCAAGAATTCAAAAAAAGATCTCCACTCTTTGCTTTGCCACGTAAGAGATTACGGCTACGGACTGCTAGAGAATGTCCCAACTGAACCAGCGACAGTTCTTGAAGTCGTAAAAATGTTTGGCTATATAAGAAACACAAACTACGGAAAACTTTTCGAAGTAAGAGCTGAACCAGATCCAGCCAACCTTGCATTCACCAAACTTGGCATCGGAATGCATACCGACAATCCGTACCGAGACCCCGTACCCGGACTACAAATCCTTCATTGCCTAATTAATGAATCCGACGGAGGAGAGAGCCAACTTGTCGATGGATTCGCAGTGGCAGAAAAGATTCGCAAAAAACATCCCGAAGCATTCTCTTTACTTTCTACACAACCAGTACGGTTCCGATATTTAGACAAAGGTTCAGCAGACCTTGAAGCAACCAGCCCACTTATAGAAACTAATCCTCAAGGAGAAGTAATCGCTTTCAGATACAACAGCCGATCCGCTCAAACCTTCACTTTCTCTAGCGAAATAATGGCAGATTATTACGACGCCTATCGATTATTAGGAGAACTCTTACATGAACCAGAAGCACGTATCGAGTTTCGTTTAGGTGAAGGGCAGTTAATGATTTTTGATAATCAGCGAATACTTCACGGACGTTCCGCTTATGAAGAAGGTTTCCGTCACCTTCAAGGATGCTATGCAGACAAAGATTCGCTGCAGTCACTTATTCGCGTGCTCGAGGCAGAGAAATGACAGTCATTAAAGAACTAACAAAATTTATGGAAGGACGCGGGCAACAAAATTATGGAGAGAACGTAACGATCGCTGAACATGTGTTGTTAACTGCAGCGGCTGCTGAAGAAACTGGGGCTTCAGAGTCGCTGACCGCAGCGTGTCTTTTACATGATGTCGGTCATTGGCTTGACGAGCCAGATGACGACTTTGGAATACACAGCCACGCTGATCTTGGTAGCGCTTGGGTAGCTAAACACTTTGGATTAGATGTTTCAGAACCAGTACGCCTTCACGTAGATGCCAAACGTTATCTATGCGCAGTTGATCCGGACTATCACAGTCGTTTGTCTTATGCTTCTCAATACACACTGACACAACAAAACGGCGTAATGGACGAAGAAGAAATCACTATTTTTCTCTCTAACCCCCACCATCAGGATGCCGTAACTTTACGTGTCCTTGAAGACATGTATGGGAAAAGAACCGGAGTCCCTGTTCCTCAGTTTGAGCATTTCCATCCGCTCTTAGAAAAATTAATCAAACCATTTAATAACAACTAATGAGGGTGTTGCTGTTCCTGCCGTTATCCTCGTGAGTCGCGGGGTGGAGCAGTCTGGTAGCTCGTTGGGCTCATAACCCAAAGGTCGCAGGTTCAAATCCTGCCCCCGCCACCAAGTAAAGCCCTGTTCAGGATTCATTCCTGCAGGGTTATTTTGGTTTTGGACACAATTAAGGTGTGTCCCCGAATTTAGAAAGTCTAGGTTTGACCCAGAAAAGTATTTCTAGATGTTGACAAAATACCTTTATCATGTACAGTATATATAGACTGTACATGATAAAGGAGAATTTAAATGAACAAAAACCAAGCTTGGACGATTGATGAATTATCTTTGGCCCTTGACCAGTATGAGCAGGAGTTAAGAGACAACGGGTTGCGGCGTAACACTATTAACACTTATGTCCAGCATCCTGAACGTTTTATTAGATGGCTGGCTGATAGGTATAGTCCTACAGGCCCTAGGAGCGAAAGCCAAATTCCAAAAAGTAAACCTTCTTCAAAGTATGAACCTTTGTATGCATATTTGATCAACTTACCTAATGAGTATATTCGAATGACTTTTGTCCAAATTGAACAAGTACTTGGATTTCGTCTTCCTGCTTCTGCACGCCGCTATCCCGCTTGGTGGGCAAATGAATACGAGGGAACTCATAGCCATGCACGGTCATGGCTAGATGCATCTTATGAAACTAAAGAAGTAGATCTCAATTCACAGTCCGTAACATTTGTGATCCGTTGAATTAGGTATGTTCTTTTATGTTCCCGTAATTCTTTTTACCCTGATTTTTCTACTTTTTATTTTACTATTTGTCGTAACTGTAACTTTTTTAATTATGTTTTTTCTGTTTCGTAAGAGTTTAGAAACAAGTACTAATCTCATTCAACGAGTGAAGATTTTCAAGAAAAGTGTTAACTTTGAGTTATGAGCGTTGTACGAATTTTTGTCGCTGTCGTTGTATTGAGTTACGTGGCTTATTGCTTAGTCAAGCAGCAAGTTTGGATTCGTAAAGAATTTGCTTGGAAAGCAAGAGAAGAATACCCAAAGGTTTTCATGATGAATGTCTTTGGTGGAACACTGATTGGGATTTTGATGATTATCGGGCAGTTCTACTGATTTGAACCGTTGAGTTAATTCCTTTAGCCTCGTCACATGTGTGGAATCGTTGGGTTGTTCTTAAAAACTCAACGCCATGAGCCAGAGTTAGGTCGACTCACAGCGTTAATGTTGGAACAAATGCGGGAAAGAGGCCCCGATAGCGCCGGATTCGCCATTTATGGAAACGATAAAGACGATCGCACAAAACTCACCGTCTTATCTGAAGGAATGAACACCGACTGGGGAGAGGTATGTTCAGAGTTAGAAGTAGCACTTGACGGTGCTGTGACTCATCGGATGGTTTTAGATCACGCCATTTTAGAAACAGAGTTGGATGGAACCGATGTCCGCCAGTGGATTATCAAGAATGTTCCTAAATCAACAGTTTTGGGATCCGGACATGCCATTGAACTCTATAAAGCAGTTGGAGACCCACGTTTAGTGGCAGAACGCTATGGACTGGCCGACCGTACAGGAACTCATGCGATTGCACATACCCGAATGGCAACCGAATCCGCTGTTACCACAGCTGGATCTCACCCATTTTCCACTGGCAAAGACTCATGTTTAGTTCATAATGGGTCGCTCTCAAACCATAATTTGCTACGGGAAATACTTGAGTCAAAAGGAGAGTCTTTCCAGACAGAGAACGACACAGAGGTCGCAGCAGGTTATCTGGCATGGCGCCTCCGAGAAGGCGACACTTTGGTTGAAGCTCTTGAGCGAGGGTTAGATGAATTAGACGGGTTTTATACCTTTTGTATAGGAACCCGCGACGGCTTTGCCGTGGTTCGCGATCCGATTGCCTGCAAACCAGCGGTGATGGCCGAAACCGACGACTGGGTA
>JAQWOV010000018.1 GCA_029245675.1 Acidimicrobiales bacterium | reverse complement strand
CCAATTGTTGACCCACATGCAAGATCTGATCTACTAACGAAGGTTTGCAAGGGAATATTTGCTTTCTCTGCTGCAGTTTTTACAAGTGCTGCTCCTGGGGCATCTGTGGCGTAACGCATATTTGCATTGTATTTGACTACTGGTCCTTCGTTTAAGAAAATCTTGTGATCAATATCATGCATCTCGGCATAATTGGGATGAGTTCCATGGGCGCAGTCCGATGAAATGATCAACGATAGTTCTGATGAAAGCGAGGTCTCACTGCAACGTCGTGTCAGCACATCGTTAAGCAAAGGACCTAAAGCTCCAGTGGATGATGCACTACCTACTTCTTCATGGTCATAAAGCGCTACGACTCGCGTGAACTCACTTGTTGAGGATTTTGCAGAAATCAATGCTGAAATGGCTGCGTGACATGACAACAGATTGTCTATACGTGGTGCGCTAATAAATTCTTGGTCAATGCCAGACAAGGTTGAAGGAGTTAGATCATGAAGCATCAAATCAAATGACAAAATGTCTTCAACATCGTGATTTATAGAATTAGCCAATTTCTCAAGAAGATTTGAACCTTCGCGAATTCCGATTAACGGTTGCAAATGATTTTGGCGATTAAGCATTAATCCCTTTTCATTGACTTGACGGTCAAGGTGGATGGCCAGTTGCGGAACACGGGCAATAGGTTCATCCAAGCGACAAGTCTTTTCTAGCATTCCATCTTTTGTCTTTATGACTAGACGCCCGGCACATCCAAGATCACGGTCAAGCCAACTATTGTTTAGCGCCGATCCATAGACCTCTATACCAAGTGCCCGCCACCCATTCCGACTCGTATTGAATAGGGGCTTAAGTCGAAGATTGGGGCTATCTGTATGTGCCCCTATGACCCTTACTGCCTTATCCTCGTTAAGAGGACCGTTTATAGCTAAGAGTGCACCATCGCGTCGAAAAAACACTGACTCTTCTTTATTGATAGAAGTGAAAGAGTCAGTCTCAGTGAAACCTGCTTCTATTAACTTCTCCGCAGCAGTGCTCACCGCATGAAATGGACTTGGTGAAGAATCTATGAAGCCACAGAGGTCTTCGGCATTTTGTTTCCCTGTAACAATCATTCCTCTATGATGGTATGTGGAACTTAGAATTGCGACACCAAAGGCGATGTCAAACTTTCTTTTTGCCACAAAGACGTGGCATTCCTCACATTTATTGTGAATGCTAGGGATCAAAGATGCTCCAGAGCGACTGGCACCAGTTACTAATGAGCGGATCTCTAATGAGTAGTACAATTCCAGAATCTCAGGGACTTTATGATCCTCAGTTTGAGCATGATTCATGTGGAGTCAACTTCATTTGCCACATAAAAGGGCACAGAAGTCATCGTATTGTTGAAATTGGAGTTGGGGCTCTTTGCCAAATGCAACATCGTGGGGCTCTTGGTGCCGAAACAAATTCAGGTGACGGAGCTGGTCTTTTAATACAAATTCCTGATCGCCTATACCGAGAAGAAGTGGACTTTGACCTTCCACCTGTCGGGTTCTATGCAACGGGTATAGCTTTTTTACCAAACAGCCCTATAGAAGCAGAAGATGTCTTATCTCAATTTGATTCTTTGAGCAAAGAAGAAAATTTGACGATTCTTGGTTGGCGAGAAGTGCCTATTAATGATGAAATGATTGGCCCTGCAGCACGAGCAGCTCAACCGCAAATGAAACAACTGTTTATAGCCGCATCAGACGGGTTAGAAATTTCTGGGCTAGATCTAGATCGACTCCTATACGGACTCCGAAAACGTGCCGAGCACGAAATCACCCCAGGAGCCAAAAGTTCTAATGATTCATCAAAGGGTATGGCTTCATCTTCCAAGCCGCACGAGGGAATATATTTCCCCTCACTTAGCTCTAGAACAATTGTCTACAAGGGAATGCTTACGACCCCTCAACTTGCCGAGTATTACTTAGATATAAATGATCCAAGAACTGAAAGCGCTCTGGCTTTAGTTCATTCAAGATTTTCAACAAATACCTTTCCATCCTGGCCTTTAGCGCATCCATATCGATTAGTGGCACACAACGGAGAGATAAACACTGTGCAGGGGAATCGCAACTGGATGAAAGCACGGGAATCGCAACTAGATACCGATTTGATTTCAGGAGAGATAGATCGCCTTTTCCCGATTTGCGCACCTGGAGCAAGTGATACTGCTGCATTTGACGAAGCATTAGAGCTCTTAGTTATGGGTGGGTATTCTCTTCCAGAAGCTGTCATGACGATGATTCCTGAACCATGGGAACATAACTTGGAAATGCCTGATGACCTACGTGCGTTTTATCAATACCACTCAAGTCTTATGGAGCCTTGGGATGGACCAGCGTCAATCGCTTTTACGGATGGGAGTGTCATCGGTGCTGTCCTTGACCGCAACGGTTTACGGCCGAGCAGATACTGGGTAACTGATGAAGACCTCGTCATCATGGCAAGTGAAGTTGGTGTTGCTGACATACCAAGTAAATCCATCGTCGAAAAAGGCCGTCTAGAGCCCGGGAAAATGTTTCTTATTGACACTAAACAAGGGCGAATAATCAGAGACGAAGAAATAAAAGAAGAACTTGCTAGTGCACGTCCATACCAAGAATGGCTTAATCAGAACCTCATCCACCTAAAAGATCCACTTGATTACAAATCAGAATCAGAAAGCCCTACAACTCGACTCGAGAGGCAACAAATCTTTGGTTACACCCACGAACAAATAAAAATCCTGCTGACCCCAATGATTCGCGACTCAAAGGAAGCAATCGGTTCAATGGGATCTGACACTCCGATAGCGGTGCTTTCTGATCGTTCCCGCCAAATATATGACTATTTTCAGCAACTTTTCGCTCAAGTAACTAACCCACCACTTGACGCGATACGAGAAGAACTAATCACAGCTGTCTCAGGGACACTTGGGCCTCGACCAAACATTTTGGAACTGTCGGAAAAAAACTGTGCCCAAATCCATCTTCAGCACCCAATAATCACAGAATCACAATTAGCCGAGGTACTAGCAAACGAAAATCGCCCGGATTCATTGAAAGCAAAAGTCCTTCAGGCAACTTTTACTAAAGCAAGCGGTGTTCGTGGCCTTCAGGACGCTTTAACAAAACTGCAAGAAGATGCAGAGAGCGCCATTGAATCCGGAGCCGGAATACTTGTAATAAGTGACCGAGAATCAAACGAAAATAATGCTCCAATACCATCACTCCTTGCCACAGGAACTGTCCACCATTACTTAACCAAAGCAAGAAAGAGAGGTCTTGTCGGGATTGTTGTTGAAAGTGGTGACGCTAGAGAAACCCATCACATGGCTCTGCTTCTCGGCTTTGGAGCTTCTGCTGTTTGCCCATACATGGCTTACGAAACAATTGATGAAGTTATTAGCGGAGGACTTTATGGAATAAGCCCGAATCTTGATCCATTAGTAGCCCGAAAAAATTTCGTAACTGCCTGTGATAAAGGTTTGCTGAAGATTATGTCCAAAATGGGCATCTCAACCGTAGCTTCATACACCGGTGCCCAAATTTTTGAAAGCATCGGTTTAGATAACTCGGTTATAGACCTCTGCTTTACTGGAACTTCAAGCCGGATAGAGGGCATCGGATTTGAAACCCTAGCTGAAGAAGTTCTTGATAGACACAGCCATGCTTTTCCCAATAACCCGAGATCTACTTCGCATCGAACACTCGAAGCTGGCGGCGAATACCAATGGAGAAGAGAAGGCGAACATCATCTCTTCAACCCAGAAACAATCTTTCGCCTTCAGCACGCAACAAGAGAAGGTCGCTATGACATTTTCAAGCAATACACAAACCTAATAGATGAACAATCAAAGCGCCTTGGCACTCTTCGCGGCTTATTTCAACTCAAGGAGGATCTACGACCTTCAATACCAATAGAGGAAGTAGAACCAATTTCAGAAATCGTGAAAAGATTTTCAACTGGCGCCATGTCGTACGGCTCAATCTCTGCAGAAGCACACGAAGTACTCGCTATTGCCATGAATCGAATAGGCGGAAAATCTAATACTGGAGAAGGCGGAGAAGACCCCGATCGGTTCACACCCGATGAAAGTGGTGACCTGCGGCGATCAGCCATAAAACAAGTGGCTTCCGGACGATTCGGTGTCACATCAGAATATTTAGTGAACAGTGACGACATACAGATAAAAATGGCTCAAGGTGCTAAACCCGGAGAAGGCGGGCAACTACCCGGGCACAAGGTTTACCCGTGGATCGCCAAAACAAGGCACTCCACTCCCGGGGTTGCCCTTATTTCCCCTCCACCGCATCATGATATTTACTCAATAGAGGATCTAGCGCAACTCATCTTTGACTTAAAGAATGCAAACCCCAAGAGCCGCGTTCACGTCAAATTAGTTGCAGAGGTCGGTGTGGGGACCGTCGCTACAGGAGTCTCTAAAGCGCATGCAGATGTTGTGCTGATTTCAGGACACGACGGCGGTACCGGTGCATCTCCTCTAACGTCAATCAAACATGCAGGTGCCCCTTGGGAACTCGGATTAGCGGAAACACAACAAACGCTCCTCTTGAACCGTCTACGCGACAGGATAGTTGTCCAAGTTGACGGACAACTAAAAACTGGACGTGACGTAGTTATAGCAGCACTACTTGGAGCAGACGAATATGGATTTGCTACAGCCCCATTAGTTGTTTCAGGTTGCGTGATGATGAGAGTTTGCCACTTAGATACTTGTCCAGTTGGTGTCGCAACTCAGAATCCTGAGTTGCGTAAAAAATTCTCTGGAAAAGCCGACCACGTTGTGAATTTCTTCGAGTACATAGCCCAAGAAGTACGTGAAATACTTGCAGATTTAGGATTCCGGTCTTTGGAGGAAGCAATCGGACAAGTTGAAGTACTGAACTCTGTAAAAGCAGTCGAGCATTGGAAGGCAAAAGGATTAGATCTTTCCCCAATATTTCATCTACCTGCAATTGAGGACGATGCAGACAGAAGACAGACACAAACGCAAAATCATGGACTTGAAATAGTCCTAGACCAGGAACTAATTAAGCAAAGTGAGCCTGCTTTGAAAAGAAAAGAGAAAGTTGATCTTTCTTTTCCTATTAACAACACCAACCGCTCAACTGGAACAATGCTGGGATATCAGGTCACAAAAAAATACGGCGGTGAAGGATTACCAGATAACACGATTTCTATAAATTTCTCTGGATCCGCTGGAAATAGTTTCGGAGCTTTTCTACCTTCAGGAGTGAGCCTCCATTTAGAAGGTGACGCTAATGATTATGTTGGGAAAGGACTCTCCGGTGGAAATATCAGTATAAAACCACCAAAAGATTCAGTCTTCAAAGCAGAAGAACAAGTTATTGCCGGAAATGTCATTCTCTACGGCGCCACGAGTGGTCAAGTATTTATCAGAGGAAAAGTGGGAGAGAGATTCTGCGTTAGGAACTCAGGTGCAACTGCAGTCGTTGAAGGCATAGGAGATCATGGTTGCGAGTACATGACTGGAGGCAAGGCAGTTATTTTAGGACCCACGGGAAGAAATTTTGCAGCCGGCATGTCCGGGGGAGTGGCCTACGTCCATGATCCTTTTGGAGATTTCGTTGAAAGAGTCAACCATGAAATGGTCCTTTTAGAGGCACTTAACGAAGAAGACGAGATATGGCTAAAAAACATTATTCTTGAACACCAAAATCAGACAGATTCAGTGGTCGCTGAAAAAATTCTAAACAAATGGGGGACACCTTCTTCACGCTTTATAAAAATTATGTCCACGGATTACAAACGTGTGCTTGAAGCAGCAGCGGCAGCTCGTAACGCAGGAAAAAATGAAGTCGAAGCAATAATGGCGTCTTCGGGAGGTAACTAAATGGGCGACCCACGCGGATTCCTTAATCATGAGCGACAACTCCCAGAACGCCGTTCAATACCTGTAAGAATTAGAGACTGGAAAGAGGTAAATAATCCATTTCCAGTCTCGGATCTCCAGCGCCAAGCAAGTCGATGCATGGACTGTGGCATTCCATTTTGTAATCATGGGTGCCCTTTAGGAAACTTAATTCCAGATTGGAATGACCTGATATACCGAGAGCAGTGGCAAGAAGCCTCCGAAAGGCTTCATGCAACCAACAACTTTCCTGAGTTCACCGGAAGACTATGCCCAGCTCCGTGTGAGTCTGCCTGCGTTTTAGGAATTAATGAACCACCAGTAACTATCAAACAAGTTGAAGTGAACATTGTTGACAGAGCATGGGAACACGGATGGATCACACCGATCCTCCCAGATCAGATTTCAGGGCAACGTGTTGCCATTGTTGGATCTGGCCCAGCAGGATTAACAGCAGCGCAACAGCTCACTAGAGTTGGACATGACGTCAGTGTCTTCGAACGTGATGACCGTATTGGCGGTTTACTTCGTTACGGAATACCTAGTTTCAAGATGGAGAAACGCTACTTAGATCGACGACTAGCCCAAATGGAAGCCGAAGGTACTCAATTTGTTCCAAACACCTCGGTTGGTACAGATCTTCCAGTCAACGACCTTCTCCAAGATTTTGATGCAGTCGTTCTTGCAGTTGGTGCAACACAATGGCGAGACCTTCAAATCCCAGGACGCGATGCTTCAGGAATCCTCCAGGCAATGGAATATCTACCGCAAGCAAACAAAGTTCAAGAAGGTGATATTGAAACTTCTCCTGTGTCTGCAAAAGGGAAACATGTAGTCATTATCGGTGGTGGAGATACAGGAGTGGACTGTCTTGGTACTGCCTTACGTCAAGGCGCTTCATCCGTTCAACAATTCGAAATAATGCCTCGTCCGCCAAGCGACCGTTCGGAAGCCACACCTTGGCCGACCTGGCCCCTCATGCATCGTGTATCTTCGGCGCATGAAGAGGGTGGTGAGCGTCAATTTGCTATCAACACTCAAGAATTTATTGTTGAAGACGGACGAGTCAGCGGTTTAAAAACGCACGAAGTAACTCAAAAGTCAATTAATGGTTCAATTACATTCGAAAAAGTTGTTGGAACAGAAAAAATTTTCAAAGCAGACCTTGTCTTATTAGCCCTTGGATTTACTGGACCGGAAGCTTCTCCTCTTATTAAAGACTTGGATTTAGAACAAGATGAGCGCGGAAATATTAAAAGGGATAAAGATTTTTCCACAAACCGAGATGGGATTTTTGTATGTGGCGACATGGGCCGCGGTCAGTCTTTGATTGTCTGGGCTATCGCAGAAGGGCGTTCAGTAGCCCATTCGGTTGACTCATTTCTCAGAGGTGAAAGCAAACTACCTGTCCCAGTCATGTCAACAGATATACCTCTTACTTAGTCAAAAAGGCTGTGCGTCAAGAAAAGTTAGTGCCGCTTCTATGAACCCAAAATCTTTCGGTGTTGCAAAGTGATCCACTCCTTTTAGCCCAACAAAACTGCTATTCGGAAAAGCAGACACCAAACGGTCTGCAGGGCCAGCAAAATCATTGTCCCCTAAAACAATTAAAACAGGACACGTCACGTTGACGAGAAGTTCTTCAGTTATTCTCGGCGCACCTGGTCGCTGCATGAAAGCTGTGAGGGCAGAGCGATTACCACCAGGAAGATTTGGCAAGTCAGCAAAGTAACGCAATTCAGGGTCATCAGATTGTCCAGACTCTATTGCCTTAAAAATAGCAGTTCGTCTCTCCGGTTCTTCCCGAAAAAGGTTTTCTCCAATTCCAGCTAGCACTATCCGATTAAAACGTTCAGGATTTTTTGTAGCTATTTCCAGCACAAGTCGAGCGCCATGAGAAAAGGCAATAACATCGACAGGGGCTTCTGGAAACCCGTCCAAAAGGTGCTGTGTCACTTCACGGTATTCCTCTGGATCTGTCGGCTTCGGAGCGCTTCCATGCCCAAGCAAATCAAGTGCATGCACTTCTCGTCCAGCATCTTGAATTAAATCAATCCAACCATTGTTGTACCAGGTTGCCTCAGCCGACGTACCCAGACCATGAACTAAAACAATGGGAGTCTCACTCATCAACCTAATCCTACTTCGAGTCGATAAATCCCGCCCTCAAACCCAAGTACGTAAACTTCGCGATCTCTTCCTTGGAAAAACCCAGTTATCTGAGGAACCAAAAGACTCGTTTGGGCTGTCGCTATACTCCCATCCTCTTGTACAGCAACTAAGCGAATCCTCCCATCACACCAATCGCTATAAATATAAGACCCATAAAGTGAAGGTATTTCTGTTCCTCGATACACAAGACCACCAATAACTGCACATCTCCCATCGTCATGGTTATACCAAATATCAGGAAGTCTGTGCTCAAGGGGTCGTGGTTTTCCTGTTCGGCGGCCTCCCTCGAATGCAGGCCATCCCAAATTAGTTCCTGAGCTTAATTCAGACTGAGGGATTCGGGAAACCTCCTCGACAATATATTGACCAACATCGCCGATCCATAAATCTCCAGTAACCTCGTCTATTGAAAAACGCCATGGATTACGTAATCCCCATACGATGATCTCAGGTTTTATTTCAGATTGGTCAACGAAGGGGTTCTCTACAGGTATGCCATACGGAATGTCGCTCTTTGGGTCTATACGTAAAATTGCCCCAAACCAATTTCCTAGATTTTGGGCATAATCCATTGGGTCATCTGCACCTCCACCATCTCCAAATCCAATGAGTAATCTTCCTTCATTGTCTATGACTAAATTTCCGCCATTGTGAGTAGTCAATGGCTGCTGCATTGACAACAGTTCTCTTGAAGTTCCGGCTATCGGAGTGTGGCAGTCAAGTGTGTACGCAATGACCTTGCTCTTCATGTCAAGGTCTGTGTAGCTCAAATAAACTTCACTACCATCCTTGGCTACAGCTATGCCTAAAAGCCCTCCTTCACCTTCTTGACTTATACCCCAACTTAAATCAATAACCGGTTCGCTCAAGGAGATCTCTCCTCCTTCAGCTACAGACATTTGTCTCACTATTCCGGACAACTCTGCAAGTAAAAATACGTCGGTCCCAGGTATTGAAGCTAAAGCCGAAAGACGACCTGATGAACGACCTACTTCATTAATTGCGAGCGAAACACTTCCGAGTTCTTCCTCTGTTGGCGAGCCAGAATCAGATGATTCTTCAATAACTTCTGTCTTACCACAGAGGCTCTCTTCAGCGGGAACTTCATCTCCTTCAACTGTACTTATCTCCTCTGTTATTGGGGATTCTTCTTCAAGTTCACTTGATGCATCTAATTCTTCAGAATCCTCTGATTCTTCTTCCGTCTGATCGAGATTCTGACTCATAGAGGTATAAGGACTGCTATTTTCGTCAGTCTCAGATTTCTCGATGGTACCCGAACAACCCGACAAGATCGAAATAGCCAATAGCAGTTGAATCCAATGCTTCACAACTGTTTCCTTTTTCGTGTTAATTCAAAAAAGATGAAACCCACAATGGGTACTAAACCTACAAATGCAGCGTTATGGCTCATAGTCTGATAGTCAGTTCCCGCAACTAGTAGCCCGGATCCAATACCTGCAAGACCTCCCGATGCTGTCATTATCAAATCAGCTAATCCCTGAACTCTTACTCGTTCTGGCCCTGAAAAAGTTTTCGTCAGAAGAGCGGAGGAAGCGATCAATCCACAACTCCATCCAATCCCAATCAAAAATAAGCCCACAAAAACTCCAAGACTGTCATTTTTATCAGTATGTGCAGCCAACTCAGAACCTAAGAAAAGAAGCGAACCACCTGCAATCAATAGTGGGCCTGCCCCGATGTGATCCACTAGCCAGCCAATTACCGGAGCTATAGCGTACATGCCAACGATATGAAGGGAAATAACAAAACCGATGATCTCTAATTCATGCGAACCATCTTTCATATGTAACGGTGTCATTGTCATAACTCCCACCATCACCACATGACCTGCAACCATAGAAACAAGCGACAATTGACCTACGCGAGAAAAGAAGAGGAGTTTTGCTGCTTCTTTTATCCCACTGTCAGGTTTTTGCTCCTCTAATTGCCCAGAAAGTAACAGAGGGTCGGGATGTAAGTTCTTATGTATCACACAGGCTGCGAGAACAAAAAGTAGAGACGAAACTACATACGGTCCAGCCAATTCAGGAAGTCCTATTAACATTCCTAACGATTTGGCTGGGCCGAAGCCGATAGTGGGGCCGAGAACTGAACCGAAAGTAGAAGCCCATACCAGAGTTCCAATCGCTCGGGCTTTACGCTCTGGAGCGGCCAGGTCAGCTGCCGCATAGCGCGCGGCAAGGTTTGCGGCATTACCAATACCCACTCCAAGAATTCCTATCGGAAGAAAGAAGTAGAGTTCACTCAACGCAGCCGTCATTGCAATAAGTGAACCTATTGCGGCAAGCAAATACCCAGTAGCTAAACCTGGTCTTCTTCCCTTTTTTGCCATCAAGCGAGCCAACGGTAATGTTGCAATAGCAGACCCTGTAGTCATACACGCCGCAGCGAGTCCGCCTAATGTCTCCGAACCGCTTAATTCTTCTCCAAGCACTGCTGCAGCAGAATAGGCACCACTCATAGCAGCACCGGCAGGGATCAAGCCCGCCATTAAAATCCCTAATGTACGCTTCTGAGTTCTCTCAATATCTTCCGATGTCAATTCAGGCACCGCGCGAAACTACACCGAATTCATCCGCTAAAGGTGATTGGGGTATAGATATATGCGCTACTGTCTGATCTATGTCGATAACTTTTGCCTGTTTTGATGTTGAAACCACCAGTCTCGACTCTAAAAAGGGACACGTTATTGAAATAGCTGTCGTCAAGATAACTGACGGAGGAGAGGTTCTTAAAGAATGGACATCTCTAATAAATGCCAACACTCAGGACTTAGGCCGTCCCGATATACATGGCATTACTCTTCAAATGCTCGAAGATGCCCCAACATTCCCGGAAGTCGCTGGTGATATTATTTCAGAATTCTCCGGCTGTATTCCTGTGGCCCATAACGCCAGCTTTGATCAAAAGTTCATACTTAGTGAATGGGCGAACTCTGGATTAGGTCCACTTCAACTTGAAGTGCTTGATACTCTAGCGATGGCCCGCAGTCTTGGCTTACCTGGAAAACTTGGCGATCTTGCAGAAGCTCTTGGAGTGTCATTAATTGACGCTCATCAGGCTTTAGATGACACTCGCGCACTAGCTGAGGTCCTAATCAAACTCTTAAAAAAGGGAGCCGAAATGGGTGAGATTTATCAATTTCAACCTCCGCTCTTTGCTCCCGAACCTTCAGGTCTTTTCCATTTGCGCCCCATCTGAGTGATACTAATTTTCTAACATTTTTAATCTTTAGTTTTCTGAGAGGTTTTCTGGAACTCCCGCCATATGGGAAATAATTCCACCTTGGCGGCGAAGTACGATCTCCCAAAGGTTCTCAGTATCGTCCGTGAGAACATCAGATTCTTCAGCGTCAAAAACAAACCAAGATCCTTCTTTGAGTTCTGTTTCTAACTGTCCAGCAGACCAACCCGCATAACCTACAAAAAGCCTGACCATTTCGATATCGGGACGTTCAGAGGGGGAGTGGTGTAGATCAATTACTTCAATGCAACCCACCAGAGATTTCTCATTAACTTTTGATGACTTGGCCAACCCAATTACTGTATCAGTGGCCACTGGTCCACCTTTATAGATAAATCCACCTTCCTCGGCATGTTCTGCCCAAAGATCTATTAGCTGTTCAGGATGTAGTGCTAAAGGCCTATTGAGGATCACACCCAAAGCGCCTTGATGATCATGTTCAACGACAAAGATCACCGTTCTGTGAAAATTCTGATCTTTCAGTAAGGCTCCTGAAACGAGAAGTGATCCTTTTACTTTTCTCATTTCATACTCTTTTTCTATATTTCAGTAAAGGAAGTAGTGCCAACAACACAGACGCAATTAAGCCTCCGAATAGCAACTGCACCGGAAATCCTTCGTCACTTACGCTCTCATCTGCTGGCTGAACAAGCCCAGTTTTAACATTCTCTTCTTTAATAGGCTCATTATCTGGTTCTAAAAGCGCCTCTTTTGGAAGATCTACATCAACTGCTTGTTCTGTAGTTGTTGTCTCGCTTTGCATAAATTCAGGTGGGGGAGTTGCATACCAGCGCTCTAGAGCTCCGCGATCATTTCGATTCTCGACATTGAGCACTTCTGTACCAAACATCTCAATGAAACCAATTGAAACTGTGAATCTTGAAGGGTCTAAACCATAAATCGTTACTTGATAAGTTCCTTCTCTGCCAATTTCTGAATGGTCAAATAACCTCAAATAGTTAGTCCGAGAGAATGGCTCAGCAAAAGCAACTCGAATGTCAGGAAGAAGGTCAATTTGAGTTCCATCAGGACGCTCAAGAGTCAACCAAGGCAAATAAGGAGTTTCTATTTCTTTCTCTGGAGACAAGTCAGGTATCAGAAGAGACATCGTGATTGTTTCGCCATCGGGTATCTCAAATTGAAAACCTCGGCGTTCGTCGGATTCAAGAAAAGTTCCATAGAGGGCAAAGGAGATCCTTGCATCTGGAAGATATGGCCCTTCTTCTGCTTCTTTTTGCTCTTCTCCGATAAAGATTGGGTCATGCGCATAAGCAGAACTTCCCGGAATAAAAAGCATCGCAGCCGATATCGAGAAAACGGCTGCCAAAAAGGTTTTCAGTTTTAAAGAAACCCTTTTCATCTTGCCGCTTACTTCTCCATCTCGTTCAATGTTTCCATTATCAATCGATTCGCTTCAGAAGATTTGACTGCATCTATTAAGCCGCGTGCAGCTACCTCTGTATATATACCAGTTGTGTTAATGCTGGCATGCCCAAGGAGGCTCTGAATTTCATTCATAGGAACCCCATTAGCTGCCCATTGCACTCCCGCCGTATGACGTAAAGAATGTAAAGATCTATCACGTAAACCAGCTGCCCGATTCAAGGTGAGTAGCCAATAACGGAGTCTTCGATAATTGAATCGCTCTCCATCTTTAGTTAGAAAGAGGGGATCATCAGCCATTGGAGTTCCGAATCTCTCAGAGCGAACTTCCTGCCAACGACGTAGAACCTCAAGTAGTTCCTTTGAAAGAGGAAGACGGCGGACTTTAGATCCTTTACCGAGAACTCTTAGAACTTGATGATTACTGTCATTGAGCAAATCCTGAGTGATCCAATCAAGGTCTATGAAACAAAGTTCAGAAGCGCGTAAACCAAGCGCAGCTAAAACTGTAACCATTGCAAAATCTCTTTCTGCCCAACGAACCCTGCCACCGATATCGTCGTCTCTTATCTCCGTAGCAGCGATCCGATACAAATCGCGTATTTCTGAGCCCGAGTAATACGTCGGCTCGCTTTGTTCAACAGCTAGTTGGGAAACTTTACGGATTCGTCCAATATCTGGAACTGAACCAACGCCAAGATCTGCAACACAGTAATCAAAAAAAGATTTTGCTGCAGCGAGTGTTTGATTTAGTGTCGCACGAGAAACTTTGCCAGAACTCCTCATAGTTCTAACTGCATCGGTTATCTCTGCTTGGCCAAAAGAATCTGGAGCAAAATGTTCAGGATGTATTTCTGCAAATGAAACTAATCTTCTTAATCCCTGGCTATAAGCCCTGACAGTGGTTGCAGGTTTGTCCTCCTGGAGAGGAAGCCAACGTAACCACTCGTGAAATGCCGGTGGCATCTGTTCTTCTAAAGGAAGGTCTCTGTATCCCATTGACTTATTTATAGCATAAATACCTATTGAAATAGATGATAACATACGTTATCTACAATTTAAGTTCCCTTCACCTTTACTAACGGAACTCAAGATGGGTACTCTCCACTCCTAAATACATGCGATAAACCAAATTAAAGCGGCTAACGTTTATACCTATGCCACGAATGGAAATTGAGCTAACAAGTAAGCGGGACGACGGGACCTGGACCTGGAGAGCCGCTGGCGCCAAGCTCCCTAAAGGTTCTCTTGCTGAAAACCTATTAGATGGCAATGCTTCCATCGGTGATGTCATACGAGTTGAGACTGAACAGTTTGTAGATGGAATATCAGTCACCTCTGTTCTATCAGGGCGTGATAAAAAGTCAGTTCCGGAATTGCTAGAAATTGTTGGGAGCGGAAAAGACGAACCATTAGTTACTTCGAATCTTCAAAAGAAGAAAAATAACCGGCGGCGAAACAAAGATGAAAGAAGCCCACGAGCATCAAAAGATCCTGATCGAAGAAAACCGGCAAGAGACAAGAAGCCTACAAACAAGAAACCCACAAAGAGGAACCGCAACCACTCCCCCGTGTCGACCGGCAAGAGACTCAAACAAAAGCATGTTCACCGTGATGCGATAATCGCTTCTTTACCAGAGGAGATGCAACTCTTCTCTAGGCAACTATCTCAGAAGGGCATAGCGAGAATGAGGTCCGTTATAGAAAAGCAAAACGAAGTTGCTTTGTCTGCTGGTGAGCCACCAATACCACCCGAACTGCTTTTAAAGTTTGCTGAGCAATTGCAGCCTCAACTGAGAACCGCTGAATGGCGGGATAAAGCTGAAGCAGCGTTAGAAGGAATAAATAAGATTGATTTGCGAGATCTGCGCTCCGTAGTTGTCGCTTCCGACACTTCTGCCAAAGATTCTGAGACTAGAGATCTAGCTAATCAGCTAAAAGATGGGTTAGTGATCCGCATTGAATCAGAGCACGCCAAATGGGTGTCAAGCGTGGAGGCAGCGTTGCAGGAAGATCGAATCGTTCGTGCCTTAAGGTTGAGTTCCCATCCGCCGAAAGCGGGCGCTCCGCTTTCAGAAGAACTCCTTAGTTCTTTAACGCAAGGAGCAAATGACAACTTGACTGAGGATACTTACGAAGATCGTTGGGTTACCGTACTTGATGCAGTCGCCCTCTCCCCTGTTCGCGAAAGAGTTGTACCGCAGAGTTTGCCGAAGGAGCCCAGCCAAAAACTCATTGAAGTTATTACAGAACTATCAATGAAAATTCCTTCGATTGCAGCACTTTTTGGTGTTTCGCCTGTTCCACCTCCCCGCAAGCAACGCAAGAAAGCAAAATAAGCACTACTTGGCTTGTTCAGTCAGAGCTTTCTGAACAATTATCGCCCGAGCGACTAGTCCGTGTGTTTCAAAGAAATTTTTAGTCGCCCTATCACCAGGTAAAGCAACTGCATCTACTGCTTCCGCTTTGTGCGAAGTAGCGCAAACTAGCATCTCTTCCATCATTGCTTCTCCAACCCCAATAGATCGGGCAGCTTCTTCTACATATAAAGCTTTTATTGAGGCGTGAGCAGTACCGTCTTCTAGGTGACCTAACTTGATGACGCCAAAACCAACTATTACATCATCAATAGTTCCAACAAAAACCTCTACGGAAGAATCGCTGAAAGCCGACTTAAAATAACTCTCAGCATCCCCATAATTAGGGTTCTCCTTACTAAGAGTTGATCCGCCGCGCTTTTGGACTAATTCTTGTTCAGCCCCTATGGCTAATCTTTCTAAGTCTTTAGAGTCATTCGCGTCAGCGATTCGTGCGTTTTCCAAAAAAATTCCTGTTAGATAGGTGCTCCACATTGTGAGCATTCGCCTGTCTCAGAAACTACTGTCTCGTCCACTAAGAGAAAACAATGTGGACATGACATTTCAGTTTTCTGACGTGCCTGAGCCTCTTCAGGAGACTTTGCTACTACTTCTACTTGACCAGGATCTTCTTCCTCTTCGCCGTCTCCACCTTCGTCCGCATCCGCTGCTATCCGGTCACGCAGAATTTCTTCAAGATCAGCCTCTACGTCATCTGGGTCTGGCTCATCGTCTTCCCCTTCATCTCCGCTATGGCGAGACGGGCGCGGTCCACTTTCTTCTTCCTCGTCTTCTTCTTCCTCGTCTTCTTCTTTTTCTTCT
>JAQWOV010000009.1 GCA_029245675.1 Acidimicrobiales bacterium | reverse complement strand
CGAAATAGTTCTTTGCCTCAGGTCGCATCTCTATTAACTAAATCCTCAACCATAAGATTTCATCATGACCACATTTTGATTCGCTCAAAAGGTAACCAACAACGCACACCGTGGCATCAGGACCAGCCTTATTACGACCTTAATGGCACTCAAACAGTTTCCTTCTGGATACCACTTGACTCAGTTCCGGTAGAAGAATGTATGGAGGTTGTAGCTGGCACCCACAGTGGTTCTTGGATGATGCCTCGCACGTTCGTAGATAAAGAAGCCCGATGGTTTCCAGAGGGCGCCCTTCAAGAAGTCCCGGATATAGATAATGATAGAGATTCGTTTTCAATCAGGTCTTGGGCGCTTGAACCAGGAGACGCCATCTGCTTTTCATTTCTTTCCTTACATGCTGCCCCGGGGTCAAGAAAAGGCAGAAGAGCAGTTTCTCTACGCTACATAGGAGATGATGTTCGTCGAGCTCAACGTTCATGGAAAACATCGCCGCCATTTCCAGAATTAGAAGATCCAGTAACCGGGTTACAGGACGGAGAAGAGCTAAATCATCCCTTATTCCCAGTAGTTTGGCCCTAAATCATTAGATTTATGGCTATTTGCCCCGGTCTTTCCTTTATCCGCTATTAAGATTGCATTTCATGTCCTCAGCACTCCTTGCTCGTTTAGCGCGCCTCCGCCACAACTACGGAACTAAATTGTTTCGATTTGCCGGAGTGTCAATGGTTAATGTTGTCACAGGACAAACGCTTCTATACATCTGCTTTGAACACCTCAATCTTGTAGGCATAGCAGCTAACGGAGTGGCGGTAGTAGCAGGCAGCATTCCTTCATATTTCCTTAGCCGACATTATGTTTGGGAAAGAGACAGAGGCAGCCACAAAGTTGTCAGTGAGATCGTCCCCTTTTGGGGGTTAGCTTTCGCTGGTCTCATTCTTTCAACAGTTTTCGTAGCCATTGCAGACAATTTCTACGACCATGTCTTCGTTATGCAGGCAGGAAATGCTGCAGCATTCGCCTTACTTTGGATCGTTCGATTTGCCGTTTTGGAGCACTTACTCTGGGGTGACCGAGCAGAAGGCCAATTAACTAAAACATCTACTTGAAGATGGAAGAATACCTACAGAGATTAGCTGAATCTACAAAAGGGTTTATGCCCGAAGATGAAGGCAAATCGCTTTATCAACATGCCTTGGACGTCTTGGTTGATGGCCCTTATCTCGAGATAGGGAGTTATTGTGGCAAATCTACTATTTATCTTGGTGCAGCAGCTCAAGAGTCTCAACGCACATTATTTGCTTTAGACCATCACCGCGGATCAGAAGAGAATCAAGAGGGCTGGGAATGGCACGACACTAGTTTGGTTGACCCTTCAACAGGGAAAATAGATACTCTGCCGTCTTTTCGGGAAACAATTCAGAAAGCCGACCTTGAAGACACAGTTGTAGCTCTGGTTGGAAAATCTTCAACAATTTCTACTCTTTGGCACACCCCTCTAGCGCTTCTATTCATTGATGGTGGGCATGGCCACAACCCCGCACATCAGGACTATGAAGGGTGGGTTCCACACCTCGCTGAGGGAGGAACATTATTAATCCATGATGTATTTCCTGATCCTGCTGATGGAGGTCAACCACCATTTGAGATATGGACACGAGCTGTTGAATCTGGTGCATTTACTGAAATTGGAGTCTCAGGCTCTTTGCGAGCGTTGAGAAGAATAGGGCCAGGGATCTAATCTTTTTCTTTCACAACAGATTCCGTATCAATGATGCCCGGAAGACCTGAATGATCAACAAATAAAGAGGAAGCAGGACTTGAACCAGAAATAGCGTCTGCGGCCAAGATTATGGCTGCTGCCGTATAGGTCGTGCATTCATTTTCAGGGAAACTAATGTGATCGGGTTGAACAAGTCCCGTAAGACACTTTCCGTCCTCTTGACGCATTTCTAATGCTCCTTGAAAGAGTTCTAGTGCGCTTGTCCGGTCACCTGCGATCAAATATGCCATAGCGCATTCACATGTTTCTGCAGCCGTAACCCAGTCCTGGTCACTAACACAGCGAACTCCGTATCCTTCAATGATAAATTTTTCCCGTTGCGCTTCTAAGTGGCTCAGAGTGTCTTTTTTATCAAGTGCTCCAGATAAAACTGGGTAATACCAATCCATCGCCCAGCGTTCTTTTGGAGCAAATGCGCCTTCCGGTTTAGTTCGGATCGCGTGAGCAAGATGCGCTAAAGAAAGCTCCCAATCGGGACGGTCATGCCCGAGTTCTTCACCAATAGCGATTGCGCATCTCAAACTATGGCAGATACTTGAAGAGCCCGTTAGTAACGCATACGACCAAGGCGTTCCATCCTCATGACGGGCCCACAATATCGGTCCGCTAGAAGTTTGTAGACGGAGAACAAATTCGATGGCTTGATCAACTGAAGACCACATCCGTTCAAGAAATCCTCGGTCTCTCGTCATTAGCCAATGGTGCCAAACTCCGGTAGCTATATAAGCAATAACGTTGGCATCAAATTTCGTATCTTCAATTCCGTCAGATAAATAGTATTGATGCCAGCCTCCAGCCCCAACTCCACTTTCATGTTGTGTATGTAATAGCCATTCGTAAGCAGATTCTGCTTCGTCTAGATGCCCGGTGCATGCGAGAGCCATTGCTGCTTCTATATGATTCCATGGATCACAATGACCACCTGGAAACCAGGGGATCATTCCATTTGGAAGCTGCCATTCAGCGATCGTTGAAGCTGTCAACTGTAAATCTTCAGAAGTAATCACTCCTGGAACTTCAGGTAGTGGCATGGCTATTCTCCAGGTCAGGTTTTGCTGCGTAAACAATTTTGCTTTTACCCAAAAGAGGGTTCAAAAGCGATTCAGTCCATCGGGTCAGTTTAGGGGCTTTTACAATGTCCCAAGTCAGCAATCTGTGGTACGCCTTAACGAGCCGGTTTTCTTCAATTGCTTTGTTTGGGCCTATAGCGCATCTCAACCACCAATACGGGCTATGCAGAGCATGCGCTTTGTGGCTGCCGAGCGGAAACAGTCCGGCGGATGATATTTTCTCCTCTAGTTCTGTACGCCCGTAGATGCGAACGTGGCCACCCACAGCATTAGGTGCGTGATAGTCCTCTGAAAGCGCCCAACACACTCTTTCGGGGAATTTGGATGGAATCGTTATTGCTAAAGTACCTCCAGGTCGGAGAACACGAGCTAACTCTCCTAATACTTCCTGATCTTGTTCAATGTGTTCCATAACTTCAGATGCAATAATTCGATCAAATGATTCATCAGCGAAAGGCAGTTGAGTAGCGTTTCCGTTCGTGGTCTCTAACATGATTCCTTCATCTATTTCGCCGTCTTCCCACATGACAGCGGCGACACTGCGAACCTGAACCAACTCTTCGTAACCGAGATCACATGCCACCACGTTGGCTCCGCGGCGCAAAGCTTCGTAGGCATGTCGTCCAAATCCGCAACCCAGATCAAGAACTTTTTCGTTTGGTTGCAGGCGTAAACGCTCGTAGCGGACAGTAAGCATTACTAGTTACCTTTGCCCTAGAAGTTCGTGATACTGCTCAACGGTTCGAAGTGCGGTATGGCGCCAACTCCAATGGTCAATCACTCGTTGACGTCCCTGCATTCCGACACGTTTTCGGGCTTCTGGATTATCAAGCGCATAGCGGATCATGACAGCAAGAGCTTCGCTATCGCCCGGTGGGACTTGAAAACAGGTTTCATTATGAGTTCCTGTTACTTCCGGAAGAGCCCCTCCTGTCGTGGCAACTAGAGGAATTCCACAAGACATAGCTTCAATGGCTGGTAGAGAAAAACCTTCGTATAGCGAAGGGACGATTGCTAATTCAGATTCGCTGTATAACTCAACAATACGTTCGTCAGGTACTCCATGTACCCAAGAAACACAGTCCGTTAAGCCCAACTCCTTAAAAACATCTGAGCTGGCACTATCTTCTTTTTGGCGACCAATGATTACTAGTTCGATATGTCGTTCTGTGCGCAGTTTCGCTATTGCTTCAAGAAGATACTTCAATCCTTTCATAGCTACATCAGCGCTAGCAGTAGTGATAATTTTTCCTGGAATTCTTTCCACATTCTTCATAGGTAAGAACAAATCAGGGTCAACACCAACTGGCACGACATGAACACGGTCAGGATCAACTTTATGGTCGGCCACTATGTCTGTTTTAGAAGATTCTGAAACAGTCATTACTCGTTCCATTCTTTTTGCCACTTGTGTCTGCATTTTCGTGAATGCATACCAACGACGTTTCCCGATTCTTTCAATCAATCCCCGAGCATGTTCAATTTCAAGACGGCGATCTACGGTGATTGGGTGGTGGATAGTTGAAAGTACAGGAAGATTCAAACGATTCTGCATTAGAAGTAAACCCCAACCTAGGCACTGGTTATCATGCACTAAATCAAAGTCATCTCTACGTTTAGCAAGATGACTCCAAGCACGCATGCTAAAAGCCATTGGCTCGGAAAAATTACCGGTATTGAAAGAAAAGGATTCTAAAAAATCCCATTTGGTCTTTAGTTCCCAAATTCTTGCCTTCCGCATTGGAAAGTGGTCGTTGTAAAGGTCAAGACTTTTCAAAGGGGTCAACGGAACGCTTTCGTCAAGAACTGGGTAAGGCTGTCCGGCAAATACTTCAACATGGTGACCTAAACCTGTAAGAGCTTTAGTTAGATGTCGGGTATATACACCTTGACCGCCACAATGGGGTTTACCGCGATAAGCCAAAAAAGCAATACGCAATGGATCGTCAATACCCACTGAAGACTTTTCGTTATTACTCATTTATCAATTGTGGCGGCACTTTTTGATGATTACTCGCTGGTAACTTGTACCTTTTGTCACATGAGAGCTTTGATACAGCGAGTTGAACACGCAAAAGTGACGGTAGAAGACGAAATTATTGGTTCTATCGGCTCAGGATTATGCGTATTTGTAGGGGTTACCCACACGGATGGAATGGAAGAATCAAGAAGAATTGCAAAGAAAATTAGCAAACTAAGAATTTTCGATGATTCGGAAGGTTTGATGAATCTTTCGCTACTTGATACAAAGTCAGAGGTATTAGTTATTAGCCAGTTCACACTTTATGGCAATACTTCTCGTGGTAATCGTCCATCATGGATTGCTGCCGCTCAACCAGAACAGGCTGAACCACTTATTGAAGAAATCATCAAAGCTTTACGCGAAGAAGGCTTCAAAGTTGCAGCGGGAAAGTTCAGAGCTTACATGAAGGTTGAGTTAGTCAACGATGGGCCATCTACAGTAACGATTGAGGTTTAAGCGGTTTCTGATTTTTCTTCAGGTTCTTTGTGTCCTATAAGAATTAAAAGAAATGACAAAATAATCATTGGCCAAATCCCTACTTGAGTAGCCCATGTCAGCCCGCTACGTCTTTCAACAGTTGCGTGCAGGACAGTCTGCTCTGAGATCGATGTCCGTTGGATTACTTTGCCATTCGGATTGATCACTGCACTGAAACCTGTAGGGGCTGCTTGTAGAACCCATCGGCCGGTCTCAAGCGCTCGAAGACGGCTAGAAGCTACTTGCTGGGTTTGAACAACTGTCAACCAATAACTTGCTCCATTTGTCGGATTAATAAGAATCTCGCCACCATTTTCAACAGCATCCCTAACTCTGTGCTCAAAGAAAATTTCCCAGGAGATAGATATGCCAAGATTCCCAACAGAGGTTTTTAAAACGGCAGGGCCATTTCCAGCTCGAACATCACGTGCCGGGAGAAGATCAGCGGCAAAAACTTCAATAAGAGAACGCAGAGGAACAAATTCGCCAAAAGGAACAATTCGTACTTTGTCGTAGCGATCAATGACCATACCGTCTGAGTCAATAGCCGTGGAATAATTTAGATTCGCTTTTGAGTCTGAATCGTCTTGAAGGAACCAGCCTGGAATGAGAACAGCATTAAGACGCTTCGCTTCCATAGAAAGAGTTTCAGAGGCCTGATCGGGATAAAGACGATTTGGGATAGGAGAATTTGTAGGTGGATCTGGATTGACTACATTCTCCGGCCATAGAACTAAATCAACGCCTTTTTCAACTAGTTGATTTGCTTCTATTTGATTTGAAAACACTGTAGATGCTCCGGAAGGGGTGGCTCTTGTACGTTGGGGGCCACCTCCTTGAACAATTGCCACTTTCATCTCGTCAATAAGGTGTCCTTCTGGAGCAAGTGCAGCCAGCACCCCGGAGATAACAAGAGCCAAAGAAGTAACTCCTATTGTGAGAGCAGACCATTTGTTTGCTCGACGCCCATCAAAAAGAGCACTTAACGCAACGCCGATTGCTACGACTAAAGCAACGAGGAGAAGTGGCCCTGCAACTCGAACAACTGGAGCTAACGGACCTGCTGCCTGACCTTGTGCCAAAGTAGCCAAAGGGATACCGCCAAAAGGCCAAGACCAGCGACCAAATTCTGCCAAGGTCACTGCCCCAACTAGAGCTAACCGGCGGCCGTTATTAGCCGGGACAACTAAAGAGGCGGCTCCCATAAATGACGCGTGCAATACAGCATTTATTACCCAGCCTGCAGGAGTCAGATCAACCATCCAAATAGTGCCAACTAGTGCCCACACTAACCCCACTAAGAAACCTCGACGAAGTCGTCTCAGCGCTGCTTGTCCGCTCAACAAACGGTCCAATACCGCGATCCCAATAAAAGCAACAGGCCACCAACCCCAAGGTGGAACTGACGCGACAATTAAAACTCCCGATAAAAAACACCAGAATAGAGGCCGCAATTTCATCAGATTCACCTGTAAAAAAAGTCCGAAAGTTGTTGTGCTGCCTCTTTACCGGAGCGTATACAAGCAGGAATACCGACGCCATGACGGATAGCTCCAGCAAAAAATATTCCAGGCGCAGAATGACTCAACTCAGCGTCAAGAGCATTCATCTGATCGGCGTGTCCTACCGGAAATTGCGGCAAAGAATTTGGCCACCGTGTGACTCTGACATCAACTGGCGCGGACTCAATTCCTAAAGTGCTGTTTAAGTCAAGACGCAATTCGTTGACGAGCTCATCATCAGTCATGGTTACGTGCCGGTTGTCGTCAATGCGGCCAGTAGAAACACGAAGAATTTCTAATTCGGGATGACGAAGATGGGTCCATTTGCTTCCAGAATAAGAACAAGCAGTCATAAAAAGTTGTGAAGATCGAGGCACTAAAAATCCACTTTGTGAAGGGTCGGCTTCAAAGTCTGTTCTTGAATACCCAAAAGTCACAAGAGCTACTGAAGCAAATTTTATTGAATTGAATATTTGTGCTGGGCCAGGAAGCGTTTTTTCTAAAATATTTGAAGAAACAGAAGCAGGGGTAGCTATAACCACTCCATCTACACTTTCAGGCCCTTTCTCTGTTTCGACCAACCACTTGTTGCCCAAACGTGAAATATTCAAAACGGGGTTCACCATTTTCAAAGAGTTCCCGAGGGAGTTAGTCAGAGCATCAACAAGCCGGCTCATACCCTCAGGGTGAGCATGAAAAACAGGTGCAGTTGGGTCGATATTTTTTGCTAAATCTTTTAGTCGACTCAACATCCCATCAGGATGACGTGCAGCTTCAAGGAGTTGTGGCGCCATCACGGCACAACTCATCTCATCTGCATGACCAGCATTGATGCCACCTATAAGTGGATCAACAAGACGTTCTAGAACTTCTAACCCAACACAGGATCGAATTACTTGCCCAATACTTGCGTCACTGTTAGGTAAATCAAGACTTGGGACCCCGTTGCTGTTAAGACGAGATAGCGCATCAGGCGTCAAAAGGCCGGCACCTATAGATTCTATTTCCAAGGGCACGCCGAGGACATTAGGAGATGGTATCTGCTGGAGTTTGCCATCGATCCAAAGCGAAGCTATTCGAGCTGAAGGAGAAACTAATTCTGCTTCCAAGCCAAGATCATGACAGAGCTCAACTGCCCATGGCACACGAGCAAGAAAAGAATCAGCTCCCTCATCAACTGAAACTCCAGCGAAAGGTGAAGTGACTAATTTTCCACCAGTTTTGTTCTCAGACTCAAAAATTAGTGTCTGCGTTTCTGGCGAATTTTTTTGAAGATAATAGGCGGAGGCAAGTCCGGCTATACCTGCACCAATAATTGCAACCTTCTGATCAGTCATTTCATTTCGGCCGAATTCAGCGGGTACGAATGAACCTGTTCAACAATTCTTTCAAGAACTTGTGGATTGGTTTCAGGTAAAACTCCATGACCTAGATTAAAAATATGCCCTGGATGGCCGCCATTTTTTTCAAGAATATTTCGAACTTCGTTTGAGATCGCATCCTCCGAGGCGAAACAAATTGCCGGGTCAAGGTTTCCTTGAAGGGCCACTTCCAAGCCAAGTCGATCACGCGCCACATCTAGCGGGGTTCTCCAATCAACACCCATTACTGATGAACCTGCTGATGCCATCAAGTGAAGAATTTCTCCTGTACCTACACCGAAGTGAATAGTCGGAACTTCCTCGTTTTGTATAGCAGAAAATATTTCCTTGCTGTAGGGCAGAACAAAGCGTTCATATGCAGAGGGGCTAAGGGCTCCAGCCCAACTATCAAATAATTGAATAGCAGAAACCCCAGCAGAGATTTGTGAGCGCAGAGAAGAGATGACTATTTCAACGAGGCGACTCATCAAAGAGTCCCATAACTCTGGCTCATTCATCATTAATGCCTTAGTTTTGGTGTAAGTCCTAGATGGTGCTCCTTCAATCAAATAAGAAGCCAAAGTAAAAGGAGCTCCTGCAAATCCGATTAGAGGAACAGCTAGTTCTTCTACTAGCAATCGGATTGTTTCTAAGACATACGGGGTGTCGTTATCTGGGTCCAGAGGGCGTAATCGCTTTAGATCTTCAACTGAACGGAAAGGATTCTCAACTACGGGGCCGATCCCAGGTTGAATTTCTACACCAAACCCAAGAGCATGAAGAGGAACCACTATGTCTGAATACAAAATAGCGGCATCTGTGTTGTACCTATGAACAGGTTGCAAAGTGATTTCTGTTGATAGCTCAGCGTTCTTAATCGCATCCAAAATGCTTCCCTCCCCACGAATTTTTCTGTATTCCGGAAGAGATCGTCCTGCTTGACGCATAAACCACACTGGTGTGTGGTGGTGCGGCTCAGAACGGCAAGCCGCCAAAAAGGGGGAGTCATGCAAAGAGGTCATGATCTGAGTGATCGCTCTAGAGCTTTACGAGAATTTAAAGTACGTGGATGAGAAAGATGAGCCAGAGTAGAGGTTTTAGCCATCTGACAGATCTCTTCCGAGTTGTCGGTAGACATGTTGTCTTCTCCGCGAATGCCTAGATCTTCTGCTGTTGGTTGAAAGACTAAGACGGAAGAGCCGAATGATCGAATCCTTTCTACCTCTCGCCGTAATGTACGGCTGTGCCACGCTCGACCGATTGGTCCACCCGGCCACACCGATTCACTTGGAGTAGCGGTCATCGCAGAAGATATAACAACAACATCAAGTCCTAATGGGGCGGTCAAATCGGCATTGGTGGAAGAATGAATGCCTCCATCTACGTATCTTGCTCCTCCAAGATCTACAGGTCGAAAATATCCTGGGATAGCAGAAGAAGCTTGAACCGCAGTTCCAATGTCGCATTGGATGTCGTCTCGACCAAAGACTGCCCTTTTGCCTGTCTGTAAATTGACACTACATATCCAAGTCGATAGTTCTGACCAAGGTTCAGGATGAGACTCATTTATGCGCTTAGCAAGTGAAGAACCATCTGCTTGCCCTTCCGGAAGCATCCCCGCTAAAGATACAACAGGGCGAGGTCTCCCACGTCCAAGAACTCCTTGAAGCATTAGGTAGGGGTTTGCTGGCCTAAATGATTCATGGGGTGGAGGATTTTTTGGAAGATCAAGCGGGGTGGTTACCCGGCTTCGAATAATTTGTCCTTCTGAAGTCAGTTCTTGACCAGAGTAATAGGCTGCATGGTCAGACGCAGATAAGCCAGCGCGAATACCTACTGCAGTGCTTGCACCTGCAGAAGTCCCAACGATCAGGTCTGCTGTTCTCGGATCCCAGCCAGTGGCTTCAAAAAGCCCTGCGAGAACCCCAGCATGATAAGCCGCTCCTGACGTTCCCCCCGCACTCAAAACAAGTCCAACAGTAATCATGATTCCTATCGTCGCAGATTAAAGAAAGAATCCGACACTTTAGAGCAGATTGATGAAGATATTTCCTCCGCTAGAATAAATCTTTGGCCAAATATGGAGAAATTGCTCGTAATTAAGAGCGAACTCTCTCTAATAACCATGAATTGATTATGTCCATACTTTTGGAGGGTGTTTATGCATCCTGAAATTGCAGCAGAGCAAGCCTATATAGACAAGGCGTATGCTTGCCTTGAATCTGCACGTCTTCGCGCTCTTGAACTGACAGGTATGGTTGAAGTGGGACGAGGGGGAACTAACCAAGCCCGCTTTGAGCGAGAAGCAATATGGGATTCAGTAGCAGGTCGATTAGAAGAATTAGACCTTGGTGATGCAGCACTTGTCTTTGGGCGAATTGATCAAGAAGAGGATCTTGGAAGTAACCGATACTACATAGGTCGAGTAGGCGTATGGAATGAAACTCAAGACCCAATAGTTGTTGATTGGCGAGCCCCAGTTGCTGAGGCTTTTTACCGTGCCACTGGACCAGATTCAATGGGCCTTGAGCGTCGCCGCCATTTTGTTAGCCGCCGCCGAGAATTACTTGCGATTGAAGACGAATTATTCGGAGATATTGAAAGATTTCGTGATGGAAGTCAGAAACTTCGCGGTGAAGGTGCTTTAATCGCAGCTTTAGAAACAGAACGGACAGGTCGCCTCGGTGACATTGTTGGAACAATACAAGCAGAACAAGACGCGATCATTAGAGCACCACTTTCTGGAGTATTGGCGGTACAAGGAGGACCGGGAACAGGTAAAACAGTTGTTGCTCTTCATCGTGCTGCATATCTTCTTTACACACACCGGTTCCCTCTTGAAGGACAAGGAGTGTTAGTGGTGGGGCCAAACCGGCTCTTTCTCGCTTATATAGAGCAAGTCCTGCCTTCATTAGGAGAAGCCGGCGTCGAGATGGCTTCTCTTGCTGACCTTATTGACCGTACATGGGTGGATGACCGCCGAGATTCAGAAAAAATAGCAAGGTTGAAAGGCGATTTAAGGATGGTTCGATTTATTGCTCGAGCGATACGAACCAGACAGCGGCCGCTAAGAGAAGATTTAAGAATTGGCCATGGCCTCCAGTGGCTGTATGTAACTGTTGAAAAAAGTGTTGAAATAGTTACAGAAGCTCGTCGAAGGTTCCGGACCCATAATGCCGGGAGAAAATTTGTCGAAACTGAATTTTTTCAAGCATTGGCATTAAGTGGACGAGAATCTCTTGATCCTGAAGGCCTAGCTGAACGACTACGCGGAGACCTTAAGGTTCGTGAAGCGCTTGAATGGATGTGGCCAGTATTGACCCCAGCACAGTTGTTAAATGATTGTTTAGGCTCACATGCGCTGATACATGCGGCGGAACCAGAGCTAACTGATTCAGAAGTAGATGCTCTTTATCGCCCCCGTCTTAAACGTGCAGAAGATGTTCGGTGGACTGCGTCTGACGCCGCTCTACTAGACGAAGCACGCGCGGCTCTAGGGGCACGACCAGGACGGCGCGACCTAGAAGCTGTCCGAACATATGGGCACATAGTTGTTGATGAAATTCAAGATTTATCACCGATGGATTTAAGAATGCTTGAAAGAAGGTCGTTGAATGGATCGATGACTGTCGTAGGAGACATTGCTCAGGCAACAGGAGCGTGGGCTCACAATGGTTGGGAAAGCATCCTTGAACATCTACCTGATCGACGCCCAGTGAACCAATACGAACTTACTGTCGGATATCGCATTCCATCTCCACTTATGGATGTAGCAACAAAGGTTCTAGTTCAAGTAGCACCAGATCTCACTCCTCCTCGTTCCGTGAGAAGCGAAGGTGATGCACCACGTTTTGTAGCAACAGAACTTGAGGATCCACAAATTGGTTTAGTTCAACTGGTGAAAGAAGAATTACAAGCGGTTGGTACTGGAAATCTTGCGGTTGTCGCAGCAATGTCGCAAGTAGAAGAAATCGAAGAACTACTTATAGCAAATCACGTAGATTTTGGTCGCCCTACTCGCACTGGCTTAGATTCTTCAATAACAGTCGTTCCAGTAGGGCTAGTAAAAGGGTTAGAAGTAGACGCTGCAGTAGTAGTTGAACCAGAACGCATCGTAGGTGAACAGGAACAAGGGTTACGAGCACTTTATGTGGCTCTTACTCGTGCAACAAAAAGAGTGGCAATTGTCCACTCTGGCCCTTTACCAGAAGTGCTTCGTTAGTTCTAAGAATTTTGAATTAATTGTGAGAGATTGCATCTAATACTTTTAGCCTTGAGGCTCTATAAGCCGGAAGGATCGCTGCAACAATTCCAAAAATTGCTGAAATTGCAAGATATTGAATTACAGACTTAACAGGTATTGAAAGTTCGCTGACAATAGATGTGTCAATTGCTGCTGTAGCGGCTAAGCCAAAGAGTATTCCCATAGCAACTCCCAAAATTCCACCGAAGAGAGCGACAATTACAGCCTCCCAGCGAACCATGCGGCGCATCTGGCGTCTCGTCATACCGATTGCTCTTAGAAGTCCTAGTTCGCGAGTTTGTTCATACACCGAGAGCGCCAATGTATTAGTGATACCTAAAACAGCAATTAAGAGAGATAAGCCAAGAAATACAGTGATTATGGTTAAAACCTGATCAAGTTGTGCCTCTATAGACTCCCGGTACTCTCGTTGACTCTCTACCGCTAGTTGTGGGTATTCGTCTGTGAGGGCGGTCACGAATCCAAGAGCTTCGTCGGTGTTAGTCGTTGGGCTGTAAAGAATGCTGAGAAAAAAGTCTTGTGTTTGAGGTAAATATTTATCAAATGTCGAATTATCAACAACCCAGTTACCAAGCAGTGTGGCGTTATGGTAGATGCCGGCAATAGTCAGATTTGCTTCACGGGTACCTCCAAATTTGACTAAAATTTGATCACCGACTGAAAAATTATTTGTTTCTGCGGGATCAGAGTGAAGAAGTAACGTTCCATCAGACCCTTCAGGAGCCTGAGCATTTATTGAGCCTTCTGCAAGGTCTATGTCCATATGTCGAGACAGCAAGGCTAAATCAGTACTAGCAACATCTTTGTAGTCATCGGCAACGGTCATTCCTGCGAAAGCAAATCTGTAACTGACTGCAGAATCAATTAGTTCCGGATTTTCTTCTGCTGCGATGCTTAAATCAACCACAAGGTCAGAGGAAAAACCTGTAGGAGGGCCAAAGCCTCCTTCTGAGCTAATAAATAAGTCTGCGGAGATACTTGTATCAAGTGTTTTCCCGATAGTTGCTTTCAGAGAATCGCTGACTACCGCAGCCATACTTACAAGCGCTAACCCGATAGTTAGGGCAGCAGCAGTTGCCGCAGTACGGCGTGGTCGACGGCCAGCATTTTCTTTAGCAAGCCTTCCTGGCATTTTAAATATTTTCTGAATCGGGCGACCGAGCAGATTGGCAATTGGTCGTGTAGCTACCGGGCTCAGAAGGTAAACCCCTCCAAAGGTCGCTAATGCACCACCAGCGAGGAGAGTTAATTGAGGAGCGGTATTCAAGTCATCTTTGAAGATGCTGATTATCAGCATGACTGCACCTACGAGGGCGGTACTAACTCCACCGATAAGTCGTCTTGAGAGACTTGTGGGTGTAAGACCAGATTGATCACGAAGAGCCTCTACTGGAGCTATAGATCGCACCCGGTTTGCAGGCCCAATAGAGGATAAGACAGTAGCTCCAATACCTATTACAGCAGCGACGATGATCGTACGTGAACGGATAGGCAAAGATCCGGTGCTTCTTCCGAATCCTACAGACTCAAGTAGTTCTTGTCCGCCTAAAGCCAGGGCGTAGCCGCCGGCTAAACCTACAGCACTAGCGAATACGCCGATTAAAATCGCTTCCAAAATCACAGATTGAGCGACCTGACGTGAAGTAGCACCTAGGGCTCGTAGAAGAGCTAGTTCTTTCACGCGTTGTCCAAGAACGATGGAGAAAGTGTTGTTGATAATGAAAGCGCTAACTATTACAGCAATTATGGCAAAAGCTAATAAAACATTTGAAAGGATATTGATGAATTGAGAAAAGTCATCTTGGTTCTCTTGGGTAATGGTTTCGGAGTCAACCACTTCTATCTGTATGTCGATATAAGAAGTGAGAGCGTCTTGTTGTTTTTCAGGCAAAGCTAAGAAGTTTGAGGCGAATTGATCAGTAAATCCGTCAAGTAAAGTTTGAAGAGAATTTTGTACTGTTGGGATGTCAGCACCTTCTTCTACTTCAATCAATATTTCATCAAAGGTTCCTATTTCTCCGAAATCGCCTAGAGGAATATTTCTATTAAGAAATGTTTGCGCTGTTTCAGTTTCAAAGGCAGATATTGTGGCGCCGGTAGCCTTGTTTTCATCGGGGGAGCGCCAGTTGATTGTTCCCACTAACTCAAAAGCTTTATTTCCAGACGGGCCGCTAATTTGATATGTGTTGCCAATAACAAAATCGTTATCAGAAGCAGTATCTACATCAAGAACGAACTCGCCGATTACCGATTCGTCTTCGACGGGGCCAATCCACTCTGGAGGGCGACCTTCAACGATAAAATATTGTGTTAGTTGTCCCGCTTCGTAGTAATTGACACCAAATTGGGGTGCTCCGATAGTGGTTACGGCTTCCGATTCGCCTTTGCTGTTGATGAATACAGGTTGTACGCTGAATGCTCTTATAAAAGGTGCCACTGTTTTAATACCAGGTACTTCGGTGGTTACTATTTCAAGAATTTGTTCTGGTACCGGAACGCGAATTGATCGATCTGCATCCTGGGGTACGGCCGCTCTTACGATTAAATCTTGGTCACTGCCAATTTCAACAGACAGCTCGTCAAATGAATCTCGAAGCCGGTCGGTAAGAAAAAAAGACGTTGAAAGGAAAGCCACGCCGAGCACAACGGCGAAAGCAGTTAGCGCATACCGTAGTTTCCGGCGACTTATATTACGAAGAGTGAGTCTAAACATTAACCATCAAGGCGTTTCAGAGTGTCAAAGATTTCCTCAGAGGAAGGAGCGCTTAGTTCCTTTACTATCTTCCCGTCTGCAAGGAAAAGAACTCGGTCGGCTCGACTAGCTGCAGCGGCATCGTGGGTCACCATTACAAGAGTTTGATTTAGATCGTCTACAGCAGATCTCAAAAATTCAAGTACTTCGTTGCCGGTGATTGAATCTAGATTCCCAGTTGGCTCGTCTGCGAAGACGATTGCTGGTTGAGAAACCAGAGCTCTGGCTACAGCTACTCTTTGCTGCTGCCCGCCAGATAGTTCATCAGGGCGATGATCTAAACGATCTCCAAGGCCTACTGAGGTAATTACCTTATTCATCCAAATAGGGTCTACTTTCTGTCCAGCAAGATCCAAAGGCAAAGTGAGGTTTTCTCTAGCGTTCAAAGTGGGGATTAAATTGAAAGCTTGAAAGACAAATCCAATTTTGTCTCGTCGTAATAAAGTCAATTCTCGATCGGATAAGTCGTTAAGTGAGGCGTCGTTGATGAAAGATTGCCCAGTGGTAAGAGTGTCAAGTCCAGCGACACAGTGCATAAGGGTTGATTTACCAGAACCGGAAGGACCCATAATCGCGGTAAATTCTCCTGTTTGGAATTCAACGTTTACCCCATCAAGAGCTTTTACCTCGGTTTCACCTTCCCCATAAATTTTGGTTCCATTAACGACGCGAGCAGCTGCATTTGAAGAAGTGTTCATACAGATAGGTTAGAAGCCTCAGAGGAAGTTCAGTAAATTATTTAAAGATATGAAAAAAAAATCTCAAATTCAGATTCGATCTATCAAGCAGAAAGATTTTAAGACTGTTTTAGATATGAACAATTCCGCCGTGCCTGCGGTAAATGAGTTAAATGCTGAAGATCTTGAATGGTATAGCGAAGTTGCAAAAGCTTTTTTTATCGCTGAACGTGAAGGAAAATTGCTTGGTTTTCTTGTTGGGCTTGACGGGCCAGGACTACCGTATGAAAGTGAAAACTATAAATGGTTTTCAGAACGGTATGAGAGATTTCTGTATGTTGACCGAGTTGTGGTAGACCCTACGGTTTTCAGTCAAGGTTTAGGGCAGAATTTTTATCGTGAATTTGTTGAACAATCGGTTGGTTACCAGTTCTTGTGTGCTGAAGTGAATCTCCACCCTCGAAATGATCGCTCACTGCGATTTCATGAGAAATTTGGGTTTACTTCGGTGGGTGAGCAAGACACAGATGGCGGAAAAAAAACAGTTCAGATGCTTGAGTACGAATTATCTTAAATTTCAACCAGGAATGATTCGGGTGCTAGCTGGTTGATGTCCAGGAGACCCACAAGACCAGCAGAGTTCTTCAAGGCGACCGCGCCAAGTAACTTCACAGAGAGTACATGTCAGACTTACCCATCCAAGAGGTTCAGTTGACGCTGAAATGCTTTGATTAAGTGGAGTAGATTGCTGAAAAAATGGTTGAAGGGCCATGCGCGGCACCCTAATCAAGGTTTGAAGCGGAATGGGTGATGCTCCTAAGGTTTCGCTTCTCATATTGCCCTCTAGCCTTTGTTATGACCATAAAATACGGTTTTATAGGAAATTAAGAATTATCGCCGAGGAGGCAAAGTGGCAGAAGAAAATCAAGACATCCCAGCTGTAGATGGATCTAGTCCAAGGCGTACAGAGTTTTCTGGACCACCCCCCATGGTGATTGATGTAGAAAAAAATTACACAGCTGAAATGGTGACTTCTATGGGAACCATGGTTATTCATCTGAATCCGGCGTTAGCGCCTAAAACAGTCAATAATTTTGTTTTTCTTGCTCGCTGGCACTATTACGACGGCATCATATTCCATCGAGTTATAAATGATTTTGTTGTTCAAGGGGGAGACCCTCAGGGCACCGGGATGGGTGGTCCTGGATACAAATTTGAAGACGAATTGCCTGCGCCAGGACGTTATGAACTTGGATCATTGGCGATGGCAAATGCAGGACCAAATACTAACGGAAGCCAATTCTTCATTATCACTGGACCTAGCGGTCAAGGTTTACCCCCTCAGTATGCATTATTTGGGCAAGTAGTTAAGGGCCTAGAGGTAGCGGATGCAATGCAAAAAGTCTCTACAAATCACAATGATCGACCATTAGATGACATAGTTATTGAGTCAGTGATAGTTGCAGAACAAGCGGAGGCATAAGCATGTCAGCATCAAATTTTGGTATTAAACAAGTAGGGATTGTTGGCGGCGGTCAAATGGGCGGCGGAGTTGCTGAGGTTATGGCTAAAGCAGGTCTTCAAACCGTTGTACGAGAAATAAATGCAGAGTTAGCTGAAAAAAGTCAAGCCGGTATTGAAAAATCATTAAATCGGGCTTTAGAGCGTGGCAAATTAGATGAAGAAGCTCACGCAGCAGTTCTATCTAATCTTTCCTTTACCACCGAACTTGGAGATCTGGCATCTAGCGACCTTATTGTTGAAGCAGTAGTTGAATCGTATGAACTCAAAGCACAGATTTTTTCTGAACTTGATGAAATAGTGACCTCAACAGAAGCAGTTTTGGCAACCAACACTTCTTCAATCCCAATTATTGATATCGCAATGAATACAAAGCGTCCAGAACAGGTAGTTGGCCTACATTTCTTTAACCCAGCACCCGTAATGAAGTTGGTTGAAGTTATACCATCTGTGCGAACCGCAGAGTCAGTAATTGAAAATATCACTGGATTTACTACAGAAATAATAGACAAAACTGTGGTGGCCGCTAAAGATCGTGCAGGCTTTGTTGTAAATATGCTTCTAGTCCCTTATTTATTAGCTTCGATGAAAATGTATGAAGCAGGACACGCAACAGCAGAAGATATAGATGCAGGAATGAAACTTGGAGCTGCTCACCCTATGGGACCGTTAGAGCTAAGCGACATGATTGGACTTGACACCATGCTTCTTGTCGGAGAGACATTATTCGAAGAGTATGGAGACGCTTTTTATCTGCCTCCTCCGTTGTTGAAGCGAATGGTGGCAGCAGGTCAACTTGGTAGAAAATCAGGTCAAGGTTTCTACTCGTATTAGAGATAAGCGTCAGGGGCTATGACACCTACTGAGCAAACAAAATGTTCACCAATAGGTTTAGTGGTTAACCCGCGCTCTGGAACTGATGTAAGAAGAGCTATAGCAGCGGCGGGCAGCGTCACGGTAGCCGATAAAGCCAACATTGTGAGAAGAGTGGTTTTAGGAGCACGTGAAGTTGGAGCTACTCGATTTGTAGTACACGGCGACCCTCATCGAATAGTAAGTAGAGCAACGGAAACGATTCGTGGGTTGGAATTAGATTGGGTTAAAGAACCACTGACATTTTCAGAAGCGGACACATCTAACGCTGTTCGCTACATGCGCGAGCAGGGGTGTTCTGTCGTAGTTGTATTAGGTGGTGATGGAACAAATCGGATAGCAGCACTTGAATGGCCAGACATTCCAGTGATACCGATATCAACTGGAACCAACAATGCTTTCCCAGTTTTTGTTGAAGCGACTGTGGCTGGCGCTGCCGCAGGGCACCTCGCGTCAGGAGCGGTTTCTTTAAAGGAAGTAGCGCAAAGATCTAAAGTTGTTCGACTAGAAGTAAAAGATCAAAACGGGGTACAAGAGGAACCTGATCTAGCTTTAGTAGACGCAGTTGCTGCCCGAGACCGCTATGTGGGTTCACTTGAATTGTTTGATCCGGAAACTCTTTGCTTAGCGGTATTAACCCAAGCAGACCCCTCTTCTGTCGGATTTTCTGGGGTTGGTGGACTAATAGAAGAAGTTACTTCAGCAGACGATGACGCTTTTCTTATTCGTTTTGAATCCCCAACGGACAGCAATCGTATAATCCGAGGCCCTACAGCTCCTGGGCATTATGCCGATCTTGGGTTGTTAGAGGCAAAAAAAATAGAGATAGGTGAAAAGGTAAAAGTTGACGGCCCTGTACTTCTTGCATTTGATGGTGAACGCAAACGGCGCCTAGTTGAAGGGGCGCAGGCCATAATTCAAGTCAAACGAGACGGCCCGTGGCTGATAGATGTGGCGAAAGTAATGAAATGGGCTACACACAATGGAACTTATTTATCAGCAAAGAACACGAACTAGTTCTCAGAAAAAGTTGCCAAAATGTCTGGAAGTTGACTGAAGGATTCAATCACAGGAAAATTGAAACTCGCTACAACTGATTCATCTACTTGTTCATGCCCCCAAGTGGAATGGTGAGGGATATGAATAGCACGCCCTTGTATAGACAAGATTGGTAAAATATCTGAAGGAACGGAGTTCCCTACCATAACGAAATCTTTGACATCAACGTTATGGCGCTCTAGAAGCTCAAGGTAAGTGTTTGGATCTTTCTCCTGTACCACTTCGATACCCCTGAAATAGTGGCTAAGGCCACTTGCATTGATCTTTTTATACTGATCGGCGGGATCACCCTTAGTTATGAGTAGTAGTTGGTGATTGCTCGAAAGAATCTTCAATGTTTCGGCGACTCCCGGAAGAATCTCTACGGGATGCTTAATGATCCACCAACCTGATTCAATAATTGCGGTTGTTAAATCGGCAGTTATTTCTCTGTTAGTGAGTTCTACCGCAGCTTGGATTGAAGAAAGAGTAAAACTCTTTACTCCGTACCCATAAAGCTTTACATTGTTCCTTTCAATATTCAGCAAAGTCTCATCAACGACTTTTCCTTCAACCCACGGTGACAGTAAGTCTCGAAGTTTGGCTTGGGCTGTATCAAATCGTGCTTGGTTTTCCCAGAGAGTGTCATCTGCATCTAAACCAAGTATCAGTGGTGAGACCATGAATAGAGATACTAGGGGAGTTTCAGTTAAATAAGTTTGAGAATCCCCGATTTCACTTTCTCTTCGGACTAGCGTTACAGGTTATGCGCCAACTTTGTATGCGAACAGCCTGCAACGGCCCTGCTGTTGTGCTAGTGATCATGAACCAATCTGAACTTACATTCACCGTGCGAGATCCAGGAGAAATTGATGGCCCCGGAAGAGTTGTTCTTTGTGAGACTCACCTTGACCGCTTGAAGGCCCCGATCGGATGGACAATCATTGAAGAAAGAGTCGGAGGGGATGTTGTCGCTTTCGAAAGACCCTTGAATAAAGTAAGCGAACCAGAAGCCACGCTGCAGACAATAACTGAAGCTATTCATCCATTAAGGTCTCCTTCGACTGAATCAGTGGAAGATGATCCATCTGTAAAAGAAATGAAACCTTCAAAAACACCACTCCTCGCAAGAGCTTTTCTGGGTGTTGACCGGCATCCGGCATCAGCCACTGGCTCCTCATCAATAGATGAAGACAACGACATCGATTGGGATCAACGAGATCTGCAGGACGAGCATGATGAACAGATGTCACTTGACGATATGGAGCCATACGAGCCAGACCCTGCATGATTCAAGCCGATTAGCGGGCTTGGAGGTAGGAAATGAAATATTGGTTACTGGTTCTTCTCGGATTTTTTATCGGGTCAGTAGTTTTCCTCGCCGTTTTTCTTGATGGCGATTCAGAAGAAGTAGTTAGTACTTCAACTTCTACAACAACGACTTCTACAACAACCATTCCATATGACGGGTGGGTAGATCCGGAATCAGTTGGACAACCCTGGGGAGACGCTGTAGAAGGAGTTCTCACTTTTAGAGGCTCACCTACTCGAAGCTGGTATGGGAAAGGTCCAGTTCCAGAAAATCCGATATCGGTTTGGAGTTTCCCGGAAAACAACCGAATGTGCTCAATGACCAGTATCAGTGGGGTGTCTGAGCAGTGGTGTGGAATGGGCTGGACTGGGCAGCCAGCAATCTTCGGGTATGGAGAAGAAACCTGGTTGATATTCGGCGCTTATGACAGCAAAGTTCACTTTGTAAATGCTCAAACTGGAGAACGCTTATTACCAGACTTTCCAACTGGAGACATTATTAAAGGGTCAGTAACAGTGGACCCTGATGGGTTTCCACTTGTCTATGTTGGGTCAAGAGACAACTACCTTCGAATTCTCAGTTTCGATGGAGAAGAACCCCGAGAACTATGGAAAGTTCACGCATATGATTTTTCACCAACAAAATGGAACAATGACTGGGACTCATCTCCATTGGTTATAGACGATTATTTATTTGCAGCCGGAGAAAATAGTAGATTTCATATCTTCCACTTAAATCGCAGCTACGACTTAGAAGGTCGTGTAGTGGTCTCCCCAGAGTTAGTAACTGATTTTCCAGGTTGGGATGACGAACTGATATCAAATGTCGGATCCAATGTTTCTATCGAAACATCTCCGTTAATACTTGGGAACACACTGTATTTCGCTAATTCAGGTGGTCTGGTACAAGGATGGGATATCGCTGGCTTATCTGAAGGAATTGAACCAACTCGCGTGTTTAGATTTTGGGCCGGAGATGATGTTGATGCCACAATCGTTCCCGACGACGAAGGTTACTTATATGTCGGAGTTGAATATGAACGAGCAACACAAAGATCAAAAGAAATAGGTCAAATTATTAAACTAGATCCGTCTAACCCTGAGGACCCTTTGGTCTGGTCAGTGGAAGATCGCCCCTACCTGAACTCTGGAATATGGGCTACTCCTGCTATCTATGAAGACTTAGTGATTTTTCCGACAGATCAAGGAAAAGTTCATGGCATTGATCGAATTACAGGCGATATTCGCTGGACTTTAGAACTTTCTGGAAAAGCATGGTCTTCGCCAGCCATTGTGGACGGAGTCATGGTTTTAGGTGACTGTTCAGGTCAATTAAGAGCTTTCGACCTATCGGATACTTCTATAGCTCCTCCACAGCTTTGGAGAGTCAGAACAGAGGGCTGTATTGAAGCCACAGCAGTAATTTGGGAAGGCACAGTTTATGCAGGTTCTCGTGACGGCTACTTGTATGCTTTCCGCGACTTTATACAGTGAAATTAGTTCGGATAGATTTAGAGTAGATGACGGAGCAAAAGGTTCCGATTTTAAAAGAGGACGCATTACATGGCTGAGCACACCGAAGCAGAAATTCGAGATCTAACCCGTCAGTTGTTAGACGAAGTAGACCATACGAAAGTAGATCAATACACCTTCCGAGGGGAGCAATTTGATCGCGGCCTAGCTTTCGTCCAATTCCCTGAAGGTCTAGGAGGGCTTGGACTCTCAAGTCGAAAAATGCAAACAGTTGTTGATTCAGAACTGCGTTCTGCAGGAGTCCCATACCATGATTTGATTATTAATCCCATCGGTATCGGCATGGGGGGACCAGTTGTCCTCACATACGCATCTGAAGAACAAAAGAAGCGGTTGTTACGACCAATGTTCACTGGCGAAGAAATCTGGTGTCAAATGTTTTCAGAACCAGGGGCAGGTTCTGATGTAGCCGGCTTAGCATCTCGTGCGATCCGTGACGGAGACGAATGGATAGTTAATGGCCAAAAAGTATGGACAACGCTAGCTCACGTATCCCGATGGGGAATGCTGGTAGCGCGCACAGACCCAGATCAGCCCAAACATAAAGGCCTCACTTACTTCCTCCTGGATATGGAATCAGAAGGCGTAGAAGTAAGGCCTCTCTATCAGATCACCGGAGATGCGGAATTCAATGAAATATTTCTTAACGATGTTCGAATCCCACATGAAAATGTTTTCGGAGACGTAGGCGGCGGCTGGGCTGCAGCCGTTACCACTTTGATGAATGAAAGAGTTGCCCTCGGCGGCGGAGTTCCAAAACAAGGATCAGGCGCTATCGGAGACTTGGTACAAATTTGGCAAGAGCGTAAAGACTCAATGGATGAGTTAAGTAGTTCAGTGATGAGAGATCGAATCACTGAACTATGGATACAAGCCGAAGCGTTAAGGCTTACAAATTGGCGAGCTAGGGAAGGCAGCAAATCTGGAAACCCAGGACCTGAAGGTTCTGTTGGTAAATTGATGTCTGCAGAAATGAATCAAAAAATTTACGAACTATGCATGGAAATAATTGGTCCAGAAGCATTAACGTTTGAGGCCGGATATGAAAGAAACCGCGCAGAAGGCTCGTCTTTTGCTCGAGGATCAAGCCTCAAATACAGTTTTCTGCGGTCAAGGGCTAACACTATTGAAGGTGGAACTTCTGAGGTTATGAGAAATATCCTCGGAGAACGAGTTCTTGGATTACCTGGCGACGTTCGAGTCGATAAAGAAGTGAACTGGGTTGATGTCCCAAGAAATTAGTCCTTAGGACCGGTACCAGATAGTTCCCGATGGACCGTCTTCAAGAACGACACCACGACTAGATAGCTCTTCGCGTATACGGTCAGCTTCAGCAAAATCTTTGGATAGCTTGGCTTCAGTTCGCGCAGCGACCAAAGAATCAATTTCTACTGCGTCAGAAGAATTATCTGAGGTAGTAGAAAGTTCAACTCCAAGAACTAATAAAAGTTCGCGTACCGCAGAAACCAAGGCAGATGCACTTTCAATGTCTTCTGTGTCCAGAGCACGGTTGGCTTCTCTCACGGCATCAAATATTACTGCCAAGGCACTTGCAGTTCCTAAATCATCATCCATTGCGGTTTTAAACTTTTCAACAACGCTTTCATCAGGAGTCGTTTGAAGCAGATCAACTCCAGTAACTCTTCTTTCAAAACTGTCGAGTCGATCAAGAGCGGCGTTTGCTGCTGCCATGCCATCTTCGTTTATTTCCATAGTTCTCCGATAATGGGTCTGAAGAACTAGCAAGCGCAGAGCCCGAGGATCCCATGCGTCTAATAATTCTGCAAGAGTTCGAAAGTTACCGAGAGATTTGGACATTTTCTCATCACCAACAAGAACCATTCCGTTGTGAACCCATGTTCGAGCAAAGAGTCGGTCGCATCCAACACATTCCGCACGTTCGTTTTCATGATGAGGGAACACGAGATCGTCGCCGCCACCATGGATATCAAAATCGTCACCCAATATGTCTAAAGACATTGCAACGCATTCAATGTGCCATCCTGGACGGCCAGAACCCCAAGGCGATTCCCAAGTTGGTTCTCCGGGTTTAGCAGCTTTCCAAAGGGCAAAATCAAGCGGGTCTTGTTTCTCTGTATCAACTTCTACCCGAACTCCAGATCCTTCACGTAACTGGTCTAGCGATTGATGAGCTAAGGCCCCATAACCATTGAGTTTGTCGACCGAGAAGTACACACCAGAAGACGTTGTATAGGCCATGCCCCGGTCAACAAGATTCTGAATAACAGTGATCATTTCAGAAATATATTCAGTGGCTCTTGGCCGGTGATCAGGATGGACTATATTCAGACGATCCATCTCATCAACATATTTTTGTTCGTAAAGCTGAGCTAATTCAGATTCGGTAGTTCCTTCTTTTGCTGCACGTTCAATGATCTTGTCATCAATATCCGTGATGTTTGATACTGCTGTTACTTCATAGCCAGACCACCTCAGGTACCGAACTAGAACATCAAATGCTAAAGATGATCGAGCGTGGCCAAGATGCGGAATATCGTAGACAGTAGGGCCGCACCAATAGATTGAAACTTTCCCTGAATTGCGAGGTGCGAATTCACTCTTGTTTCCGGTCAGACTATCTGTAAAGCAAAGCACTAGATCAGGATACAGCAGGCTCAGAGGCGGAGAAGCGAGCCATCAAATAAGAATCCCAAGTAACGCGGCTGCTTCAATAAGGTTTGAAGCAGCATTGGGATCTTCTTCGGCTCCATCAAGCATTTTTCGAGCGAATAAATCAAGCGACTCTCTTGCTCCCCAAGTGTTTAAATCGTTATCAAGTGCGTTCCGAATAGATGTTAGAAGTGAAGAAGAGTCCGGACCTTTAGAACACTGAGAAGCTCTTATTAGGCGATCAAGACGTTCAACCCCGTCGTGGATGTCGTCATCGAACCATTCGAAACCTTCACGATAGTGATGCCCTAACAGGGAGAGCCTGACTGCCCGCGGGTCGTATTCACGACATAAATCTCTTACAAAAACAAGATTGCCAAGAGATTTAGACATCTTTGTTCCTTCGTAGGCGACCATGCCCACGTGCATCCAATGCTTAGCCAAAGGCTTGCCAGTTATAGCTCGACTCTGAGCTTCTTCGCATTCGTGATGAGGGAAAATTAGATCATCTCCACCTCCATGAAGATCAATGGTTTCACCCAGTTCGTTCATCGCCATTGCTGAGCACTCAATATGCCAGCCAGGACGACCCACTCCAAACGGAGAATCCCATGAAGGCTCATCGGATGCTGAGGGCTGCCACAGCACGAAATCAAGAGGATTGCGTTGCCTCGGGTCATCAGGGCGACCACCGCGCTCCTCTGCATAGCTTTTCATAGTGTCCTCGTCGTAACCAGAGACAGAACCAAAGGAATCAAAAGTGGCAACATCAAAGAAAGTGATGCCATCCACCAAGTAGGTGTGTCCTGCAGCCTCAAGTTGGCTAACGAGCTCAACTATCGCATCAATAGATTCTGTGGCTCTGGGCTCAGCGGCTGCTGGCCGCATATTCAAATCAGTCATGTCTTTTTCGAATTGAGCCATTTCTTGAGCCGCAAGATCCTGATAGTGGACACCTAGTTCTCTAGCTTTGGGAAGAATAGAGTCATCGACGTCTGTGACATTGCGAACCATTCGTACTTCATGGCCAAGATCTTCAAGTCGTCTTATAACTAAGTCAAAAGTTAAGTAAGTGAAGGCATGACCAAGATGGGTGGCGTCATAAGGGGTAATTCCACAGACATACATACTCACTAAAGATTCTGGTTTGAATTCTTTTACAGACTGAGATGCTGTGTTGTACAGTTTCATAAATCCAACCGAATTATCAACATTTGCCATCTAAGACAAGGTAGTAGGTGAAAATACATTATGGCGCCCTCGGCAGGAATTGAACCTGCGGCCTACCGCTTAGGAGGCGGTCGCTCTATCCGACTGAGCTACGAGGGCCAGAATACAAAGGTCGCTATTCGTGATTAAAGGCTACAGGTGGGTGCGGTAAAGGGAATCAAAGATATTTCTGATGATGCAAAATTTGTATGTGATAAAGAACACACCTAGCTATAGACGTAACTGCTGGAAGATAAAATTAGTCACAAGAGTGGAGGCAGAGAGACTTGAACGGTAAAGAAGAAACATCACAAATAATTGATGTAAACGCCCCAGGTTCCCTTCCATTTGTTGATTTTGAGATTTCAGAATTCTCTGAATTGATTCAAGCCACCGAAAGCCTTCACGAATCAGGGCACTGGGCGGTTAGAACACCTGCCGGCCCTTTGATCGTCGGATACGACCAAACTCGAGAAATATTACGTGATTCTTCTTGGATTACGGTTCTTTCTGGTTTAAATACTTTCCAAACAGAAGCGACAATGGACCTAGACCTTGAAGTTTTGGTTGAACGAGCACGAAAGCTATTACCTGGTTCTAGTCAGCAGCTACAAATGAGGCCCAACGTTCTCTCTGTAGAAGGAGAAGATCATCGTCGTTTACGAAGACTAGTGAACTCTTCATTCACTCCCGCTAGCAGCGAATCATTACGACCGTTCATGCATCAGCATGCAACGAATTTGCTTGAAGCTTTAAAGCAAAAAGGCGGGGGAGACCTGGTAGAAGAATTTTGCCGACCTTACCCAATACCAGTTATCTGTCGATTACTTGGCATAGATGACACTGACCAAGAACAGTTTGGAATGTGGGCCGACACGATTTTCTCAGCCTTAGATGCAGATGCAAGCGCTGTTTTAGGACGACTAGAAGACATCTTAGTTGCACAACAGGAACTTGACCAATATGCAACAGAACTTGTAGCAGATCGAAAAGGTTGCCCACACGCTGACCTCGTAAGTGACTTAGTTCAAGCAAGTTACGAAGAAGACCGTTTGAGCGCCGATGAACTTGTTGCAATGATTGAAGCAATCCTTCTTGCTGGAACTGACACTACGAGGAATCAACTCGGATCTCTTCTTGCAGTACTTGCTACACAACCTGATCAGTATCAACAATTACGACAAGATCGTTCATTAGTTCCAGCCGCAGTAGAAGAATCACTTCGTTTTATCGGGGCGGTACGAACAACGGCGCGTGTCGCCACTGAAGATTCTGTAGTCGATGGACTATTTTTCAGAGCCGGCACAACGGTTTTCCTCGGGCTTCATGCTGCGGGATTAGGCCAGCCTGATAGCGGTTTTCAATTTGACCTTAATCGTGAGGATCGTGCTCCTCACTTAGCCTTCGGTTTAGGGGCGCATCACTGTTTAGGGGCTGCCCTTGCTCGCGCTGAACTTCAAGAAGCGTTGAATGCATTTTTAGACATAGTTCCGGCTTTCGAACTATCTTCTCCAGTTTCATGGAAGCCTCTTTCTATGGGTATTTGGGGTCCAGATAAACTTGAGTTCCGAATATTAGACAAGCCAAATCTTGAAAAATCATCTGATCAATTTGCGTTTGAACCAAGTAATAAAAAAAGATTTTCAAATAAAGGCACAGCAGCTCCTAACTATGAGAATGAATGGATCCAAGAAGCCGACGAGGTTCGTAAGAAAATCTCTTCCGGGATACCGCGTCTCGTTAATGCCCCTTCGATTCCACCCGTTACTCGTTTAATACATACGACGATTCGGTTCGGGTGGGCCCTTTTGAGTTGGAAAGTATTAGACCGCAAACTTTCTTCAGAGAAACGAACAGAGTCGCTTTATCATCGACTTCGTATTGCAGCAGAACGTCTCGGACCTACTTACGTAAAATTAGCGCAACTAATTTCTGCTGCTGAAGGAGTGTTCCCCCAAGCTCTAGTTGATGAATGCTCGCGATGTCGCGACCAAGCTAAACCTGCTAAATGGTGGAGAGTTAATCGCATAATTAAAAACGATCTTGGAAAAATTACTGAAGAGTTCCAAAAGTTCGAGAAAGAGCCGTTTGCGGCCGCATCTATTGCTCAGGTTCACAACGCAACTCTTAATGATGGATCAGATGTTGTAATAAAAATTCAAAGACCAGCAATTCAAAAGAAAGTCGTTCGGGACCTACAAGTGCTCGCATGGGTAGCTCCTCGGCTAGTCGGACGAATCCCAATAGCAGCACTAGCTAATCCTCCTGCATTAGTGCAACTCTTTGCAGAAACAATCTCCGAGGAACTGAATTTCCGTTTAGAAGTGGCGAATTTGTTTGAAATCCGCAGAGCATTAGCCACAGGAAATAAGAGCCAATGGGTTGCTCCTAACCCAGTGCTAGATATGACAACGAATCGAGTAATTGTCATGTCTCGAGTGTCAGGGGTTCCTTTAACACGACTCGATTCAGAACAACTTACAAAAACAGCGGCACGTAATCTCTTTAGAAACATGGTTGATGGCCTATTAGAAGGGGCTGCCCTTCATGGCATATTCCACGGCGACTTTCACGCAGGGAATCTTTTCATTCTCGAAAATGAAATAATCGGACTTGTTGACTACGGGATGGTTGGCAGACTGGACCATGATCGGAGACTTTCATTTCTGCGCTACATAACAGGTCTCATGTCGGGAGATGTGCAAGCTCAGGTTCTTGCTGTACGAGATCTAGGAGCGTTCCCGCCTGAAACTGATGTGAGCGATCTCATAGAAAAACTTCAGTTGGACCGAGTTGATTTTGATCCACTTCAACTCACAGAAGAACAATTCGTTTCAGAATTTCAACGACTTCTAAAAGAACTTCTCGCAAGTGGTGCTCGAATACCGAAAGAACTGATGCTTTTCGTCAAGAATTTCGCGTATCTAGCTTCTTTCGTCCAGAAAATAGATCCAGATATGGACTTACTAGAAGAGTTCTCAACAATAAGTTCAGGGTTCTTGACAAAGCATGGCTTCAGAGTTTCCGCTGAACTCGGGCTTGGAACAAATGACCTCCAGGTTTCTCAGGCATCATTTAGACGTGCTGCTGGAATAAAAGACGATGTTGAAGAACTTACTTGGCGTGATCTCACAAAACGTAGAGATGCGATGGCCGGCCGGCTACTGCCCGCTGATTCAAGTATTCGGAACCATGTACTAAATAACGAAAAAATTTCTGAAAAAAGTGAATGACGACTCTTCAAATTTGATGGATTGCAATTGGTTAATGACAAGTGCTTAAGTAATTCATACATGACTAATGAAGAATTACCTGAATCGGTACAACGTGTTGTAGAGACTGGAGCGGTTCTTGGTGTGAGAGTTGAGCCGAGAACTTTTCCAGAGAGCACAAGGACAGCACAAGAAGCTGCAGATGCTATTGGTGTTGATGTCGGTCAAATCGTGAAGAGCCTCATTTTTCAGGTTGACCAAGAACTTGTTCTTGCCTATGTAAGTGGAAAGAACCAACTCAATGAAGTAATCCTTGCTTCAGTCGCGGGTGGGGAGAAGTGTCAGCGAGTAGATGCTAAGACCGTGAGAGAAGTCACAGGATTTTCTATTGGAGGAGTTCCGCCCTTTGGGCTTCTAGAAAACCTTCGAGTGTTTATAGACAAAGATCTTCTTGATTACAACGAAGTATGGGCCGCAGCGGGAACTCCTCATGCTGTCTTTCCCATAGGTCCGGGGGATTTAGTCACTGCATCTGGTGGAGAAGTTTCTGAAATTTCAGTAAAAAATTGATGCAGTAACTGGTAATCCTTCTATCTGCCGACGGGAGATAAGATTTCAAGGGAGAAGCATCAGTGAGTGGATGCTCGACCAAGTTCTCCATTAGTTTCCTTACCTTCAAAACACATTGCCACTCTTTGTTAATGATTAAACCTTGTTTCAGAGGGTTCCGTCGTCAAGGTGAAACAGTACTTCTGAAGCTCTATTGCGGACCTCATCAAGATTCGAAAGCCTTCTTAATCCAGCATATTGTTGACCCATCCGCGGGTTGTTAGAAAGTTTATTTTCGTTCCTGGCAAGAAAATCCCAATACAAAGTAGTAAAAGGGCAGGCTAATTCTCCACTACGTTTTTTAGGATCATAAATGCAATCCGAACAGTAATTGCTCATTCTATTTATGTAAGCTCCACCAGAGGCATAGGGTTTTGTTGCCATTTTCCCGCCATCAGCGTGAACAGCCATTCCTAAAACATTTGGCAGCATGACCCATTCTGCGCCATCAATAAAACGAGACCACATCCAATTAGTTACACCCTGCGGATTTAACCCACTAGTTAAAGAGAGATTTCCAAAAACCATAAGTCTTTCAATGTGGTGCGTATACGCATATTCATACAAGTGGTCCATAGCTCCACTGATACATGCCATTTCTGTGGCATCTTTTTCTAAAAAAGCAGGGGGCACTTCTCGATTGACTTCTAAATAATTTGAGTTCCTATATTCCGGCATCCAAAGCCAGTACAAGCCCCAGACGTATTCTCGCCATCCAATTATTTGTCTAATAAAACCTTCGACGCTGTTAATTGGAGCATTACCGTCGTGATAAGAAAATTCGGCTGCTGCGACCAACTCACTGGGATGTAATAGTCCAATATTTAATGAGGAGCTAAGAACTGAGTGTGCTAATTTCCATTCTTGGCTGAGCATTGCATCTTCATATGGTCCAAATATTGGTAAAGCGCCATGGATAAACTCATCTAATCGAATTAGAGCCTGTTCTCTTGTTACGGGCCAGATTCCTTTTGGAACTGCCCCCCAAGCATTACCCAAACTACTTAAAATCTCTTTATCAATTTGATCATGAGTGAATAATTTAACCTCTGGCCATTTGCGACCATCTCGAGGAGGCCGTTCACGGTTTTCATGATCAAAATTCCATTTTCCACCAATTGGAGAATCTCCGTCCATTAGAACCTTTAGCCGTTTACGCTGCCAACGGTAAAAATCTTCCATTTTAAATGACTTACGAGAGCCCACCCATCCTGCAAAATCTTCATAATGGCAGAGGAACTGATTGTTTCTTATGATTTTGAGGCCGCATTTCTCAGCAATCTTTTGACCATTCCAATTCATTGGCTCCATCACAACAATTTCTTCTGGCATAAATTCTTTCGAGTGCTCAGCGATGCCGGTAACTAAATCCTTTGAAACCCGATAATCGACTTCAAAACCCTCTTGCCGAAGTTCATCAGCAAAATGTCGCATTGCAGAAAGAACCAAATGAGCTTTCTGAATATGCCATTGATTAGAATCAAATTTTTTTTCAATTTCAACCATAAGAATTCGAGCGGTAGAAGGGGATTGGCCAACAAGAGAAGAAATGTTCCTATTGATCTGATCTCCCATAACAAGAATGGTTGGTTTTTTTGCGTGCGTTTTAAGTGTCATTGTGTTCTAACCTGATGAATTTAAATGTAAGACAGCCCGTCAGAAATTATGCTGTTGCCAATCGTTAAATCTGTCACATGCTGCTGACCTAAATAATCATCTCGGTACATTACAGAACGTGACCATCGCATATATTCATTTCATATCAACAGTTTTTATGGCAGGAATCATTTGGTTCGTGCAAATTGTGCACTACCCCCTCTTCCACAGGGTAGGTGAAAACGAATCAAGATCTTATGCCTCTGAGCATCAGAAAAGAACTTCCTGGGTAGTTGGGTTTCCGATGCTGGCAGAGGGAGTAACTACATTATGGCTTTTCTTTGACCCCGTGAATGGCCGACTTCTCCCTATCATTGGGGGTTTAATCCTGCTAAAAGTTCATTTATCGACAGTTTTTCTTCAAGTTCCAAAACATTCACTACTAATTAACAGCCACACATTTGATGTTATTAACGCATTAATCAAAACTAATTGGATTCGAACAATCGGCTGGTCTTCGCGATCAGTTATTGCACTAATGATCATTTTGTAACAATGAGTAAACTTCTTTCAAATTCTTGTCCAGTAAAAATTAAAAGGGCAGTAATGGTTCAAAATTGGATAGATCTTGTTTTTCTTCACTGGCGGTACCCAGTAGATACTGTTGCGAAGCTACTTCCTAAAGGAATTGAAGTTGAAACGTTTGACGGTGATGCATGGGTTGGCTTAATTCCTTTTCAAATGGACGATTTAGGATTTCCAATGATGCATCCATTGCCCCATGTTGGGTCTTTCCCCGAGGTTAATGTCCGGACATACGTTAAATGCGGTGAAAAGTCAGGAGTATGGTTTTTCTCCCTGGACATAAACAAGATCATTCCAACCTTAACCGCAAGAACTGTTTATAAAATTCCGTATTGCTATGGAAAAGTTAGCCATACCAGCGTTGGAAATTACGTCACAACTAAAGCGATGCGAAGATGGCCCACTCGAGATCTTCAATCAAACATCGTTATTGAAAAACAAGAAAAAACCGATGGCAATTTAGAACGGTTTTTAACAGCACGTTGGGGTTTGATTGCGCAATCCCCAACAAAGAATTTCATATGGGCGCCTATTGACCACCCGCCTTGGTCTTTGTATAAAGCCAAATTGCATCATCTTAAAGATGAGTTCATTGAAGCTGCTGGTCTGCCCAAACCCGTTGGGGAACCCCATGTGATGTATTCACCAGGTGTGCCAGTACGAATAGGGTTACCAAAGAAATTGAGTCCTTCTATCTACCGAGACGAGATAGGGCTTCAAGCTCGTTAAGTCCTTCAATCTGAAACCTTTTCGTACGGGATGTTAGACCAGTCAAGACTGACACTCCTGCTCGTTTTAAACCAAGTGCCTTAGCCAATTCTTTGCGTGCAGCCTCAGTAGCACGACCGTTTACTGGAGCCTCGTTTACTCTGATTTTTATGACTCCGTGATCGTAACGGACATCATTTTGGCTGGCCCTGGGAGAAACTAGTGCTTCAAGAATGCAGGACATCAACTTTACGTCACTGATTGAACAAGGGCGCTAATGTTTCACCGGCCAGCGCAACCATTTCTGAATCATGTCCATTGGGAATCATATTTAAGGTCAATCCATCTAAACCGAGATCAAGCAGTCCTTGGATCTGCTCTTTTACTTGATCGGGACCACCAAAAATCATCCTCGAAGTAAGCATGGCCTTAAAGTCATCATCAGCGGTATCCCAATCAATGCCTTTAGATTGCCAATACTCTTTTCTGACTGCTTCGGCTGCTTCTTCGGTGGGAGCAATACCCAAAAAACCAAGCCAAGAAACGCAAATCTCGTTTCTATCACGACCTAGTCGGCCACAATGCTCTTCTAGAACTTCTAGTTTTCTAGGTATCTCATCGCGATTACAAACCAGATTTGATTCGTCAGCGTATTGAGCCACCATACGAAGGGTCTTCTTTTCTCCTGAACCGCCAATCATTACAGGAATGTTATGAAGCGGCTGCGGTTCGTTTATAGCTTCAATAGTCGAGTAATGCTTACCGGAAAAGGTTGGTCGTTCACCATTTAACATGGGGAGAATGATTTGTAATGCCTCTTCAAGCTTTTCAAACCGATCAGTGAAAGTTCCAAATTCAAAACCGAGCGCATTGTGCTCTAACTCAAACCATCCTGCGCCGATGCCGAGCAACGCGCGGCCGCCTGAGATCACATCAAGGGTGGTAATTGTTTTTGCTAAGACCGTAGGGTTTCGATAGGTATTACCCGTAACCAGTGATCCGAGGTTAATCTTTGAAGTTCTTGCTGCAAGTGCTGCTAATAGCGAGTAGCACTCAAGCATGTAGTCATCAGGATTTCCAATTCCTGGTAACTGGTAGAAGTGATCCATCACGAAGACAGTGTCAAAGCCGCTTGATTCAGCGGCAAGAGTCTGAGCGACAATGTCCTCAAAGAGCGTCTCTCTGGAACCGTTTGGATAATTAAAATTTGGAATTTGATAGCCGAGTTTAGTCATCTCAATAGTTTAGTCTTTAGTAGCATTTTTCAGAAATCGGTGCTTTTAAGAATTGATTAAAGCTTTAATCAATTCTAAACTCTTTAGATTATGAAACGCTCGTGGGCTTCTTTAGAAGAATTTGAAAAGTTCTTGGATCATGGCGGAATTGTTGAACCAGTTGATGATATGCCCAGAGAATACCGTCAAGCTGTTTTCGATTTCATAGAGATGCACGCAAACAGCGAACTTATGGGCGGTTTAACAGAACGAGATTGGATACCCAAAGCACCGGGGTTACGACACAAAATGTCGGTAATAGCCAAAACACAAGATGAAATAGGGCACGCTCACCTCTTATACATGATTGCCGCAGACTTAAAAATAAAAACACGTGAAGAAATGATGCAAGACCTATTCGCTGGAAAAAGCAAATTCCATAATGTGTTTCATTACCGAGCTAAAACCTGGGGAGATCAAGTAGCAATCGCTTTTCTTGTAGATGCAGCTGCTCTTGTCAGCCAACAAGCAGTCTTTAAGAACTGTTCATACGGCCCTTACAAAAGAATTCTCAGACGGATCATTGCAGAAGAAGGCTTTCATCTTCGCTTTGGTGAAGAGTCTGTACTGCGTATCGCTGAAGGAACAGAGGTTCAAAGAAGCATGTTTCAAGAATCAATCAATGACTGGTGGTGGCCAGCCCTTCAACTATTTGGACCAGATTCAAAACCCAATGATTTATTACTGCGGTGGTACATAAAGTCCGAACGAAATGAAATATTACGAGATAGATGGATACAAAAGTTTGTTCCGCTTCTTCAAGGGTATGGATTTACTATCCCGGATTCAGGGTTAAGACGAAATAAAGAGAAAGACCGATGGGAAATAGGTCCTATTGACTGGGAGCCATTAAAGCAAACGATGGTTATGGGGGGCCCAGATTCAGCTCGACGTATTTCTGAAGCATCAGATAGTTGGAAGAAAACAGGTTGGGTGCGCGAGGCCTTAGAGAAGGTCTCAGCATGAATGTAGAAATTTCGGCTTCAGTCCAAGACATTCATGCAGTAGTAGAGACGGTAAATGATCCTGAATATCCAGGAATTTCAATAGTTGATTTAGGCCTCCTTGAGAATATAAAAGTAAATAAAATAGGCGAAGTAGTTATTCAACTCATCCCAACTTTTTCTGGCTGCCCAGCATTACAAATAATCGCTCAAGACGTTCGCGAAGTCACTGAAAAATTATCAGGAGTGAAAAAAGTCGATGTGGTTTGGTTAAATAGCCCCGTATGGAATGTCAATCGAGTCACCGCAAAAGCAGAAAAAGAGTTATCAGAAAAATTCACTATCGCCGTGCAAATACAAGATCGAAAAGTCAAATGTCCAAGATGCCAATCTGAAACGACTATAAAGTCACATTTTGGCCCCAGTAGGTGCAGGTCTGTACATGTGTGCTCTGGATGTAATGAAATCGTTGAAACACTCCGGGATTGAATATGCGTATTTACGAAGTTTTCCTTAAAGCAGATGGAAAAGAAGAGTTTCGTCACGCTGGAAGTATTGAAGCGCCTACGGATGAACTCGCTTTAGTTCTGGCTCGAGAGAATTACGCGAGACGAGCGGAAGGTACTCGTATGTGGGTAGTTGACCGCAAGAATATTTGCGTTAGCGAAGAGGGTTTCATTGACGCGAATTTAAATAAGTCTCACCGTCACAATGACGGAGAAAGAGTAGCAAAGTGGAGAAAATCACAACGAAATAAGAAGAGTGATGATTAAGTCAGTTTTACCCTCTGCGATAAAAGAGTATTTATTAGCTTTTGCTGACGATGAACATTTAATGGGACAACAACATACGGAATGGATAGGTATTGCCCCATTTTTGGAAGAAGATATGGCGTTTGCCAGTATCGGTCAAGATGAATTAGGGCATGCGTCAATGTTGTATGCCTTGATATTGGAGGACTCTTCTGAAATTGATGCCTTTATTTTTAACCGTAAACCGGAAGAATGGCGTTCTTGTCAGCTAGTTGAATCAAACCATCGCAATTGGGAAGAAGCCTTGATACGACATTGGTGTTACGACATGGCTGAAGATTTACGCTGGGAACTTTTTAGAGAGTCTTCGCTTGCTGAACTGGTTTTAATTTCAGAACGAGCACTTAAAGAAGAGAAGTATCATCGTCAGCACGCAGATGCATTAGTTGAAAACCTGCTTACAGTTCCTGCTAGCAAATCTCGTTTGATGAAAGCCTTAGAAGAAATAGTCCCTGAAGTTGTGGAGTTATTCTCTTCAATCCCGGGCGAAACAGAAGCAATATCTTCTGGATTAGTTTCAGGAAAGTATTGTGACGTGTTCTCAACTTGGCGGTTAAGAGTCGAAAACCGGTTTGGAACTTTAGATCCAAAGTTGTTTACGACTAGTCATCATCAAAGTCGAATAAAAAGGCATTCAGATTTTGCCCCGTTGTATGGAAGGATACGTGAGGTCTTCTTGCTTGACCCTAAAGCGGTTTGGTGAAGCCAAACTTTCAGCACTGTGCATTCGTAAATGAATTCAGAGCAGCCGCTCCACTTAAAAGTGGTCGGAGTTGAGTATTGAGGACGCGTTGAGCGGAAACAGGGACTTCAGAAACATCTATCCACCCAAGTCGTTCCATCTGCACAGATCGGACCTCCAAAATATGTAAGTAATCCCAAACCGCACCTTCAATTTGGCGGGGGGCCAAGCTGACAAGATTGCGGGCTAATCCAAGGTGTTTATTCCAGGAGCGGCTGTTCAACTGAGGTTCACGGGTGTTGTGATCAATAAGTTCCATATTGCGATATAAAGTGCAAAAAACGGCTAATCCTTCTGCTGAAGTTGTTACGTCTGGGGGGAGGCTAATTGAACTAGAGCTACAGGCCCCAGCGGCCAGTAAAAGTAAAGTGGCTAGTCCTGTTTGCAACTTCTTCGTGAACAATTTTTTAACCCAACACAGTTCCGGTGCCGGCTACTGGTTTTCTGTTGCGTGAGAAAGTTCCAAGATCAACTGTTTCGTTGACCATAGAACAGTGAACTTGAACAGGATCTGAGTCATGGTCGTGTCCTGATTCACAGGCATATATCAACTCTTTCATGAGGTGGCCTATAAGAGGGGCATTTTTGAATTGGTTACCACTAGTTCCACAGGCGATATAAAAACCCCCCAGGTCTGTTCTGTCATAAATGGGAGTCCAATCCGGAGTCACGTCATAAAGGCTAGCTAGCCCTGTTGGGCGATTTGGTACAGAAACTTCGGGAACACGTTTCGCCAGTCGCCAAACAAGTGATTCCCAACTCTCAATTGATGGAGTAGGTGAATCACTATCTGGATCATCAATCCAAACAGCAGGGTCACAGTCTGCTTCTACCCCTCCTACGATCAGAGTGCCGCCGGGCTGAGGACGACTATAGAAACCCAAATCAAGGTCACCAACCATTACTGGGTTGTCAATGAAGTTAAATTCTTCAGAAGCGGGTAAGGCATGAACTTCTTGACGCATAGCTCTAGTTGACATCTCCATTGTTTCACTGACACCGGCTAAATCATTTATATATGAACTCCAAGGTCCGGCAGCATTGATAACAATTGAAGATTTGATAATTTCCCCATTATTTAGCTCCACTCCCAGGACTCTGTTCTGGGATTTTTCGATAGCGACCACGGAGGTACGAAGAGAGACTTTTGCACCAAAATGGCGTGCCGCATCCATAAGATTTTGTGCGGCCAATTGAGGATCATCAATGAAGCCTCCACTTGGTACAAAAAAACCGCCAAGTTTTCCTTCTGCACCTTCAAAAAAGTGTTCATCATCTGGAAGGCTAGGAGGCCAAAAACGGCCATTATCAAACATCGGATATTTTTCGGACAAATCGTTTTCGCCCAGTTCTTCAAAAGGTATCCCTAATTCGTTGAAGTGCTCTAAGTAAGAAGACCGATCAAAATCTGGTGGTTCTAAGAGAATCATGCTGAGAGGATGAAATTGAGCTACTGGTCCATCTACGTATCCAAGGTGTTCTTCCCAAGCCTTCCATCTGTGAAATGACTCCCAAGCAGCAACTACTCCAGAACGGGTCGAATAGTTGAACCGAATGAGAGCAGAACTGGCACTTGTGGAGCCACCGCCAACTGACTCGCCCTTATCAACAACAAGAACCGTTCGTCCCGAGCGTTGGAGCTCTAAAGCAATTGAAGCCCCAACCACACCTGCTCCGATAATTACTACATCTGTTTCAGAATTAGATTGCATATTCATTAGACAAGAGATTAGAAGACATTTCGTTATCTTGTTGCACCCGAAGTGTCTCTTATCCTGTCTTTTACTGGACGAGGCTGTTCACAGCGGTCTAGGGCAGCTCCCCACGCAGGAGAAAAACCAAGAGCAAAGCGTAAAACTCTGATCAGAAGGTGTCCGCCAATGCGAGAACCCGGAATGCTCCTGACTCCTACGGCTTTTCTTAGTTCCCGTGGAACAGTTGCGACAGCAGCGTAAAAAAGAATCTTGTAAGCAGCCAAGACAAAGAAAGGAAGTGGCGGTCGAGCTAAAAATTTACGTGCTTCGCTTCCAGCAGGAGAACGATCAACCGAAGGGTGAATGGCCAGCCATGAAGATAACGATTTGGCTGTAGAAGGTAGTGGTTCTGCTCCAAGTAGAGAACCAAGACGGGTTTGCTCCAGAACGTAAGCATCGGCTTCTTCTTCAGTCATCGGTCGAGATCCATAGACTCGGTAAGAAGTGAGAAAAGAGTCAATAAGAGCGTTGTGTACCCAAGCGGCAAGGTCGGATTTATCTGCAGAGTATTCTTTCCCACGATGAGAAATCCCCGACACAGGGCGATGAGCAAATCGAACGGCTCTAATAGCTTGGTTGACTTCGGCCATAGAACCGTACGCTGTTGCTGTTACATAAGACGCTGTTCGCGAAAGTCTCCCTAATGGATCTTGCTCATAACTTGAGTGATCGCTAACTCCTGCAGCTACTTCAGGATGTGCCGCTTGTACAACTAAAGCTCTAATTCCTCCAATAAAGGAGGCAACATCACTCATTACTAACCAAGTAATAGATTCAGGTCCAAAAAGGCCAGGATCTTTCGGATAGTCAAAAGTGTTCCCTAACGGATCTGGGGCATGACTAAAAAGCTCAACAGCATTTTCAGTGATTCGGTCGCGCCATTTATTAACCATAATTATGCGAAATGTTGATTACTCAGACTCAGTCGTGGAGCTTACGGTTGGTTCTGTCGTAGATGAAGGGACTTCTGTGGTTGTTACTGGAGGTTCTGTTGTCGTTGTAGGAGGCTCTATGCCTCCGTTACCTTCAGGAAGTACAAGAAATTCAATACGGCGATTCCTTTTCTTTCCTTCTTGTGTGATGTTGTCTGCGACAGGGTCGTATTCTCCGTAACCGAGTGTTAGAAGTCTTTCAGGGTCAATACCTCGAGCTACCAATTGAGACCGGACTGCTTCTGCTCTAAGAGTAGAAAGATTCAAATTTGCTACTTCATCACCATCGCTATCGGTATGTCCAACTATCTGTACACGAACAGTCACGTTAGTTGATAAGAAACTTGCGATTTGATCAAGAGTGGTTGCAGAATCTTCAGTAATTCGATCTCCGCCACTTTCAAATTCAATTGGGGCTCTCGCTGCTGCTTCGCTTAAACGCGCTTGTAGTAAAAGATCGCTCAATGCGGCTGGTAGTTCAGAAACAGTTTCCGTTTCTATTTCAATGATGGCGGAAGCGGGAACAACTAACCGGTTATCAACATTGACAACTCCTGATTGCGCTTGCGCCACTCTGCCAGCAGCTTCTTTCAGATCGCTACTAGGTACCTGGCCTTCAAGAATCACATTCCAGTCAATAACTCTTACTTCAACGGTAGGAAGACCGGCTTGAACCATGGCGCTCTGAACTTCAGATAGAAGACTCTGTTGTCCTTCTTCTGAATCTGGTCTGTTACTTGCACCAATCGCGGCAATAATAAAAAAGATGACGATGACAGCAACAATTAAAATTCCTCGCCGCTCTTGAATAAGTTCTCTTAACCCACCCGATCTTCGATTAGAACCAGAACGTCGCGGACCACCGAAAGCTGGCCCAAAACTCCTATTTCCACTATTACGTGGATCTCTCATCCAATTAGTCATTTAAATTCAATCTTCTTATAACGCAAACGTTACATAGCTATAAGCCTAGGTCGCACATGTTGTTACGTTAGATCTCTCTAGACTTTCATTATGTCTAGTGAACAGCTTTCTGCAATCTTGTTAGCTTCCGACTGTGAAGAATCAATATTACAAGCTCTTGAATCAGGAGAAATGGATTTATTAGTTCCGGAACTCGTGTTCTTGAGTATGGAACAAGATCCGATCCACAAGCATAAAGACGTTCTCGCCCACACCATCGCAGTTGTATCTAAGACTGAGCCAGAAATAACTGTTCGGTTAGGGGCGCTCTTCCATGACATAGGAAAACCTAAAACTCGCTCATTTGAACATGGGGGAGTTACTTTCCGACACCACGAAGTCGTGGGTTCACGAATGGCAAGAAAAAGGCTGGGGAAACTCGGATATTCAGAACAAGTCATAGATGAAGTCGTAGAACTTGTACGTCTTTCTGGACGATTTAAAGGATATGCCGATGGATGGTCTGACTCTGCAGTACGCAGATACGCAAGAGACGCTGGCCCTCTATTAGGAAAATTAAATCATTTGATTCGATGTGATTGCACAACACGAAATGAAAATAAGGCGCGAGGAGTTCAAGAAGCCATGGATGATCTTGAACATCGAATCGCTGCCTTGGCAGAGGAAGATCGTCAGGCTGCTGAACGCCCAGGACTTAACGGAGTAGAAGTAATGGAGTATCTTAATATTGGACCTGGACCCGAGGTAGCAGAAGCTCTCGCACACTTATTGGACATAAAACGAAACGAAGGAGACCTTGATCTGAAAGAACTCCAAATTCGACTTGATGCATGGTGGAAGTTACGAAATAAATAATCTGACGGACATTGATTAGCTTAGAAAAAGAAAATAAAAGGAATTATGAACACTAACCACGAGCTTCTTCTGGAAGAAATGACCCTAGAAGAAAAAGTTTCTTTAATGACAGGTAGAGGTATTTGGGATGCGAATCCAGTAGATCGGCTTGAGATACCTGCTTTAAAAGTAACAGATGGTCCGAACGGAGCACGCGGTGCAGGACTATTAGGAACGGGAATCCCTGCGCTTTGCATCCCATGCGGTTCAGCATTGGGGGCGACATGGAATCCTTCTCTTATCGAGAAATTAGGTCAAGCGTTGGCTATGGAAACACGCGCTCGTGCTTGCCATGTTTTACTAGCCCCAACTGTGAACATTCATCGAACTCCTCTGGGGGGAAGGAATTTTGAATGTTATTCAGAAGACCCATATTTAACTGGCCGTATTGCAGTGAGTTTCATCAAGGGAGTCCAAAGCGAAAAAGTAGGGACAACAATCAAACATTTTGTGGCCAATGATTCTGAGTTTGAAAGACATAGCATTGACTCACAAGTCCCCGAGCGGGCGTTAAGAGAGATATATCTGCGTCCTTTTGAAATGGCAGTCAAAGAAGCTGAACCTTGGGGAATTATGGGTTCCTACAACCGAGTTAACGGAACTTACGCCTGTGAAAACCCCAGATTATTAACAGAGATTCTTCGAGAAGAATGGGGTTTTACTGGAATAGTGGTTACAGATTGGTATGCCGCAAAGACCACGACTGAGATGGCACAAGCAGGTTTAGATCTAGAGATGCCTGGGCCTGGACGCTTCTACGGATCTCGTTTAGTTGAAGCGGTACAAAAAGGAGAAGTGTCTGAAGACGTCATCAATGAAGCAGTTAAGCGCCTTCTCCTTCTTCTTGAACGAACTAATGCATTTAGTGAGCCACTAAATCAAGATGAACAAATGCTAGATGTAGAGGAACACAGGGAACTAGCAAGAACAGCATCTACTGAAGCGATGGTTCTTCTAAAAAACGACAATATTCTCCCATTCAAAATAGAAAACATTTCTTCTTTAGCAGTGATTGGACCGAATGCTGCTGGGGCGATGCTTATGGGCGGGGGATCAGCATCTCTAGTGCCACAGTATGAAGTCACGCCCCTTGAAGCATTGGAAACACGTTTAGCTGATCAGTGTGAAATCCATTATGAAATTGGTGCGATTACGGATAGGTCATCTCGCCCGGTTCCTCAGCGATTACTAACCAATACTGATGGAAGTACAGGATTCAAGGTTGAATATTTCAACGGAGTGGCTTGGGAAGGGGAACCTTTTGCAGTTCATACAGGGAAAAGTGGCCGATTACTTACCCCGGAAGATCAATCGGGGGCCGATGAACTTGGATCCTTTTCTTTCCGAGCTACAGCACGACTTCATGCTGAAGTAGATGGGGAATATACGTTGACTCTTATTCAAGCCGGAAGGTCTCGAGTTTCAATAGACGGAGAAGTAGTTCTTGATGGAATCACTGAACCTCCTCCCCAAGGAGAAGCCTTTTTTGGAATGGGAAGTATAGAAATCGAAACTCCGATCTCTTTATCTGCAGGTGAATCGGTAGAGGTTATTGTTGAGTTCTCAAGTGAGAAAAGCGTATTTTTGCATGGAGTTCAGCTTGGCCTTCGGTTCCCTGTGACTGGAGACTTAATTGAACAGGCAGTAAGTACTGCTACTAAGTGTGATGCAGCGATCATCATCGTTGGAACTAACGATGATTGGGAAACAGAAGGTCGTGATCGGGAATTCATGGAACTCCCAGGGGAGCAACCTGAACTAATTCGTCAAGTGTGTGCAGCAAATCCAAATACTGTTGTAGTCGTTAATTCTGGTTCAGCAGTGACCACTGACTGGGCTGATGTAGCGCCGGCGATTCTCCAGACATGGTTCGGTGGACAAGAAATGAGCCATGCCTTAGTGGATGTTCTTTCTGGAGAGGAAGAACCAGGAGGGCGACTTCCAAATTCTTGGCCGCATCGACTAGAAGATACTCCCGCATTTCTTAATTACCCAGGTGAGGCTGGGGTCGTAAATTATGGAGAAGGAATATTTGTGGGTTACCGCTGGTACCAAGCTAGAGATATAGAAGTTGCGTACCCTTTTGGGCATGGCTTGGGATACACCACTTTTGAGTGGGGAGAAGTAACTGTAAGCGGCGCTAAGACTATTGAAGAATTAAAAGATGGAGAGAAAATCTTTATCTCGTTTTCCATCACTAACGTGGGTAATCGCTTAGGTAGCGAAACCGCACAGTGCTATGTATCTCCAATTGGTCCTGTATCGCTGAGACCTCCTCAAGAATTGAAAGGATTCATCAAGGTAAAACTTCAACCAGGGGAAACAGTTGAAGCTCTTATTGAGTTGGATTATCGATCTTTCGCAGCATTTGACCCAGGAGACCCCAGTTATGAATCTCGAAATCACCGTATTCCAGTTGCTGCAGGTGGGCACCACATCGGTCATCGTCCGGAATCAGGGTGGTTCATTGATCCAGGAAAATTTGAACTAAAGATAGGAACTTCTTCTGAAGAAATTTTGAAAGTTCTTCCTATAGACCTGTCTTTATAAACGTACTAGTCTCAAAGAAAAACACCGGGGAGCTCGGACTACGATACCGGGCTGAGAGGGTAGCTGCCGTCATACATTTTGATGGAGGTTCTACCGACCCGACTGAACCTGAACTGGATAATGCCAGCGGAGGGAGAAAAAATGAAAAAAAAATCACTCTTTATCATTCTTTTATTAGCCGTAGTAATGATTTCTGCATGCGGAGAAGAAGAAGAGAGAACAGTCACTCTCTTAACTCACGATTCTTTCTGGATATCAGAAGGGGTGTTTCAAGATTTTACTGAGCAGTCAGGGGTAACAGTAGAACTGCAGATGGCAGGAGACACCGGCCAACTTTTAGCTTCAGCGATTCTTACTGCTGGTAACCCAGCAGCCGATGTCATATTCGGTATCGACAACACGTTTCTTCAACGAGCTCTAGACGCAGAGATATTTTCCGCATATGAATCCCCAGCATTAGCCCATATTCCCGGCGAAATTCAACTTGACCCTCAGCACAGAGTAACTCCCGTAGATTTTGGAGATGTTTGTATCAACTATTGGATTGACAGCTTTGACGCAGACCTTCCAGTTCCAGAAAATCTAGATGATCTGATTGATTCAAAATATTACGGGCAATTAGTGGTACAAAATCCTGAGACCTCCTCTCCAGGGCTGGCATTCTTATTGGCTACGATTGCAGAATACGGAGAGGATTGGGAAGCTTGGTGGGCAGCTCTAAGAAATAATGGAGTGACAGTTACTTCGGGTTGGGAAGATGCCTATGAAGGAGAGTTTGTTGCTGGTGGTGGAGATCGTCCGCTCGTGGTTTCGTATGCTTCAAGTCCACCCGCAGAAGTGATTTATTCTGAAGCTCCCATTAGTAGTCCTCCTACCGGCGTGCTAACTGACACTTGCTATCGACAAATTGAATTTGCTGGAATCGTAAATGGAACAAATAATCAAGAAAGTGCTGAAGCATTAGTTGATTTTATGCTTTCAGAAAGGTTCCAAGAAGATATACCGAATTCAATGTTGATGTTTCCCGCTTCAGTTAATGCAGAGTTGCCGCAAGTATTTAGTGAGTTTGCTGAAGTCATTGAGACTCCTTACATGCTCGCTCCAGAGTTTATAGAAGAGAATCGAAACGATTGGACTGAACGGTGGACTGAGATAGTACTTCGATGACTCTTGTAAAAAAACTTAGGTGGGTAGCTTTAGCTGCTATACCTGTTCTATTCATCGGGGCTTTCTTTTACTGGCCACTAATCAAAATTTTCAGCCATGCCCTAGGTAGTGAAGAAATAGGTGATTTCAAATCTCTGTTTTTTAGCGGTTCGTTTCACCAGATTGCTTGGTTTACTGTCTGGCAAGCCTTCTTATCAACTGTATTAACGATGGTCTTAGCGCTTCCAGCTGCATATTTGATAGCAAGGTATTCATTTCGAGGCAGGAGAATATTTCAGGTTGCTACGACTGTTCCTTTTGTGTTGCCAACAGTAGTAGTAGCTGGAGCGTTCACTGCTTTGTTTGAAAGATTTGGATTAGACGAAGGAGCATTCCGGCTTCGTCATACGGTTTGGGCGTTACTTGCCGCTCATGTGTTCTTTAACTTGGCTATAGCTATAAGGACAGTGAGTACATTTTGGTCAGGCCTAGACCCAAGAATCGAAGAACAAGCGAAACTTTTAGGGGCCACTCCATGGCATATCTTTAGAAAAATCACATTTCCGAGACTTGTTCCTGCTCTGACAGCTGCATCTTCAATTGTGTTTTTATTCTGCTTAACTTCATTCGGAGTAATTCTTCTTTTGGCTGGGCCGACACGAGCCACAATAGAGACAGAAATTTGGAGACAAGCGATTTGGAGAGGCGACATAGCAACTGCTTCTTCTCTAGCAGTCATCCAATTGATTGCTGTTTTAGTCATGGTTCTTCTAATGAATTACCTACAAAGACGTCAAACTGTTGTTGAAAACAGAATGGACTTTGTCTACGAAAAAGCACCCAGAAAGCTTTTAGTAGGAAACATTTTCTTCCTGTTCATGATGATAGGCCTGCCAATCATCGTTCTTTTTGAAAGCTCTCTAACGGTAGGAGACGGGTATTCATTTCAGAATTTCGTATCACTAGCGGATCGTGTCACGTTGGTCCCAGTGTCTGCGATAACAGCTTTGAAAAACTCATTACTTTTTGCCGTTATCGCGACTATCTTCGCTTCGCTTCTTGGTTGTATAGCTTCATTTGTTGTCGTCCATGGTCGCCGGTGGATTTCTAATTTGTTTGATATGAGCATGATGTTTCCCCTAGGAATATCAGCTGTTGTCCTAGGATTCGGAATGCTTATTGCCTTGGATGCTCCGCCTTTAGACCTTCGATCTTCTTGGATTTTGGTGCCAATAGCTCATTCACTCTTAGGAATCCCGTTTGTGATGCGTACAGTGATTCCCACTTTACGGCGCATTGACCCTTCCTTACGGGAGTCTGCAACCTTGTTGGGGGCTTCTCCGCGACAAGTAAGTAGACATATTGATTTCCCCATAGCGCTTAGAGCACTCAGTGTGGGAGCAGCATTTGCGTTTGCTATTTCTATTGGGGAGTTCGGGGCCACTTCTTTTCTTCCTCGAAACCCAGACCGTCTTACTGCCCCTTTAGTTCTCTTTCGTTTACTCGGAGCTCCCGGAGAAACTTTACGTGGTCAAGCCATGGCTTTAGCAGTGGTGTTAATGACAATTACAGCTTTGGCGGTCATACTCGTTGAAAGTTCGTTTTTTAAAAAGGAAACAATCAGGAGCGATTTCTAATGTTGAAAGTTCAGAACATAAAAGTTTCTTTTGATGGAATCCAAGTCTTGGATGAATGCGCCCTTGAAGTTGGAGAAAGAGAAATCGTAGTATTGCTTGGCCCCTCTGGATGTGGGAAAAGTACGTTATTGAGGACAGTAGCCGGTTTAGAGAATCTAGAAACTGGGAAAATTTTGTGGAACGAAGAAGATATGACAACGGTTCCTCCCCATAAGCGAGGTTTTGGGTTGATGTTTCAAAACCATGCTCTTTTCCCACATCGGAATGTTGAGGAGAATATTGACTTTGGTTTACAAATTCTTCAATTAAATAGAACTGAGCGCCAGCAAAGAGTTAAAGACTTGTTGAACATGGTTGGTTTAGAAAAATTTGAAAAAAGAGAAATAGGAGGCTTGTCTGGGGGAGAAGCTCAAAGAGTTGCTCTTGCTAGATCACTCGCACCTAAACCACGACTTCTCATGCTGGATGAACCCATGGCTTCACTTGATCGTGCACTTCGCGATCGGTTATTAGTTGACATATCAAATCTTTTGAGAGATTTGAATCAAGCAGCAATTTACGTAACTCATGACCATGACGAAGCTTTTTCGATAGCTGATCGGATTGCAATTATGCATGAAGGAAAAATTGAGAGAATAGGTACCCCAAATGAAGTTTGGTTGGACCCTGGCTCTGAAACTGCAGCTCAGTGTATTGGTCATGAAAATTTCGTGAATCTCGACAGTTCTGGTAATTCTGCATTAGGGAAGCTTGGGTCTGGACCCGGTACAGTTCTGATTCGAGAAGATGGAATTTCTATAGTTTCAGAAAGCACAGAAATAGTAGGTGAGGTGAAGTCAGCCACATTTCATGCCGGCTTAACCTTTATTAAGGTTCAGGTTGGAGATCTTCAACTTTCAACTTCTACAGCAACGCCAGTAAGAATATCGGATCAGATAAATCTGGAAATTCTAAAAACTGCAGTAGTCCCGTTACGTTAAAGAAATAGTTGCTTAAGCTTTTCTCTATCTACTTTCCCCATAGCATTCCGTGGCAACGAAGTAACTGTTTTGATTTCTTCGGGAACTTTATAGTGCGCCAATTGCTTGTTCAATTGTGCAGGCAATTCAGGGATATCAAAGTCTTCTTGCACGATAATGGCGGCACAAACGCGTTCTCCCAGTCGTTCATCAGGTACGCCAATGACAGCAGCTTCAGTAATAGACGAAAAGGAGAGAAGCACTCTTTCAACTTCTGCAGGATAGATGTTTGCTCCGCCACGAACGACTAGATCGCTAAGTCTTCCTACGATAGTTAGGTGGTTATCTTCATCTTTTGAACCGATATCTCCTGTATGAAGCATGTTTCCCCTTAACGCCTCCATTGTTTCTTTAGGCTTTCCCCAGTATCCAAGCATTGGTGACCACACTTCTCGCCACAGCCCTTCTTTACGTGGGGAGATGCAAATTTCTCCTACTTCGCCGGTTGGAACCTCTTTCCCATCTTCGTCAAAGATCCTTATTTCCAAAGGATCAAGTGCATGTCCCGCTCCGTTTGAAACGCTCTTTCGCTCATGTCTTAGGCGTGTCACCCCAGAAGGCGCTTCTGAAAGTCCATAACCAACAGTGCATGGGAAGCCGAACTTCGTCTGCCATTCATCTCTAAGTTCTTGTGGGGTGTGGCTAGCCCCAATGACCACTCGATCGAGGGAGGAAAGATCTTCAGATTTGACGGCAGCTGAATGCACAAGGTCGTATGCCTGTGTAGGAACGAGCAGCAGATTGTTCACCTCAGCGTTACGAATTTGTTCTGCCATCTCTGCAGCAGGAGATGGATTCAAAATAACTGATGTTGTTCCACGCATAAGAGAGAAGAGAGGACCAATGACCAAAATATTTAAGACCGTTAAAGACAGTGCAGTTCCAGTTCTTTCATTCGCTGTTGGCGGATAGAGAGATCTGCTTGAAACTCCAGGCCAGAGAAGATTGTGTTGGCTGTGAACTGCCCCTTTAGGGTGTCCACTTGTTCCACTCGTGTATGCGATGGCTGCCGGAGAGTACGGATTTATTTCTCTCTTTGGCTCTTCACCAGCGGAATTAAAGAGATCAATCCAATCTGCTTCATGTGACTTGATGACAATAGTCTTGCAACTCTTTGACACATAGTTTTGTTCAGTAATAAAGAGAGATGCATCGCAATCTTGGAGAATCCACTCGGTTTCATCTTGACTGAGATTCGAATTAGCCCCGACCCAGATAGCTCCAAGTCGTTGTGTGGCTAAGAAAATTTCAACTGGAATCGTGCTATTTGAGAGCTGTACGACCACACGGCAGCCGTTAGAACACCCTTGACTTAAGAGCCATCCCGCAACTAAAGAAACACGGGATTCAAGTTCAAACCAACTAATTGCTACTTCTTGATGCTGTAAAGCAATTTTTTCTGGGTGTTCAGAAACACCGTAGTCAAGAATGTCTGTTGTGCTCCAAGGACCTTCTGGAGCAGGTAAAGGGTCTTCTCGAATTAATAAACCGCGAGTATCAACTCGAAGGGTTTCTTTTGTCATCGGAGTTGATGCCAGAGCATTCTTTCTTCAGCTTCTGGATCAAACAAAAGAGAACATTCATCGTCAAAGTTCATTACGGTTCTGGTTTCAGAGTCGTAAATTGGCCATTCTCCAAGTCTTTCAGTTGAAGGATCACCAACTTTTATGAAAGTCGCCCATGCATCGTGCATGATATGGGCAAGAGCATCAGGTCGTGGCCCGTCCCCAATAAAGAGAGTTACTCCAGGTCTATCTAAGACATTGAAGGTGAAAGGTATTTCTAGCGCGTGTGCTGCTCCCAACTGCCCGTCAAATGCTGTGGAATCCCAAGAAAACTTGTACATAAAGGTCTTGGAATCAAAAGCTTCACGAGATTCTGCAACTCTCACTGCGGGTATTCGAAAAACCCAATCGGAAGAAATAGCGCACCCGAGCCAACCTGGCTCAACTTCGCCGAGACGTTTCTTGTAAACACTTTTGAAGTTCTCTGAATTTTTGGTGATTCGTTGTATGTATCTCTCAGTAGTTTCGTCATCAAAACTTGTTATTCCCCAAAGAGACATTTCATCCTCATTAGTGCCGATCAAAAGAGGGATATGGGATCCAGCACTTTCACTAATTAGTTCAGATGGGGGAAGTGGAAGAACCTCACCTCCCCAAGAAGGGTAAAAAGCATCAACACCGAAGTCTCTATTTCCATCATTGTCAATTACGCGGTGCTGTGCTTCAAGAATTTTAGAAACAGGGAGCGATCGAAGCTCTTCTAAGCTTGGGTTATCAAGTTCAGCAAGAAAATTGTCAGCTATTACTGAAGAATCTTCCGGACTATGTATATGGTGTGCAGCCCCGCTTTGGGCAATCGCTTGATGAAATAGACCATCAGTGACAGGAGAAGCTAATAGATTACAGACGCTAAAAGCTCCAGCTGACTCACCTCCAATAGTTACTTTTTCCGGATCTCCTCCAAATACGGAGATATTTTCTTGAACCCATTTCAGCGCCGCTATTTGGTCCATGGTCCCATGTAAGCCTGAAGAAGTAAGAGTATTTTCTTGAGGAAAACTTGAAGCGAGATTACAGAAACCTAAAGCTCCTAAGCGATAGTTGATCGAGACGGTGACGATGTCGTGGTTGGCTGCGAAAGAAGTTCCGTCATACCAAGGGATAGCTCCCTGACCAGAAAGGTATCCGCCACCATGGATCCATACGTAAACCGGACGCTTTTTGTTGTCTGCATTTGGGGTTGTCACATTAAGCATTAAACAATCTTCGTCCCAAGGAACAGGTATACGATTCGTAAGTCCTTCGCCAGGAAGTTGAGGGGCGGCTTTCCCTGGTCGTTGAGCATCACGTATTTCGTCCCAGGGAATAGGTGATTGCGGAGGAGCAAACCTTAACTCTCCGGTTGGAGGGGCGGCATAGGGAATATCAAAAAAAGATTGAACTCCATGTCTGTTGCGCCCTTTAAGTGCACCTGAATGGATCTCTACTATTGGATCTTTTTGAGAGGTGAGTGACATCAGACTTTAAGGACCAAGGCTTCGCCTTGGCCTCCTCCACCACATAGAGCTGCAGCACCAAGTCCGCCGCCTTGTCGTTTCAATTCAAGAGCAAGTGTTAAAGCAACCCGTGTACCAGACATGCCAATCGGATGTCCCAAAGCAATAGCGCCCCCGTTCACGTTCACGATGTCCTCTGGGACTCCTAGATCTTGAGTTGATGCAAGTGCGACTGCAGCGAAAGCTTCGTTAATCTCAAAAAGTTTGAGATCAGAAAGGTTTAGATCAGTATTTTGTAAAGATTTTTTGATGGCGTTAGAAGGCTGAAAAAGCAGACTCGTATCGGGTCCTGCTACTTGTCCGTGTGAAACGATTTCAGCCAAAGGCTCAACTCCTAAAGAGTCTGCATGATCCAAAGTAGTGACGATGACCGCCGCAGCACCATCAGATATTTGTGAAGCGTTACCCGCAGTGATATTTCCGTTAGCTTCAAAAGCAGGAGCGAGTCGTCCAAGAGAAGCCACATCTATATCTGAGCGAATACCTTCATCTTCTGCAACTACGAAGTCATCGCCATTCCTTGAAGGAATTGAAACTGGTGTGATCTCATCTACAAATAAGCCATCTTTTTGTGCTTTAGCAGCACGTTCATGAGATTGGGCAGAGAATGTATCTTGTGCTTCTCTACTTAAGTTGAGTTCTTGTGCGTAACGTTCAGTTGCTTCTCCCATTGCACAATGCTCAATAGTGCAAGTTAAACCATCAAACATCATTGAATCGACGATGGTTCCATCTCCAATGCGATACCCCGAACGTGATTTCATCAATAGATGAGGAGCTTCACTCATTGATTCCATACCTCCTGCTACCACTACTTTTGCTTCCCCGAGACGAATCATTTGGGTAGCTAAGTGAATGGCGTGCATTCCTGAAAGACAGGCCCGGTTGAGAAGAGTAGAAGGCGCAGTTAACGGAATTCCAGCATCTGCAGCTGCACGTCTTGCGGGTACTTGTCCAATCCCGGCACTGATCACATTTCCCAAGTAGGTAAAGTCCACTTGATCGCCGCTTAGTCCAGCTCTATCTAAGGCAGCATCAATAGCGATCGACCCAAGGCGTGTTGCAGTTTGGCCCGAAAGAGCGCCTTGTAAGCGCCCAATTGGTGTTCGAGCACCACTAAGGATCACAATCGGGGACACAGAAACTCCTGAAATTTAAAACATCTATGGTCTATTAAGTACTTTGATTACTCTAACTGCCGTTCAGGCTTCTTGTTTATAGAAGAGCGTTACGGACACAGTTATCTATTCACCCTTGGTAGAGAGTAAGGGAGTCGTAGAGGACTGAAGGGACTTCTACTCCTTGAACATGGATAGCAACTTGCGAAGCTACAAGAGTTCCTTTCTTATGTTCACGAGCCTCTTTCAAGCGGCTTCTTGCTTGAAGCACTGATCCAGAGGGTACGGGAGCTAGAAACCGCAGACCGTCAGCCCCGTAGTTCACAGCATTCCGGAATCCAGTTATACGGACTTTGTCATTCCAACTTATAGAAGCCACCAAGCTCAAGGTGAAGAAACCATGGGCAATAGGGCCACCAAATGGGCTTTCTGTCTTTGCTCTTTCAACGTCAACGTGTATCCACTGATGATCACCCGTTAATTCTGCAAAAGCATCGATCTTTTCTTGAGTCATTTCAAACTCTGGGCCCCAGCCGCTCCACTCTTCAGTAGCTGCAGCTAGTAGGCCTTCAATGTCATCAAAAGCTATTTCAATCATGTTGCTCACACTCCAGTTATATTCTTATTCCTCTACCGTGGTCGCAAAACTATCCGCCCGTCAAGGCGGGCGAGCATATCCGCCTCTAGAGTTTGATGAAGAGAAATAGTGAAGGGGAAAATAAGCGTGAAAGAATCACCAGTTGACGAGCATTATCAAGCAGCTTGGGATGAGTTGACTGGGCCTGGCGCCCCTTTTGCTTGGTCAGTTAATGAAGTAAGAGGTGTGCCTACACGGGTTTACGATGCTGCTCCACCAAATATGGCTTTAGTGTGGGCGGCTTCTCTCGCTTACGCAGAAAATGATTATCTCATTTATGGCGATGAACGTATGACCTACGGAGAGGCACATGAAGTAGTAGATGCATTAGCCGTATATCTCCTATCTGTAGGAGTGGGACATGGAGATCGAGTCGCCCTATCTATGAGGAATTACCCAGAATGGGCATTGGCTTACTGGGCTACTTTAAAAATTGGTGCTGCTGTAGTGGGCATGAACGCTTGGTGGACCGGACCAGAAATGGAATTTGGGCTTTCAGATAGCACCCCGAAAGTTTTGATAGCTGATCAAGGACGTCTTGAGAGAGTGCACTCAGAGCTAGAAGGACTAAGAGAAAATAATCAACTTCACATCATCGGTGTACGAGTAGAAGGAGATCTTCCTGACGATGCAATTCACTGGGAAAACGCGATACAGAAAGCAGCTGAACTGCCTCCACTTCCTGAAATTGCCATTAGCCCCGAAGATGATATTTGCATTTTCTACACCTCTGGGACGACTGGTCGACCAAAGGGAGCGGTCTTAACTCATCGCGGAGCAGTCTCCAATCTTCTGAATCTTGGATTCTGGAATACAGTAACCCTCACAGCCGGGGCCAAAGCAGTTGCAGCAGGAGAAAACCCCTCAGGGTCAGATAAACAACCCGGAGAATCAAAACCAGGTTCTGTTCTCGCCGTTCCTCTGTTTCATGTGACTGGTTGCAACTGTTGCTTGCACCCGGTTACTGCTCAGGGAGGTCAGCTGATTCTCATGTATCGATGGGATGCCGGAGTAGCTCTTGAACTTATAGAGAAAGAAAGACCGTCAACATTTACTGGTGTTCCTACTATGGCCAGAGAATTGATTAATCATCCAGACTTTGAAAAAAGAGACACCTCAAGCCTTAGTCATCTAGGAGGTGGAGGAGCTGCTGTGCAACCTGACCTCGTGCACAAGATTGAAAAAAAGATTGAAGGTCGCCCTTCAACTGGATATGGACTCACTGAAGTTAATGGTGTAATAGCCATGAACTCGGCTCATTTCTTTACTGCCAAACCTGAATCTACAGGACCTGTTGTTCCAATTCTTGAATCACGAATAGTGGGTGAAGACGGAAAGGATCAGGGAGTAGGACAGTTAGGAGAATTATGGGTTAGGGGAGGAAATGTGTTTCGCGGCTACCTAAACCGGCCCGAAGCAAATGAAGAAATCCTTACTGACGGCTGGTTCCATACCGGTGATATCGGATATCTCGACGAAGACGGGTTCCTTTTCCTTGTAGATAGAGCGAAGGACATGGTTTTACGAGGCGGAGAGAACGTTTATTCAGCTGAAGTAGAAGCAGCAATTTACGAGCACCCCTCTGTAGCTGAAGCAGCAGTATTTGCAGTACCTGATGAACGACTTGGCGAAGCCGTTGGAGTAGCAATAGTTCGCTTGCCTGGCGCTGAATTAACTGCCAAAGAGCTTCAAGACCATGTACGCACATTAATAGCATCGTTCAAAGCTCCAGAACACATTTGGTTTAGCGAAGAAGCATTGCCTCGCAACGCAAATGGGAAATTTCTTAAGCGCGAGTTACGTGAAACCTTGATAGGAACACCAACAGAGTAATCAGATGAATGCACAATATTGGGCACAAACAGAACGAAAAAAGTTGTGCGACCTATTAGAAGAAGTAGGTCCTGAAGCACCAACTTTATGTGAAGGATGGTTTACCGCTCATTTGGCCGCCCATCTAGTTCTAAGAGAACGTAAACCGCTAGCGGCTCTTGGAATAATATTTGGGGGCGTATTCGCTCGCCACACAGAAAAAACTACAAAGCGACTAGCTGCAAAGCCTTTCGAAGGTTTAATTAGAAAACTGAGAAAAGGTCCACCATTACTTCTAAAAAGAATTGATGGGCAAATGAATGTTCTTGAATACACCATTCATCATGAAGACGTTCGACGAGCTACAGAAGAATGGGAAGAGCGAAAAGGCCTCGACGAACTTCAAGAAATTATTTGGAAAATCCAAAAGCGATCCGCACATTTAATGGCACGAAAACTTGAAGATATCGATCTGACTTTAAGCAGGCCATCAGGCGAAACAGCCCGTATCAGCGAATCTGGGCGACAAGTCACTCTGACCGGAGAACCTATAGAACTCGCAATGTTCATGACTGGGCGACGCGACAAAGCTTTGGTAGAAATTTCAGGAGATGACTCTGCAGTCAGAGAGATGAGATCAGGGAATTTAGGTTACTGATGTTCTATGGACTTAAAGAGACTTGCTCCATAGCTTCTGGACGCCCATTAATTATTCCATCTGCGCCCATAGATACAAGCTCAAGATAATATTCATAATTTTCTTGCGTGGTGTCGCTCATCCAAACCCACACATCAACACTTGCGGTTTTTGCAGCTTCAAAAAAGCTAGGAACTAGAACTTCAACTTCACCATAAAACGGAGGAACTTGAACCACTGCATGATCTCCGAGGGGTTCTCCGTTGAGAACCCAAGCAACCATTTCATCTGTTCCGGGGCTAGTGGCAATATCAGGCCCAGCGGCTTGTTTGAATTCTGCAATAACATCCGAAGAAAAAGAAGCCACAATTACAGAATCATGCCGGTCAAGAGCATCAATATCTGAGATCAACGCAGTGATAGCTTCTGAAGCAAGTACACCTTCATCTTTTATCTCAACATCTAACGGCATTTCCGGAAACGCTGAAGCGATGTCAAAAAAAGTTTCGATACGAAAATCTTCTGAAGTGAAACCATCTGGAGGAGAGGTGTTACCAGTACGTACACCTCGCAACGGGTAGTCTCCTTCACCGAGATCGCGACAAGGCCAGCAAGTAGGGGACCACCACCATGCGTTATCCAAGAGCTGCAACTCAGCAACAGTCATTTCAGAGACCGTCCCGGAGACTCCAGTATTTCCATCAACTGTTTCATCATGATGCACTACTAAAACCCCATCGGCAGTGATACGAACATCCATCTCTAATATGTCAGCGCCCTCTATTACTGCTTGCTGAAAGGCATACATGGTTGAGTGCGGATAATCCTGATCTCCTCCTGCATGCGCAATATTCAACGGATATGAGACGTTCAGTAAATCTGAGATAGAGGGTGGTTCAGGGGCGAGCGTTGTTGTGGTTGTGGTTGTGGTCGTGGTTGTGGTCGTTGTGGTCGTTGTGGTCGTTGTGGTTGTGCTGGCGATAGTTGTAGATGTGCTTATGTCGGTTGCTTGGCTGGTAGGAGTGGGCGTTGACTCCTGGTCATTACCGCAAGAACTAAGAATTGCCAGAAAAAGAATTTGAGTAAGAAAAAATCTTTTCATTGACATTAGTTAAGGAGCCTTGGTTAGCCCACTACTACAGTTGCAGTCATATCAGGATGAAGAAAGCAAAAGAAAGTAAATGATCCTGATTCACTGGTATCTAGCTGGTAGTTGTCTCCAGGACTAAGCAACCCAGAGTCAAAAGCATTCAAATCTGGAGCGTCAGGAGTACCAGCGCTGACTGTGTGAGGTACTGAATCGCTATTGTTGAAAAAGACGCTTTGTCCGACCTCTACTTCAATAATTGGGTCAAAAGCAAAGTTTGTAATCAAAGATTGTTGTGCCCCTTCTGGAAAATCTGAGCCTTTTATAAGTCGATCTTCCGCAATGCTGTCTTTGTTGCCCAGTGGAGCGATTGATGGATTCCACATTGAAAAGACGCCTAATTGACTGTCATGTTCAGGCACAACCCATGCGTGAAGCATCCAGCCGATGGCATCATTCCAATTTCCCCCAGAATTTATACACTCCTGTTTCGTTACGAACGAATCACTCCCAGCATTGTTTCCTCGGCAGATATTGAAATGGGCGTGCCAGTTGTCTAAGTCAGATGCAAATGCTTCTGGGTGGCTCACACCAAACTCAGAAGGCGGAAGGATGAAAGCAGTACCGGTAAGTCTTAGTGGAGGTCCTTCCCACACTCCATTTCTGCAGCGACCTAACGCACCTTGATGCAAAGAACCATCGGCAGGAGCGTAAATGAGAATTTCAGGCTTAGCGGGATCAAAAATTCCATCAGAAACAAATCGCGGGCTATAAAAATGTGAACCCATGTTTGGGGTTTGAATCTGGTCTGAAACAAAACCACTACTGCACGCAGTATTCACGTCTATATGACGCGACGCGAACTCTGACAAAGTGTTCAGTTGTGTCACCAGATCTGCTAACTCTTCTTCTGACATGTTTAGTTCTTGAGGGACTGTTGCGCCACTGTCATGCAGTTCGACTAAGTCAAGATAAGAGCAGGGAAGAGACGGCTCATCACAACGGGTTTGTGTACCAACTGGTCCTTCTATAAGGGTGGGAACAACTCCACTAGAAGTTTCACGAAACACGTAACGGGTATAACCAGGAGCCCCACCAGCTTTAGGATTTAAATCCGAAGGAATGAGATAAGCAGAGTCAACTTGGCTAAATGCAGCGGCTTGAGCAATATATTCCTCAAGCTGCTGGGCGTTCTTTACTGCATCCGGGTTAATTGTGGTAGTTGTTGCGGGTGCTTGGGTTGTTGTGGGTGCTTGGGTTGTTGTGGGTGTTTCGGTTGTTGCGGGTGTTTCGGTTGTTGCGGGTGTTTCGGTTGTTGCGGGTGCAAGACTTTCGGGGTCTCCACTTGTTGACGTAGTACAAGCAGCGGCGAAGGAGGAGAGAACAAGGGCGCAAATCA
>JAQWOV010000027.1 GCA_029245675.1 Acidimicrobiales bacterium | reverse complement strand
CCACCAGTTCCTGTTCCTCAATTATTAAGTGTTGATCCAGGATCGATAGATATTTTTATTATGTGGGCTGCACCTTCGCCTCATCCGCCTGGATCTTATGAGGTTGGGCTTCGTGTAGCTGGAGGCGATTGGACCGTAACTTCACCAGATTGTGGAAGTTGCGAAGAGCGTCGAGCACATGTTTTTGATGACTTATCTTGCAATGTTGAATATGCAGTTGCTATTCGTTTTAGTGATGATCTAGGGAGAAAAAGTGAATGGGATCAAAAGGAAGAACTATTTGTTTGCTAGTAAAAAGAAAATAATTCCAATCGTAGAATTTTTATGGCTTGTTTGAGAAAGTTGTTGTGGGGATAGGGCTAAAGGCACCGAGGCTTTCTGCATTTAATCTTTCTAAAGTACGTTCCCAAGATGAAATAAGTTCATTTGAGTCAGGATTCTCAACTAATGAATTACCAACATCAAGAATTTGATAACCCTCATATCGAGCAACTCTCGTCGGAGTAACGAGTACTCTTTCTGCGTGTACTCCATCATGAGATTCAACTAGCTCTACTTCAACAATCACCCCATCTTGAGCACCAACTGCACAACAAGAAGCTGATTGGTTAGATAGAAAATTTCCTACTCCATAAATCACATACTCATTATCAACCATTCCAACTGGTTGAATTACATGGGCATGATGGCCAACGATTAAATCTATATTCTCGTTTCTTAGCAAAGACTCAGCTAGAGATCGTTGTTCATTTGTTGGAGCAGATTGGTACTCGACACCCCAATGAAGACTCAGAATAATAAAGTCCGCACCTGCTGCACGTGTTTCATTAGCAATATTTATTAATGGATCAATTTCTAAATCAAAAATCAACCAAGGAGCCTCAGAAGGAATAGGCATACCATTAGTACTGAAAGTTGCAGAGATATGACCAACTTTTATATTTGCGGCATCATAAATAATTGGTGTTTTCGCATCTTCTTCAGTAATTGATATACCTGTTTGCCCTAATCCTGCTTGTTCAAAAGCAGAGACGGTTTCAATCGCTCCTTCAAGTCGTTGGTCTAGAACATGATTTGACGATGTAGAACACGCGTCATAACCAATATCAATTAGATCATCTACAAGAGATACTGGCGCATTAAATCTCGGGTATCCCGATAAGCGAGAAAGATCAGTTGTTAAGGGTGTTTCTAGATGACAAATAGCTAAATCAGCTGAACTAATTCGATCCACAACATTAGAAAATAAGGGACGAAAATCATGTTCACGATCTGTTTCTTCTGCCGCTATTGCTGCAGCTCTAATTACTGGAGAATGTGGAAGTAAGTCACCAGTAAATAACAAAGTGGCTTCCCTTAAAGGAACTGTGGTGGTTGTGGTTGTGGTGGTGGTGGGTGTAGTCGTTGTGGTCGTGGTCGTGGTCGTGGTCGTGGTCGTGGTCGTGGTCGTGGTTGTGGTGGTATCAACGAGCGGAATAGACACAGACTCTTTATTTTTGCCACTACAACTTAAAAGAAAAACGAACATGGCTATTTGAAAAACAACTTTTTTCATACTTATGTCTATCTCATGTTTAATTTGATAACTAACAAAACTTTTGAACCTGTTAGACATCAATAGTTATTTCATCTCCTTTATGAAGAGTTTCATAAACGAAACTAAAAGGGGAGAAATCAATGAAAAAAACTATTTACACCGGAATTACTTTCATGGTAATTACGACAATTTTTATAACGAGCAGTATCGCTTTAGCTGGAGAAAATAAAGGACCTTTACCCCTTTGTAATCAAAACGAACTTGAATGTGGGCTAAAGACACAATCAGAAAATGTTTTACACACTCAAACTGAACAAAAGTTCACCAGCACTATAAACACAATTAATTATTCTCATAACTTTCCTGGTGAAGGTAATCAAGTCAATCAAATAAAAGGAACACACTCAGTTGAAACAAATGTCAAATTTGATGTTCCATCTAATCAGTTAGGCGAATCCGTTAATACTGCAATAACTGAAATCAGTAAACAAGAACAGCTTTTTGACTCAATAATTGTCGTTGACCCCTCAATACAAAAACTATTCCTTGTACGAAATCTAGAAATTATTGGAGTGCATGGCACCTCAACAGGTAAAAAAGGATTGTCTAATATCAGCGGATCTGGAGGAACCTCAACAGGTCTTTTCCACACTGGTGAAGTAATCGAAGGTGAAATAGGAGAGAGAGTTAAAAGATGGGGTGCACAGGGAGTACTAGTTGATGAAAATGATCCAGCAGACATGACTACACGACTCATTACTCTTTATGGACAAGAATCAAAAAATAAAAACACCCTTTCGCGAGGCGTTTATATCCATGGAACAAACCTTCCAAACTCAATAGGGTCACCTGATTCTCATGGCTGTGTCAGAGTGCTAGAAAGTTCTGCTATTGAAATAGCCGATTTTGTAAAAGAAACTGAAACGGTTCAGGTCTACATACTTAACCGTCCTTACCAAGGATAAAATTTTAAAAATATTTTTGAACTTGTCAGATTTTTATCGTTAGTTCATCTCCTTTATGAAGAGTTTCGAAAAACGAAACCAAAATAAGGAGAAAAAAATGAAAAAAATTATTCGGTTAGTTTCCATAATTGTTATTGCAGCTTCTACTTTTTTTGTAAGTAGCAATGTTGCATCGGCAGGAATGGTTTCTGAACCTGAACCATCAAGTGATTACGACGTCAGTATCGTTACTGTTCTTGATAATCACTGCTATAAAAATGGACTTATTTTTGTAGACATAGAAAACAACAATCCAACTCATTTAAAAATGGCACCTGAAAGCATTTGGGTGAGCGTTCAACTTGAGATCTTTGCCTCTGATGATGGCGCATACACTGAATACCGTCCAGGTCCAACCGCTAGCGATTCTGAAGAAGTTCCAGCTGGTGATTCAGTTAGTTATGGATTTCTAGCTCCCGAAGGATCATTCTTTGGAGTCGTTAGAGTTTATGTAGCTGAAAGCTCTTTTGAGCGTCCGGACTTAGTTTCAGTACAGCGCATGTCAATAGTTTGTGACGATGACGATCCAGGGATTGTTGATATCCCTGAGATTGATATTCCAGAGATTTCCGAGGGTGATCCTGAAGAAACTACTGAGGGCGATCCTGAAGAAGTAACTGAAACGGAAGTTGACGACCCAATTGAAGGCTCACCTTTATTTACTGGTTAGTTATTTCCTAATTTCATAAACGTGCCGGCAGTAAACCTGCCGGCATTTTTATTTTTCAGAAAAAAGTTTGAAACTGTCAGATTTTGTTATTTCAAAACTCTTATTTACGTAACACAAGTTACTTAGTTAAAGGAAAAACAATGAAAAACAAAAAAATTATTCACATCACAAGTCTTTTACTTACTGCAACAATGGTTTTTGCTGCCTGTGGTAAAAATTTAGAATCAAATCAAGAAACAGTAACGACAGTTACTGAGGCCCCGGTTGTTACTGAGGTCCCAGTTGTTACTGAGGCCCCGGTTGTTACTGAGGCCCCATCTACAACTGAAGCGGCTACAGAAAGTAATACGTGGACTGATGTTTCAGCACAATTTGGCAACGAAGAAGTTGCTGACGAAGAAGTTGTTGACGAAGGAGTTGTTGACGAATCAACTTATATAGCAAAAGCTATTGGTTCAGTAGATGCTTATTTGGATCCAAATGACACAGAAGCTACCTGGAACTTTGATGATGTTACGGAATATGGATCAAAAACCGTATTTCTCGTAAATGAAGTCAACGGAGATTGGTATAACGTTTATCTTCCAATTCGCCCCAACGGAACAACTGGATGGGTACACGCAGATCAAGTTGAAATCAAAACAGTCTCCCTCCATGTAATGGTTGATCAATCTGAGCGACTGTTAACAGTATTTGATGGAGATGAAGTTGTGCTTACAACCTCAGTAGCAGTAGGAACCGATGAAAATCCTTCACCAAATGGTTATTTCTATATAACAGACAAACTATTAACTGGTAATCCAAGTGGCGCTTATGGACCAGTTGCTTTCGGAATTTCCGGATTCTCTGACACATTGTCTTCATTTGCTGGCGGCCCTGGTCAGATTGGTGTACATGGTACAAATAATCCTGACTCAATTGGAAATGCAGCTTCTCATGGATGTATTCGAGTAAATAATGAAGTCATTCTTGATTTAAGTGAATTATTACCACTTGGTACTCCAATAACAATTCAAGCATAAAACTTAAGGAGGTTCCGGGTTAAATCATAAACCGGAACCTCCTTTAAATCCTTCTAGAGAACTACTAGAAAATGAATAATCCTTAATAATTGTCTAAGTTCATACATATGACAATTAAAAGATGGAGCCTTTATTGTTTCTTTCTGCTGGCAGTAGTTTCTTGCGGACAAGCAATTAGTACATCTACTTCGACTACTTCGGTTACTTCGACTACTTCGACTACTTCGACTACAACGACTCTTCCAACCCCATACAGGTTGGAATTAAATGTCATTCCAGAAAATTCACAAATAACAATAGAAACAGTTGATGAAATTATGACTGATATTCAAGTTCCAGTAGATCTATATACCCAAAGTCCAGTGAAAGTTTCTATTGAAGCAGAGGGATTTGAAACATTAAGTGAAACCGTCACTTTTGATACCGATCAAAACTTAGTTTTTTATCTAGATAAAAAAGATCAACTTCTTCACAAAATTGCTGAGTGGAGGTCTGGGGGAGCACCCAAGCAAGTTGCATTTACCCCTAATGGTGAAGAGCTATGGGTCACTCAGTTAGTTGGTAATGGAGTTGAAATTTTTGATCCAGAAACAGGAGAACTTCAAGGGTTTGTTGATTTACCTGATGGAGGTTCAGTGGAGATTATTTTTAACAGAGAAGGAACCTTGGCTTATGTGAGCCAAATGGAAACTGCGTCAGTTTATGAAATTGATGTATTTAAGAGAGAAATTATTCGCAATCTTGATACAGAGGGGTACTGGAGCAAAGTAATGGTTCTTTCCCCTGATGAGACAACTTTATGGGTGTCAAATTGGTCAAGTAATGATGTAAGTGAAATTGACTTATCCACCGGTGAAGTTATAGAACGAATGCGAAGTGTGATTACGCCCAGAGGATTATGGGTCACTCCAGATGGTTTAAAACTTTATGTTGCCGGTTTTGAAAATGGTGATATTGAAGTTATTGATTTAGAGACTAGAGAAAGCAAGGTTATTCATCGCACAGGCGGCGCTATGAGACATTTAACAGGAAATCCTGAAACCGGAATCCTCTACGCGTCTGAGCTAGGAAAAGATTACATTTTGTCAGTAGATACAGCGACTGACGAAGTAGAAATTTTTGCTTATGTTGACAATGTTCCTAACACCATAGATTTAAGCCCTGACGGAAAAGTCTTGTATGTATCAAGCAGAGGACGTAACAACCCGGAAAGTTACCATTTGATCGGCCCAGAATGGGGGTCAATCGCCGTGATTGATACTGCAACTGGAGAGTATTTAGATGCGATCATCGGTGGAAATCAACCTACAGGGCTTGATGTTTCTCCCGATGGAACAATGCTTGCATACAGTGACTTTTTAGACCATCGAGTAACGGTCTATCAAATTCCCCCTTATGAAGAATTACGCAATGGAAATGGTGGACGCTGGGAAGCACATCTTTCCGAAATAGTAAAGTAAAGCCTTATTCAGTCGGAGGCATTGAAGCCAGCATTTGACCCATTTGTTCGTGAATTTTTTCAACACCCTTTTTTGGACGGATCATTACTTTAAATTCAGTTATTAAGCCTTCATCGTCACAGGTAATGATGTCGACGCCATTGATTGAAATTCCATCAACAGTAGTTTCAAATTCAAGAACTGCATGGTTCCCATCAAGAATGTGTTTTGTGTATTTAAAGGATCCTGCATCGTTATCTTGTTTTTCTCCACCGTCATCGCCGGGAAAAACTTGGTATGCAGCTGATAAATACATTTTGGTGATTTCACGACCTTCTAAAGGTTTGAAAACAACTGGTGACCAAAAAGTGCAGTCAGGGTGAAGTAATTCACCGAAGTCAAGTTCACCTTGAAGGGCTGAATGCCAGTTCTTAATAACAGTTTCGATCATAAAATTTCCTCAGATTTTGTGGCGGAGGGAGGGGGATTTGAACCCCCGGAGCCGTGAGGCTCAATGGTTTTCAAGACCATCGCAATCGTCCGCTCTGCCATCCCTCCACTTATAAGCGTAAAGGGACGTTCTACATGTACCGACCTTCCGGTAGCATCAATTATTCAAGGAGAGGTGGCCGAGTCCGGTCGAAGGCGCTCCCCTGCTAAGGGAGTAAGGGCCTAACGGCTCTTCGTGGGTTCGAATCCCACCCTCTCCGCCAGTAATAACTTATAAAAGTAGAGAGCACCTAAAAAGGCTTCTACACTTATGCATCTGCGCTTGTAGCTCAATTGGATAGAGCGTCTGATTACGGATCAGAAGGTTGGGGGTTCGATTCCCTCCAAGCGCGCAAAACGTTTACGCAGGTCAGAACCTTCAACCCCTCTGATTTCTTTTCCTCAACCAACAAATTGGCGAACGCCAAACAGCCACGCAGACAGCCACGCAACCCAGATTCCGTTAATGATTCCACGCGGCCAAAAAAGTGCCTTGTACGGTCAAAGCAGAAAAAAACATTGCTTTAAAGGACTATTGGTGGCCGAACGTTTGTTACATAACATCATCGAAGTAGGTGAGATTCTCAACGTGTCACGCTCCACGGTGTACCGGCTAATCAACAACGGCGAGCTTCTCGTTGTCAATATTGGTGGCTGTAAACGCATCACCAAAAAAGCAATACATCACTTCCTTGAAAAACAAGTCCGTGTTGCAAAGTTGGGATCCTCATGACAACAAAAACAAGATCCGATGGTGACGGCAGTGTCTACCAACGCAACGACGGTAAATGGGTAGCCAGCATTTCGTTAGGTAAGGACCACACCGGAAAAAGAATGCGACGCACCCGAACAGCAGAAACCAAAAAACAAGCAGCAGCAAAACTCCGAGAATTACAGAATCAAAAATACGACAACTCTGTAACCATTGACGAAAAAATTACACTTGCCGAATTTTGTTACCTCTGGGTTGAGACAATGGTTACCAGCCAAGTTGATCAATCAACCGCCACAAGTTACCGGTATGCGTTAGATCAGTGGATACTCCCACACATCGGCCACATTCGACTGATCGAATTAAGTCCAGAAAATTATGCTTTTTGTCAACAAAAACTTCTCGACAGTGGTCTTTCTCCCGCGACGGTTCGCCACGCCCGACGACCCCTTTCCGCGTGTTTAAATCAAGCAGTACGCATGGGAATCCGTCGTTTTAACCCTGTAAGCGTTATCCGACAACCACGACTTAACGGCCCTGGTGCAGAAAAAGCAAAACGGTTAAACCAAGGTGAAGCACAACAAATGCTTCACCTTGTACAAAAAGAAGACCCCATGCTCGCCGGTTTAGTTTTTTTCGCTCTTGAACGCGGATTACGACGAGGAGAAGTACTCGGGCTCAAATGGGAAGACATTGATGGCGACGTTATTCATATCCGCCGCAACCTGCGAGAAGCAAGCGTGACTGGTACAGACAAAAGTTCACTCTCTCGCTTAGAAGAAAAACCACCAAAAACCAAAACAAGTATCCGAGATATCCCCTTAAAGGAAGACCTTCACACCATATTGAGAAAAATTGAAATAAAACAAGCTAAAGACAAACTTAAAAACGGATCCGACTGGGAAAACACCGGGTATATCTTCACCACCGACCTTGGGCAAAGCATTTGGCCATCAAACATGTACATACGGTTTAAAAAATTCCTGAAAA
>JAQWOV010000025.1 GCA_029245675.1 Acidimicrobiales bacterium | reverse complement strand
AGTATCAGAAGAACTACTCGAAGAGCTGTCACTGTCGCTACCACAAGCGCCCGCGAGTAACGCGAACCCAAGTACGACGGCAGATAAAACGCTTAATCGTTTACTCATGAATCCCTCTCAATGAACCCCAAAGGGCTCTTATTCAATAGAAAAACTCATATTACTTTTGGGTCGCCAAAGCACTCTAAAAGAAGAGATTTTTGAATTCCACAAATGCAATATGTTGCAATATGCCTTCGGAACCCTATAGGCAACTGAGAAAAAGTGAAAGAGGTCATAGCTTTTTTCCCACATTGTGGGAAAAATAGTCATAAATTGGTGAATTTTTCGCACAATTTCATAATTCACTACTCCTTATCAGCAGAAATTTTTCTAGACCTCTACTATCGTGACTGATTAGATGACCAACGAATTGAGAGTCGAATGAGCGAATTACATAAGGGAAAAACTGTTGTTGTTACTGGAGCTGGAAACGGAATCGGCAAAGCTATAGCAATTCGATTTGCTAAAGAAGGGGCTAATGTTGTCGTCAATGACATAGATGGCCCAATAGCAGACGAAGTAGCAAAAGAAATTCTTGATACAGGCGGATCTGCTGTCGCGATTAAAGCAGACGTTTCAGACAACAACCAAGTTAGTGAAATGTTCCAGAAGACCGTTGAAAGATACGGCCCCGTTGATGTACTAGTAAACAATGCAGGTCTTGTTAGCCCGATGCTGCATTTTTTTGAAGCCGATGAATCATGGTGGCGTCGAATAATCGATGTAAATCTCACTGGACACTTTCTTTGCTCTCAGCACGCCGCTCGCATGATGGCCAAAAAAGGAAGTGGCGTAATAATTAATATGTCTTCCGGAGGGGCTACTCGCGCTCATCGAGCCTTCTCCGCCTATGACGCTTCAAAAGGCGGAATAGAAGCACTTACACGAGCGATGGCTCTTGATTTAGGACCCTATGGGATACGCGTATGTGCCTTAATGCCTGGATCTATTGATACCGAAGGAATGGATGAAGAAGCAAGGCGGCTACGTGGTGAAAATATTCCTCTCGGGTATCCCGGAGAGCCAGATGATATGGCCGGCCCTGCCGTGTTCCTCGCCTCTGATGATGCTTCGTATATTACTGGTGATGTTATTAAAGTTGATGGCGGAATGCTGTCGCAACAGCGATCTGCCACTGTGGATATTATGCCTCCACAGAACTTCCCTCCCGTTGAAAGTTTATAACTGAGTTTTCTTACGGGCTAAAACTTTAGAGTTCTTTACTCGCCAGAACCGCCGCCGAGATAAGCCTTCTGCAAGTCCTCATTGGCGCGTAGTGCTTCAGCCGTATCATCAAGTATTACTCGTCCTGTGAGAAGAACCCATCCGCGATCAGCTATGGAAAGAGCCATATTTGCGTTCTGCTCAACCATAAAAATTGCCATACCCTCATTATTGATTTTCTCAATTAATTCAAAGTTTTGTTGAACTAGAGCTGGTGCCAATCCCATTGAAGGTTCATCCATAAGTAAAACTTTTGGTCTAGACATAAGCGCTCGACCTATTGCAACCATCTGCTGCTCTCCACCTGAAAGCGTTCCAGCTTTCTGTGACAATCTCTCTTTGACTCGAGGGAAAAGATCGTAAACATATTCAATATCTTCGTTGATGCCATCTCGATCATTACGGAGATAGGCCCCTAACATAAGGTTCTCTTTAACGGTTAAACGTTTAAACAAGCGACGATTCTCCGGAACCATTGTGACCCCATTAGCCACCCGATAACTCGTGGGCTGGTTATTGACGACCTCCCCATCAAGCACAACGTCTCCTGAAGTAGGGGTGACCATACCTAAAAGAGTTTTAAGTGTCGTAGTTTTACCGCTTGCGTTTCCACCCAATAAACAAACTAGTTCTCCGGGGTAAATAGCTAAATCAACATCTTTTAGTATGTGAACCGCTCCGTAATGTGTATTAACTTGACGGAACTCAAGTAAAGCCGAAGGATCAGTTGATTCTGAATTACTTGTCTCTGTGCTCACGAGTGACTCTCCACTGGTCGGCCAAGGTACGCCTCAATTACATCGGGATCAGTTGAGACTTCCTCAAAACTTCCACTTGCAATCGGCACACCGTGGTCAAGAACTACAACTCGGTCTGAAACATTTTTCACGACTGCCATATCGTGTTCAATAATCACAATTGTGAAACCCCATTCTGAGCGTAATCGTCCTATAAGTTCAGTCAGTTCAGCAGTTTCTGACGGATTCATTCCAGCTACTGGCTCATCAAGAAGCATCAACCGAGGTTGAGTCGCCATAGCTCTAGCAATTTCTAATCTTCTTCGATTGGCATACGAAAGCATGAAAGCCGCCTGGTCAAGGCGGTAGCCGACTAATCGAGATCCGAAGAAACTAAGAATCTCTTCTCCACGTTGCCTGATCTCTTCTTCTTCCTTTTTGAATGCTTTTGTTTGAAATAGCGCTCCAAATACGTTCTGAGAAGTTCGACAATGCTGCGCAACCATCACATTTTCAAGAATCGTCATATTTGGGAAAAGGCGAACATTTTGAAATGTCCGGGCAATACCCAAACTAGTTATTTCATTTGGTTCTAAACCTAGAACCGAATCCCCTTGAAATAGGATGTCCCCCCCTGTTGGCTCAACCAAACCAGTAATCGTGTTGAAGAATGTTGTTTTCCCAGCCCCATTAGGACCGATAACACTTACAATCTCTCCTTCGTCAACATGAAAATTCAATCCAGAGAGAGCATCTAGACCGCCGAAAGTAACTTGTAAATCTTTGATTTCAAGAAGGTGGCTCATATCTGGGCTTCCTCTCCCTCAACGGGTTGTTCCTCGTCTTCGGCGTCCGTTCCTTTAAGCCAAGAGTCTTGGAGGAATTCTTCTTGATGCAACTCTTGAGTTCGACGAGCGCTTGGCACAAGTCCCTCGGGCCGTTGGAGCATCATGTAGACCAGCAGCATTCCATACACAAGTAACTTCAATGAACCGAATTCTTGCAACAAGCCGGGCTGCTTTGGACCGCCAAGGATTCCAATAAGAACAAACGCTCCAACAAACACCCCGGGAATTGAACCCATTCCTCCAACAATCACCACTACAAGAATCACAATTGATATAAGAATCATGAAACTGTTAGGGAATACCGAACCTACTCGCGCGGCCATAATCGCTCCCGCGAAAGAAGCTAAAACCGCCCCGACGACGAAAGCCATAAGTTTCGAGTTAACGGTATTGATACCCATAGCTTCGGCGACTTGTTCGTCTTCCCTAATCGCCATCCATGAACGTCCGAGTCGCGAAGCCTGCAAACGCCAAGACACGTAAACCGCAAGGGCACAGAAGAAGAGAACTAGGTAGAAGATGCCTCTAGTGTCTGTCCCCGAGATGTAAACAAAACCTAGATCAATGCCTGGAATACCAAGAATTCCTTGTGCCCCACCGAAATACGGCTTGAGGAAATCTGACAGAAAGAGTAACCGAATAATCTCGCCAAAACCTAACGTCACAATGGCGAGATAATCTCCTCGCATGCGGATCACCGGTGCTCCAATAATTAGCCCCGTCAAAGCCGCAAGGATAACGACAAACACCAGCGAAAGAGCCCAGGTCATTCCCGGAGCAAAGAATGGTGATAGCTCCGAAGTAAAAACTGCAGTGGTGTACGCTCCTACTGCGAAAAACGCGACATAACCAAGATCAAGTATTCCAGCAAGTCCTACAACAATGTTGAGACCGAGAGCCAGAAGCAGGAAGATGCCGACATTTGCGAGTAGAGAGTTGACATAAGTTCCCATGAATATTGGAAGAACGATCCCTAGCACTGCAACAATTCCAAAGAGTACGTAAGAAGTTTGTTTCTTCTGCGATCCCTCTTGTTCTCGGTATTGAGCTACGGCTTTTTTCACTTTGCCTTTAGAAATGACTGAAATCAGTCCGATCAAGGACGCTAAAATAATTGCTGGCCAAAGCTTTAAACCTCCACGCTTTTGGAAAATAAGTTCGATTAGCCACTCAAGGCGGAAACCTTCAGACATATCATCTAATGCTGGTTCAAAAATAGCTACGGCAAGAACTGTAAAAGACCCATAAGAAACCACTCGTCGAAGACTTTCCGGTATTACATTTAGAGCCGCCCCTACGAGACCCAGAGCTCCACCTATACCGATCCATACTGCCGAATTTAGATCCCGAGCCCCGAACGCAAGGACTTCAAGAAGTTGTGGACTCCAGTTAATTAGAGGGTCTCGAATGTCAAAGTTTTCTATTCCTAACATCAACAACGTAAGTCCAGCTCCGCCGATAGCGCCAGTTAAAACACCAGTGAGTAAGTCTGAAAGTCCTGGTTTTGATGTTTCTACACCTTCGAGCACTACACGTGATGAAGCGATATAACCAAAGATAAGAGGCAACCAGAACAAAGAAACATAGCCGAGGCTCAATAAAGGACTGATAATGCTTTTTGGATCAAGCTTTATAGGCATCCCGACTAAGGAGACAAATAGGAGAGCAGCAGCGCAGATTGGCCCCCATTTGAAAATTCGTTTCCAGTCTAGAAGTAACGTGGAAGGCAAAGTTGTCATGCCCTGTCCTCCGCTGAAAGACGCTCACCAAATAATCCAGATGGCTTGAATAAAAGAACCATAACTAGGACAGTGAAGGCCACAGCGTCCTTTAATTGCGTGACGCCTGGAACTCCAAGGGGTTCAAGAATTAATTGTGGAGCGATTGATTCTGCCGATCCAAGAGCAAGGCCTCCAGACATCGCTCCGCCAAGATTACCTATACCTCCCACAACTGCAGCAGTGAAAGCTTTAATGCCAGGAAGGAACCCTGTCATCGGATTCACGGCACGGAACAAGAGTCCAAACATTACTCCTGCGACTCCTGCCATTGCTCCACCAACAGCAAAGGTTGTCACAATGATTCGGTTTACGTTGATTCCCATCAAGGAAGCAATTTCTTTGTCCTCTGCTACCGCCCTCATTGCCTTACCGGTTTTTGTACGTTCAACTAAATACCAGAGTCCCGTCATTGAAACTATGGTTACCAGGAAGACAAGAATTTTTATTCCAGATATTTCAAACGTAAGTATCGATCTTTGTTTCGCTAGCCATTCAGGCAATTGCGGGTAACCCTGAGTTCCAGGACCGAAGATCCCAAGTACAGCATTTTGAAGGACAAACGAAACACCAATTGAAGTGATTAGCGGTATGAGTCGAGGAGAGTTGCGAAGAGGACGATAAGCAATCCGCTCCGTCAGAACAGCAGTTACTGTAGAAACCATTACAGCAAGAAGAAGAACTATTAATAGGCAAAGAGCAAAATTGCTTTCCCACATACCGTTCGCCGAAAATTTATTTGCTGCTATATAGCCCGTATAAGCACTGACCATAAACACTTCACCGTGTGCGAAGTTAATGAAACCGAGTACGCCATAAACCATTGAGTAGCCCAAAGCAATCAACCCGTAGAAAACTCCTTGTGAGAGTCCTGATATAACTAAGCCTTTTATTTGATCTGCTGAGAGCCCAGTCGCTCCGGGATTACGCCACCTAGCAAACCAATTATCAGGTGAAATTTGTTGAGCCACAAAAGCTAAGAAACCGATGGTTACAAGTCCGATCAAGACAACTTTCACCACAAAGAGAAAGCGGTCAACTAGTGGAGTTCGTCTTTTCGATTTCCCCTCTACTACTGCAGTCACCGTTTTCCCTTCTTTCATTGACTTGTTTAAACTATCTCAATCTCTTACACCATAAAACTTATATGTGAGCATAGAAAACTGCGATCCCGGAACTTTAGCCGACATGACGCCATTCTTGAGCATTTTGCTATGGGTTCTAAAGACTTTCTTCAAGATTGGACGTGTTGCCAGCCAAAACGACCCTTAATGCAAAGATGCCCAGAAGTAACAGAGTGATCTGCAGGAGAAGTAACTTTCACAATCTTTTCGTCTTGAACATGTAGCTCTAAATTACAGCCAACACCACAAAATGAACAAACAGTTGTTGTTACCTCTTGAGTTTCCTCGTCCCATGTACCCTCTTCGCGCATATCATGCTCAGTTTTAAAGACAAGTGCTCCCGTGGGGCAAACCCCAATGCAGTTGCCACAGTAAACACAGGCTGAATCAGGCAAGGAAACATCAAATTCTGTTGAAATATGTGCATCGAATCCTCGGCCAGCTGTTGCTATTGCAAAGGTATGTTGCGCATCTTCTCCGCATGCTTCCACGCATTTGTAGCAGAGAATGCAGCGTTCATAGTCGCGCACATATAGAGAGTCTTGTATTTTCGGAGGTTGAGCGACAGTAGCAATTTCATTTTTGCTTCCCATTCGTGAGCTGTCCACCTCATAATGTTCCATCCACTCTTTAACTTCTGCCGTGGAACGATCCATTTCAACAGAAGAATCAAGTAACTCGAAAACCAATTTCCTGCTCTTGCGTACACGGTCGCTATCGGTTGAAATAACCATCCCGTCTTCGGCGGGACGTGAACACGAAGGAACTAAGGTTCTTGAACCTTCTACTTCCACTACGCATACTCGACAAACATTCACTGGAGTTAAGTTCTCTGCCCAACAAAGAGTTGGCGTGTCTATTCCTTCTTTTTGGCAAATATTAAGAATGGTTGCGCCTTCAACGGCCTTCACCTGTTTACCATCTATTTGAACTTCTATTTGTGAGCGGGGAGCTCCAACTGGAATCTCATTCATAGTGTTCTCTCCAGTAGTCCAAGGTTGATAGCAGACAATACAGCCCCTGATGCGGTATGTCCTAAACCACAAATTGAAGCATCTTTCATTACCGTACTTAAATCTTCAAGAAGTTCTTCATCTGTATCAAAAGGAGTGTTTCGCGTAAATCGAGCGAGAACCTCTTCTTGTCGGACTGTGCCCACTCGACAAGGGACACATTGACCGCAGGATTCATCACGGAAAAATTGTGCGATCCGACGAACAGTGTCTGGCAGGTCATCGGATTCGTCAAACACCATGACCACTCCTGAGCCTAATGACACACCGGCTTCCCTTGTATCTTCGAGTGTCATAGGTAGATCTAAATAATTGGAAGTGACAAAACTTCCTGCCGCTCCGCCAAGCAGAATTGCTTTGATTTTTTTAGAATTCGTTACGCCTCCTGCAGCTTCAATTACTTCACGCAGTGTTATCCCAAATGGGTGTTCATAAACTCCTGGATTTACGACACGTCCACTTAAACAAAATAATCGGGTTCCTGTGGAGTTTCCCGTTCCTTGCATGGCGTACTTCTCCCCGCCAAGAGTCAGGATAGAAAGCACGTTTACTAGGGTTTCTACATTATTTATCGCTGTTGGTTCTCCAAATAACCCATGCGTTGTGGGAAAGGGCGGCTTATTGCGTGGTTCTCCTCGGAAGCCTTCTATTGAGTTAAACAATGCTGTTTCTTCACCGCAGATATAAGCACCGGCACCTTTATAAAGATGGATATCAAAATTGAACTCTGTGCCAGCTATGTTCTCGCCAAGGAAACCTTTTTTTCTCGCCTCTGTGATTGCGTTCTCTAAACGTTCAGCTGCAACGGGGTACTCTCCACGAAGATACAGCCAGCCTTGTTCTGCTCCAATTGAGAATCCAGCAATGGTCATTGCCTCAATTACAGCAAAAGGGTCCCCCTCCATTATCGTTCGATCCTTGAAAGTACCTGGTTCTGATTCGTCTGCATTGCAAACAAGATGACGGGGTCGACCAACTTGATCAGCTACTGCTCTCCACTTAACTCCTGTCGGAAATGCCGCGCCTCCCCGTCCAGAAAGTTTTGAGGTGGTTACTTCTTCTATCACTTTGTCCGGCCCAATTGTTAAAGCTTTTTTTAACGCGTCATAACCATTTAGTTTTATGTACCCTTCAATGCTCTCTGGGTCAACTACACCAACGCGAGAAAGTAGAGACAGGGCCTCTGACCCTTTCTGTGGAACTGTCATTTGTGGCGTCACCGTTTCTGATGTTAAAACTTGTTCTACGTTGACTGCTGTAAGAGAGTTATTGGATTCTGCGACGGCGGTTAGATCCTTTTTATTTGTGCGTTGTATAAGAACACTTGGAGCACGTTCACACTGACCTAAGCAAGGGCTGGGTTTTACTTTGTAGCCGGAATCTTTCAAGTCCTTGATGAGAGTTTCTGCTCCGACAAGCCGACAAGCGACATCGTCGCAAACATGGATTAAATCTTTGGCTTCTGGGGATTCATGAGAAAAGAGGTGATAAAAAGTGGCTACTCCATAAGCCTCTGCAGGTGGAATCCCTAAAACTTTACATGCGTAGTTGAGGCCACCGGGACTAATCCAACCGGAGGCATTCTGCAGTTCATGCAGTGCGGGTAAGAGCAACCGTCTTCGATCTTTGACTCTGGTCCGGCCACCTACAACAAACCTTTCATCTAGTTTGATCTCTGCTGGCCCTATTTCTGATAAGAGTTCATCAATTGCTGTTTTTTCTTCTGCGGTTGGCTCTTCGGTTCCAAATTTGAGATCAGACATTAGCCATACTCTCAATTTTTTCAATCTTTATTGCGGCTGCTTTGAACTCTCCGGTTCCTGACTTGCTGTCCGTTGCGTCACTGGTTAGTTGATTGATATCAACTAATTCTGGAAAGTGGAATGTCGTGAATGCGAGACCGACTTGAAGTTCTGCATCTGTCTTTACTCTCATCAATATTGATCCCCTACGCGAAGAGACTCTAACTGTTTCGCCATCAACAATGTTTAGCGTTGCCGCATCTTCTGAAGATATTTCTAAGGCATCTCCGGATCGGATCGGGGAGTCAAATTTTCCAGATTGAACTCCGGTGTTAAAAGAGTCCAGAACTCGTCCGGTTGTGAGACGTATCGGGAACTCATCAGTTAGTTCATCTACTGGAGGTCGATGTTCCACACATGAAAATGGCGCCTTTCGTCCTGAAATTGGTCGTTCCCATAAACGTCCATGAAGAAATAGGCTGCCAGGGTGATCTTCGTCGGGGCATGGCCACTGAATTCCTCCTTCCGTTTCAAGTCGTTCCCATGACATTCCACCATGCATCGGAGAAAGGGTTCTTAACTCGTCCCATAATTCTTGAGGTGTAGGATTTCCCCAAGTCGTTGATCCCAGTCGTTTTGCCATTTCTGAAATGATTTCTATTTCTTGCTTAGCCTGGCCTGGTGGAGGAACTGCTGCACGGATTCGTTGTACACGACGCTCACTTGAAGTAGCTGTTCCTTCAGATTCAGCCCAACCTAATGCTGCTGGAAAGACTACATCCGCCATCTGAGCTGTGCGGGTCATGAACACATCTTGGACTACGAGTATTTCTAATCGTTCCAGCATGGCACGAGCATGCTTGACGTCTGCTTCGGAATCGGCAGGATTTTCTCCTATGACCCATACTGCACGTAACGTATCTTGCCCCATGGCCTCAAACATTTCTGTCAGGTTAAGTCCATGTTCTCCTGTGAATTCCGCTTTCCAAGTTTTTTCAAAGCGCGCTCGTATGTTGTCATCATCAACATCTTGGAAGCCAGGCAACTTGTTTGGAAGCGCTCCCATGTCACCGCCGCCTTGAACATTGTTTTGTCCGCGTAGTGGGACAAGTCCAGAACCTGGCCTTCCGACATGACCAGTTAATAAAGCAAGGTTTGATAAAGCGAGGACGTTGTCGACCCCGGTGTGATGTTCTGTTATACCCAGAGTCCAAAGAATTTGAGCAGTTGGAGCGGTTGCATAGCCATGTGCTAAATCGGCGATTGCTTCACTTGGAACACCAGTTACTTCGGAAGTTACATCAAGTGTCCATGGCTCTACGTGGGTTTTGAACTCTTCATAGCCTTCCGTAGCGTTTTCAATGAACTCTTCGTTGACTAGGCCAGCGTGAATGATTTCTCGCGCCACACCGTTAGCTAAAGCGATATCTGTTCCAACGTTCAGACCTAGCCATGCGTCGGCGAACTTTGCTGAAGATGTCCGCCTAGGGTCAACAACCCACATTTTTGCACCGTTACTAAGGCCTTTTAGTACATGATGAAAATAAATTGGGTGAGCATCGCGGGCATTCGATCCCCATAATAAAATTGAATCAACATTTTCTACCTCGATATAAGAGGAGGTTCCTCCACCTGCTCCGAATACTGTCGCCAGACCGACGACACTGGGAGCGTGTCAAGTTCGGTTACAACTGTCAATGTTGTTCGAACCTATCACTGAGCGTGAAAACCGTTGAACGGCATAATTCACCTCATTTGTAGTCTTTGAACAACTAAACATACCGAACGCTGTAGGACCATGTTCTTCGACAACTTTTTGGAATCCTGAAGCTGCTCTTTCAAAAGCCTCTCCCCACGTTGCTTCACGCAGCTCTCCATTGTCTCTTACCATTGGCACTGTGAGTCGTTCGCTCATATACGCTCCTTAAACTATTAGTGCTTTAAAAATAGAAATTTACATAAATAAAACTACTACGTGATTTCGACTTATCTCTCTATCTTAGAAAGTATTGACCGGCGCGATTTATTGCCCTCTAACAGGCGCACGCGTGAACGAAGTTCATCTCTGTCGACATAGCATCCACGAAGATGACGGTTTCCGCTTTGAGCTTCAAAAGCGGTCCGACCATGCAGGATGCGCCGATTATCAAAGATAATGCAGTCTCCAGCCTCAAGACGAAACTTTATTTGAAATTTTTTATTATGACTTGTGGTCTCAAATATCTGATAAGCCTCATACATCTCGTCCATCAAATCAGGAGGAGCTTGTAACGGGTACCTCAGCCAACTTCCGGCTCGTATCTCAAAAAGTTCACCAAAGTTATCTAAACCAATCATTGGCGCCTTCCATCGATAATCACTAGTTCGGCTACGGTTCGCGAAATCCCAAGAAACAGTAGTAAGTAACTCGTAAGCTCTCGGATGCCTGTCTTGGAGTTCTTCAGCCACGCGAAAACCGTCAACTAGGGTGCTGTTGCCACCTTTAACATTGTTTGTTATGCAATGGAGTAATTGCATACCTGGCTGATATTCACGTGTCGGTAAATCAGTGTGCGGGGGTAACTCTAGGCCTGTATTTGAGTTGCTAACTGGATCAAAATCGACACGCACATCGAAGAGGTCTCCAAAGTTAGAGTGTCTAACTACACCGATCCGATTGGCTACTTCACCCACTGCAGGGTCTGTTTGCGGAACTCCATGTATTAATGCACAACCGGAAATCTGAACTGACTGAAGCCACTGCAACTCAACTTCTTCATCTCTTATAATTTTTTCCCAATCATATTCATCAGGTTTTGTTCGAGTTAAGGAATCCCAGCTCACACTTTTCATGTTCGGCGATGTCGGAGCCTGATTGGAATAACAATGTTTTTTAAGCCATCCAGGGTGAAAGATGCTTTTATGATCTTCTGGCTCCCACTCAATAGCTAATGCCCCGCTTGATGCCACTTCTACTTCAGCAGGTTTCAGATTTTTAGGAGCATTAACGACCTCATACGTTTGTTCAAGAGTATAAGGATGCACACAGCACGGACAATTATCTCTCAGCCACAAAAAATGGAATTCGCTCACCGTGCTGTCACTCCACTCAACGACCACGGTGCGCTCTCTTATTTCTGCCTTAACTATTGATGCGACTACTGGATACAAATAAAAGTCTCCAGTGGGAAGATTGTGCGGTGCAGGTAATTCTTTTCGTTCCTCAGGCTCCATGCAGCCCTCCGTCGCCGGGAGTTCCGACTCCTGCTGCACGTAATGCTTTAATTATCGCAATAAGTCCTTTGTCTCTCTCATTAACAAGAGCAGCTACTGACCTTCCATTTGCTTCATCTTCGCAACCTTCTACAACAGCGTCGCGTAATTCCTGAGTTAATTCTGGAGCTTCAAGTCTCGTCCATGGAGATTTCAAAGATGGTCCAAAATGATCAAGCATGTGAGCCATACCTCCTTCACCTCCCGCGAGATGGAAGGTCAACATCGGCCCCATTAAAGCCCACCGCAACCCGGGACCCGCAGTAATTGCTAAATCCAATTGTTCGACAGTGGCTTCACCATTCGCAACCATATGTAAAGCCTCCCGCCACATTGCCTCTTGAAGGCGATCTGAGATGAAGCCATCAACTTCTTTGTCTAGCTTTAAAACTATCTTCCCAGTGGATTCATATATATTTTGTGCTTTTTCCAAGATTTCTTTGGAAGTTTTTGGTCCTCCCACTACTTCAACAAGCGGCAATAAGTACACCGGATTAAATGGATGCCCTACTACAACTCGTTCTGGTGCATCTTTACAATTCACAATCATGTCACTCACTAAATATCCTGAAGTTGAAGAAGCTATGACGACCTCGCTGGAGCATGATTTATCAAGCTCTGAAAGGAGTTCCACTTTTAAGTCAAGACGTTCAGGCGCGCTCTCTTGAACTAGGAGAGCGCCTTCCACAGCTTCAGCTACTGTTTCACAGACAACAAAATTATTTCGATCTGCTCCTTCTGATAGGCCCAAATCAGTCATAGCCGGCCAAGCGAGATCTAAAAAAGAATTTAACCTTTCTTTTACTCCTTCAACTGGGTCCCAAACTCGAACGGCATAACCTTGGCCAAGAAAATGTGCTGTCCATCCACAGCCAATAACTCCCATACCGATGCATGCAACCACAGGTTTATCTGGAACGGCCATTAGTTCAGTCCTAGTGTTTCACGAGCCTCTTGTGGAGTCTGTGGTGATGCTCCCAATAATTCAATAATCTGACAGGCTTTTGCTACTAGGGATGCATTTGTAGCAAGCACTCCCCGCTCTAAATAAAGATTGTCTTCTAGACCAACTCGTACGTGGCCGCCCAGCATTATGGATTGTGCCACCATAGGCATTTGCATAGCTCCTAATCCAAACGAAGTGAACTCAGCTTCATCAGGTAGCCGACTTACCATTGCTTGCAATATTCCAATATCCATAGGAGTTCCGTAAGGGATGGAAAGACATAGCTGTATCCAATAAGGCGCATCAACGATGCCTTCCGAAATCATCGTTTCCACAAACCAGAGGCCACCAGTGTCAAACACTTCTAGTTCTGGCTTTACACCTAACTCTTGAACTCGTTCCGCCATGATTCTTAACATTGATGGGGTTGAAATATAAACTTCGTTCTCATCACCAAAGTTGAGTGATCCACAATCCAGAGAAGTGATATCAGGGTGAATGGCTTCAACATGAGTTAGCCGCTCACGGCCTCCAACCAGATCAGTACCTGGTTGCCAGTCCATTGGATTGTCGTCTGGCCCTACATTAAGGTCACCGCCCATACCTGCGGTGAGATTAACGACGACTTCTTTATTTTTGTCACGTATTCTCTCTACTACTTCTTGGTAGAGAGCAACATTTCGCGTTCCCTTTCCAGTTTCTTCATCACGAACATGACAATGAACTATCGCTGCTCCGGCTTCAGCCGCCTCTAAGGCAGAAGCAGCTATCTCTGCAGGGGTAACTGGTACTTCTGAACTTTTCCCAACAGTGTCTCCTGCCCCAGTGATTGCACAAGTTACGATCGGTTTCCGATTCATTGAACGACCCATTTTTCCCCCATTACTAATTGTCTTATTCGATTTAAGGCCATTATTTTTGCCTTTCTTGTTAATTTTGCGTAGAGTTTTAAGACCCTTATCCGCAGAGGTTACCCTGCAACCCGCCATCGTGCCGGTTCCGGCGTACCAAAGGAAAGATATGAAAATTTTATTTGCAGATGCTCTTCCAGAGTCCAACATTGACCTTTTACGCGAACATGGCGATGAATGCGTAATTGAACCAGAAATAACCGCTGAAGATCTTCCGAATGTACTTTCAGGAATCAACGTTCTTGTCGTAAGAAGCACCAAGGTTTCCGCTGAAGCAATAGCGAGTAGCGACCAGCTCGCATTAATTGTTCGCTCAGGCGCAGGCACCAATACTATTGATTGCCAAGCGGCTGCTGATGCGGGGATTTATGTATGTAACGTCCCGGGAACGAACTCTGTAGCTGTAGCTGAACTTACTCTTGGCTTACTTCTTGCCGTTGATCGCCATCTAGCTGATTGTGTTCAGGATCTTAGAAATAGTCAATGGAACAAAAAGAAATACAGCCAGGCTGATGGCCTGTTAGGAAAGACTCTTGGAGTTATAGGCGTAGGAGAAATTGGTCTTGCTGTAGCAGAAAGAGCGAGATCTTTCGGGATGTCGGTTATTGCTGAGAGAAACTCAAACCGGAAACCAACCATTGAGGCACGCATTCGTTCAATTGGGATTCGTCTTGTTGACAGTCGAGAAGACTTACTAAGTGAAGCGGACGTTGTATCAATTCATGTGCCGGGTGGTGCAGACACCGTGAACCTCGTTGACGAGAATTTTCTAAGTCAAATGAAAGACAACAGTATTCTTTTAAATACAAGCCGCGGAGAGGTTATTGACGAAAATGCTCTTCTGAAGGCTTTAGATTCCACAAATCTTCGTGCTGGCCTTGACGTATTTTGTGATGAACCAAAAAGTGGAACAGCAGAATTCGTTTCTAAATTGGCTTCACATCCGAAAGTGGTGGGGACACACCATATTGGGGCTTCCACCACCCAAGCCCAAGATGCAACTACTTCTGGAACTATTGCAGTCATAGAGGCTTACCGAAATGGTGAAATAATGAACTGTGTGAATATGGCTACTTCACGGATAGGAACTGCCACTATTACGGTCCGCCATTTTGACCAAGTCGGCGTATTAGCAGAAGTGTTTCGTGTCTTAAGAAATGCAAAAATTAATGTTCAAACGGTGAACAATAATGTGTTCCTTGGCGCAAACTCAGCGGTAGCAGTATTAGATGTTTCTGGAGACGTGACTGACGAGATATGTAAAGAGATTCGTGACCTTGAACACGTAATTCAGATTCAAGTAGCGGAATACGAATAGTGGCTACCCTTCTTCCTTTTCCCGGACTATTAGTTAAATCAGAATGGGCTGATCAAGTAGTTACAGGGCCCTACGATGCCTACACGCCCGAACAGCGCATCAAAATTTCTAGAGAGAATCCCTACAGTTTTCTTAACGTCACTAAATCTCGAGAAGATTTACCGGAAGAGTCACGAGATGGCATAGAAAATTTATTAGCAAGTTGCTCGGACGCTATGAATCTTTTATATGAAGCTGATGTTTACAACTCTTACGATGAACCGTCTTTATTTCTTTACCGTCTTGAGATTGAAGGACATATTCAAACTGGAGTGATGGGCCTTTTGCCAGTTACTGATGATGACGATCAGCAGATTCTACGACATGAACTGTTTAGGCCTGGCCGTGCTCAACTCATGGCGCATCACCTAATGGAAGTTGGTGCATCATCTAGTCCTGTCTCACTTACCTATCGTTCCGACAAAGCTCTTGAGGAAGAGATGGCTCGACTGTGCTTAAAAGAGCCAGAACTAATCTCAACCAACGAAGGGGTTCTGCAAACTGTGTGGGCCGTTTCGGGCGATGACGCTCAAAAACTTTCTTCTCTTTTTGAGGAAAGAACTTTCTATGTCACTGATGGGCATCATCGGCTCGCTGCCGCATCAGAAGCTCTGGATCTCTTTGGGGATGCAGGTGGACCATTGAACCGTATACAAGCAGTTCTTTTCCCAGATTCAGAAATGTTGGTTCTCCCGTTTCATCGACAAATAGAGAACCGAAAGGGCCGCACCCCGGGAGAAGTGCTTGAAAGTTTGGCAGCAATCGGAACTTTAATAAGCAGAGAAAACGTTTCAAAGGCACGCCCGGACGCTGGACAAGTTGGGATATACATCAACCACTCTTGGTACACAATGAACCTGCCACCATCTTCCAGTAATCGGGTTGTAGATCAGCTTGATGTATCTCGCTTACAAGATGGGATTTTAAAGCCACTATTTGATATTGAAGACCCAGGAAATGATCCTGTCATTAGTTACGTCCCAGAACCAGTAGGAGTAACCACTCTTGAGTCACAATGTGACGCCACTGGGTCAATAGGTTTTATTTTGGCTCCGACTTCAATTAGTGAACTAATGGCGGTAGCTGACGCAGGAGAACGGATGCCTCCAAAATCTTCTTACTTTGAACCCAAACCACGATCCGGAGTTTTTGTGCGCCGTCTTGACAGAGAAGCCGGTTGGGTAGATCCGACAAACTAATGACTGCTGAAATTCAAAGCGCCTTATTGCAGTACCCCTTAAATGGAGAGAGGCAATGGCTGTCTTTTGAACACCCTATTTTCACCATTGTTGCGGAAGATTTGAAAGATGTACCAAATGCAATACGTTCTGCTCAGTCAGCCGCAGAAGATGGATATTGGGTAGTTGGGATGATCTCTTATGATGCCGGACCGGCGTTCGATGAAGCTATCCGGTCATCTAGAATTAGGAGAGTCCCTCTTGTTTCTTTCGGAGTTTTTTCATCTCCAAAAATTTCTGCACAGCCTTCTGAAAGCGGAGGATATGAAGTTGGTCCTTGGCTTCCAAACCGTTCTCATTCTGCTTACTTGACTACGATCCGTACAATCCGTCAACTAATCGCTGCTGGAGAAACTTACCAAGTCAACCACACCATCCGTCTAAGGTCAGATTTTTCTGGTGAACCAATTGGACTATTTGGTGACCTGATGCGAGCTCAACAATCCGAACACGCAGCATTCCTTGATCTAGGCGATCGCGCAGTGTGCTCATCTTCTCCGGAACTTTTCTTTTCTTTAGAAAACAAGAAATTAACGTGCCGTCCGATGAAGGGAACTATTGGTCGTCACCCGGATCCTATTTGGGATGAATTAGCTGCTTCTCACCTAAGCAGATCAGAAAAAGATCTTGCAGAGAACACCATGATTGTTGATATGGTCCGTAACGATCTAGGTCGCATAGCCACCTCAGGGTCAGTGAACGTACCAGCCCTTCATACTGTCGAGTCTTACCCGACAGTTCATACTCTAACTTCGACAGTTACAGCCGAATCAGAAGCAAAACTTCCCGAAATACTGAATGCTTTATTTCCTCCTGCCTCCATCACTGGCGCTCCAAAAGTACGTACTAGTGAAATCATTGAAGCACTAGAAGGAGATGGACGAGGCATTTATACAGGTTCAATTGGAGCTCTTGCTCCAGATGGGACTATGGAATTCAATATTGCTATTCGTACTGTCTGGATTGACAAGTCAAGAGGACGAGCAGAATATGGCGTTGGTGGTGGAATTGTTTGGGATTCAGACCCAAATGAAGAGTGGCGCGAGGTAGAGCAAAAAAGTCGTGTCCTAGATAGAGCCAAATCAAACTTCTTTCTTCTTGAAACAATGCGTTGGGACCCAAGTGGAGGAATAAGCCTCAAAGATTTACATCTTGACCGCATAACTGCCTCGGCTAAACATTTTGGGTTTGATTTTGATAGAGAAAAAACTTCAAATTCCCTTGACCAGATCCAAGGAAACACATCAAAACGAGTCCGACTTTTGTCTTCTCCAAATGGTGCCACCGAAATTCAAATCCTAGATTTACCTGAACCAACCACAGAACCTTGGGAAGTCCCTATAGATGTTGTTCCGGTACAAAGTGAAAATGAATTTCTATTCCATAAAACAACTATGCGAGAAATTTATGATGAGGCTAGAAATCGTTTTCCAGACTCTCCAGACGTTTTACTTTGGAACGAACGAGGAGAATTAACTGAAACGACAACAGGAAACCTCGTGATAGAGATGGAAGGACAACTATTTACTCCTCCTGTTATCTGCGGGTTACTTCCAGGCACCTTTAGACGACAGTTAATAGATGAAGGTGCGATAACCGAAAACGTTATCCATCGTTCTGATCTAGATAAAGCGTCAACAATTTGGATGATTAATTCTTTACGAGGCTGGGTTCCCTTACGTTTTAATCAGAAGATCACACCGGTAACTCTTGAACAGATCCCTGAACAAGTTTACGAAATCTAAATCTTAGGATTTCCGACGTCTAATTTCCTCTAAGACTGCTGGTACGACTTGATGCAGGTCCCCAATAACTGCATACCCAGCTTTAGCTACCATGTTGGCTTCTGGATCAATATTTATAGCGAGAATATTTTTAGCAGCCATAGCTCCAACCCAATGTTGAATCGCTCCTGAAATTCCATTCGCTATATATATCTGTGGGGCAATACGAGTACCGGTTTGCCCTACTTGGTCAGAATGTGGCCTCCAGCCATTATTTGTGACTGCTCGAGAACATCCAACTACTCCATTTAATTCTTCGGCTAGTTCTTCTAGCGGCGCAAAGGCTTCTGCTGAACCAACACCACGTCCACCGCCGACCACTACTGGAGAAGTCGAAAGTGTGATTCCCTGAGTTAGAACTACCCGATCTGCAACGATGGTCTGACCCACTGATTCGTCAAGTTCTGGAGTGAAAGATTCTTGTTGTCCTGAATTTGAAGACTCGGACTGCTCTGCTTCTATTCCATGATGGACAACGGTGAATATCTTTACCTGTTCCGTAGAAAGTTCGCTGTCTTCAAGTAGAGACCCGCCCCACTGAACTCGAGTCATTAACCACGTAGAAGGATTTGTTGTGTCTGCTGTTAAACAGTTGGCTACGAATGGAGCGTCAATGCTTGCTGCTAAATGAGCTATTACTTCGTTTCCGCGATCTGTTCCACAAGCTAAAACTGCAGTTGGGCCGACTTTGTTAACTAATTGAACCAAAGACTCTCCCCAAGCTGACGGGCCATAATCTGTTAATAAACTATGTTCAACTAAATAAATGCTGTCCGCTCCATATGATGCAAGAGAAGTGGAAGCGTTATCAGCGCCTTCTCCTATTAAGACGCCACTGCAGGCTACGCCTAGATCATTGGCGAGTCTCCGTCCGAATGTAAGAGCTTCCAACGATGCTTCAGCAAGCGCACCTCGATCGTGATCGCAAAGAACCAGTACTGACATTTAAAGAACCCCGAGTTCTTCTAAAAGATCAACGACTGCTGGTGCCGCTTCTGGACCATTACCTAAAATAACAGTTTCTGAAACTTTTTCTTCTGGGCGATGAAGCTTTATACGGGTTTGACCACCTTGCTCTGAAGTCGGTTCGTTAACTTCAACTTCTGCTTTCTTTGAAGCTAGTCGTCCTTTCATGGTTGGGTAACGAGGTAGGTTTATTCCTTCTTTTATCCCGAGGATCGCTGGTGTCGGCATTTCATAGACTTCAAATCCGCCGTCTATTTCGCGTCGAGCAGTAACTGTGCCTTCACCTATTTCCATACCTTTTATTCCATTGACTATTGGACGGCTTAAAGCCTGAGCTACACGAACTCCGACTTGGAAACCGCCAGAGTCTGCCGATTCATTTCCAAACAAAACAAGATCAAATGGTTCGTTGCCTTGTTCTAGATCTTGAATCGCTTTTGTTAACGCGCTAGCAGTTCTTTGTGGATCCCAATCAACTTCTGTGACAGGGAGCAGTACAAAGTGATGGGCCCCTACACTCGCTGCATAACGCAACTGTTCTTCTGCTTCAGCAGGCCCGAGGGTTAGAACAGTTACTTCTCCCCCGTGGTTCTCAACAATTTGAACGGCTTCTTCGAGGGCGCATTCTTCATGGGGACTTGTTGTAAAACCGAGATGAGCTGCATCAACGTCTTGCTCATCGGCGGTTATGTTTATTCGAGCTCCAGGTGCTGGTACTCGTTTTACACAGACTAAAAGACGCATGAACTGTCCTTATGATTTCAGACGTGAATCTTCTGGATCAAATACAGAACCTGTAGATCCAACTTTTACTGGATACATCTCATTCATGTACATGACTTGAAGGTCAGTTCCTGGAACCGCTAGTTCAGTTGGTAAATAAGCCATTAATAGATGCTTACCAACTGATGGCCCATACCCGGCTGAAGTAACTCGACTTGCTCGCCCATGTGAATCAACGATTCGTTCTCCGGCAGCAGTCAAGATAGGTTCGTTTCCGCCTTGTGGGTATCGGGACCGTCCTTGACTGTCAGCAAGATCCTCAACAGTGAGTGTGCACATCGCTACCTCTGGTTCACCTTTTTCACGGGCTGCTAGGTAAGCCTCTTTTCCTATGAAATCAGCTGCTTTGACCTTTGGTCGAGCCAAACCTGCTTCAAGTGGATTGTATTCGCTTTCTAATTCAGCGCCCATGAGTCGATAGCCTTTTTCAATCCGTCCAGAGGATCCATAAACTCCACCACCTGTTGCTCGGATGCCGAGATCCGCTCCAGCCGTCATTAGGGCATCCCAGAGGGCAGGGCCATTATCCCAGTCGGTGTAAATTTCCCATCCGGTGTCTCCTACATAGGAAATGCGGAATATGCGGCAAGGTAATCCAGCAATATCTACTTCAACGATTGATCCATATGAGGATCCTTCTTGAGTGAGATCATGGTCAGTTAATTGCGCCAAAGTGGCTGGGGCGTTGGGGCCCCACAGGCCGAGAGTGGTTATTTTGTGAGTTAGATTCGTGAATTTAACTGATCCGTCTGTTGGCATGTGTCGGTTGACCCAGAAGGAGTCGCGCCCTCCGTCAAATACGCCGGTGACTATAGCTACTTTATCTTCGGCCAAACGCATCATGGTTAAGTCAGAATGGAAGCCGCCATCTTGATTTAGCCATGGAGTGTAAATTGATCGACCCACTGGGACATCAACTTTGTTTACAGCGAGATAGTCCGCGTATTCGACTGCACCCTCTCCTTCGAGTGTGTAAATTTGAAAAGCGCTGAGATCTACTAACCCACAGTTTTCACGAAGGTTAAGATGTTCTCCTACTGTGATGGGGCTCCACCAGCGGTTATCCCATTCAACTTCTCTTTCTTTGAGGTCGTAACGGTCTACAAGGTCAGCGTTTGCTCCGTACCATTGTGGTCGTTCCCAAGTTCTAGCTTGAAAGAACATCGCATCAAGATCTTCTTGTCGTGAGAAGTAGGGTCCGACATCAATATTTCGTTGCCCTCCCCATTGCTCACTTGGATGAACAATGCCATATGTCTTAATGAAACTTTCATCAGCACGAGACCAAATGTGGTCTTCGGAACGTTCACCGTCATAGAAGCGAGCGATATCCGCACCGTGTACGTCAATTACTCGTGGGTATCCATAGGTCATCCATTCGGCTACGACTTGAGCCATTCCTGGACCCTCTTTTACCCAGACAGCTGCAGCGGACCAAAGATTTCTTACCTCTGTGGTTTCTCCAAGGCATGGCATGCCATCAGGAGTAAGGGAAAGAAGTCCATTGATCGCGTATTTAATTTCAGCGTCACCAAGCATGTCCATTAGTTCGATTGCTGTTTCCATCTGATCATCAAAATCGTCTGGGGTAAATGGCATCTCTGTAGGGGATAATGCTGCTTCTTCGTTTGATGGGATTGTGTCTGGATGATGGATGATGGCTCGATGCCCGTAGGAACCGACTTCCATTGATCCTGATGATTGTCGTTCGTAACAGAAAGTATCCATGTCACGAACAATCGGATATCCGATCTCGTTATTTGTCTCGGCCAAAATATCCATAGGTCCAACATCAGCCATCTGGTGCACTACGGGAGCTAAAGGAATGGTTGCTCCTGCCATGTTTGCTATACGGTTTGACCATACTCCACATGCAATAACGACGTACTCTGCTTCAATTCTTCCTTTATCAGTAACTACTGCTTCAACTTGAGTTATCCCGCCAGGCTGTTCAGAGGTCACAACATCTAAAACTTCGGTATTAGCAAAAACCTGACATCCTGCTGTCTCTATAGCTTCTTTCCTCATAACAGTTCCTGTTTCTAACGAATCAACTACTGAAACGGTTGGGCAATAGAAGCCACCAAGAATGACGTCATCATTTATGAAAGGAACGAGTTCTTTTACTTCTGCTGGAGAAAGAAGATGAGCTTCAATGCCCCAAGCTTTTGCCGAAGTCATACGGCGATCAAGTTCGTCCATGCGCTCTTCTGTACGTGCAACCTCAATTCCGCCAGAATCAACTGAAAGATCTAAATCTCGATACTGGTTAGCGCTTTGCTCTCCAAGTAAAGCCATTTCTTTGTTGTGATCAACAGGAAAAATAAAGTTTGAGGCATGGCCAGTAGAGCCCCCAGGATTTGGAAGAGGTCCTTTATCTAAAAGAACAATATCTTTCCAACCTAATCGGGCAAGATGGCCCACAAGACAATTACCGACAATGCCTGCTCCAATAACCACAACTTTGGCTTTAGTCGGAAACTCACTCATTTTTTCTCCTATTCGGGCGGAGTTAATATTTAAAAAATTAAAACTTGAATCATGTTCTAACCACGGATTTGGATCATACCTACTCCACAAGAAAGTCAACCATAAAAATGGCCTTACGATCACTTTTGCTTAGTAGTGAAGAAATCTCATCCGGTGACAATAAGAGAAAGAGAAATAACAGTTCCAGTTAGACCTAGCCATTGCCAGGAACGTAATTGTTCTTTTCTAAAAAAATAGCCACATACAACCGTGACTGCTGCATATTGAGTGCCGATCGCTGCCACTGGCGCTAAGTCTCCATGTTGAAGTCCATAAAGAAATGCAAGAGCTCCGACACTTGCAAAAAGCGCTCCAAGAAAAGAGACCCCAAAGGCACTTTTTTCTGGGAATACTTTTCGGCCTTTTTTAAGACTGAAGCCAGCGAATATCAGAAATCCGACTAAGCGCTGAGAAGTTGCCGACCAAAATCCGCTCTCCGCGCTAATTTGATCAAGGGTTACAAATAAAAATCCATAACTAAGTCCAGCTATAACGCTAAATCCGATACCTCGTCGTAAATTACCGCTAAATAAAGGATTAAAGGAAATAAACAAAACTGAAACAATTCCGATAGTAATTCCAACCAAAATTTGATTCGAAGGAACCTGTCCAAAAACTAAATCAAAGCCAACTGGGACGACTACAGCTAATACTGCGGCTGGAGGCCCAACTACACCAGCGCTAGCTGCCTCATAACCGAGATAAAGCGTCCCAATGGCTGTTACTGCAATCAATCCGCTTAAAGCACCAACTATTAGATCTCCCGCACGCCATTCACCCCCAAACCAAAAGACTGCTAGTAGAGCGAAAATAAAGTTTCCGAGAAAAAAACCTCCGAGTGCTTGAGAAATGAAACTTCGATCAGCAGACCCTCGGGTGACATGATCCCCAACACCTACCCCTAATGCTGCAATAACTCCATATATAGCTGACATACAAATCTATTTATTTACTATCCCGATTAGGAACAAAACCTAACGCTTCTGAAATAGCGGAAGCTGTTTGCATGACACGTTGAGCGATCACATCTTCCATTTCTTCAGAAGGGAAACGGTAGGAGGGCCCATGACTATGTAACGCCCCCAATAGTAAACCTGTGTGATTAAAGACTGGCGCAGCTATGGAGTTTATTCCTTCAGAAAATTCCTCAAAAAGCCAAACATGTCCTTTTTCTTTTGCTTCAACGACGCGCTGACGTATGACCGTAGGTGAAATAACAGTTTGTGCTGTAAATCGGTCTAACGGATGTCTTAAAAAAGCTTCGACAGCATCATCAGGCCAATGAGCCAAAAATACAATTCCTGAGGGAACAATGTGTATTGGAAGACTCGTACCTGTCCAATCGCGGATCTGCACTGGATGCGGGGAGTCGATCTCTCCTATGTAGTGAACGTCATATCCGGCAGGAATTGCAAGACCTGCTGCCTCTCCAAGCATTTCAACGAGTCCTCGTAAATGTGGTTGTGCGGCGGTAAGTAGCCTTTGGGTTGGGTTTACACTCGATGCCAAGGTCACGACTGAAGGGCCTATCCGATAAATAGACTTTCCTTCTTCTCTTTCTATGACATCCATTTTCTCCAAAGAATATAAGAGTCGGGCCACAGTACTTGTCGGCAACCCAGTGCTACGCGACAAGTCACTGATTCCAGCCGGACTTTTTGAGATCTCTTCAAGAATGTCAAAGGCCCGCTCAATACTTTGCACAATTTTCATAAGAGATACTGCCTCCAGTTATTTAATGATACTTGCCACGATATGGGAAGTGCAAAAAGAATGGTGGACGATTTGATTCATAATAAGTAGAGTTTCAAATATGAATCTTCCCACGCTACGGGATGGTTTGCGTTAAAGGTTATAAACAGAGTAAAAATAGAAATCAAATTTATCTAAATAGTCATAAATTTAAATACTCAGATTGAGGGAGATTGAAACAATGACAGAGGAACAGCCAGAAGAAGAAATAATTCTCGCAGATCTTTCTGACGAAGATCTTGCAGTACAAATGCATGACGACCTCTACGACGGATTAGGAGAAGAGATTGTTGAAGGAACCAACATCTTGCTTGATCGCGGGTGGAGCCCTTCAGATGTACTAAATAAGGCTTTAGTCGAAGGTATGCGGATTGTAGGAATTGACTTTCGCGACGGAATCTTATTTGTCCCTGAGGTTCTTCTCTCCGCTAACGCAATGAAAGCAGGCATGGAAATCCTGCGACCTTTGTTAGCTGAAACTGGAGCTGAACCAGTTGGCAAAATTGTTATTGGAACAGTTAAAGGCGACATTCATGACATCGGAAAGAACCTAGTTGGAATGATGCTTGAAGGCGCTGGATTTGAAGTCATAGATTTAGGCATAAACACAGACGTCGAGGAATTCTTAGGAGCACTTGACGAACACAAACCTGATCTTCTCGGAATGTCTGCCTTATTAACCACCACAATGCCATATATGAAAGTTGTCATTGACACACTCATAGAGAAGAGTCTCCGAGAAGAATACATGGTCATCGTCGGAGGGGCTCCCCTCAACGAAGAATTTGGAGAAGCCATCGGTGCAGATGCATATTGTCGTGACGCCGCTGTAGCTGCTGAAACAGCACAACGTCTAGTAGCGGAACGCCGCTCTTCTGCCGCCTAGTTGTCTTCAAATGGTTTCAGAAACTATGCCGAACTCTGATACCTCATCGAGAACTCTGGTAGTTGCTTGTGGAGCACTAGCAAGGGAACTACTTGATTTAATAAAAGTCAACGGCCTAGAAACTTTTGACATTGAGTGTCTACCGGCTTCTTACCATAACACCCCTGAACTCATCCCTGAAGCGGTAAGAGACCGAGTAACTCAAGCAAAAAATGAGTACCAAAACATTTATGTTGGCTACGCCGACTGTGGTACCGGTGGCCTCCTAGATAAAGTTTGCGAAGAGCTCCAAGTGGAACGCCTTCCAGGAGCCCACTGCTATGAATTCTTTGCTGGAAGTAAACAATTTAGCGAAATACAAGATGCAGAAATTGGAACCTTTTATCTCACGGACTATCTCACACGACACTTTGACCGTTTAGTAATTCAGGCGCTTTGGCTTGATCGCCACCCTGAACTGCTTAAAGATTATTTTGGTGCCTACACTCGTCTCGTTTACTTGGCTCAGACTAATGACCCAGAAATCGAACAAAAAGCACGTGATGCGGCAGAACGCCTTGGTCTAAAATTTGAACTTTTTTACACAGGTTATGGAGATTTAGGCTCAAACATTATCAATCTTGGACCATCTCCTAAACAACAATTAAATGAAATTTCTTGATATGGCTTCTTCTCTAATAACAATCTATTGGCGGGACATTCCTGCTCAAATCACGGCTCAAAGCGGGAGAGTCAGAGAGAAAGCATTACTAGATTCACGCTTTCAATTAGCAATTGATCAAGCCGCTATGGTCGCCGGATTATCTTCAACAGACGACTACGTGAGGCAGTGGCGGAGAGAAACACAAAATTGTGGAACTGATCTTGCCGCTACGGTAGCGGAAGAAGTTAAAAAAATTGAATCGGCTTATCCGCCTGAACGCGTAAAAAACCTCGTACGCTCCGGAGGCGTCGAACCATCAAGTGGTAAATAGCCGTTAGGAAAAACCAGTGACTGACACCCTTTTAAGCTCCGCAACTAAAGAACTAATGATCGGCTTTGGCCGCCCATTTGTCATGATAGGCGAACGTATAAATCCAACTGGGCGAAAACTTCTCGCAGAAGAAATGAAAGCCGGCGACTTTAGTCGAGTTGAAGCTGATGCAATTGCTCAAGTAGAAGCAGGCGCACAAATGTTAGATATAAATGCTGGAATCCCTCTGGCAGATGAGCCAGCTCTACTTTCTAAGTCAATTGAACTAGTTCAATCAATTACAGACGTCCCGTTATCAATTGATTCTTCGATTATTGAAGCCTTAGAAGCTGGATTATCTGTTTACAAAGGCAAAGCTTTAGTTAATTCAGTCACCGGAGAAGAAGCAGTAATGGAAAGAGTGCTTCCACTTGTTGCAAAGCACGGCGCTGCAGTGGTTGCTATATCCAACGATGACACCGGAATCTCCGAAGATCCAAATGTTCGATTTGAAGTTGCCCAGCGCATTGTCCGACGAGCTTCCGACCATGGAATTCCCGCTGAAGACGTAGTAGTAGATCCATTAGTGATGCCGATCGGGGCAATGGGTACCGCTGGTCAACAAGTTTTTGCTTTAGTCCGTCGCTTGCGCGATGAACTAAAAGTAAATACCACATGTGGAGCATCAAATGTAAGTTTTGGTTTACCAAATCGTCATGCAATAACTGGTACTTTCATCGCCATGGCAATAAGCCATGGCATGACTTCCGCAATCATGAATCCTCTCCATGCAGAAGTTAAAACTGCGATTCAAGGCGCAGACGTTCTTATTGGAGCTGATACCGATTGTGCGCAATGGATTAAAAACAACAGAGACCCTTCTTCTCCCGCACGCGAACGACGTGGTGGGCGTCGTCGTCCGAGTCACTAGCCCATGACCCAGTCATGACCACCCCATCTAATGAGTGAAGAGCATCTTGTCGTTTTTACACCCTCTGGGTTAAGAGGCGAATTCACCGATGGGATGACTGTTCTTGATGCAGCAAGACAACTCGGTGTTGACCTTGATTCCGTCTGTGGCGGACGAGGGATTTGCGGTCGATGCCAAGTTCAACCGATGTTTGGTGAATTTGCCAAACACGGTATCTCTTCTAAACAAAGTGCATTATCTCCATCAGGAGGCAAAGAGTCCTCTTATAAAGGGAGACGTCCACTCAGAGAAACCAATCGATTAGGTTGCTCCGCTATTATTCATGGCGACGTAGTCATTGACGTGCCGGAAGAAAGCCAAGTACACCGGCAGGTAATTCGCAAAGACATTGATTTAGGCGAAATCACCCTTGACCCTGTTTTTAAGTTATGCCTCATCGAATTAGAAGCAGTTGAAACCTCTAATTTGGAAGAAAAAATTCTTGAAGCTTTAGCTGAACAATGGGGATTAGAGAATTTAGTCCTAGAAGCAGAAACGATGCGGACTGGTCATGGTTGCTTAGACAACTTAAAGACCTTGACCGTAGGCATTCGAGACATGGAAAAAGTTGTCTCTATCTGGCCTGGATTACAAGAACGTGTTTTAGGAGTAGGTGTTGATGTGGGGTCAACAACTATTGCTGGTCACCTTTGTGACTTAACCTCCGGAACTGTTCTGGCTACAGCAGGAGTGATGAACCCGCAGATACGTTTTGGCGAAGATTTAATGAGTCGAGTTTCCTACGCAATGATGAACCCGGGCGGAGAAGTTGAAATGACTGAAGCTGTTCGTGAAACTTTAGATTCTTTAATCCAAGAACTATGCGAAGAGTCCGGAGCGCAAAAAGAAGAAGTCCTAGAAATTACTATTGTGGGCAATCCAGTAATGCATCATCTTTTCCTCGGTCTTGACCCAATACCACTTGGACAGGCTCCATTTATTCTCGGGCTTAAAGACGCCGCAGATTTCTCAGCAAATGAACTAGATCTTTCTTGCCATCCCGCATCTCGCGTTCATGTTCTTCCGTGTATTGCTGGACATGTTGGAGCCGATACAGCAGCAGTAATACTAGCAACCCGTTTACAAGACTACGAACAAGATGAAGTGATTGCCGTCGTAGATGTGGGAACAAACGCAGAAATTGTGCTTTCAGGGAGAAACCGTGTTCTGGCGGCTTCTAGTCCAACAGGACCTGCATTTGAAGGAGCTCAAATTAGCGCTGGACAAAGAGCTACTCCAGGCGCAATTGAAAGAGTCCGAATAGATTCAAAAACTGGAGAGCCTCGTATCAAGGTACTGGGAGTAGACAAGTGGTCAAATGAAGAAGGGTTCGCTGAAGCTACCTCGACTACAGGAGTAACTGGGATTTGCGGATCAGGAATTATTGAAGTTGTCGCAGAAATGTACCTTGCAGGACTCATAAGTGAGGATGGAGTCATAGGAGGGCCAGGATCTTTGTCTTCTTCACGATTGCAACCCAACGAAAGGACTGTTCAATATCTTCTCTACAAGTCAGACGAAGACGAATCTTCTATTTTTATTACACAAAATGACATTAGGGCTATTCAACTAGCTAAGGCTGCTCTTTACGCTGGTATCCGTTTACTCATGGACCATCTTGAAATTGAAAAAGTTGACCACATACATCTTGCTGGAGCATTTGGTAGTCATATAGATACTGTTCATGCCACAGTTTTAGGTTTGATTCCAGACTGTAATCAAGATCATGTTAAAGCTGTAGGCAATGCAGCGGGTACTGGTGCGGTTATTGCTCTACTCTCTGGCCAAGCGCGAAAAGAGATTCAAGGCATTGTTGATGAGATTGAAAAAGTTGAGACCGCTACTGAACCCGACTTCCAAAAACATTTTGTTGAAGCTATGGCAATACCCCATCTATCCGCTGAGTACCCAGAACTGTCAAAAGTGGTTACATTGCCAGAGAGAGAAATGAAATCTTCAGAGAATCAAAGCCCGAGACGACGGCGTAACCGCAGTACTCGTGAAAGGAAATAAAAATGAGTGATACTCCTAGGCGCAGATCAGGAGGTCGTTCTGCACGACAGTCAATTCGAAAGAACGCCACTGAAGAAACTAATCCTTACCTAACAAGATCTATAAACCCGATGGAAGTTGTCTCTGACGAAGGCTTATCCACCATTGAATACAATGCTGACACGATTTTGGAAGAGATCGGGATGAATTTCAGCGACTATCCATCAGCACTAGACCTACTAAAGAATGCTGGAGCTCAAATTGACGGAGAACGAGTCCGTTTCCCACGAGGCATGTGTCGTGAAATTGTCACTAGTTCTGCTCCTGCCACATACACTCACCACGCTAGGAACCCAAGTAGATCTGTGGAAATAGGTGGGAATTCAATGGTATTCGTTCCTGCTTATGGACCTCCCTTTGTCCGAGATCTCGATAATGGTCGAAGGTATGCAACAATTGAAGATTTTAATAACTTCGTCAAATTGGCCTATATGAACCCTCATATGCATTTATCAGGCGGGACTATTTGTGAACCAGTTGATGTACCGGTATCCCATCGTCATCTTGACATGATTTATGCTCATCTCCGGTATAGCGATAAACCATTTATGGGTTCTGTCACAGCGGCAGAACGATCACAAGACTCCATAGACATGGCCAAAATAGTTTTCGGTGATCAATTCGTCGAAGAGAACACGGTGATGACAAGCCTAATAAATGCTAATTCTCCCATGGCTTGGGATGCCACAATGCTTGGCGCAGCTGAAACCTACGCCAAGAGTATGCAGGCAACCATGATTAGCCCCTTTATTCTCGCCGGAGCCATGGCTCCAGTAACTGTTGCAGGAGTAGCCGCACAAACTCTGGCCGAAGCTCTTGCCGGCATGACTTTCGTCCAACTCGTCAGACCAGGTGCCCCAGTAATTTTTGGGTCCTTTGCATCTTCAATGTCAATGCAAACTGGAGCTCCTACTTTTGGAACTCCAGAACCTGCTCTAGTGCTGTACACCGTAGCTGCATTGGCAAGACGCTTGGGAGTCCCATTTAGGTCAGGAGGAAATCTATGTGCTTCAAAGATTCCTGATGCTCAGGCTGCTGCTGAGAGCATGTCAACTATGCTTCCAGCAGTAAATGCTGGAGCTAACTTCATACTGCACTCTGCAGGTTGGCTTGAAGGCGGGCTAACAATGGGGTATGAAAAATTTATTATTGACGCCGACCAGTGCGGACTCTTAGCAAAGTTTGTGTCTGGAGTAGACCTTTCTGAAAACGGGCAAGCCATGGATGCCATACGGGAGACTGGTCCTGGACAACATTTCTTAGGAGCTGCACACACTTACAATAATTTTGAAACTGCCTTCGCTCGGTCAGAACTCGCAAACAACGACAGCTTTGAACAGTGGGAAGAAGACGGCAGCCTTGACATCGTGCAACGAGCCAACAAAGTTTGGAAAGAAACGCTGGCGGCTTACGAAGCTCCCGAGATGGATCCAGAAATCGACCAACGACTTCTTGATTTCATTGCCACTCGTAAAAAAGAAATTCCTGATGCCTTTGAATAGAGAATTTCCCACTATGTGAAAAGTGCATCCCACATGGTGGTAATTCTTAACTGTTTGAAATAAACTCAAACACGTCCTGCAAATAAAATGTCCGCCTAATAACAACTCGGAGAATGAACTGTGTCGTTCCCTTCTGATCTAGAAATAGCCCGAACTGCAAAATTGCGACCATTAAACGATGTCGCTAATGATGCTGGAATTCCTTCTGAGTATCTTGAACTTTATGGCGAAGGTGCCGCCAAAATAAAACTTGAAGCAATCGAAGCAATGAGCAGTCGCGATAAAGCGCGATATGTCGTAGTTTCAGCCATTACTCCAACTCCACTAGGCGAAGGAAAGACAACAACTGTTGTCGGGTTAGGCCAAGGGTTTAGCCATATTGGAAAAAAAGCAACGATAGCCATACGTCAACCATCAATGGGGCCGACTTTCGGTATTAAGGGAGGCGCTGCTGGGGGTGGCTACAGCCAGGTTGTACCAATGGACTTGCTTAATCTGCACTTAACTGGAGATATGCATGCTGTTACTGCAGCACACAATATGTGCTCAGCGATGCTCGACGCTCACCTCTTTCATGGGAACAAACATGATCTAGATCTCAACAACATCACTTGGCGGAGAGTGCTTGATATCAACGAGCGAGCGCTTCGGAATGTCATTGTTGGATTGGGCGGTCGACTCGACGGGGTCCCGAGAGAAACTGGATTTGATATCACTGCTGCTTCTGAGGTCATGGCTGCTCTTGCCCTTTGCACATCTCTCCAAGATCTAAGAGTTCGAATGGGGAAAATTGTTGTGGGTTACGACAAGTCAGGCAGTCCGGTAACCGCCGAAGACCTTGAAGTCGCTGGCGCCATGACTGTTCTTTTGCGTGAAGCGATAAAACCTAACCTGATGCAAACTCTTGAAGGGACCCCTGCCTTAGTTCATTGCGGTCCTTTCGGAAATATCGCGACCGGAAACTCTTCTATAGTGGCTGACCAAATCGGCATCCATACGGGAGACTTCCTCTTAACCGAAGCCGGTTTCGGAGCAGATATGGGAGCCGAACGGTTCTTCAATATTAAATGCCGATACTCAGGAATAAGTCCAGATGCTGCAGTTCTTATAGCGACCGTACGTGGCCTTAAAGCCCATTCAGGAAACCATAAAATCATTGCAGGTAAGCCTTTGCCAGATGCAATTCTTGAAGAGAACCCTGACGAAGTTCACGAAGGTGGAGCAAACCTCCGCAAGCAACTTGAGAATATGCAAATCCACGGCGTATCTCCAGTCGTTGCCATCAACGTGTTCCCCGGAGATCACGAAGGAGATATTAAAGCAATTGAAGAAATCGCTGAGGAATACGGTGCACGAGTAGCTACTACCACTCATTTTTCAGAAGGTGGAAAAGGAGCAGCATCACTCGCAGAAGCAATCACTGAAGCTGCAGAAGAACCTTCTGAATTCAAAGTTCTCTACCCAGACGAGATGCCGCTAAGGGAAAAAGTTCGAACAGTTGCACAAAAAATATACGGTGCAGATGGAGTCGAATTCTCAACTCAGGCAAACAAGCAGATCGACACCTACGAGAAAAATGGATTTGGGAACCTTCCGGTTTGTATAGCTAAAACACATCTCTCAATAAGTTCGGATGCCTCACTAAAAGGGGCCCCTACAGGATGGACTCTTCCTGTTAGAGAGGTTCGCGCTTCAGTCGGAGCAGGTTTCGTTTATCCAATCTGTGGAGATATGAGAACCATGCCAGGCTTAGGAGCAAACCCTGCAGCCGCTTCGATTGATATTGACGAGTCTGGTGAAATAGTCGGACTCAGTTAGGGTCATTGTTGTGAATTTCTCATTCCTGTCGCGTGGCACCAAAGCAGACAAAGATGTGCAGAGTCAATTACTTAAGGGCATGACTTATGAACTTATACCTCTAAAGAACGTCCATGATCAGGCTGCTTTTCTTCCAGAGAAATCGGTAATGTCCGTAACCTGTTCACCAGCAAAAACTATTGATGACACACTTGACCTTTGCGAAATTTTTTCAGCAGAAGGACATATCACCATTCCTCATTTTGCTGCTCGCATGGTTGAAAGCGAAGAGCACGTTGACCGAATAGCGAGTCGTGTCAAAGAGCAGGGAATTCAAACTATTTTCGTTGTTGGCGGTGACGCTGACCAGCGCGGACCATTTTATGATGCAACTAGTTTTCTTCGATCACTTCTTGAGAGAAAACCAGACATAACTACTGTCGGAATAGGGTCTTATCCTGACGGTCATGCTGATATTCCTGATTCTTCGCTAGATGCGGCTTTACTTGAAAAGCAGGAACTTATTCTTGCTGCTGGGTGCGAAGGATACATCGCAACACAAATGTGTTTTGATGCCAACAAAATAGCTGAGTGGCTGGAGAAGAAAAGGAAGGCAGGAATTACTTTGCCATGCCATCTGGGAGTTCCTGGTGCTGTAGATACAAAGAGATTACTGTCAATTTCTTTACGTTTAGGTATTGGTCATTCAACTCGCTTTCTGAAAAAAAATCGGTCCACAGCTTTACGCCTTCTTTCGCCTGGAAAATATGATCCAAACAAGCTACTAGCGCCGCTATCCAGTCAAGCTGAAGAGCTCGGAATTAGTGGAGTCCATTGTTTTACTTTCAATTCAGTAGATACGACTGAGGAGTGGCGTAAAAAGGCTTTGAAGAAACTTTCTTCTTAAACCCCGCTTAGCCTCCGAATCGCTTCTAGTTATACGCTTAATGTCATGACAGACCTAGATGCGGCTCCGACTTGGAATCCTTTTGATGAAGAGTTTGTTATCAATCCTTACCCAACTTACGCGCGACTCCGTAAAGAAGATCCAATTCATCGAACCGCAAATGGTCTTTTAATGGTTTCTCGGTACAACGACGCTTTTCAAGTTCTTCGCGATCCAACGACTTCAATGCAGGGGCGACGCGATGCCAGCACCTTGCCAGAACACATGCAACCTTTGGCAGAAAGAACCGAAGGTCGCGGGCCGTCTCTGCTTGGTCTTGACCCACCAGACCACACTCGTCTTAGAGGTTTAGTTCAGCGTACTTTTACCCCACGATCCATTTCACGGATGCGCGAGCAAACAACAACCATCGTGAACGAATTACTTGATGAACTAACAGAAGTTCAAGAGATAGATCTCATGAGCGAGTATGCATTTGTTATCCCTTTTGCGGTCATTCACCAAATGCTTGGCTTGCCAGATACTGATATGACAATGGTGAGAGAATGGTCTCAGGCTCTCAGTAAAACACTGGAACCGTTCTTGACGCCAGAAGAAGTTGCTGATGCTGTCTCAGGTGGGACGTATATGGATCAGTACCTTGGCGATGCCATAGCTCATAAAAGAAAATACCCAAAAGATGACCTTCTTACTGCGCTCATTGAAGCCGAGGAAGAAGAAGACAGGCTTTCAGAAGAAGAGCTTCGTTCAATGACTGGTCTTTTATTCATTGCTGGGCATGAAACAACTGTCAATTTGATTGGAAACGGAACCCATGCTCTGCTAAATAACCCAGACCAACTACAAGTAATCCGAGAAGACGAATCTGTAGATGGAACTATGGTTGACGAACTTCTTCGTTATGACAGCCCGGTACAAAATTCTGGAAGAACACTTACCCAAGAGACGATAGTTGGTGGAGTGGAAATTGAAGCAGGAGAAACGATACTCACCTCTCTTGGCAGCGCGAATCATGACGAAATTTTCTGGGGCCCAACTGCCGGCGAGCTAGACGTTAAAAGAAAAGATGCCTCACGCCATCTTTCTTTCGGAAATGGCATCCATCACTGTTTAGGTGCAGCTTTAGCAAGAATGGAAGGAGAGATTGCTGTCGCTAATTTAGTTCGGCGTTTCCCTGATCTTGATTTCAACGGTGAACCAACTTATAACGGTCGAGTAATCCTTCGCGGTAGAGAAACTTTTCCAATTAATTTAGGCTCGCCTGCTTAAGTTCTTCCCGAGAAGGGCAAGCGATTCTTGAGAAAAAAGCTCCAGCGAAGAACGTGCATGCCATAAACGCCCAGGCGTAACGGAATGACTCAAGTTGCCCGCGATTAGCAGTAGTTGATGCGATAGTTATAGCAATAGCAACTCCGGCAGCAAAACCGATTGCAGATCCAGTTCTAAGTGTTGCACTTGCAGTCGCAAATCGGTTTTCTGGAACGAGCTTTAGCCCCATGGAACTAAATGTTGCAAATGAGCACGCTACAGCAACGCCAAGTAACAAATGGGCGGGCAAAACTGAGACTAGGTAATTACTCTCATTGCCTACAGTGAGTAAAAGCCATGAAATGCTAAGTGTTCCTGAGATACCTCCGATAGTTATAAGTGTCCTGTGTCCGACTTTGTCTGCAATTGAGCCAATCGGTCCTCCAAGGATTGCGGCAAGAGAGGGTCCAGCCACCACTCCGAAACCGGCTGCCAGAGGAGACCAGCCCCAAAGGTCTTGAAGTAAAAGCGTGTTGAAGAGAACAGTGGCAATGAAGGCTGTTGAGAAAAGAGTTTGCCCTACCGCAGCGGACCAAAAAGCACGTAACCGAAATAGTTGAAGATCAAGCAATGGATAAGGATGTACTGATGATCGGTAGACCAGTAGACCTAACAGTAAAAGTCCTGCAATAGAAATAGATACTGTCTCTAAGGAGGCGTAGCCCCATTCAGGTCCTTGAACAACGCTTAACAAAATTAGGGCTATTCCAAGTGTTCCCGCTGGAACTCCAACAAGATCAAACCGCCGTTCTGCATTTGGATCTTTCGTCTCATTCACAAATCTCGGCGTAAGAACAAAGATCACCAATCCGATAGGTACGTTAACGAAAAAGATCCAGCGCCAATTAAGCAAGTCAAGCAAGATTGCTCCCATCGTGGGACCAACTGCTGCACCAAGAGCGGCTGATGCCCCCCATATTCCAATCACAGTTGAATGCCGTGATGCAGGAAATTCTGGCAAAATCATCGAAAGAGAAGCAGGGCTCAAAATTGAGGAACCAATACCTTGTAGGACACGTGCTGCTATTAGAAATCCAGGGGTAGGAGCGACTCCAGAAAGGAACGAACCAAGCATAAAAACAGCAACTCCGATAAGGAAGAACTTTCTTCGCCCGCGCTGATCGGCTAAGCGCCCAGAAATAAGCAGAAAAGCGCCTACCGCCACTGAGTAACCGGACAGGACCCAAGAAAGGCCAGCGGCTGAAGCACCTAAATCTCTTTTGATTGATGGAAATGCAACATTAACAATTGAGACATCAATAACAGTTAACAGAGAAGCGAGCGTAGCAACGCTTAAAGCAAGCCAAGCTCTGCGGTCCACATGCTCAAGAGGCGCTGAATTACCTTCTTGTGGAGTTTCCTGCATCAGAAGAGACTAGGCGCTAATACCTCAAATTGGAGAGACGGGCTTATCGACGATAAATAAACCGTCCAGTTGATTCCGGCCATCCTGCCCAAACTCGATGTTTGAAAAATTGGTAAGCGGGTCCAACTCCGAAAGTAAAGATAAGGGTTCCTAATCCATATGATCCGCCGAGTAAAACTCCGCCTACAAATGCAACAGATTCCGTTAATGTTCTTGCTTTTCCGATTCCGTGTCCGCGTTCAATCAGTGCGGTCATTAGCCCATCTCTTGGTCCGACTCCTAACCCTGCACCAAGGTAGAGCATTGAACCGAATCCAACCACAATTGGGGAAGCGATTGCTAGGAGTAATCGAATACCGAATAATTCAGGTGTTTCTGCGAATCCCATAATGAGGTCCAGCACTAATCCAATAATTATTACATTTAATATTGTCGCTGGGCCTAAGGGCTGGCGGAGAAAAACTAGAAAAAATAGTAATAGCACCCCTACGGAAATGATGATGGTTCCAGGTGAACGATTTAAATGATTAGCTAAGCCATCGTGGAAAACGTCCCAAGGGCCTACTCCTAGATCTGCCAAAAATAGTAAAGCGAGCCCGCATCCAAAAAATACGAGCCCGCTCACCATCGCTGCTGTCCTCTTCATAGTTTCTTCTTAGGGTCGAAACTTATAAATGAAGCGGGCGAGCATCATATGAACCTATAGGGCGGTCAGTTAAAAACTGACCGCCCTATTAGTAAAGATGGCTATTCGCCACCTTCGTTTAATGTCACAGTAGCTCTGGTCCAATCGCTTCCTGTGGTGCTAATGCCTTTACCGTCAAGAATGTCGTTTGCTGCTTCGGCATACTCATTGGTGTAAGCACCATCACCTGGTGCGGCAGCAAGAATTCCTTCTGCTGTAGCTACATCAACAGTTTGTGCCCAAAGATCAGCGTCAATCATTCCTACTCCACCTTCAGATGGCCAGATAAGTGCATTAATTTCATTCATCTGCCAAGTCTGATGTGAGGCGCCAAGTGCTGAACCGTTATTCAACACGAATTCAACGCATTCATCAGCATGGTCTCTACAGTGAGCCCAACCTTCAAGAGAAGCTGCTACAAAACGGGTGGTGATATCCGCATAAGCATCATCAGATGCTAGACGATCTCCATCAGCCCAGATTGCGTCGTTAAGCATTGCAGTACCTACGTCATTCCAGTCAATAACTGTCATGTCATCGGCAGTATACAGTTCACCCGTATCAGGGTTAATTGCTTCTAGCACCTGTGCATATTCGTTATAAATCATGGCTTGAACGGCATCCATTTCACCTGAAAGTAAGCCGAGCATGTCAAAACCTTGTCCAACTAGGTTGAAGTCAGTAGCAGGATCTAGACCTGCACGATGAGCTCCAGCAAGGAGCTCGAACTCGTTACCCCATCCCCAGTTACCGACAGTTTTTCCTGCCATGTCAGCTGGTTCATTTATGCCTGAATCTGCCCAAGAGACTTGGAGTGTCCCTGAGCGTTGGAATACTTGAGCTACGTTCACTAAATTCATGCCCTCTTCAAGTGAGACAAGAACTTTAGGAACCCAAGAAATAGCAAAGTCTGCTGCTCCAGACGCAAGTTGTTGCTGAGGTACGATATCCACGCCACCTTCCATGATGGTTACATCAAGACAATAATTGTCATATATGCCTCCATCTTCGGCTGCGTAATAGCCAGCAAACTGTGCCTGAGCAAACCATTGCAATTGCAATGTCACGCTGTCAACAGATTCACAGTCCCCTGTACCAACTGATGCTTCATCAGAACCACAGCTGGTCATGAACAGTGTTACTGCTGTTAACAACGCGAAAGCTCGCATCGTTTTTTTCAGTTTCATTGTTTCTCCTTATTTTTTTGTTGTTTCTTCAAGTTGTACCGCCGATTTCCACGGGGTACTTACCCTCTCTATGAGAAGTGCTCCTATAAACAGTGATAGCCCAAAAGCAGACGCTACTGCAATAGCGGCCCACGCGACGTCATAACGAGCCAATCCTGCATTCCAAGTAATGACATAGCCGACACGATCTTGTGGCCCTCCAAAGTACTCCGCGACAATAGCAGCGATAACAGCTAGCGGAGCCACCACGCGAAGAGCATTAGCAAAAAATGGTAACGCATTAGGTATCCGGACTTCCCTTAAAATTGTCCAATCTCCTGCTGCATAAGATCTCATAAGTTCAATTTCGTTAACATGCACCTCAGTTAATCCCTTTGCCGTATTTATGAACACGGGGAAAAAGACCACTGTTGCAACTACTAACTGATTGCTAACAGAACCAGTAACTCCAAACCAGGCATTAAATATTGGTGCTAATGCAACAATCGGTGTCGCATTTACGGCTACAGCCAATGGGGTGAGTCCTTCATTCAAAAACCTAAACAATGTTGTAAAGAAGGCGAAAGTCACTCCAGCGACTATTCCGATTGCAAGCCCTCCTAAAGAAATTTTCCCTGTTTCCCAACTAGCGTGACGTAGCACTTCCCAATTTTCTAAAAGCTCAGCCCATATAGATGAAGGTTTAGGTAAAAGAAATTGTTGTATTTTGAAAAGGACAACAGCACCTTCCCAAAGCGCGAGTATTCCAACACCAATAGCTAGTGGGGGCCAAAGCACCAATGCTCGGCTTTTTAAAGTAGCCAAATTCACTCTTGTTCCTCTACTGCTCGGAGCGCTTCCCGGACTTCAGTGGCTGCATTGAAAAAATCTGAATCTTGTCGAGTGCTCTCAGTCCTCTGCCCTAAATCTACGTCTATAACCGAATGGACCTGACCTGGGCGTGGAGAAAGAACGACAACACGGTTTGAAAGAAAAGCGGCTTCAGGTATTGAGTGAGTCACAAACACCACTGTTGTGCCGGTTTCTTCCCATATTCTCAATAACTCAATCTGCATGTGCTCACGAGTCATCTCATCGAGAGCTCCAAAAGGCTCATCCATAAGGAGCAGTTTAGGTTCGAATGACAACGCTCTCGCTATAGAAACTCTTTGTTGCATACCCCCAGATAATTGACGTGGATAATAACCTCCAAAATCTGGGAGTTTTACCAAATCAAGCATTTCTTGGGACCGAGTAGCTCGATCAGATTTAGACCACCCATGCAATTCAAGAGGTAGTTCAATATTGGCGGCGACCCGACGCCAATCAAAGAGTCCGGCGTGCTGAAATACCATGCCATAGTCTTGATCTATTCGAGCTTGATGAGCAGATTTACCAAATACTTCAACTGAACCTTGCGTGGGTTCGAGAAGATCCCCGATAAGGCGCAGCATCGTTGACTTACCACATCCAGAAGGGCCAATTAAAGAAACAAATTCTCCTTCTTTTACATCAAGATTGATATTTGACAAAGCGACAACTTCATCGTCACGTCCCTCGTTAAAGATCTTGTCAGCATTATTGATGCTTATTGCATTCTTTTCACTCATGAAGCAACCTCTCTCGTGCGTCGCATAAAGAATCGTTCCGCTAAATTAATCATCCCAAACACCATAAGTCCTAAGAAAGCTGCTCCTATGACCGAGGCATAAAGTCTCTCGGGAAAGATGGCATACCGGAGTGCATATTCAAGAATTGCTCGACCTAATCCTGTCTTTCTGCCAATAGATATTTCTCCAACGATTGCCCCAACGATGCTTAACGAACCAGCAAGTTTCAACGCCGGGAATAGATATGGTCGAGCTGCAGGAAGTCGCAATTTAAACAAAGTTGTCCTCCAGGACGCCGCATACGAATGCATAAGCTCAACGTGGGCTGCATCGGGTGACTGCAGCCCGCGAAGTCCACTTACCGCTACAGGGAAAAAAGTTAGATAAGTGGAGATAAGTGAGATGCTAAATAAGTCAGGTAGACCTTGGTTCCTTCCCCAAGTCACTACAACAGGGGCTAATGCTATTAAGGGAATAGTTTGAGAAACATTGATCCAGGGAAGTAACCCCCGTTCTGAAACTTTCCAACGCGACATGAGAACAGCCAGACCCATACCTATTGTCAACCCCAAAATAAAACCAATAGCGGCTTCTTGAAAGGTGAACCACGCTTTCTTTAATAGAAATGCATACATAGGCATGCTGCTTTGGCCATCACGAATTTCTGCTGTTAACTCCCCAACCACATCTACGAAATGCGGCATGATCGTGTCATTTGTCGCTACTGGTAAACCAAAGTTTGTTCCTGGCCACTGGTCATCAGTTTGTTGGCCCATCCATTTGTATCCCTCCCAAAGGAGGACAAGGAAAAAAATTACAAAAACAACTGTGAAGAAAACTCGGGTCACTTTTGCTGATTTCATCGTTATCTCTAATTACTGTTCTTCTCATCATCAGGCGATGCGAATCCGCGTTGTCTTTCCATCAAACTGCACCAATCCCAGTTGGCGCCTCCCATTGATTCAACGTCTGCAAGGAATTGGCTGACTAGAGCTGTAACTGGAAGTGAGATGTTCATTGCTGCTGCTTCTTCTAAAACGAGACCTACATCTTTGCGCATCAGCACTGTAGAGAATCCGTAGTCATATTCACCTGCGGACATTTTGTCAGCTCGGTTTTCCATCTGCCACGATGTTGATGACCCTTGCAGCATTGCTTCGATAACGTTTTCTACATCTAGTCCCGCTCTGCTAGCAAAATCTAAACCTTCAGCTAAAGCTTGACAGAGACCAACAACGCAAATCTGATTTGTCATTTTCGTTAGTTGACCTGCCCCTAATTCTCCCATTAGTCGAACTTGCCCGGAATAAAGGTTAATAATTGGTTCCGCTCGAGAGAATGCCTCACTATCTCCACCAGCCATAACAGAAATTGTTCCGTTTTCTGCTCCAACTACTCCACCAGAAACTGGGGCGTCAAGAAAACAGGCTCCAACAGAGCTCAACCGGGTTCCTATGTCTCTTGCTGCTTGAGCCGAGGTTGTTGAATGGTCTATCCAAACTGCATTTTCAGCAATCGACGGTATGACTTCTTCAGCTACAGCTAGGAGTTCACGGTCTGCTGGGAGAGAGGTCACGATGAAATCAGAATCTTTCGTTGCCGAAGTTACTGATTCTTCAACGATCCCTTCATGAACTGCTGCCCACTTTTGCCCGGTTTCTGATTGAACGTCGTAAACCACTATTTCGTGGTCGCTACTTTTAGAAAGGTGGGCTGCCATGTGCCAGCCCATGCGACCTAACCCGATACAAGCGATTTTCATGCTGGTACCCCTGGATTGCCTCGATCACTTAAGTCAAACCCTCCCGCTAAACGTGCATTGGTACGTCCGCCAATAGCCATGGCCAAAATAAGAACCATTTCATCAGGGTGAGGAGCATCAGGTACACCAACTTCTATTGCGTCATAATGGCTTCCTACATATGACCATTCAAGGTGTGTCAATGGAACATCTAGACGAGCTCCTAAGGGGCCAACTTTTTTTGTTGAAGGAACTATTGCTTCACCTTTTCCTAAAGCTGTTCTCATTCCGCCTCCGCCAGGTATATGCCACATTGCGCCGTGTTCGATTTCTCCTGCTGATCCAACTACGGCTCCTTTGCCATAACTGTCTATAACCTCGGAATCTCCCCCAAGGTGTTGGATCAGTTTTGCCCCTAGTTGTTCACCTAGTTCTCTTAATTCGTCGGTTGCTGGACTCAGGTCTTCAACGTATTCTCCGACGAATGGGTTGGTGACTACGGCGGCTATCGATCCTTTTAATACCATCCGGCCTGGTTCTGGTCCGAAGTCATGAAGAGTTTCTTCAATGGAAACACAAATTTTTCTTTGTCTAAACAACAAGGCTTGCCTGCTCTTTCATAGCTATGAGACCAATAACGATCTGTTTCTATTTCGAAAAGGATGGAATAATGTCCCGTCCATATGCTTCTAACGTTTCTTCTTGTTGATCATGCATAAGGTAAATTGCGAACTGATCTACCCCTAGTTCTTCAAGCTCTTTCAATTTATCTATGTGGGCTTGTTTGTCTCCAAGGATGCAAAAACGATCTATAACTTCATCGGGTACGAAATCTGTATGGGAGTTACCTGCTCGTCCATGTTCTGAATAGTCGTAACCTTTACGCGCCTCTATGTAATCAGTGAGCGCTTCAGGTACTGCTGCATTATCTGAGCCGTATCGATTCACTAGATCAGCTACGTGGTTGCCGACCATGCCGCCAAACCACCGCACTTGGTCTCTCTGATGTTCTATGTTGTCTCCAACATAGGCGGGGGCTACAACGCAAATAGTTATTTTTTCAGGGTCTCGACCTTCTTGTTCTGCTGCGTCGCGAACTGCTTTAATTGTCCATTCAGCTATTTGCGGATCAGCTAATTGGAGAATGTATCCATCTGCTTTTCGTCCACAAAGAGACAGCGCCTTAGGTCCGTATGCAGCCATCCACATGGGTAAAGATCCGTTTTCGCGCCATGGGAAAGTTTGTGATGTTCCGTTGTATTCAACAGTTCCCCCTTCAGCAAGACCTTTTATCACTTCCATTGATTCTTCAAGTGTCGCAAGCGTGCAAGGTTTACGACCAATTACACGCATCGCTGAGTCGCCTCGCCCTATCCCACATATTGTGCGTTCACCATACATGTCATTAAGTGTTGCGAAAAGAGATGCGATGACTGTCCAATCCCTAGTACCGGGATTGGTAACCATAGGGCCGACGATCATCTTTTCTGTTGCTGCAAGCATTGCGCTAAAAATCACAAAGGGTTCTTGCCAGAGAACATGACTGTCGAAGGTGTAACTGTAAGTGAATCCAAGATCTTCTGATCGTTGAGTTAGATCCACGATTTTCTGAGCGGGTGGATCAGTTTGAAGGACAATGCCGAAATCCATTTTACTTTTCCTTACTTTCAGTCGTTTTGTGGGAAACCTAAATTAACAGTGCTTGTCGCTGGATCAGGCCAACGACTTGTTACCACTTTCGGACGGGTATAAAAACGCAGTCCTTCTGGTCCGTACATTGTGGTGTCACCAAATAAAGAATCTTTCCACCCTCCGAATGAGTGATAACCAACTGGAACAGGAATCGGCACATTGATTCCTACCATGCCAGCATCCGCATCTTGTTGGAACTGACGTGCCGCTCCTCCATCGCGGGTAAAGATTGCTGCACCGTTACCGAACCCGTTATCTGAGATCATTTTTACACCTTCGGTATAAGTGTCTACTCGGACTACTGACAGAACAGGGCCGAAGATTTCATCGCGGTAAACAGTCATGTCCGTGGTGACGTCATCGATAAGAGAGGCTCCTAAGAAGAACCCATCTCCATCAAATTGTTGTTCTCTGCCGTCGACAACCACTTGTGCACCTTCGGTTGATCCAGTTTCGATGTATCCCGCTACACGATCCCGATGTTCTTCCGTGATCAATGGACCCATTTCAGAACTCGGGTTATCTCCGGGCCCTATATTCAAATCTGGAATACGTTTCTTAATGGCTTCGACTAAATCGTCCGCTACGTCGCCAACAGCAACGACAACTGAAATAGCCATACAACGTTCACCCGCTGATCCGTAGGCTGCCGACACAGCAGCATCAGCTGCTAGGTCTATGTCTGCATCCGGAAGAACAATCATGTGGTTCTTTGCCCCACCTAATGCCTGAACTCTTTTACCGTGTGCTGCCCCAGTGGCGTAAACATACTTTGCGATCGGAGTGGAGCCCACAAAACTGACCGCTTTAACATCTGAATGTTCTAGTAGACGATCTACCGCTACCTTGTCACCGTTTATTAAGTTGACCACCCCTGGAGGGAATCCTGCTTCTTGAGCTAATTCAACTATGAATCTAGGAGCAGAAGGATCGCGTTCTGATGGTTTCAGTACGAACGTGTTTCCACAGGCAACGGCATTAGGGAACATCCATAATGGCACCATGGCGGGAAAGTTGAAGGGGGTGATTCCTGCACAAACTCCGAGTGGTTGACGCACTGAATATACATCAACCCCGGTAGAAGCATGTTCGGTGTATGTTCCTTTTAAAGCCTCAGAAACTCCACAGGAAAATTCAATGTTTTCTAAACCTCGAGCAACTTCGCCTTGAGCATCACTATTTACTTTTCCATGCTCTGCAGTTAAACGTCTCGCTATTTCTTCAGCATTTGCTTCAACAAGATTACGAAAGTTGTATAAAAGTTTTGTTCGCTGAGCTACTGATACTGTTTGCCAGTCTTCAAATGCTTTCTTTGATGATGCCACCGCATGGTCTACTTCTTCAACAGAAGCAAGATCAAGTGTCCCGGTTTGTTCACCGGTAGCAGGGTTATAGACCGCGGTAGTGTTGCCAGACGTGCCGGCAACGGTTTGGCCATCAATCAAATGTGAGATTTGTTGCATGAGACTCCTTAGAGAGGATTAATGAAGATAAGTGGATAAGCCGCGCTTGAGATAACTTCCATCGCTTTTAGCGCCGTGGTAGCCATTATCAGAAATGATGACCTTTCCTTTTGACATCACAGTGTCAACTTTGCCATCAACTTCAAATCCTTCATATGCCGAGTAATCCATATTCATATGGTGAGTATCAACAGAAATAGTGGTCTTAGCTGCAGGGTCATATAGGACAATGTCAGCATCAGAGCCTGGCGCAATTACACCTTTTTGTGGGTACAGACCAAACATGCGAGCTGGAGTTGTAGAACAAGTCTCCACCCACCGTTCCAAAGTTAACTCACCCATAACTACACCTTGATATATGAGGTCCATGCGATGTTCTACGCCGCCAATTCCATTCGGTATTGCTCTGAAATCTTCAAGGCCTAGTTCTTTTTGATCTTTCATACAAAACGGGCAATGATCAGTAGCTACGATCGACAGATCGTTCGTTCGAAGACCTTGCCAAAGATCTTTTTGATGAGTGTGATGTTTTGTCCGAAGAGGCGAGGAACACACATATTTAGCGCCTTCAAATCCTGGTGCTCCAAGATGATCCTCCAAGTTGAGATAGAGGTATTGAGGACAAGTCTCGGCAAAGACGTTATGTCCATCATTCCGTGCTGCTGCAACAGCTTCAAGTGCTTCACTAGCGGAGAGGTGCACGAAATAAACTGGAGCACCGGCAACAAGCGCCAATTGAATAGCTCTATGAGTTGCTTCCCCTTCTAGTAATGACGGGCGACTCATACCGTGATAAATAGGATCCGTTTCGCCACGTGCAGCATGTTGCTCAGCAAGCACATCTATAGCTATGCCGTTCTCTGCGTGCATTGATATAAGTGCGCCATTGTTAGATGCTTTTTGCATGGCTCTAAGAATTTGACCGTCATCGCTATAAAAGACACCGGGATACGCCATGAAGAGTTTGAAACTCGTAATTCCTTCTGCAACTAACGTGTCCATTTCTTTTAGAGCAGCTTCATCTACTCCACCTAAAATCATGTGGAAGGCATAGTCAACTGCACATTCACCTTCAGCTTTTGCAAACCATTCGTCTAGAGAATCTCTTACATTCTCTCCATATCGTTGAACAGCGAAATCAATGATTGTTGTTGTTCCCCCCCAGGCTGCTGCCCTACTTCCAGTTTCAAAGGTGTCTGACGCATTAGTTCCGCCGAAGGGAAGCTCCATATGTGTATGAGCATCAATGCCTCCAGGAACCACATACTTTCCTGTGGCATCAATTATTTGCTCTGCGCCTGCTTCTGCTGCTGTCGCAGCATCAGTACCAGGTAACAGCACTGCAACAATAGTTTCTCCGTCTACTAAGACGTCGGCGGCGTGTTGCCCTGTCGCACTAACCACTGTTCCGTTTTTTATTAGCTTTGTCATAGGTCCCCCTAGGTTCGGATAGTTAATCCAATGCTTCAATACATGCGACCAGAATTTCAGCCGCTTTGTCAACTTCTTCTTCTGTAACTGTCATTGGTGGAGCGATTCGTAATACGTTTCCGTAAAGTCCGCCTTTACCAATTAATAATCCTGCGGCGCGTGCTTGTTCCATGATCTGACCTGCTGCTTCAACATTTGGTTCCAGTGTTCCTGGTTGCACGGTTTCAAGCGCTTGCATAAGTCCGCGTCCTCGTAGTTCAGCGACCGTGTCCGAAGCTTCAACTGCTGGTTGCAAGTGTGAGACCAGTCTGTCTCCCATACGTTTTGAATTTCCTTGCGTGTCATGGTCGATCATGTATCTAATAGTCGCTAATGCTCCAGCACTGCTGATTGGATTGCCTCCAAAAGTGGAAATTGAATTTCCTGGTAAGGAATCCATTAACTCTGCACTTGCTATCACTCCGCCGAGAGCGAGTCCGTTGCCTACTCCTTTAGCGAAGGTCAGAATATCGGGGGTTATTCCGTGGGCTTGGTATCCCCAGAAATGATCTCCGGTTCTTCCCCATCCGGTTTGAACTTCGTCAGAGATAAAGAGAACTCCGCGATTGTCTAACTCTTTTTTCATGGCGCCAAAAAAACCGTCTGGGGGTGTAGCGAAACCGCCTACTCCTTGGATTGGTTCTGCAATCATTGCTGCCACGTCACCAGATGTCATCATGTCAAATACTTGGTGCAGGTCGTCAACGCAAGCTTCTGTATAGGCATCGTCTTCAAATTCTCGGAAGGGACTACGTAGACGATACCCGCCGTGTACATAATTCACTGATAAGCCGCTGACGCTGGTGGGAGACCATGACCTGTGCGAGGTGATCGCAATGGTTGTGAATGATCGTCCGTGGTAACTGTTTCTCAGTGCCAGAACTTGGTTTGATCTTCGGTGTGTCGTGGCTAACAGAAGGGCTGCGTCATTAGCTTCGGTTCCTGATGTTGTGAAGAACACTTTTGCATCAGGTATGCCTGAAAGGTCTGCAATCAGTTCGGCTAATTCAATCATTGGCTCTGAAAGGTAAAGAGTGGATGAGTGAAGCGTTTTGGGAACCTGCTTATTGAGTGCTTCGGTTATTTCAGGGATGTCGTATCCCAAGCTTGTTGTAAGTATTCCTCCAAAGAAATCAAGATATTTGTTGCCTTCTACGTCAAAGATGTGCCTTCCTTCTCCTTTGTCCATGGAAATAGGTGGGTCATAGTATTGCGCTAACCAAGAAGGTAAGACTTTTTGATGACGTTTGAGTAACTCCGCATTTGTAGTCATTCTTTATTCTCCAACAAATTCTTTACTAAGGCTGTACTAGCGGGTCATATTGGTCTGGGCGACGGTCTCTGTAGAAGGCCCATTGGTTTCGAACTTCTTCTACCATGTCAAGATCAAGGTCTCGAACTATGAGTTCTTCTTCTGTGTCTGAACAAATTTCTCCAACGTATTGTCCTCGTGGATCCACAAAGTAAGTGTTTCCATAGAAGTCGTTTTCGCCAAGGTCTTCGACGCCTACACGATTGATGGCTCCAACGTAATACATGTTGGCAACTGCAGATGCTGGTTGTTCAATTTGCCAAAGGTAGCGAGAGAGCCCTCGGCTCGTGGCTGATGGGTTGAAGACCATTTGTGCCCCGTTTAAACCTAAAGCTCTCCATCCTTCTGGGAAATGCCGGTCATAGCAAATGTAAACTCCTACTTTTCCAACCGCGGTATCAAATACTGGATATCCAAGGTTTCCAGGCCGGAAATAAAATTTCTCCCAGAAGCCATTTACTTGTGGAATATGAGTTTTGCGGTACTTACCTAGGTAAGTACCGTCTGCGTCTATAACTGCTGCTGTGTTGTAAAGAAAACCTTCTTTTTCTTTCTCATACATTGGGAGCACTAGAACCATTGAGTGTTTAGCAGCCAATTCTTGAAATCTTTTTGTTGTTGGCCCGTCAGGAATTGCTTCGGCATAGTCATAGTAAACAGCGTCTTGAACTTGGCAGAAATAAGGTCCATAAAAAAGTTCCTGAAAGCACATCACTTTGGCGCCAGCCGCTGCTGCTTCTTCAACATACTTTTCATGCAGCTCTATCATGGACTCTTTGTCACCAGTCCACCCTGTTTGAACCATCGCAGCACGTACTTCGTTTGCCATTGAATTTTCTCCTTACTTTGCTTATTTAAAGACAATAAATAAAGCTTTTAAACCACGATAAGCCTCGAATAAGTCTCTTACAAAAGAGAATAACCCCCTAAATACGAATTTGTCGGTTTGTGCGATTCTTAACTCGGATTTATTTAACTCTGAAACTCGGTCTACTCTATAAAAGTACTATGAATTCTTTTTCTTCTGATTTAAATGATGGCGACGGACTTCTTAATTGGAGTTCGCTCCAAGACTGGATTTTGCAAGCAGATCTTCCTGGAAAAGGTGAAATTATCGATTGCGTGCAATTAAGTGGCGGCACACAAAATAATCTCTTTCTTGTTACTCGTGAAGACAGCACTGAGATGGTGTTACGTCGGCCTCCGCGTCACCCAAGGCCTCATAATGATCGAACAATGATGCGTGAGGCGAAAGTTTTAGAGGCGTTGTCTGGTTCTGATGTTCCACACCCTGCTTTTTATGCGGCTTGCGATGACCCCTCTATCATCGGAGTCTGTTTTTATTTGATGGCGCCTATTCAGGGGTTTAATCCATTCAGTGAAATTCCAGAGCCTTATGCCTCAGAACCTGAGTGGTTTAGGAAATTAGGTCTTTCCATCGTTGATGGGATCGCTGCTTTAGCGCAAGTCGATCATCTTGCAGTCGGGCTAAAGGATTTTGGGAAGCCTGATAAGTGGATTGAACGTCAAGTAGAGAGATGGCGAAGCCAATTAGAGGGTTACTCAAGTTTTAATTTCTATAACGGTCCAGAAGTTAATGGGGTGGAAAAAGTTGGTGAATGGTTAGAAAGAAACCAGCCCACTGATTTTATGCCTCGAATTATTCATGGTGATGTTCATCATGCAAATGTGATTGCATCCTATGAACAGCCTAAATTAGCCGCCTTAGTTGACTGGGAGTTATCTACCATTGGTGACCCTCGGCTTGATCTTGCTTGGCTTTTGATTTCTTGGTATGACACTGACGATCCTGATCGTTCTTCACCGGCTTTTGAGCAAGTTCATGGTGGTTTAACTCGCAAAAACCTTATTGATCATTGGGCAGAGTTGACTGGCTTGTCAGTGGACGACATGGATTGGTGGTTTGTGCTGGCTGCTTACAAGCTGGGAATACTTTTAGAAGGCACTTGGGCTCGCTCTCTTGAAGGTCAAGCCAATGCGGAGGTCGGGATGGTTCTTCATTTGCAGGCAAATTGGCTATTTACTGTTGCTGGGCAACGTAGTGGAATACTTTGATGACTTCTCCAATTCTTAGTAGAAGAAACTTTTTATTAGGTTCCGCTGCCGTTGGGGTAACTCTTGGGGCCAGTTGTGGAGAGAAAAAACCTCTTACTTCTTCAGATGCTCTAAATAATTCTTCTCTGCCTTCTGTTGTCGACTGGCGTATCACCCGTTGGGGCTCTGACCCTTGGTCTAAAGGTTCTTATTCTTATATTCCGGCAGGTTCTTCTCCAAGGCTGCGTCTTGATTTAGCAAGATCTACTGATGGGCGGAGATTCATGGCCGGAGAGGCGACTGAATCTGATTTTCCTGCCACAGTGAATGGTGCAGTGCGGTCAGGTTTTCGTGCTGCTCAAGAAGTTCTAGAGGTACGAGGTGTTGATTCATGCCTTGTTATTGGTGCCGGTGGCTCCGGCTTGGCGGCAGCGTCGCAACTTCAAAAGGAAGGGTGTGAAGTCATTGTTCTTGAAGGTCGCGACCGAATTGGTGGCAGGGCGTGGACCGATAATCTTCAAGGTACCCCAGTTGATTTAGGTGGTTCTTGGTTTCATGGAGTTGACACTCATGTGCTCACACCTCGTGCAAAAGAACTTGACATTGAACTGGTTCCAACTGATTACGAGAACTGGATTTTGTTTGATTTTGACGGGGGGCGTATGAATACTGCTCGTTTGAATCGTCTATACGACCTCGTCTATGACTCAGTAATCGGCAGGTCGTCTACTGACGCGATGGGTCCGTTACTTTCAAGTATCCGTGAAGGTTTGAGTGCAGAAGAACAGCGATGGTTTGACTACGTTGTTGTGTCCGAAATTGAACATTGGTATGCCGGGCATGTTGATGACTTAGCGATGGCGACTGCTTACGAAGGAGCTCTTTCTAGAGGCGGAGATGCTGTACCGACGACAGGATATGGGCCTTTTATGGAAGATTTAGCGAGCGGTCTAGACATACGTTTCTCAACAAAGGTTACTGAAGTCAGTCACAACAGTTCAGGAGTAACAGTCGCAACTGAGAGTGAGTCTTTCGAAGCTGCTTCGGTAGTAGTAACTCTCCCTCTTGGCGTACTCCAATCAAACACAGTGAAATTCTCCCCTGAGTTGCCTTACAGCCAGCAGGTTGCTGTCGATGGACTAGGTATGGGGCTCATGAACAAAGTGGTTTTGGAATTTGAAGAACCATTTTGGGACGTCAATAAAGACTTGATTAGTTATATGCCTACTAATAGAGGGCGTTTTGTTGAATGGTATAACGCCATGCCATGGACCGGGAAACCCATACTGGTTGGTTTCAATACTGCTGATTCCGCAGCGGCGATAGAGACCTGGAGTGATGCTTCTACTCTTGAAGCATCACTCCAGGTTCTATCAAAAATGCAATTCTAATTAAGCGTAAAGAGCTATGGATTGCGCCACAGTATTCGCTATGACGATGCTTGCTGCCAACCCTCGAAATATGGTGAAGGGTGCTTTGTTGAAGTTCTTACCCATATCAGAATTGGCAAGATCTTCATCCATTGACGACCTACTGGCTGCTATGTCTGCAAGAGCGCCATCTAGCCAAGCCAATGCATTAAGACCAAATCCGACAATCGCTACTACTAAGGCTGCTTTCATTTCATCGCCGTAACCGGCAGCGTCTCTTATGAGAAATAAGGTCGCCACAGAAGCACCGGTGTAGACAAGAGTTGCAGCTCGTAAATCGGCTGCCCGGTTACTGACATAAGACTGTAAAAGTTTTGCTTTCATATTTTCTCCGTATTCAATTTTTTATTTAAATTTAAAATTTAGACAAGACAGGAATTTGGCTATCACTTGTATTGTTATTCCCATAGGCCCTAATTAGCAAGTTCTTGAGCACTTTAAGTCAGCGATGGCGAGCCACCACGGCGTGACATCTAGTTGCCGCCAGGCACGATCTGAGCCCAAGCCGCGCGCGTGTCCGCACCGAACCTCACCTCAGTGATCAGACCGTTCACGATCTCCCACCGGTCCACAATCTCCCACTCCAGCGGTCCGCCGTGGGCATCGACGCCGTAGTAACTCGCCGCGAACGTGGCACGAAACCGGCCGTGGATGACCAACGACGAGCCGTCGAAGACGACGGCGAGGATCTCCTCGGTGGCGTCTGGAAAGGCAACTGCGGATGCTTCCATCATCTCTTCGACGAACGCGACCGGACCAATCAGTTGCTTCCCAGGGCTCATCCAGTCCGTGGTCACGACCTCTTGCGACAACAGATCAGGGAGCTCGGCGGCGTGGTCGCCGCCGAGGTACCACGCCAGGATCACCTCCACGATCGGATGGGCGGCGTTGGGAACACCCATCGTCAGCCGCCTCCCAGCGCGGCGGCGAACGAACGCAAGCCGGCCATGGTGCGGTCATATCCAACGGTGTCGATGGTATCGATCGACACCACGAGTTCGTCCAGCCCGACATCGTCTGTGGATTCTCGAACCCAGTCAGCGACGCCGTCGACAGGTCCGACATAAGAGTGGATCCACTCGTCGACCTCGTGACGAAGCGTCGCAGGGTCCATTCCGATCTCTGCGGCTCTGGCCTCGATCGCAGCGGAGCGAGCGTCCGGCGAGTCCGCGGCTCTGTCTGTCAAGATCACCGTCGCGAGACGGCTCATGATGATGTCATCGCCAGCTCGCCCATGAGCGTCGGCCCTGGTGCGGACAGCATCGACAACTTCGGAGATCCGCCGGGTCTGACCTGAAAGAACGTTCACCCGATCCGCATACTTTGACGCCAGCTCGATCATCCGTGCGCCTTGCACACCCAGAAGGATCTCCGGACCCCCGGCCCGCGCCGGTTTGGGTTCGCAGATCCCGCCGGTGACGGTGTACCACTCGCCGGTGAAGTTCGTGCGATCCTCTGTCCAGTACGAGCGAAGAACCTCGAGCTCCTCCGCCAACATCGCGACGCGTTCAGCCGGGGTTGCGAACGGGACTCCGAGCGAGCGCTGCTGCGCTGGTGCGTTGCCGGCGCCCATTCCGACAATCATCCGGCCGTCACTGATGAGATCGGCCGTCGCAGTGATCTTGGCGAACAGACCAGGATGGCGGCGCCCCACCGGTGACACCAACGATCCCAGCCGTAGCGATGAGGTCCGCATTGCCATCGCAGGCAACATCGTCCAAGGCTCAAACGTTCCAACGTCGACGTCGGCTTGGTGAGCGAAGAGATCGTCGCCGATGTAGCAGGCATGAAACCCGAGCCGCTCGATCTCTTCGACCGCGTCGAGATAGTCGGCCGTCGACCAACCCCACCCCACGAGCAGTACCGACGCGAGCATCAGAAGTGCTCGCGCTCGAGATCCGCAGCGACCCGCTTGGAGAACTCATAGTGAGGCCGGTCCCAGAATGGCGAGTAGAACCCGGTATCTCGGGCTGGGGACGCCCGCACCGCCTGAATTCCTTCGACTACGACGATGTCTTCGGCTGCCGCATCTGCGAACACGTCGTTGGCTGTTGCTCGTGCAGCTGCATGGGCGGGGCCGGCAACGTCGAGGTGCACCAACGACGCTCCCCGCACCCTGGTCAACCCAGCGCGTTCGGGGAACTGCAGGACGGGCGCGATCATCGTCGGTATCATCGCGATCGAAACGTTGGGATAGAGCTGGGCGAACAGCCCTCGGGTCAGAGGGCCCGACGTTCCAATGTCGGGCAGGTCGATCTCGGGGTAGGTCGCGACAACGTCGGTCTCGGCGTAGGAGAAGCCCATGACGTTGCCGTCACATTCGGCCTTGAACCGCGCGCTCCCATCGGGAGTCACCCGAGGTACTTCAGGGCTGGCACGATACAGGTCGTGGGTGAAGGATTCGTGCAGGATGTTGAGACAGTCGTTCTCAACGAAGGTCTTCCAGTTTGTTCGGATGGACGCCTCAAAGACGTCAGGCTCTCCATCGCTCCCACGCGCGAGTCGAAGGTCATCGACGGCAACCTGATCCAGCAAAGCCAGCAGCGGAGCGACGTGATCATCGAAAGCCGGCTTCGCTACGTCTGGGAAGAGGTCCACGAAGACAATGCCAACCGCCTCGGCGATGCCGATCTCGACGAGTCGACGATGTTCCGGGGCGACGCTGTCCGCAGCGTTGCCGGGTGGGCCAGCCCAGAACGGTGCATCAACGAGTTCACCGTCGAGGCTATAGGACCAGCCGTGGTATGCCGCGGTGAGCGCCTCAGCGCCTTGCACGTTCTCGGTGAGAACCGGGCATCCGTCGTAGGCGCAGACATTGTGGAACGCACGAAGCACTCCACTCCGATCGCGCACTACGACGATGGGTAAGCCCCAAAGGTCGATGGGGCGGGCGTCGCCAGCGTCCGGAATCTCATCGCCGAAGCAGGCCGCAAGCCAGTTGCGCTCTGCGATGCGGCGGCGCTCGCGATCGAAGTACTCCTCAGAGGTGAAGGCCCGCCGCGGGAGGGTACGGGCGGTCTCGATCGGGGCCCGGAGGGCGGCGAGCTCCGCGTCAGTGAGCAGGGGCGCGGGGTCGGTCATCGGAGGGCCTCCTCGGCCGTGATGTCGTAGCAGTACCAGACGTTGAGTTCTTTGAGGCGACCGTGATCGGCCTCGACATTGACGGAGAGCAACTCCAGCGCGCCGTCAATGACGTAATCGCCGCTTTCGGGGAGCGTAAGTCCGGTCCAAGACTCCCAGTCCCCGACGGTGCCCTCGAACGTCATCGGTTCAGCGCAGACCGCGAGGCGACGCGCTCCACCGCGGACCTGAGTTCGGATCCAAGGGTCGAAAGGGAGCCCGTCAGGCCGGTGCCAGTCGATGTAGCGGGCGAATTCGATGGTCGGGTACAGGTGCTTCAACGTGGGTCGGACCGGAGCGATGAGGTGATCGATCCCTCGGTCGGCGCACAGCCCCTTCGCTTGCTGAATCGCGAACCGTGTGGCGTCGGTGCCTGCGTATGCGTCGGCAACGGCTACTTGGATGGCAACGAGGGTGTTTGGCGTTCTGTCTTCGTCGCGGTCGCGCAGTGCTCTGGACAAGACGTCGTGTTCGCTCGCCGGCAGATCGTCGATCGAGCCATCCCATGCGATCGGGACGGTGTTCGCGACACCGGCGAGGGTGTCTTCGTCGATGACGTAGAGTTGCAACTCTGGGAAGGCGTCGAGGATGAGTGGCCAGTGGTTGTTCCAGACAGAGTCGTGGAGCATGAAGGTGGGGAAGGCGCCCGACTCCATGGATTCGAACTGTGCTAGCAGGTCTGGGCGGTCGGCGTGGGTGGCGGTCTTCATGGATGGGCGTCTTTCGGGTTCGTGGGCTTGCGTAGGTACTCGGCGGCGATGGCGTGGAGGCGTTCGCCGCCGAAGGGTTCGCCATGGCCGGGCAGCGTCAGTTCGACATCGAGGCCACGAAGCCGGTCCATGGTGTGGAGGTAGGCGCTGATGTCGCTTCCCGGGAGCCCGTCGAGGAGCGGGCCGTCGTAGATTGCGTCGCCCGAAATCAGGAGCCTCGCGTCTCGATCGATGAGGCCGATGCTGCCTGGCGAGTGTCCCGGGAGATGCAGGATCTCGAACGCTCGGTCGCCGAGGTCGATTCGGTCACCTTCGTCGAGCAGACGGGTGGCCGTCGCTGGCCGAAATGGCAACGTCTCGACGTCGGGAAATCCGGCGGGGAGTGCGGTCACGAAGCAGTCGGGGATGTCGTAGCCGGCGTCGCTCATGTGCTCGTGCTCGGCTTCCTCGAGAGCGGCTGCCCATAATGTGTCGAGGTCTGGTGCCCCAGTCTGAGGGTCGAGGTGATGGGCCTCGAGATGATGAACGTATCGTTCGTCGAACTCGTCCCATCCTCCAGCGTGGTCGGCGTGGGTGTGGGTCAGCACCACTACTACTTGGGAGTGTTCAGACAAATCGAGCAGCGGCACCAATGGCGCGAGGCCTAGGCCCGTGTCGACGACGAGATCGCAGTTCTGTCCTCGGATGTGCCAGACGTTGCAGCGGAGGAACTCCGTGACGTGGGGTTCGCTGAGTAGCGTGATCCGCTCACTGATGCGCCGCTGCGTCCACCAATTGTCGACGCGGTCCAGCTGGAGTCGCCGCCTCACGACCGTGCCGCCCACCGCAGGCCCAGCAACGCGCTCGCCGCAACGACGAACCACACGCCTTCGAGCACGACGAACGGGAAGAACCCGATCATGATCGAGGCAACGCAGGCCAGTCCGGATCCCACCGCGTTCATCGCCTGATACCGGATGTCGGTCGGGGTGAGCAAGCCGCGGAGGTTCAACACGAAGGCGATGAGCAGAATAGAAACGCCGACAGTTGCGAGGAAGGTGTCGATACTCACTCGGTCTCGCCTCCGCCCAGGTAGGCCGCGTCGAGCCGGCTCCGATCGGCCAACAGGTCCGCTGCGGTGCCCTCGAGCACCAGATCTCCGTGCCTTAATACATAGGCCCGGTCAGAGTGTGTAAGGGCCATCTCGGCATACTGCTCGACCAGCAACGCGCCTGCGCCGGTTTCTTCGACGAAGCGCCGGACGATGGGTATCAGCTCGGCGACTACGATCGGAGCAAGACCGAGCGATAACTCGTCGATCACGAGGAGTTTCGGGTCGCCGAGAATCGCCCGGGCCACGACGAGCATCTGCTGCTCTCCGCCCGACAGGAGCGCTGCCTGGCGGTCGATGAGCTTGCCCAGTGCAGGGAAGTAGTCCAACGCATGGTCGTAGTCTACCTCGCCACGCCGCTTGGCTAGGAACAGGTTCTCTCGTACGGTGAGCTCTGCGAGCACGCCGCGACCCTCGGGAACGTGTGCCATCCCCCGACGCGCAACCTCATAGGCGCGTCGCAACTTTGGTACTGGGCCTCCGAGCACGGTAACCTCACCGCCGTAGCGGTCGACGAGCCCAGAGATCGTGCGAAGTGTCGTTGTCTTGCCAGCGCCATTGGCCCCCAACAGCGCAACTATCTCACCTGCGTTCACGTGCATGGTGAGGTCCCGGACGACGGCAACCCCCTCATAACCAGCATGGAGGCCGCGCACATCCAGCAGCGTCTCAGTCATCTCGACGCACTTCCCTCGCCGAGGTAGGCCTCGATCACTCGCCGGTCGCTACGGATCTCGCTTGGGGTCCCCGTGGCGATCAGGCTGCCGAACTCGAGCACGTGGATGCGGTCGCACACCGACAATACCAGGTCCATGTCGTGATCGACGAGCATCAGCGACGCTCCCGCTTCGACCATGTCACGCAGTCGTTCGCCGAGCCACCGGGTCTCATTTCGGTCGAGCCCCGCCGCCGGCTCGTCCAACAAGACGATTCGTGACTGGGTCACCAGCGCCCGCGCGATGCCGACCATCTTGCGCTGGCCTTGCGAGAGCTCCTGAGGCAGACGATCCGCGACCGAGGTGAGGTCGAATTGCTCGAGCACCTCATCGATCCGGTCGCAGCGATCATTACGCCACAGGCCGGTGAGGCCACGGCGTAGCGACAGTGGTTCGCTTGCAACCGACAGGTTCGCGGCCACGTCTATGTCTTCGAACAACTCACCGGATTGCCAAGTCCGGCTCAAGCCACGTTGGCTCACCACATGCGGAGCTAAACCGGTGACCTCGTTGCCATCGAGGCGTACGCTGCCGGTCGCATTCGCTGGTAGAAACCCGGTAACGGCGTCGATGAAGGTCGTCTTCCCGGCGCCGTTGGGCCCAATGAGGCCAGTGAGCTCACCGACGCGGCAGTCTATCGAGACGCCGGTCAGAGCATGCACGCCGCCGAAGCTCACCCTCAACCCGTCGGTGGTCAATACCGGCGAACTCATAGCGATACCGCCTCTTCGGGTCGGGAGTGTTTTCGCGCCCAGAACTCTCTGGAACGACCAACGACGTAGCGTTTGAACCGCCGCGTGGACCCCGCAATGCCGTCGGCGTCGAATGCCAGCTCGAGGATCAGGAACGTGCCTGCGATGTACGTCTCGTACCGGCCCAGAAGAATGAACTCTTCGCCGAACACAGTGCCAACACCAGTTCCCACCAGCGTCCCGGTCCAGAGGGCGCCGCTGACCGTGCTGATGCCCCCAAGGTAGGCATAGGCGATCAACACGAGCGAGGCGACGAAGCCAAACGAATCTGCCTGAAATGATCCGAGTTGAGAGGCCTTCAACCCGCCAGCCGCGCCAGCCAGCGCCGCGCTCATGCTGAACGCCAAGAGCTTGATTCGGGCCACATCGACCCCCGCCGCGGCCGCGGCCCGTTCGTTCGCTCTCACCGCGAGCATCTGCTCGCCGGTCGGACTTCGGCGCACGAGCGCGACCAACAGGCACGCCGCTGCGGTGACCGCCAGTATCAAGACACCGAGCGCTGGGGAGGGTTGCTTGTCGTCGCCAAGGAAAAAGTCCGACGCTGCCCCGAACTCGAACCCGAACAGCGACGGCGCCTCCGCACGACCTCGAGCCGACGATCCAAACCACCCGTCCCGTCGGAACAGCATCGCCTCGATCGCGATCCCGGCCGCGAGCGTCACGATCGCCAGGCTCGAGCCCCTAGTACGCAACGCAAAAAGCCCCACTACGAGGCCGAACACGGCCGAGGTGGCGACCGCCAGCGGAAACCCAATCAGGAACGGGATACCGGCCTCGGTGACATACGAGCCGATAGCGAAGGCTGCGATGCCCTGAAGCGCAACCTGTGCCAGCGAGACCTGTCCTACGTATCCGACAACGACCACCAGACTCAGGGCCAACATCACGCCGATCATGGAATTGTTCAACCCGTTCCGGTACTCGAACGGAAGCCAGGTCACCGCCGCGGCCATGATCAGAACTCCCGCCACCACCAGTCCGGGCCTGATCGGATCGGCGTACGCGAGCGGGAGTCGCTCTGCTCTGCTCGTGCCCCGACCCGGGATCACGTTCCCGCGGACATACATGGCCACCCCGATCAACACCAGCGGCAACACCTCGGCCAGGTCCAGGTCGGGGACCCAGTCCTGGCGCTGCTCGAGAATGAAAATCAAGCTCTGCAACATGCCGATCGCGACCCCCACAAGCGCCGAGGTCCAAAACGATGAGAAGGCCCCAACGAGCGCAGCCGCCACCGCAGGCACAATGAGCAACGTCAGCCGAGATGGCGTAAGCCCGGTGATCGATGCCACGAGGATCCCGACACCGCCGGCGATCATGCTGGCAACAACCCAGCTGATGCCAGCTTGGAAGTCCGCCGAATAACCCAACAACGTCGCGGTTTCCTCGTTCTCCGCGGCTGCTCTGGTCGCAACCCCGAAGCGGGTGTATCGAAACACCGCCCACAGTGCGATCGTGATGACGATGAGCAATGCCAACAAGACGAAGCGGTCACGAGGGATGTCCGTGCCGACCACGGACACGGTCTCGTTGGGAAGCAGCGACTCCACGCGCCTAGCTCGTGCACCGAACCGGAGCACGACGATCGCCTGCAGCGTCAACAAGATGCCGATCGACGCCATAATCTTCGCGGTGGGTGGAGCGTAACGCAGCGGCCGGAACACAAGGAAGTGCGCTGCCAACCCGAGCAGAACCGAGGTCGCCATCGCGACCAGCACCGCGATAGCAATCGACGTGCCGTCCCCGACGTCGATAATTGTGGGTATGTCTGGTGCATCGAGATCGGCGCCGAACCAGTTGAGGATACCGAACAACATCGCGATCGGGTTCGGTAACGGGGGGATCGGGTACTCACCGTCCTGGCGCATCGCGACGTACACATAGGTGACATAGGTCGCGATGGCGCCATGACCGAAATTGATCACCCCCGATGCACGAAAGGACAGAGTGAGACCAACCGCCAGCGCCCCAATGATCACGCCTGTACCGATGCCGATCAGGAGGAACTGTATGTAAATGGTCACGACGGCCGCGACCTATGACAATGCACTAGCGGATCCTAGTGGATCAGCCGAGGTCCGAGAACTCCGAGAGCTCCGAGAAGTTGATCGGGGCCACGCTCACGAACTCCATGGTCTCCCCCACCACCTCGAGCACGAGCACCGAAGCGACGCAGGCGCCCGGGAAAGTGTCCGGACCGGGGCAGGAAATGTCGGAATACCAGCCCAACTCGAGCTGCGTCTCACCCAGAGCCGTGTTGACGCTCTCGCGGCTCAGGTTGTCGAACCCGACTCGCTCCAGCGCGTCATGCGTAGCTAGGACATTGGCCACCGCCCAGCCGGCGAGACCGAACAACTCGGCATCGCTCGAGCCGTACTCGGCAATGATCCGCTGACCCTCGAGGACCTCCGCAGTCGCCAGCGACGGATCGACGGGCAAGGCGCTCGCGCCAAACACCAGCCAGCCATCCAGTGCTCCCCCAGCCACTACATCCTGAAAGGCACACGTGTCAACGGTCAGTGCTGTTGCCTCCACCGACAGCGCCGCCAGCGAATCAGCCAGTGGGGCGCACTGCGAGCCGTCGACGACGATCAGGATGCTGTCCGCATCGGCGGCGTTCGACGCGGTGACCACGCCGGTGAAGTCAGCTTGTTCGAACCCGGCCGGAGTCACGTCGAACACGTCCATCCCCGCCGCAGTCGCAAAGCCCGATGCTGCGTCGCACGCCTCCAGGAAGAACGGGTCGTCAGCGCAGATGATCGCCATCGAACCGACCTCGAGAACGTCGGCCGCGTAGTCCACTGGGCCCTGCATTAGTCCCAAGAAGCCCGGATCCATGATCCACTCGGTCTCTCGCTGCCAATCGTCAGGGAGGTTGGCGAGCGCCAGCATCGGTAGCCCGGCCGGCACGGTGACCTCTGAGGCTTCATTGCTCGAGAAGCTCGACGTCAACATGACCATGATGTCGTCGTCGTTCACAAACTCCTGAGCGCACGCGACCGAGCCCTCAGGCCCGTCGCCCGAGGTGCAGACCATCAGCTCGATCGGGTGGCCATCCACGCCGCCAAGCTCGGCGTTGATGTACGCGACGGTCGCTTCGGCAGCCATCCGGGCCTCGATGATCGAGAACAGCTCCTCTTCCTGTGAGTCAAAGCCGATCTTCACGGGCTCCAATTCAACGGCCGTAGTAGCGGGCGCTTCAGTTGTCTCTGCCGGAGCAGCAGCAGTTGTCTCTGCCGGAGCAGCAGTAGTTATACCTGCATCATCGTCGTTGCCGCACGCAGCAGCGAACAGGGTGAACACTGCGACGATCGCGAGAACGAATCGCCACTGTTTCGCGGTTTTCATGGTTTTCATGGTCTTCATCCTTCCGGCACGACAGAATATCTTTCGTGCAAACGAATTAAATAATTAAACGTATGATAACCTTCGCACATGGACTCGTCAACTCTCAACAACGACCTCGAGGTCCGCAGGCCAGTAGGTAGGCCCCGCGCCAGCGGACGGACCCCCGACGGTGACGTGCGCGAGCAGATCCTCACGGCGGCCGCCAATCTCTTCCTCCGGCAGGGCTTCACCGCGACAACCACGCGCCAGATCGCGGCAGCCGCCGGACTGCGCCAGGGCTCACTAAGTCACTACTTCGAGCGCAAGAAGGACATGTTCCACGAGCTGCTCGACCGCACCCTCGACGCGGCGCTCGGCGCTCTCGAGGGCTTGGACGAGAACGTCGACCCCGAGATCCGGCTGTGGTTGCTTCTCAAGACCGACTGCACAAACCTCGCCGGCGGAGACCAGAACCTGGCCAGCTTGATGCTGCTTCCTGAGGCCCGCGACACCGACTTCATCGACTTCTGGGAACGACGCGACCAGCTCAAGGACCTCTACCGGTCCAGCATCCAGGCCGGCATCGACTCGGGGACGTTCTCGCCGATCGACCCCGAGCTCGCGCTCAGCGCCACCTTTGGCCTCGTCGAGAGCCTTGCGTGGTGGTTCGAACCCGGTGGCAGCCTCGATCCTGAACGCGCCGCACACCATGTCGCCAGCGCTGCCCTCGCGTCGCTACTCGCCGATCCTACAGCGCTCGATGCCGTCATCGCAGCGGCGAACGCGACCCCAAGCTGACCACCCGGTGAGGTGCCGACATGCCTGAAGTCCCCAAATTCGACGTCTATCTCATCCCGGTGGACACCACCTGGATCGACGTCCGAAGGATGGCCACCGAGGCCGAACGGCTGGGCTTCCACTCAATGTGGATCCACGACAACGTCGTGGGACCCGTGCCGTGGCAACCCACCGCGGCCTCCTACGACGCATGGAGTGTCCTCGGTGCGCTCGGCGAAGCCACATCGCGAATCCGACTGGGCCCGCTGGTGACGCCAATGGGACGGCGCCACCCCAGCGTGTTCGCCAAGATGACTGCGTCGCTCGACAACACCTGCGGTGGGCGGCTCGACGTTGGCATGGGCCCAGGAGACGAACCCCACCAATACGAACCCTGGGGGCTCCGGTTCCCCACTCCGGCCGAACGCATCGCTATCCTCGAAGAGGAGCTCGACATCATAAAGGCGCTCTGGACCCAGGAGTCGGTCACCTACGACGGCACCCACTACCACCTCAAGGAGGCCAACCTCGCGCCGAAACCGATCCAGGCCCCTCATCCCCCGATCTGGGTCGGTCTCGTGTTTGGAAGAAAGGTCATGCCGCGAGTCGCCGCGCGTCACGCCGACGGCGTGAACTTCTACTCGAAGCAGGACGACGACGTCCGAGCCACTATCGACCAGGTCCAGGGCCTGTGCAGCGACATCGGCAGGGACCCAGCTCGGCTCAAATACTCCCGCTGTCTGACCGTGTGGATCACCGACGGCGGCGCCGTCGACATTGACCAGGAGCTCAAGCGGCTGGGCAGCGAGGTCTACGCGACCGGCCACGAGTACCTCACGAACTACGCAGCGGAGTACGAGCGCATGCTGGTCGGGCCTCCCGAGGTCATCGCCGAAGAGATCGTCGCACAAGCCGAACTCGGCATCGATCAAGTGATCATCAATTCGATCCTGGGTCCTGGCCCGGCCTACCGCGACGTTCCCCGAGTCGACGGCATCATCAGATCCTGGGAACGCCTCACCGAAGAAGTCCGGCCGATGGTCGAAGCCGAACTCGCGCCATGAGCTTCTTCTAAGTATGTCATCACCTTAAGTTGATGAGGTTAAAATGCAATTAGTCTTCCAACTCTTCACCCTGAGGTAGTTGTGGCGTTGCTTCAATGCCAGATGGGTTATCAAGCTCTTGTATTGTTATTCCCATAGGCCCTAATTAGCAAGTTCGTGAGCACTGAAAGCTAGAAGACTAGGGTCTAGAAGCCAAGTAAGAAATAGATTGGGTTTCAGCTGCAGTTATTAAATTTCCTAAAGCAATATTCATATCCACCCCATGTAACCCATACTGAGGATCAAAATCTCCAACAATTTTGCTTGCACGAGGGTCTTCATAATCAGCCAAAATCTCAACAGACAGATAGCCAAACGTTCCATCATTTATGCATTCGCCAGTGAGTAAACCCGGATACGTCACCCAAGTTGTCGTTATTTCAAAAACCTGTTCCATGTCTTCATTGGGGAAAAAATATGGTGTTAACTCTGCTTTACCGGAACCAAAATTTCCAGGGTTAACGCATAGTGAAGGATTAGATACAACTTCATCCCAAGAGATGTTTCCCCAGGAAATATCTTGATCTTTCCACGAGGCATCATGCCATGTACGGCCGAACCATGAATTAGAAGGAGGAAGAGCATCAATACGGAAAGTGTTATACGCAATGATGCAACCAATCTCATTTGCATCTTTACAACCAGAAATTGTTTCAAATTCGCTACTGCTTTGATCTATATGCGCTCCTCCCAAAAGGTGAGCGGAAACTAGACGGGTTCGAAGTAACGGATTTTGATCAATTTCTCTTTTAAGCAGCTCCGCCAACATTGCTGCACCCTGAGAGTGTCCAATCAGGATGAAGCCACGCTCTTGGCTTGTGTTTGCTATGTAATGCTTGAAGGCATCAGCAACATCTTCATAGGCAATTTCGAAGCCAGTTGTACCCGGACCCCCTATTAAGTCGTCTTCTGGAACCTCGACAGCTCCGGAAATACCTGCCTTAGTTTTTTGTCGATACATCGGGGCATATATGTCACATACTTGGCTATAGCGAGAAACTTGAACCCATGCGGTAGAAATTTCTTCTGTCGATGCAGGAATTAAGTCACTATTTGGAGTCATGTCTCCACTTGTTGTGGGGTAAACATAAAAACAATCAACTGCGGATTCTGAGGTCTTTTCAAAAGAAATTACTTCAGATGTTCCATCAGGATAAATAGCTGTTGCTGTTTGATCACGTTCACAAGCATCATCAACGCCTGGCCAGCAAAGCCAAACTGCTGGATCGTTATAAAGGCCGCTTATATAGCCTTGATATGGGTTCTCTAATGTTTGAGGTATTGTCGTCACTGCAACCGGAGTTGTCGTCTCAGCAACCGGAGCTGTCGTCTTTACAATCGGAGCTGTCGTCTCAAAACTTGCCGTTGAAATTTCATTAAAGGGTTCTGTCTTGTTGCTGCATGCCATTGACAAAAGCGCAAAAACTGAGACAGCAACTACCCTCTTCACCTTCTCAGTATGTCATCACCTTAAGTTGATGAGGTTAAAACACAATTAGTCTCCAGAGTTTTCCAGCTCTTCGGCCTGAGGTAGTTGTGGCGTTGCTTCGATGCCAGATGGGTTATCAAGCTCTTTACCCCCTACGCCGAGATCATTGAATTTCCTGAGTTGTGGCATAAAGCGGCTGTCAAATGATCCGACGAGTTTATTGAAAGCATCAACAACAGATTTAAGTCTGGCTCCGGTTGTTGCAAAGTGACCAATCAAAACACCGGCTCTTTCATAAAGTTCTTTCCCGAGTTCAGCAACATCTCTAGCGCTCTCAGAGACTTTCGCTTCTTGCCATCCTTGATGCACCGCCCAAAGTAATGCGAGGAGGTTAACTGGTGAAGCTAAGAGAACTCTTTTTTTCATTGCTTCTTCGAGTAGTTGAGGTCTAGCTCGAGCCGCATCAGCAAGGAACGATTCACCTGGAACAAATAGGATCACGTACTCTGGAGCTGGTCCATCGTTGTGTTCCCAGTATTTTTTTGAAGCCAAAGCGTCTACGTGGCTTTTTAAATCGGCAGCATGTTTCTTAAATTCGAGATCTACTGTTTCTTGGTCCGTAGCTTCTTGCGCAAGGGCATAATGCTCATACGGTGTTTTAGCATCAATGGCTAAATGGGCGCCATTTGGTAGTCGAACTCGAACATCAGGACGTACTACATTGCCTTCACGATTCTCTCCGTGTGCCTGTTCTTCAAAATCGCAGTATTGGACCATACCCGCCATTTCAATGACATTTCGGAGTTGCTGCTCTCCCCAGGACCCCCGGTACGTTGGAGAACGAAGAGCAGTGCTGAGTGTGTTAGTTGTTGTATGCAACTCTGATATTTGAGTACCAAGACTGGTCATTAGTTGATCTACTGCACCCTTACGAGTTTTATTTGAGGCTTCGAGTTTTTCTATTTCAGTTCCGAGTTTCTTCATTTGGGTATCAAGGGGGGCTTGCAGATTTTTCATTTTTTCATCTGCTAATGCCAAGAATGTCTCATTGTTTGCGTTCAACGCAGTGGTGGCAGCTTCAGATACTTGAGTTTTTACTTCTGCGGCGATGTGTTGAGCCAACGCTGCGTTATCCGGTGGGCTTGAGGCAGCATTTTCTGTTTTTGCTGGTTGTCGAACTGCCCAGACGACAGCTATTACCGCGACTACTAACGAGATGATTGCAACTATTTCCATACCGTCACCTTAAACCATGAATGTGACACACATTCTATGTTCATTTATTTGGCCCAATTCTTTGGATCAATGGCATAAATAAATCCTTGTAAAGGCTGATTTTCTTCCCGTTTACTTCTGTTTTGGTGAGCTATTTTGATTAACTCTTCAAGTGCTTCCCGTCCGTCATATTGACCAGAGGAAAATCCCCCATGCTCATCAAAGAGTTGAGTACGAAATGTACGTGTGGTGAGGTTGTCCCAGAATGAAACATTCATTTCTGTGTCTCCTTGAAATGAGGAGAAAACAAGATTTGTTGAACCAATCGTTGCCCAAGTGTCATCGATAACTGCTGCTTTTGAGTGGACATATATTTCTTCATAACCCCACGGCCGTAACGCTGCGGGGGCCGCTAGGCAAAAGTTTGGGTATTCGCCACATTTTTCTAATGCTTCATAGCCAGCAGCGATACCCGGGTGTGATCTAGCTGCTGATAGTTCGGGCATAGGGTCTGCCGGGACTACGGCAAGTACGGGTATTCCTTTTTCGAGCACCCCGTGTATGACTTCTAAACAAGCTCTGCTTAAGAAAATTTGGTTCTCAAAGTAAACGTAATTTTCCGCTGCTGCTATGGCTTCTAGATACTGTTGTCGAACACTGTTTTCCCCGTCGGGCATTTCAGAATAAAGGTCGGGAAGAATGCTTCGAGTTATCTGAGCTTTTACGTTCCCAGCGTTTGAAGCAATCTTGTCTGCTTTTAGAAGGTCTTTGGTTTTGTTCTTTGGCCAACTTCCATTTTCTTTATTTTGTTCTGATGCGTTGTTCCAGCGCATAACAAAATTTTGGTGGACGTCGTTGGTGATTGGTCCTTGTATTTGGCAGTGAATGTCGTGGATGTTTGAGTATCTTTCGTTGCGTTCTCCAAAAGTAGGTTCTTCGTGGGTTCGGTTTGCCATTGAGCCTTGGGTGATGTTGATTCCGCCAACAAAAGCGGTTTCGTTTGGTGTGCCCGCGTCTATAAGCCAAACTTTTTGATGCTGGCAATTGATTCCGACGGCATCCCAGCGCGCTTGCCATCCTGTATTTCTTCTGGACAATGTTTCTGCAGTTTTGGCGTCGGCGCATAGGGTGTCGTCAGCTTCAGCAGAGGGTCCCTCGGGTTGCCAAATGAGTGCCCTTACATCTAGTCCTCGAGATGCAGCGTCATCTAGTAAATCAAAGAAGGTTCCTCTTCCGTTAGGGAAAGTTGCTTCTGTTTCTAGGAATGCGACACAGACCCAGAGAGAAGAAGTAGCTGATTCAATTGTTGAAGCAATCTGATCAAACGCCACGCCACCGTCAATGAGCGGAGTGACGGCATTTCCTTCTCTTGGTGGAAAAAATGCTGAGTCTGGAGCTGGGGTCACCATATGAAGACATTATCTAATGTTTGATTGGAGTTAATTACTGGCTCCGAGAGGTCTTATATCTCTTTCTGGCGGTAAGTTTCTAATGGAGTTATAAGCAGAGAGACAGATAAGGAGTTTCTATGTCTTCTCATCATTTAATGATTGTGGGCGACGAACGTCTTGATACCGAAAACGCTATTGAGGTTTGTTCACCTTTTGATGGACGGGTTCTGGGAACAGTTCCAGAAGCCTCTTCTGCCCATATTGATCAGGCGGTTGAAGTAGCGAAATCAACTCTTGAGGGTGGGTTGGTTCCTACACATGAACGTGCCGCGATTCTGGATCGGCTTGCGGAGAGACTTACGGCTCGTTCTGAAGAGTTTGCTCAGTTACTTTCCGCGGAGGCAGCTAAACCGATTCTTTTAGCTCGAGGTGAAGTGAGTCGAGCTATCGATACTGCCAGATTCTCCGCTGCGGTAGCGCGCACGATGAATAGTGAGTTAATCACTATGGATGCCAGTTCAGCTGGAGTGGGTAAAACCGGTTGGGTTAAAAGAGTTCCTATTGGAGTGGTGGGCGCTATCTCTCCTTTTAATTTCCCGTTGAATCTGGTTTGCCATAAGGTCGCTCCTGCGATTGCTGCCGGATGCCCTATTGTTCTCAAACCTGCATCTTCTACCCCTCTTACTGCGATTCTTTTAGGGGAAGTTTTGATTGAAGAATGTGGTCTACCTGCCGGATGGTTGAATGTCATTACTTGTGGTGGTTCTACTGCAAGTCATCTTGTTGAACATAAAGATGTCGCGATGATTACTTTTACGGGTTCTCCAGAGGTGGGCTGGGGTATTCGCTCTGATGCCCCGAGGAAACGAGTATCTCTTGAGTTGGGAAATAACTCTCCGGTGGTAATTGAACCAGATGTTGATGTTGCTGCTGTAGTGGCAAAACTCCGAGGAGCGATCTTTGGTTATTCGGGGCAAACCTGTATCTCTACTCAACGAATTTATGTTCATGCTGACATTGTTGAAGAGTTCACTGCTGAACTTGTCGATACTGCAAGAAGTGTGATTGTCGGTGATCCTTCTGATGACGGAACTGAAGTTACTGCTTTGATTGATGGCGATTCAACTGAACGAGTTGCCGCTTGGATATCTGAAGCTGTTAAAGAAGGTGCTGAAGTTGCTTGTGGCGGAGAAGTAGGAGAAAACGGAATTCTCTCTCCCACTGTTCTTACTGGCATAACGCCAGAGATGAAAGTTTCTTGTATGGAAGTTTTCGGTCCAGTGGTTGGTGTAGCTACGTACACAGATTTTGAAGAAGCGTTAAGTCGCTCTAACGACACTGTTTATGGTTTACAAGCGGGAGTGTTTACCAATGATTTAAGTAAGGCTCTGCGGGCTGCGGATGTTCTCGATTTTGGCGGGGTCACGATTAATGAAGTGCCGTCGTGGCGAGCAGACCATATGCCTTACGGCGGTATACGTGATTCAGGAAATACTCGCGAAGGGCCAGCTTACGCGGTGAAGGAAATGACTGAGGAGCGACTAATTATTATGCAGCCCTAGGCTGCTTCTATTTTTCGACAGACGAGACAAGGTCAGTTATTGCTTGAAGCATTTCTGGCCAAGCTCCTTCAGGTAGTTCATGGCCCATACCTTCAATCCAAAGCATTTTGGCGTCAGGTATTGCATCATAGGTTTCTTGCCCTCCCTCTGGAACTACTAATGGGTCTGTCGTTCCATGAATAACAAGAGTAGGGGTTTGAACTTTTCGAAGTTCTTCGGTTCGGTCACCATCAGCAATAATGGCTGCACCATGACGCGCTTGCCCTTCTGGGTGCCATGAACGCTCCATTGCTTCAATCATGTGTTGCCTAGTTTCTTCTTCGTCAAAAGGAAACCCACCACCAGAAAAAGACCGGGCTGTCTCTACAGCTACTTCGATACGTTTTTCATAAGTTCCTGGGTCTTCAGCAAGTAGAGCTTGGGTTGATTCATTGGTTCCAAGGATGAGGCGCGGCATGGAAAAGAGCGAAGTTAATGACCGGACTCTGTGAGGGTGATTAATGACAAGACGTTGGGCAATCATCCCTCCCATTGACCCACCAACAATGTGTGCTGTTTCGTGTCCGAGGGCATCAAGGAGTCCAACGGCGTCATCTGCCATATCGCTTAAAGAATAAGGTATTTGAATCTCTCCTCCTTGAAAAGCGGCCAGGAAAAGTTCAGCCATGTCAGGCGGTTCAAGGTGATCGAGGTGGGTGGATAATCCTATGTCTCTGTTGTCGAATCGAATTACATGGTGGCCTTGGTCGGAGAATTGTTGGAGGAACTCTTCTGGCCATGCAGTCATTTGGGCTCCAAAACCCATAATGAAGAGAACAGGAGGGGCGGTTTCGTCTCCAAAAGTGTCGTATTCGATTGTTAATCCGTTGGCTTCGGCTTGTGGCATTTCGCCCCCTTTTAACGTTGTCGGTGTATTTTGACTATGTTGTGTGAATGACTAAAGAACTATGGCAGTGTACGGCAACAGAACTTGCAAATCTTATCGCTTCAAAAGAAGCCTCTAGTAGTGAAGTTATTGATGCTCATTTAAACCGTATCGGTGAAGTTAACGGGCATCTTAATGCAGTAACAAAGGTTTTGGAGGAAGAAGCTCGGGCTGATGCCGCAAACGCTGATGCTGCGGTTATGGCTGGAGACGAACTTGGCCCCTTCCATGGGGTGCCTTTCACTATTAAAGAAAATATTGATACTGCTAACACTCCTACCACTCAGGGTTTACCAATCTTCGCTAATCGTATTTCTACTGTTGATGCCCCGATAGTGGAACGTATGCGTAATGCTGGGGCAGTCGCCTTAGCTCGAACCAATCTTCCAGAGCTTGGGTTGCGTGTAAGCACCAATAACCCTTTGCATGGCTTAACTCGTAACCCTTGGCATCCAGATTTGACCGCCGGAGGTTCTAGCGGCGGTGAAGGTTCAGCTATTGGATCTGGAATGTCTCCTTTTGGACTAGGGAACGATATTGGAGGCTCAGTAAGGAACCCGGCTTTCTGTTGTGGAATTACCTCTTTGAAACCTACGCATGGTCGTGTTCCTTGGTTTAGCTCTTTTGCTGAAGATCAAAATATTGGCCTACCAGCTTGGATGATGTGCACAGACGGGCCCATGGCCCGTTCAGTTTCTGATCTTTGGACAGGAATGGCGGTACTTAATGGTCGTGATGCGCGTGACCCACGTTCAGTTACCGTTGCTTTAGAAGGCCCAGAAGCAGCAAAAAGGGCAGCAGTTTTAAGACAGGTCCCTGGAGTTGACTGTGATCCATGGGTACTTGATGGTGTAGATAAAGCCGTTGCGGCTTTAGAAGCAGCCGGATGGGAAGTCGTTGAAGCCGTACCACCTGAGATAGAGCAATGTGGAATAGTTTGGGCTCACCTAATGTCAAATGATCTCATTGGCACAGTGCTTGAAGAGTCTCTAGAAGTAGTGAAACTTGTCATGAGCGAAGAATTGATCAATAGTCTCATGAATCTGGCCAACGAATATCCGTCTGATCAAATGTCGTCCACAGTTGTCCATACCGAGTATGTGCGTTTAAGTCGCCTGTGGAGCCACTTCTTTGTTGACTATCCGGTGCTGATTATGCCGACGTGGACCAGTAAACCCTTTATACATGATGCGGATATAGCGAATCCGGAAACTGATTGGATGAGGGATTTGCTTGCGTGTATTTTGCCTCCGAACATTTTGAATCTTCCTGCCGCTTCTGTGCCGGTGGGGACCGCTGACGGGTTGCCTCAAAGTGTGCAATGTGTATCAGATAGATGGCGGGACGACTTAGCACTTAGCGCTGCGGAAGATATTGAAAGTCAACTAGGAATTTTCACCCCTATTAACCCAGTCACCTGATCTAACCATCTTTCAAATAACTTACGCCATAATTTGCCCTTATGAGGAAACTGATTGAAACGCTGGTGTGTGTAACCATTCTTACCGGTGCCTGCGGAAATACCCGTACCTCAATCACCCTTACAACAACCATCACCGCCCCAACTACCACTGTCATTTCAACTTTTTCTGTGTCAGCTACACACCACACAAGTCTCGAAATCACAGATGCTGGAGGTAAATGGCCATCAATTGCGATTGGTGATGATGGCAATCCAGTTATCTCTCACTATGACGCCACCAACCAGAGCCTGAAGTTATACATATGTGACGATTCTCAGTGTTCTACCGGTACAAATCGGGTTCTTGAAGTCATCGACGGTGCGAGTTCGTTCTCATCGGTTGCAATCGGTGATGACGGTAACCCAGTAATAGCTCACCACGACCAAGTTGTCGAAGGTAGACCCTGGGACTTTCATTTAGATCTGTACATTTGTGATGACTCTAAATGCTCAGCCGGCACAAACGTAACCCTTGAAACCGGTGACTTCGTAGGCAAATTTCCTTCACTAGCGATCGGCCATGGTGGTAACCCAGTTATTTCCCACTATGACGCCTTACACCAGGATTTAGAACTCTATGTCTGTGATGACTCTAAGTGCTCAGCCGGCACAAATACGACCCTTGAAACTATCGGAGACGTAGGTTATTTTTCGTCAGTTGCAATCGGTGATAACGGCAACCCAGTAATAGCCCATCACGACGACTCATACGGTGATTTAGAACTATACGTCTGTGACAACGCAGTATGTTCAACCGGTACAAATACGGTACTGGAAACTACTGCAGACACTGGCAAATGGCCATCGGTAGTAATCGGTGATGGCGGTAACCCAATCATCGCCCATTACGACTACACAGAACATGATTTAGAACTATACGTCTGTGCAGATGCGGCATGTCTGACTGGCACCAACAAGGTTCTTGCATCTCTCGGCGATGTAGGCAACTACTCTTCACTTGCAATCGATAATGACGGAAATCCAGTCGTCTCCTACTACAACGTCTCAAATCTGAATTTAGAAATATATGTCTGTAATGACTCTAAGTGCTCAACTGGTGCAAAAAGGAGCCTAGGCCTCTCTGGCAACATAGGAGCTTTACCAAAAATAGCAATTAGTGACACCGGCAATCCAATCATCGTAAGCCACAACTCAAAAGCCGGTACTTTAATTTTCACCAAAGTAGAAATACCGCCCAATCCCTGAACATGCGTTCTAAATTCAACTTTCTACGGAGTTCGCACTCCTCTAATTAATTTCACCGGCACTCCAGCTGCTGTGGTGAGTTGACCAGTGGCATGTACTCCTCGAGCAGTTAATGCTTCCGCTATTTCATCTACGTAAACATTTGTTAATTCGTCTTCGTGACCATGATGTGTTGCGTGAAGAGGATGATCAGAGTGGGTGAAATCTTCGTCTAATAACACGATGCGTCCACCAGGAGCTAATACCCGGGCTAGTTCATCAAAAGCGGCTTCAAGGTCTACCCAATGATGAACAGCGTTCACTGTCCATACCGCATCAATTGTTTTATCTTCTACTGGCAGGGTTTCAGCTACTCCATCTGCGACAACTATTTGACTACGAGCTTTTTGTCCTAACCGTCTTATGGAAAGAATTGTTCTCATAAAAGATGAGGGTTCTACCGCTATTACTTTTGCTCCTTGACGTGCCGCAGCGACCGTGGCGGGACCCATACCTGCTCCAATGTCTATAACCGTTTCTCCAGGTTTGATTTCGACTAATTGCAAAGTGGCACGGTTAATGTCTGATTGCCAAAATTTTCTTATTTTAGTTAGCCAATGAAATTTAGCTTTCAGTTTCTTGTCATGTTCGTGACGGTACTGGTCGTGACTCATTCAGGCCTCAAAATTGTTTTTAATATTTCCACAAAACGGAAAATGTCAGTAAAAGAATTGTAAAGAGGAACTGGGGCGATTCGTATGACATCGGGGTATCTCCAGTCGCATGACACTCCGGATTCTTCAAGTTCGTGGAAAACGTCTTGACCTTCTTTACCTTCCGCTACGACCCGTAGAGAGAATTGGCATCCGCGTTCTTGTAAATCCTTCGGAGTAATAACTTCTATTTCGTCTAAAAGATTTTCTTCTAAAAGAAAATCTAAATATCGGATTTGTTTCTCACTTTTTTCCCTTAACGCCGTCATACCTCCAGCGAGATCGAAAACATTTAATGCCGCTCTCATAGGAACCATGGAAAATACGGAGGAACAAGAAAGTTGCCACGCGTCTACCGTAGAAATCGGATCGAATACGGTTTCCATTTCGAATCTGGTTTCCGTGTTTGTTCCCCACCATCCTTCAAATCGGTTGATGTCTGGTTTGTTGAGATGCCGTTCATGAACAAAACATCCAGCTATAGCTCCTGGACCGCCATTCACGTATTTGTAGTTGCACCAAACTGCAAAATCTGCGGACCAGTCATGTAGTTCCAGCGGAATGTTGCCGACAGCATGGGCAAGATCAAACCCGACAATGGCTCCAACTTGATGTCCAAGTTCAACAATGTCAGCCATCGGGAAAACTTGTCCGGTGTAATACTGAATTCCAGGAAGTAAAACGAGAGCGAGTTCATCTTGGTGTTCTTCTATTAGCGCAGCAATATCTTCATATCGAATAAGTTCTTCACCTGGACGGGGATTCACTACGACAAGAGCGTCTTCTGAAGATAGGCCATGGTGGCGTATCTGAGATTCAACGGCGAAATGATCAGAGGGAAAAGCATGTCCTTCGATAAGGATTTTGTACCTTTTCTCATCCGGGCGATAAAAAGTCACCATCATGAGATGAAGGTTGACCGTCAAGCCGTTCATTACTACAACCTCTTCGGGTTTAGCCCCCGTTAACGCCGCCATTTGTTCATTTATAGGTTCATGATAAGAAGACCATGGATGATCAAGCTCACGATCAGTTCCTGCGTGTCCACGCACCCCGAGCCTTCCCCATTTATTCATTTCTGCATTCATATAATCTCGGGAAGATAAGGGAAGAAGCCCTAAAGAGTTTCCAACTAGATATATCTCCTCTTCACCGTTCGGAGTTACGGTCATTTCGAATTCGTCTCGGAGAGAAGCCAAGGGGTCTTCTTGATCTAACTGTTGAGCGCATTCAAGAGAATTATTAAAGGTGTTAGTCATTTGTTATCCCAAAAAAGTTTGCTGCATTGTCACATAACACGGTCTGCTTAGTCGCATCATCAATCAATTCTGAATTCTTAATCATCTCACCGGGATGGATCTCTCCTAAAGGAAATGGGTAGTCCGAGCCCATCATGACTCTTGTGTCGCCCATTACGTCAAGAAGGAATCGGAGCGTTTTGTCGTCAAAGACTGCTGAATCAACACTGAATCTTTCAACATACTCAGATGGAGGACGTGGGCAGTCTTGGCGAACGAGTTCGTGGCGATGCCATGCATTGTCTAGTCTTCCTAGCAGCATGGCGAAACTGCCGCCCCCGTGAGCGAAACATACTTTTAAATCTGTTGGGAGCCGTTCAAACGCTCCGGAAAGAATCAGAGAAAGAATTGATAAATGTGTTTCAGCAGGCATGCCTACAAGCCATTGAAGCATGTATTTAGGCATTCTTTCTGGGGCCATCATGTCCCACGGATGTATAAGTACTGGAATTCCCTCTGTGGCGCAGTAGTGGAGGAAACGAATCATTTCTGGATCGTCAAAATTTCTTCCATTTACATGTGTCCCGAGATGTACTCCCACGTGGCCAGCGGCCATTGAGCGAGATACTTCTACGCGGGCTTGGTCAATATCTTGAAGAGGAACCTGACATAGGGAATAAAGCCTTTGAGGGTTGGCTTCACAGGATGCTGCTCCAAAGTCATTGATTCGTGCTGACCAGCGCGCCACATTTTTTGGATCAGAGGTGTAAGAGAATAGAAGTGGGGTGGGTGAAATAATTTGAACGTCTATTTCATTATCGTCCATCTCTTTCAGACGGTCGACCGGATCCCATAGAGGTGATTGCACCAAACGGTACTCCGTATCTCCATCCATCATCATGGCTGAATCATCGCCATTGATGTTTAACCATGGCGGCTTGGCAAACATGAACGATTCTGCTTCTTCTTTTCCGATAGTTGGGAAAAAATGGGCGTGGGTATCTATTTTCAAGATTTCTCTCGTGAAGGGTGCAAATGCCCGCATGAGTTACAGGTTCGTTTCTCTTCATCGCTATAGAAGGCATCAAATATCGGAGGAAGGTCATCTACGATTGATTTGACTACAACTTCAACTCGGTAAACAAGGTCATAACATTTGGGGCAATACCATTCAAATGCTTCAACACCATCTGGAGGTCGAGCTGGTTCGATTACCAATCCGATACTTCCGGGTTCGGGTCGTTGTGGTGAATGGCGAGTGTGAGCGGGGAGAAAAAATATCTCCCCTTCTTTAATTTCGATATCTAGTGGAGGTTGACCTGCTTCTTCGATCACACGAAGAATCATGTTGCCTTCAATCTGGTAAAAGAATTCATCTACGGGATCGTCGTGATAATCCGTTCGTTCGTTTGGTCCGGCCACAATAAATGCCATTAACTCTCCGTCATCCCAAATCAATTTGTTTCCTACGGGAGGTTTTAAGATTTCGCGATGCTCATCTATCCACGCTTGGATATTTATTGCTTTCATGTTATGAATTGAAGGCATTGCGATCCCTAGTTTGGCTGTGGCTTGTAAGCGGTTGCTGTTATCTCGATCAGGAGATGCGGGTGATGTAGTTGGTTAATGCCAACTGTAGTCCGAGCAGGTCCTGACTCATCAAAGAACTCGCCATACACCTCGTTATACCCCTCAAAATCTTTCATATCGATAAGAACCGTTGATATTTGTACCACGTCTTCAAGGGTCGCTTCAGCTGCATTAAGGATGCTTCCAATGCTCTCTATTGTCGCACGTGTTTGCGCTTTTATATCAAGCTCTACTTGCCCGGATTCATTTTCTATCGCTCCGACATATGTGTTATCGGGGCGGCGAGAAGTGGTTCCAGAGACAAATATGAAGTCTCCTGCTCTTCGATAATGCGGATACCTTCCCTTAGGTTCTGGCCTATCGGGAAGCACTGCAGCATTCTCAGTCATCTTCTCCCCTTTTGATCAACTGTTTCGTTCTTTCTCATTTAAAGCGCTACCCAAGTTCTCCTAAACCAAGCTCTCTGCTGATAACTATGCGCTGTATTTCACTAGTTCCTTCACCAATTTCCAGAACTTTTGCGTCACGGTAATAACGAGCAACAGGGGTCTCATCAATGAATCCGTAGCCGCCAAAAATTTGAGTGGCTTCTCTCGTCGCGCTTACAGCAGCTTCTGTTGCATGAAGTTTCGCAATAGCGGCTTCTCGTTTAAACGGTTTTCCGGCGTCACGTAACCCGGCAGCATGGTAAGTAGCGAGTCTCGCTGTTTCTAGAGATGTAGCCATATCGGCACATTTAAATGCAACTGCTTGATAAGAGCCGATGGGTTTACCAAATGCGTTACGTTCATTGGCGTAAGTCACACACTCTTCAAGGCAAGCAGCAATCAGTCCTACTGCAAGCGCAGCAATCGCTACTCTCCCATCATCTAGCGTTGAAAGGAATTGAGCAAAACCTCGGCCAGGTTTGCCAAGGATGTTCGCCTTGGGCACTCGACAATCCTGAAAAATTAACCCATGTGTGTCGGAAGCATGCCACCCCATCTTTCTGTAAGGCGGCTCCACTATGAGCCCTTCAGTGTTTGAAGGAATAATTATTGAGGAAATACCTTCTTGGGTTTGAGCGGTAGCCGTAATCAGCGACGTGATATCCGTGCCGGAATTAGTTATAAATGTTTTTGAGCCATTGATAACCCAATCATCTTTTTCCTGTTCCGCTCGTGTAGCCGTAGCGCCAGCATCTGAACCTCCATCTGGTTCTGTCAACCCAAACGCAGCAAGCCGTTGCCCAGAAACCAAATCCGGCAACCATTGTGTTTTCTGATCATCTGTTCCGTATTCAGCTATTGGTCGAGCACCAAGTGATACTGCAGCTTCAAGGGTGATCCCCATGGACTGATCTACCCGGCCTATTTCTTCAATAGCTAAACATTGTGTGATTAGACCAGCGTCAGCTCCGCCCCACTCTTCCGAGAACATGAGCCCAAATAAGCCAAGTTCTCCCATCGCTTGAACAGTAGGTGTTGGGAATTTGTGTTCACGGTCCCATTCTTCTGCGTAGGGTCTTATTTCGGATTCAGCAAATTCTCTCACAACAGAACGAAATGATTCTTGTTCATCTGTGAATTCCAACATAAGACGATCTTGTCACAGAAACTTATTCTTTGCTTGGCTGGAACTAGGATGATGGATCTATTGGGAAATGGAAATTTAAGGAAAATAATGGTTGAAAATTCGAATCCTCAGCCTCTCGGAGGAAACCAAATGCCACGATTCGGGGGCATCGCTACATTTATGCGGCTTCCAGGAGATACCAGTCTCAACGATTTAGACGTAGCCGTTGTTGGTGTCCCTTTTGATATTGGGACCTCAAACCGTCCTGGCGCACGTTTTGGCCCACGTGGAATTCGCGACGAGTCTGTACTTCTTCGTCCCTACAACATGGCAACACGAGCTGCCCCATTTGACAGTTTGAAAATTGATGACACTGGCGACGTTGCCTCTAGCCCATTTGATTTATCTGCTGCAGTAGAACAAATAGAAGATCATTTCATTGAGCTGTTAACCCATGACGTAATTACCGCTTCTTTAGGAGGCGATCACACAATTGTGTTACCAATTTTGCGAGCAATGGCAAAAAAACATGGCCCAGTTGGATTAATCCATGTCGATGCGCATACAGACATTAACGACACGATGTTTGGAGCAAAAGTTGCTCACGGAACACCGTTTCGTCGAGCAGTTGAAGAAGGACTGTTAGACCCGAATCGAGTAGCCCAAATCGGAGTACGAGGAACTGGATATGCGGCCGATGACTTTGACTGGCCACGCGAGCAAGGTTTCAGGGTTGTACAAGCAGAAGAGTGTTGGGGGAAAAGCCTCAATCCGCTAATGACCGAAATACGGGAACAACTCGGCGAAGGACCTGTTTACCTGAGTTTTGATATCGATGGTCTTGACCCTTCATTTGCTCCGGGGACGGGAACACCAGAAATTGGTGGCTTAACAGTGCCTCAAGGGCTTGAAATAATTCGGGGCTGTAAAGGATTGAATTTGGTGGGATGCGACCTTGTTGAAGTCGCTCCTATTTATGACGTTAGTGGATTAACGAGTTTGACGGCAGCAAACCTTGTATATGAAATGCTTTGTGTACTGCCAGGTGTAAATTATCGAGATTAGATGAATCAAACGACTCAAAACGAAACAAAACTACTTCCTTACTACTGCATTCTTTATGGAATGTCTGTTGGTCTCGGGGGCATCGTTGCTCTTGTCGCTGAATTAAAAAACGATCTAGGTTTTTCTGACTTTGATATTGGAATAACCATTTCATGCGGCTTCGCTGCTGCTTTCGTAGCCAGTCTGGTAACAGCACCTATGGCTGATCGCGGGCACGCTCCCTTAATGCTACGAGCCGCTTTGACGCTAGGAATTTTATCTCTGATCACTCTTTCTATCGGGCAAGACCTTTGGCACTATTTAGTTGGGCGTGGAGCGTACGGCCTTGCACTTGGCAGCGCGTATCCGGCAGCGAAACGAACTGTTATTGTCGCCGACCCTGAACGCATAGGCCGGAATTTAGGGCGTATGGGGGCTGCCGACATGGCTGGTTTCATGACTGCCCCACTTGTCGTAACTGCACTCTCAGCATTAATAAGTTGGCGATTTGCTTTTATAGGCATTGCTATTCTTTTATTCTTTTTACTTCCGACAACGTTCAAGGTTCAACCCGATACAGCAGAAAAAGACGAAGCGAGAAAAGGGCTAAATGGTCTTCTTCGCATTAAACGCTTAAACGGGGCTCTTCTGATAACCATGGCAATGTTTGTTTTAATTGGAGCTTTTGAAGCGATATGGGTGCTTGAGTTGGATCATCGTGGAGCCTCTCAATCCTTTATTGGCCTATCTCTTACTATTGTTGCTTTACCTATTGCCGTTTTGTCCCCACTTGGGGGGACTTTGGCTCAAAAATATGGGGCGCGCCGATGGTCTGTTTCCATATGGATGATCCACGCTGTAGTTGTTTTGTTCTATGGATTTGTACCTGGCTTAGGGATTTTGATCGGCCTTGCTTTTTTCAATGGAGTTTTAGAAGGTTTTGGTTTTTCCGCTGCTTCCATGCTTGTCTCTGCAGCTGTGCCGGAAGATCGCCAAGCTGCAGCGCAGGGTTTAATGACTGCAGTTGAAGTAGGTACTGGAGCCGTGGCTTCTCTCGGGCTGGCCGCAATTTATAGTTCGTATGGAGACACCTTGGCTTGGCTTATTACAGGATTTTCTATGATGATCTTATTAATACTGGGATACATATTTACTAAACCAGAGGATCTTAAACCGGTGCGCCCAGGCGTACCTATCGAAAAATTAAGGAGACCTTTCGAATGAGCAACTCTTTACTTCATCCATTTTCGCTTCCAGAACAAGCAGCAAGCGACTACGTCAACATTGTCCGCGGAGAAGGCTCTATTGTCTTTGACGATTCAGGTAAAGACTATGTAGATGGTTTAGCGAACCTTTGGTTATGTCAAGTTGGTTACGGGCGAACCAAAATAGTGGAAGCTGTTACTAACCAAATGTCTCAAATTCACGCATACAACACTTTCCCGCCATTCACCAATAGTCCCGCTGAACGAATCACAGAAATGATTGTTGAACGTTCCCCTCATCCGGATGGCCGTGTTTTTCTTGGTTCTTCCGGGTCTGAAGCAGTCGACACTGTGTTAAAGATTGCTCGTGTCGTTATGCAACAACGAGGTCAAACTGAAAGACAAATCATTGTAAAAAGAACCAATGGGTATCACGGCACGAACTTTGGCGGGACTTCCGCTCAAGGCATCGCTCCTAACCGAGAAGGGTGGGGAGATCTTGTTCCTCATTTCATTGAAGTCCCCCACGATGATTTAGAAGCAACCGCGCAAGTTTTTGCAGAACATGGTGATCGAATCGCAGCAGTTTTAACCGAACCAGTGCAAGGCGCAGGCGGAGTTCATCCACCTGTTGATGGCTATTTGGAAGGATTACGTCGTCTTTGTGATCAGCATGGCGCGTTGTTGATATTTGATGAAGTGATTTGTGGTTTCGGCCGTACTGGTCATTGGTTTGGCGCTCAAGCTTTTGGAGTTACTCCTGACTTGATGACTTTCGCTAAAGGAGTGACCTCCGGTTACCTGCCTTTATCTGGTGTCATCGTTTCTCGAGATATCTGCGCTGAGTTAGAGAAACCAGAATTTTTGCTAAGAACTGGTTATACCTATTCCGGGCATCATGCTTCTTGTGCTGCAGGAATTGCGAATTTAGAAATCATGACAGAAGAAGGGCTTCCAGAACGAGCGAACCATGTCGGTGAGAAACTTGCTGAAGGTCTAGCCGCTCTTGCCTCTGATGGACTAATTGAGTCTTGGAGAGGGATGGGTGCAGTTTATGCTGCAGAACTCGGTCGTGATTCTGTTCCAACCCGGAACGAAATGTTAAAAAATGGTGTGATCGTTCGACCTATCGGCACTTGTCTTGCAATATGCCCACCCCTGGTCATCTCCGATGATGAAATTGGACGAATTCTCGACACTATGGAGAGTGCCCTCAAATAAATTGTATTGAAAATACGTTTAATTTTAGATTATTTACCCATCTCAGCCATTGCTTCAGTAAGTACTTGACGAAGTGTTGAGTTGATGAATTCAAATTCTTCCTCGCCAGCAATAAGGGGTGGGGAAAGTTGTATGACAGGTTCACCCCGGTCGTCGGCTCGGCAGATCATACCGAGTTCTAGGAGTCGATTTGAAAGGAAACCTCTGAGAAGATGCTCTCTTTCCTCAGCATTAAATGACTCGCGAGTGGTGTTGTCTTTGACAAGTTCAATGCCGTAGAAGTAGCCGGCGCCTCTGATGTCACCAACAATTGGCAGGTCTGCCAGGTTGTCTAATGCGGCTCGGAAGGCTGTCTCGTTGGTTTTAACGTGTTCGATTATTTTTTCATTTTCGAATATTTCGAGGTTTGCGAGAGCAACAGCGCAACTCACTGGGTGTCCCGCGAAGGTAATTCCGTGGAGGAAGGATTCGCCGGTGCCGACAAAAGGTTCTGCGACCTTATCGCTTACCAGCATTGCTCCAAGTGGGGCATACCCCGATGTTAAACCTTTAGCTGTTGTGATCATGTCGGGGTGGTACCCATATTTTTCGCATCCAAACATGTAACCGAGACGACCGTAGGCGCAGATCACTTCGTCAGATACAAGTAAGACCCCGTATTGATCGCAAATTTCTCGTACTCGTTGAAAATAGCCGGGTGGAGGTTCGAAACATCCTCCAGCATTTTGTATTGGTTCTAGGAAAACTGCGGCGATTGTTTCTGGTCCTTCGGCAAGGATTGCTTCTTCTATCGCGTCAGCGGCGTGGAGCGAGCAATGAGGTTCGTCTTGACAGGTAGGGCATCGATAATGATTTGTTTCTGGTACTTTTATCGCACCGGGTACAAGAGGTTCGAACATTGTTTTGATTGATTCAAGTCCGGTGATTGATAACGCACCCATGGTGGTTCCGTGGTAGGCCAAATTACGGCTGATGACTTTGGTGCGTTCTGGTTGTCCTTTGAGTTTGAAATATTGGCGGGCGAGTTTCCAAGCAGATTCAACGGCTTCTGAACCACCTGTGGTGAAGAAAACACGGTTGATGTCTCCGGGAGCGAGTTCAGCCAATTTGGCGGCGAGTTCAATAGCTGTTGGATGGCCGTAAGTCCAGATGGGGAAATATCCGAGAACGGCGGCTTGATCTCCAGCAGCTTTCGCTAATTCTGGACGGCCATGTCCGAGTTGGCTTAAGAAAAGCCCGGCTAGTCCATCGAAGTAACGGTTACCTTCGGTGTCCCATAAATAGCATCCATCGCCCCTCTCCAGAATTCGCATTCCGTCAACATTGTTATTTATTGCCGTGAAGTGACCCCAAAGATGAGCTTCTGCTAATTCAACTAGTCGTTGATGTTCCATTGCGCTTAGAGCTTCTTTCTAATTATTCCTAGGTTCCGGCCCTCACCCGAAGGTGAGGGCCGATAAAACCTGGGAAGATAGTTAGATCAGCTTCGTGCTCTCGTAAGAGAGTCAGTGAAGTTGATTTCGAAGTCTCCTGTGTCTGCGATGTATTCAAGTTTTGATTGGTCCGGTGGGTAAATGATCGGATTATCAAGAACTTCTTGATCGATAAATGGTACGGCAGCGCCGTTAGGGCTTGCATACCAGTTGAAGTTGGTTAGTTGTGCACCATTTTCTGCATCAAGAAGGAAATTCATGAATGTAAATGCGGTGCATGGATGTGGCGCATCTGAAACTACCGCCATGTTGTCTACCCAAACTGTTCCGCCTTCTTCAGGCACGAAATAGTCGTATTCGCTTTCACCTTCTTCGAAGTCCCACAAGAAGTTACCGCTGTATCCGTGTCCAACAATTGTTTCACCGGAAACAACGAGTTCGCTGTATTGATCTGAATCAAAAGCGGCTACACGGCTAACTGCATCTTTAATGACGGCTTCAGCTTCTGCTAATTCGTCATCGCTTGTGGAGTTAAGTGAGTAACCCAAATATTTCAGAGCTGCACCCATAGTTTCTCTTGGATCGTCCAGCAAGCTGATTTTTCCAGAAAGCCCATATTGTTCTGCAAGGTCTGCATCAAAGAGAAGACCCCATGTGTGAGGAATATCTGCTCCAGTTACTCCAATGTCAATACCTATACCAGTGGTTCCCCATTGATATGCGGCACTATATTCTGCACCTGGGTCATACGGTGGATTTGCAAATAATGCGTCGACGTTTCCTTTGTTAGGAACGGCTGCTTCTTGAACTGGTTGAATCAGTCCCTCTTCAATAAGGATTGAGACCATGTAATCCGAGGGAACTACCATGTCATAGCCGGAGTTTCCTACTTGTACTTTGGCCACCATCTCTTCATTAGATGGGTAAAAGTCTTCAGTTACTGTCACACCGTATTCGTCTTGGAATGCAGTGATGAGATCTGGATCCATGTATTCGGTCCAGTTATAAAATGCCAAATCGCCATCTGTTTCTCCAGCTTCACACTGTTTAAACGAGGACGTTTCGTCGTCACTACCGCAGGCTGCGGTCATAATGCTGAAAACCCCTATTAGAGCTACCAGCGCTATCCATTTCTTCATAGGTTCCTCCCTATTTATGTTCTTGCCCAACACTATCTGGACACTTCTTACATCTCATAATTCTTTGTGCTTTACTTTTCTTCTCTTGCGAACTGAGTTGCTCTCTGGAAGCCTAGCGAAGCTAAAATCAGCAGCATAGAGGCAGAGAGCATAACGACGGAAACTGCATTGATAAGAGGTGTGACTCCTTTTCTTGCCAAGCCAAATACATAAACCGAAATTGGCGTACCTCCTACCGAAGCAACAAAACTTGAAACCACCACGTCATCAAGTGACAAAGTGATTGCTAACAGCGCCCCGCCAATGATCCCAGGCATTATCTGCGGCAACGTGACACGTCGGAAAGTTTGCCAACGATTGGCATAGAGGTCAGATGCTGCCTCTTCCATCGTTGCATCAAGGTTCGCTAGGCGTGCACGTACAACAACAGAAACAAATGAAATGTTAAAGGCAACATGCGCAAAAACAAGCTTTTCTAAACCTGAAGAAAGGTCTACGCCAGGAATCAAATTCAGCAATTGTGATGTTTCGTTAAAGAAAGCCAACATCATTACAGCCATTGTGACATCAGGAATGATGATTGGGAGGTAGAGAACAGCGTCAAATGCTTTTTGACCCCACCAGCGGAACCGTTCAAGTGACAATGCTGCCATTGTCCCAAGAACTACTGAAATAACCGTTGAAGCAACGCAGACTTTTACTGAAATCCAGATGGATTCTTGAATATTGTCATTATCAAGAAACGCCTCATACCAGCCAAGGCTAAACCCTCTCCAATCACCAACTAATTGAGCATCATTAAAAGAGTAAACAACCAAAACAACTATCGGGGCATAAAAGAATACATAAATAAGCAATGAGTGCATTCGTAAGGCCCATCGGCTTGCACCTTTGGGTTCTGCTGTTGAGAGAGCGGCTCCTTTGTTCATAAGTTTCTACCGCCCTGTCGGAAATAAATCATTGTTCCTATCAGCATGACTCCAAGGACCAATACCGAGAGTGAAGATCCAAGTGGCCCATTTCGGGCATCCATAAATTGATCAACGATGTAGCTTCCCATCAAACTTTCTTTATTTCCTCCGAGTATCGCTGGAGTTACATAGGCTCCGAAGCTAGGAACGAAAACAAGAATTGAGCCTGCAATAACGCCTGGTCTTGAAAGCGGCCAAACAATTCGACGAAAAGCTTTCCATCCCGAGGCATACAAATCCCGTGCTCCTTCCACGAGACTCCAGTCGATTCGATCAATAGAGGCATAAAGAGGTAGAACCATGAACGGCAGGTAGCCGTAAACCAAGCCAAGAATTACTGCCGGTCTGGTAAACAGTATTCGGCCATCACCAAGTCCTAGCCCTTCAACAACTTTTGTGAATAAACCATCGCTGGACAGTAAGACTCTCCATGCATAGGTGCGGATCAAGAAATTTGACCAGAAAGGAATCATGATTCCTACTAGTAGTAAATTGCGGATAACCGGCCGTCGAGTTGAAATATAAAAAGCCAAGGGATACGCCAGAAGAAGACAGATGACTGTGGTCAGTGCTGCTATCCAAAGAGAGCGCCAGGCCACAGCTTGTACTACATCTTCACCGAGGCGAACATAAGCATCAACGTTCCAGTCGCGAAGTTCTGTTCGTCCTGATCGGCTTCGAGTCGCGAAAGAATAGGCGATGACATAACCCAATGGGATTATAAAAAATATTATTAAGTAAACAATTGAGGGAAGTCCAATGAGGAACCCTTGGCGCGCCTTTTCTTTAACTGCTTGGGTCTCTAATCCGGGAGTAGCCACTCTCTTCATTAGTTAGTTACCCCGAGACCACTGATACATATCGGGGATCAAATGAAACAGTTACTTCATCGCCTGTTGAATACCGGCTATTTGAAGTTTCAGAAGATCTCACTTCTAGATGCATCCAGTCGATAGAAACCGAATACACAATTGCATTACCTAAGTAACCGACTGTTTCAACTATTCCATCAAGTTGATGCTGATCAGTTGAGCTTTCTCCTTTTTTATGGATTTTTAGACGCTCTGGACGAACCGTTATCGCTACCGATTCCCCTGTTTCATGATCAGATTGAAGTTGTAGTCGATCTCCGTTCGATAGAACCACCTCATTTTCAGAAGCAACGGTCGCGTCAAGAAAATTTGATCTTCCAATAAAGTCGGCAACAAATCTTGTAGTTGGGCGTTCATAGATATCTTCGGGTGTTCCGATTTGTAAGAGTTTTCCTTCATGCATAACCCCTATTCGGTCACTCATCGTTACCGCTTCTTCTTGATCATGAGTTACGTAAACAAATGTGATACCTACTTCACGTTGAAGGTTTTTTAGTTCAATTTGCATTTGTTGTCGGAGTTTAAGGTCAAGAGCGCCAAGAGGTTCATCGAGAAGAAGAACTTCTGGACGGTTAACTAACGCTCGAGCAAGTGCTACCCGCTGTTGTTGTCCTCCGGAAAGCTGTGTCGGCTTGCGATGTGAAAGTCCATCCATTTCAACAAGACTGATTGCCCAATCAATAAGTTCACTGCGTTTTTCCTTTGGAACTTTTTGCATTTGTAAACCGAATTCAACATTCCCTGCAACAGTCATATGGGGGAAAAGCGCGTAATTTTGAAACACTGTATTTACCGGACGCTTATTCGGCGGTTTTAAACCCATCTCTTCTCCATGAATTGACACAGAGCCTGCTGTTGGTAGTTCAAGTCCGGCGATCATCCGAAGTGTCGTTGTTTTTCCGCAACCAGATGGTCCTAATAAAGAAAAGAACTCTCCATCTCCGATGGTGAGGTCTAGGTCATCTACGGCCGTAACTTCATCAAACTTTTTTACTACATTTTTTAGTTCAACCGCTGACGAGGAATCATTCATTTTTAACCACTTAAATCTTCTGAAGAGACAATGTAACTATCGTCACATTAGTTATTTCGCCTCTAAGTTGCCACTTCTAAGACTGGTGTGGCAATAAATTAATCCGCTATCTTTCTAACAACAGATCTTAAAAGCAGGAACAACAATGCATCCATCACTAGCCGAAACAAAACAGGCTGTTTTTTGGGTTGATCAACTTGACACCCGAACAAAAGAACCCGTTTCTCTGATAGGGAGCGGAGAAGCTGATTTAGTCATTATCGGTGGCGGGTTTACTGGTTTATGGACTGCTTTGCTTGCCAGTGAGGCAAATCCAGGTCGTAAAATTTTTATTCTTGAATCGGAAACAGTTGGTTACGGGGCTTCCAGTCGTAACGGCGGATTTTGTGATGCCTCAATTACTCATGGAATCGAAAATGGTATGTCTCATTGGCCAGAAGAAATGCCTACTTTGTTGAGGCTTGGCAGGGAGAACCTTAACGGAATAGCTGAAACAATTAGAAGGCACAATATTGGTTGCGATGTTGAAGCAACAGGTGAAATGGCTGTTGCGGTTGAGCAGTGGCAAGTAGATCAACTACTTGAAAGCGCCAATCTTGCTAGAAGTCTTGGGGAGAGTGTTGAGTTTCTTGATTCTCATGCAGTTAAGGAACAAGTCCATTCACCTACCTATCTTGCAGGGCTTTGGAATCGTGATAGCACTCTGATGCTTGACCCTGGGAAACTAGTTAAAGGATTACAAGATGCTGTGACTTCACTTGGAGTAACAATCTTTGAAAATTCTCCAGTTGCTGACCTAGAGAAATCTGGGAACAAAATATTGGTTTCTACGAAAAGCGGAAAGGTCTCTGCAGACCGAGTTGTGGTTGCCACCAACGCTTTTAATCCGGTTCTAAGGAAAATGCGACGCTACGTAATTCCGGTGTATGACCATGTTCTTGTCTCTGAACCACTTTCAGGCTCTCAGTTGGAATCTTTGAACTGGTTGAATCGTCAAGGAGTTGGTGATAGTGGAAATCAGTTCCATTACTACCGTCTAACCAAAGAGAACCGTATTCTTTGGGGCGGTTACGACGCTCACTACCATTTTGGAAGTCGTATGGGCCCTGAAGTAGAAAGTAACGATCAAACTTGTGGCATGCTAGCTGAACATTTTTTTGAAACTTTCCCTCAACTAGAAGGTTTATCTTTTACACATAAGTGGAGCGGACCGATTGGCACCACTACACGATTCTCTTGTTCATGGGGATCTAGTCATAACGGGCAAGTGTCATGGGCGGTCGGGTATACCGGTTTGGGGGTTGGCGCCAGCAGGTTTGGTGCTCAAGTCGCTTTAGATCTTGTTGATGGAATTGACACTGAACGCACTGAATTAGAAATGGTGAGAAAAACCCCTTTCCCGTTTCCTCCCGAACCTTTCCGATGGTTAGGTGTTCAAATAACTAGTTCAATGATGAAACGTTCCGATCGCAATGAAGGACGCCGCGGATTGTGGCTTAAGCTACTTGACCGATTTGGGATTGGGTTCGACAGTTAGAATTTACTTATGAGCGAAAACTATCGAAAACTCTCATTTTGGCACGATACTTTTCCCGGAGATCTCACACCTCGTTCACCTTTACCCGGGGACAGAAATGTTGATATAGCAATTATTGGTGGTGGCTTCACGGGACTATGGACCGCTTGGCATTTAAGTTGTCTTGATGCATCTTTGCGAATAGCAGTAGTAGAAAAAGACATTGCTGGATTTGGTGCCTCAGGGAGAAATGGCGGGTGGGCCTTAGGAGAATTTGGTGTCAGCCCAATGGATATCGCCAAAGCTTCTTCAACGGATGCAGCGTTACGACAAATGCGTGCTCTTTATAAAGCTGTTGACGATATCGGACGGATAGCAAACGACGAAAACATTGACTGCCATTATATGAAAGGCGGCTCAATAGCTTGGGCTCGTAATAAAGGGCAGCTGGATCGAATTCACTCTGCTGTTAATGCTCGACAAAAACTTGGCTTAACTGAAGAAGAAGTTCGTTTCCTCGGCCCAGATGAAGCTCGTTCACTCGGAAACGCGACCAATGTTCTTGGCGGTCGGTTCCTTGCCCCTGTAGCTGCTTTAAATCCAACTCGCTTAGTTCGCGGGCTTGCTGAGGCGTGTGAACGTCGTGGGGTCACCATTTATGAGGAAACTTCTTGCTTAGCGATTCGTTCGGGAAATGTGGTTACAGATAAAGGTTCTTTGGAAGCAGAAGTCATCGTTAGAGCAACAGAGGGGTATACCGGACAGATACGTGGACAGCGAAGAGCGGTAGCTCCTATATATTCGCTCATGTTTGCGACCGAACCTATTTCTAAAGAGGCCTGGGAAGAAATTGGGCTTTCAAATCGTCCAACATTTAGCGATGCTCGACTCATGACTATATATGGGCAACGTACGGCGGACGGGAGAATAGCTTTTGGCGGTCGAGGGGCGCCATATGTTTTTCGGTCGAAGCTGGATTCAAAAACTGAACAATTATCTAACGTGCACGAAACGAATACCGCTACTTTGAAATCTCTATTTCCGGTTCTTGCTGATACTGAAATTACTCATCGGTGGGGTGGGCCTTTAGGCATTGCACGTGATTGGTGGCCGTCAGTCCTCTTTGATCAATCCTCCGGTTTGGCTTCTGCTGGTGGTTACGTTGGTGATGGAGTAGCTGCTTCAAAATTAGCGGGGCAGACTCTGGCTGAATTGATACTTGGGCAGGAAACTGAAAGGACTGACCTTCCAATTGTTGGACATCGTTCACGCCGCTGGGCTCCTGAACCGTTCCGATGGTTTATGTTGAATGCTGGCTTGCAGTTAGCAGTTTCTGCAGATAATTCTGAAGTTCGTACTGGAGAACTGACTTGGCGTGGCCGGCTTATAGAGAGCCTTAGAAAGTAATCCAGATCGCTCTAAAGACCGGAGTTCGCTGCCGTACCTGTCTTCATTTGACCAGTTATGTCATAGAGATAACAAACAACTTCTCGGTCGTCGTATTCGTCCCAAGTTTCTTTCGTGGGGTGCAAAAAACCAACTTCATAAATTGAGTACTCATATGCTTGACTCACAAAAGATTCAAATGCGTTATAGCAAAGTTCCGCAGAATCTTCGGCAATAAATACCAATGGGAAATCTCCGTTAGGGAGTTCAGCTACTGCATAAATTTCATTTAAATGTGGTTCGTCACAATCAACAAGATCAATGTTGGATACTTCTTCCCCTATAACAGAGTCGTCAAAACATTGGCCAACTTTTAATGAAAAGACGTTATTTTGAGAGCAGCTGGAAGCGAATAAAAGAACGATTAGTAGGGCACAAATTTTTTTCATACCCAATGATTTCATGACTTTATTTTAAAATCAACTCCCCTATTGGCTGAATATAAAGTCTTCATCTAGTTTGCGTATATGAGTATTGATGTTCTCGCTAACGCTCGTTCGTTAGGTCCTTCCCTATCGGCCCGATCCGAAGCCATTGAAACACAACGGCGATTACCTAAAGACGTTGTTTCTGATCTTCAAAGTGCCGGCCTTTTTCGTCTATTTGTTCCGTCGAGTTTTGGGGGGCCAGAAGTTGATGTAGAAACTGCTGTTACCTCTATCGCTGAAGTAGCGCGCCATGATGGTGCCGCAGGGTGGTGTGTCATGATCGCTGGTACGACTTCTCTCTTGGCTGGATTTTTACCTGAGGAATATGGTGAGTTGATATACGGTCCTAGTAACTCTTGTACAGGGGGTTTTGCTGCTCCGGTTGGTAAAGCAAAGGTTGTAGATGGTGGCCTATCGGTAACCGGAACTTGGGAATGGGGTTCTGGATCTCAACACTGCACCTGGATTGGAGGAGGAACTCGAATTTTAGGTGAAGATGGAAAACCCATTAAACGCGACGATGGATTATTCGCTCCTTTTGTTTTTATGGATCCTGATGACATTGAATTTCTTGACAATTGGCACGTAACTGGCCTTGCCGGATCAGGTTCAACCGATTATTGCACCACAGAAGCCTTCGTTCCTGAAGGTCGGTGGGTTCAAATAACTGACGCTAACCCTCGTCTTGATGGCCCTCAATGGCGCTTTCCTTTCTACGGAGTTTTAGCTGCTGGGGTCGCTGCGGTTGCTATTGGTTTATTAGACGGGGCTGTTTCAAGATTTAAGGAAATCGCTACTCTAAAAAAACCGCAAGGATCAAGTCGCACTCTCGCTGAACGTGCTTCTGGGCAAACCGTTCTATCTGTTGCTGAAGCAACCGCTCGATCTTCTCGATCCTTTCTATTAGATACTCTTGGAACTGCGTGGGAAAGAGCCACAGCAGGTGACTCATTGACAATAGAAGATCGTCGGAGCATTCGACTTGCAGCTTGTGATGCTGCCCAAAGATGCAGTGACGCTCTTGTTCAGCTTGGACGTGAAGCCGGCGGGACAGCCATATACCTTCGAGAACCTCTCCAAAAATTTGTGCGCGATGGACAAGTATCTTCCACTCATGCCATGGTGGCACAACGCATATACGAATTAACGGGACGTCTAGCTTTAGAACTAGAGACTGACACCACTCTGCTATGAGGTTTATAAATGGACTTTGAATACCTTCATTTTGCTTACGACGAAGATGTACTAGTAGTAACTATTGATAAAGACGGCGACCCTCTCAACAAAGTTGATGGGAAAATGCATCATGAATTAACCAATCTTTTCCCTCGTTTACAAGCAGAAAGAGATGCAAGAGCGATTCTTTTGACTGGAACTGAAGAGGCTTTTACTGCTGGTGGAGACTTTGCTTGGTTCCCGGAGTTAAGTGAGCCAGGGGCGTCAGCGGAAATAAGACTTGATGGTAAATCTTTAATTTGGGACCTTCTTGATGTCCATCTACCTCTTGTTTCAGCAATAACGGGACACGCTATTGGTTTAGGTGCAAGTATCGCTTTGCTTTCAGATGTTGCTGTTATGTCAGAGACTGCACGGTTAGCTGACCCGCATGTCCAAGTCGGAATTGTTGCCGGAGACGGTGGCGTGATTGCTTGGCCATTAGCTATCGGACCGATGCTGGCGAAACGCTTCCTTTTAACAGGCGATCCAATCTCTGCTGAAGAAGCAGTACGAATTGGTTTAGTAACCGAATCTGCACCTGACCCAGAAGCTTGCCATGCAGCGGCTTTGAGTTGGGCAAAACGTCTTGCCGCCGGCGCACCTCAAGCTGTTCAATACACGAAACAATCGATAAACGCTTGGGTGAAACAAACAGCCGGTGCCGCTTTTGACCTCTCCACCGCTCTTGAGACTATTACTTTTTCGTCTGCTGATCATAAAGAAGCTTTAACGGCTATAAAAGAAAAACGGCCACCAAAGTTCACAGGTAACTAATAAGAAAAGAACTGTCATGAAAAAAGAAATCGGATTGCTTGAAGGGTTAATGACCACTCGAGCGATGAGAAGATACAGCGAAGAAGCTGTGTCAGAAGAAGATATCTGGACTTGTCTTGAAGCCGCAGTGCAAGCTCCAAGTGGCGGCAACATCCAGCCATATCAATTTCTTATTGTGCAGGATCCTGATCTTCGTTTTGAATTAGCGGAAATTTACCGCAAGGGTTGGGCACGCTATGAAACCGTTATTGCACCAAAAGAATTTCCAAATGATGCAGTTCGAGAAGGATGGGAGCGCAATAACCGCGCCACAGTTCATTTGGCAGAGAACCTTGAACGTGTGCCTGTCCATGTGCTTGTTCTAATGCCTTCAATTGATATGACGGTCCACGACGATGAGGGTCCAATGCCAGTCGGTCCAACTCATGCGTCGGTTTACCCTGCGGTGCAAAATTTTATGCTTGCCGCACGTTCATTAGGTCTTGGCACTTCGTTAACGACTTTGCACAGAATTTACGAAGACGATGTACGTGATCTTCTGAGTATTCCGGACCGGTATGAAGTACTCGCTCTCCTACCTTTGGGACACCCAACCGGTAAATGGGGTGTGGCGCCACGCCATAGGAGCGCTGACAAAATTACTTCGTGGAACCGCTTCGGCGAGAAACGAGATCGCGAACATTAAAAGTCCACGAGTCGGTTTATCGATCCCTCCTTCAGGGTTTTCCTCTTATGACGATGCCGTCAACTACGTGGCGTCTGCTGCAGAGTCAGGTCTAGACCATTTAATTACCGCTGATCATGTCGCTTTCCAAGGTGGTCGCGGAATTGACGGGTTAACTCTAGTTTCGTGGCTGGCAGGTCTACAGCCCACTCTTGACGTTTATGTGGGTGTCTATTTATTAGCGTTACGGCATCCCGTTACGGTGGCACGGCAAATCTCTACTTTGTCTGAACTCTCCCCTGGGCGCCTTACCTTCGGAGTTGGTGTAGGTGGCGAAGATCGCCATGAGATGGAAGCCGTTGGAGTAGATCCTGCTACTCGAGGTAGACGGACTGATGAAGCTCTGAAAGTTTTACGACCTCTTCTTGAAGGGCAAGAAGTCAACCACTACGGAGAGTTTTATTCTGCTCCAGACGTTTCAATCCTTCCTGTTCCTTCTCCCCTAGTACCAATCACTATCGGCGGACGTTCTGATGCCGCGATAGCTCGGACGGGGTTATTTGGTGATGGCTGGCTTGCTTCTTGGTGTTCTCCTGAAAGATTTTCAGCAGGAGTGCACAGATCTGAAGAAATTGCTAAAGAAAGTGGCCGAGTTGACGTCGCTTGGCGGCATGGTTATCAAATCTGGGTTGGTTTTGGGGACACACCCGAAGAAGGAAAAAAAGTACTTGGTCCAGCTATGGAACGTTTTTATGGAACACCTTTTTCATTCTTTGAAAAATACTCCCCAGTTGGTTCCCCCAGCGATATCGCTCAGTGGTTAAAACCTTTCATTGAATCTGGAGCGAAAGACTTAAATATTGCTCCCATCGCTTCATCTCCGTCAGAAGCAATTACTGGAATGGCAGAACTACGTAAAATATTGGTTTCTTAGTCTCTGATTACTCAATAACCGGAAGTGGGCTACCAACTGACGGCATGGTTTCTAACGGACCCAAAACTGTTATCTGATCATCTGATTCAATAATAAGTTCTTCGTGAACTTCGAGAGGAATACCATCTCGAATCACTGTTGTTATTTCTGCTCCTTCTAACAACGTGATAGCCCCGATTTGTTTACCAATCAGTTCCGAATCCAAGCCTTCTGGGAAAATGGTGTATTGGCGTAATGCTGCCTCTGGTAAAAGAGCTGATTTGACTCCAACTTCATCAATAGCTTGACCCACCGCTTGAGTTCCATCACGTAGATGTTGTGCTAGCTCGCCTGCAAGACGAAGAGATCTGCCTGGATTAATATTCGTTCCTGCTAGAAAGAACAACGCATTAACTCGCTCACCTGAACCTCCCCAAGAAGAAGGGATACGAATTCCTTTTGCTGATCGAACAATAACTAGGAAGTCGTTTTCAATGTCTTCGAAAAAAGCGACCGGTGTAGCCGTTGGATGGTCTTTTGATGGCTGAATCCATAACGATCCAGTTTCTAAAAATTGTTCCGTTACCTCTTCACTCTCTAAACCAATTTGTTGCGACAAAACCGCAGCAGCACGATTTGCTGCCTCAGTTATATCAGCCTCTTCTGGAACAGATAAGACAGAAGCTCGAGCTATAAGGCCTGTATAATTGTCTGCATCGCGTAAGCCATGCCCTGCCATAGCAGCGCTTATTTCTCTATCAAGCCCTCGGTCGGCTTCTCTTCCCCACCTCTCAAAAACATGGCGTATAGCCCCAGCTCTTTTTGTTCTTCCTTTTGCGTAGAAATGATGCCAAGTCCATGCAACTACTGACACTACAAGAACAAAAATTTGTGGAGTGGGCCCTAATTGCCAAATGAGATAAATCGAAATCGCTAAACCAGCGAATTGAGTGAACGGATAAAAGGGTGCACGAAATGAAGGTGCATACGATTGGATTTTAGAAGCTCTTAAAACTAGAACAGCTAAATTCACTAGACCAAGAGTTAAGAGAACAAAAGCGCTTGCCAGTTTCGCTATTGCTTCGGCGTCAAATACTAAAACGACTATTGCTATAGCGACGCCGGTCATAATCACCCCGACGGCTGGGGTTCCAAATTTACTTATTTTCCCCATATTCTTCGGGAGTAATCCATCTCGGGCCATGGCCATTGGGTAACGTGCCGCAGCGAGGATGCCGGCATTAACCGCGGAAGCAAATGCTGCAAGAGCTGCTATGACGACAAGTCCGGCGCCAAACGGTGGGAGAATAGCTTTCGCTGCAGAATGGATTGGAGCAAGGTCTTGGTGTAATTCTTCTGGTGGTAAAACGGCAATAGCTATTAGTACACCGAGGGTGTATAACAATGTGGCGACTCCTAGAGAAGCCGCCATTCCAAGAGGTATCCGCAGAGAGGGGTCTTCTACTTCTTCTGCGGCACTCGCGACTTTTGTTAAGCCGCCATAAGAAACAAAGACGAGACCAACTACAGCCATTACTCCTGATCCTCCTGTAGTGAAAAATGGTTCAAGATTTGAGTCAGCGATACCTTGAGTTTTTACTTCGAAGAGCCCATCAACGATGAACCATCCCATTACTGCAATTACAAAAGCCACTAATACAAGTTGTAGTGAAGCGCTAGCTTTTGATCCGACAACGTTGATGAAGGTAAAACAGGCGATCAAAATTAGTGCAAGGTTTTTTGAATTCACATCCAAGATAAGGATGAGGTAAGCACTCATGCCAACCATGGCAAAAGCATCTTTTAATACAAGTGACAGCCACGTTCCAAAACCTGCAACTGTTCCAACCGCTGGTCCAAGCGCTCGCTCGAGGAAATAGTATGCCCCTCCGGCTTTTGGTAAAGCCGTAGAGAGTTCAGAAACACTTAGCATTGCTGGAACAGCAAGAAGTCCTGCGATCAAATAAGCAAGTATTGCTGCTGGTCCAGCTTTTGCGGCAGCGATTCCTGGTAGTAGAAAAAGTCCCGATGAAAGCATTGCTCCCGTTGAGAGAGCGAACACATGACGAAGAGCTAGTGAACGAGTCAGTTTTCCTGATTTATCTTCCACCATTCACCAACTCTAGAACAGAAATAGCCTTAATGAGAAATAGCTATGGTCAGTTCACCGTCCGAAGAAAATCGATGAGCAGCTCGTTTACTTGTTCCGCTGCTTCTTGTTGTATCCAATGTCCGACGTCTGGAAGAATTGTTGAACTATGTAAAGCGGGAAGAGACTTTGAAAATCCTGCGATGGCTGAAGCACCTAATATGGTGGGTCCGTCTTTCTCTCCTCCAATAAATAATGAAGGTTGAAGAATCGGTGCACCATGCCATGCTCTAAAGTCAATCCAATCTCGATCGACGTTTCGGTAGCGATTAAGCCCGCCAGTAAATCCTGCTTTAGCAAATTCTTCGGCGTAAAAGTTTAAATCTTCTTCTGTCATCCAATCCAATGGTTTAGTTGAGAATGAAAAGCGGTCTCCTAATAGGCCGCCAGGTGCAACACGCCCCATAGGTTTTTCGTCGGGCCCTAATGGCGGACGGTCTCCGGAAGCAGAAAAATAGAATCCTTCTAACCAGCGTTTTGGGTTGGCAGCGATTTCTGCTTCAGCACGACCTGGTTCTTGAAAGTACTCGATATAGAACTCTTCGTCTCCTCCAATGAAACGAAATATGTCTGTGGGTCGATGACTGTTTCTAGGAGAAAATGGGACGCTAAGTAGCGCCACTGCAGTAAACACATCTGGTCTTAATTGGGCGGCTGACGAAGCGATAGGTGATCCCCAGTCATGCCCAACTATTGTGGCCGTTGATTCTCCAAGAGCTTCAACTACTCCGGCACAATCTCCTGCAAGATCCATCAATCGGTATGCTTCTATCGCTTCTGGTGCTTCTGAGGATCCATAGCCGCGTACATCTATTGCTGCCGCTCGATAACCGGCTTCAGCTAAAGCGGGTAGTTGAAAGCGCCATGAATACCATGATTCAGGAAATCCATGAACAAAAAGAACCAGTGGTCCTTCACCGGTTTCCGCCACGTGGATACGGCAACCATACGCATCAACATCATGATGTTTGATATTAGAGATTGTAGACATTCTTTCTTCTCGCTGTTGTTGAGTTAACTTAATATAGGGTTATCAAAATCATCAAAGTCACTGTAAGGATCGCTCTCTTTCTTCCGACGCTTTGAGTTTGGTGGGCTAAAGTCAGTTTTTCCTTTTCTTCGACCTCTAATTACAGCAACAATGGTTAATGGAACTGAAATCACTATGAAGGCCCCAGCTACTATAAGAATGATTCCAGAACGGTAACAATCTGATTCTTCTTCATAATTATCAAGTCTGCCTTTTAGGTCTTCAATTCTCTCATCGGCTGCTGCTTGAGATATCCGCCCTGCTTGAACGTCGGCGGCGAGTTCTAACTCAAAGTCGGCTATTTGCAAATACATTTCACTAGTAAACGCTTTGGTTTCCTCGTCGCATGCGGGATCTACTAATTCAAAAATGCCCTTTTCTTGTATCTGGGTGATATCCCACCAAATGCCAATGGCGCTTCCTGTCCAAGCGACAAAAAGAAAGATGAATAAAAAAAATTTTACTATCCGTGGAGTTCTTGAGTCATTTCTTTCAAAAAATTCTGAACTATAAGAAGTTCCCGATCTGTCCGGCAACCCACTTTGAGATTCTTTCTCTTCGTTATTCACTAATTCACCTTTATCTATTAGAACAAGCACTTAAAAGGAAACCAATTAGATCCTAACTCTTCTAAAAAATTCTCACTAGAAAGCGTAATTACATGAAAACTTTGATCTACACCTATGAAATGTTCTACCGTGATAGATAGAGATTCATTGAATTAAGAAAATAGTGGAGCGGGGTTAACACTGTTATGGACAAAAAAATTACAGATTTCTTCAAAAACACTTTCGAAAGACGTGACGCCCGAATTATTGCGGTGATCGTCATTCTCGCACTTATCGCTGGAATCGTTATCGCCACTACTAGAGGCGGAGGTTCTGACGAAGCAAATTTTGATGGCTTATCGCCAGTAACAGATTATGTATATCAACCCAACGACTCTTTAGGACCTGATCCTTTCGGACCATCTTTCGCTAACTACACACTCGAAGTGCCAACTGAAGAACTTTCAACTGGAACTGTCAGTTCAGACTCCACTGGTTTATATGGCGGAACTGGCGAAAACTCTTGTGACGTAGAGAAAATGATTGAATTTCTTATAAATAACCCT
>JAQWOV010000010.1 GCA_029245675.1 Acidimicrobiales bacterium | reverse complement strand
ATGGGGATGACTGTGCATCTCGTAGGTCGAACCCGGCGCGTAGGTGGCCCGGATTAGGTGCATGTGCTCGCCGGTCACGATCTGTGCATTAAGCCCGTCGTCGTCCCAGTGCACCGTGTCGACCTCATCCCAGCGAAAGATACGCCGCGTGAAGATCTCGACACCATGCTCGTTTGTGAGTGGTTCGCTCATACTGATCCTCCCTATTTCCCGTCAGCCGACCAGGTCGGTATCGCACCTACGAGCGGGGTCGGTCACGATCCTCCAAACATTCCAGGAAACTTGTCGTCTAAGTCCGACCAACTCTTCCCAAACCTCTTCACCCAAGCAACAACGGCGACCCAGCCGTCGTGCACTCGGCGCTGGAGTAGTTGAAGCCAGCTCTCGCCCATCACCCGACGGTAGCCCTAGACGCCCCACGCGGGCCTGAACTGGCTTGGCCGAACCGGTTCGGGAAAGAGCCGAGGCAAACACGGTGGCGCCTAGCCTCTGCCGCAACACAGGCAGGGTGTTCCGTTTAAGTAGTGCGCCCCCTGGGAGAGCCGACATTGAGCAATGGATTGCAGTGATGCGTTCCTCACCCGCGAATGTTGCTCAATGTTGTGCGCCCCCTGGGACTCGAACCCAGAACCTGCGGATTAAGAGTCCGATGCTCTGCCAATTGAGCTAGAGGCGCTAAGCACACCAGCCTAGCGGCACCTAAAGCAACGAACTAAAAATTATTCCTTAATGAATAAAGAATCCATTGACAGCGCAAGATCAACGTCAAGAGAGGTAACTCCACCAGAGTCGTGCGTGCTTAAACGAACTTCAACCTTGTTATACACATTTGACCAATCAGGATGATGGTTCATGTTTTCCGCAATCAAAGAAATCGCAGTCATGAAGTCAAAAGCCTCAACAAAATTTTTAAAGACAAAGATTCGAAACAGAGACTCTCCGCTAATTTCCCAATCAGGCAAGAGATTCTGTGCGTCTTTAAGTTGGGCAGCGTCTAGAAGATTTTGCATAAGTTCTATTTTATTTGGGTGACCGAGGGGATTTGAACCCCCGACATCCTGGACCACAACCAGGTGCTCTAACCGAACTGAGCTACGATCACCGAGAACACGAATGATACGCCCAAATTCATGCACTCGGCACTCGATTTAAAGACTTGTTTAAGTAGTGTTTGATTTGATGACGAAAAGAATCGTGGTGATCGGCGGAGGAATAGCAGGAATCAGTACCGCATACTCCTGTTCTTTGATCGATTCAACTGCACAAGTAGTACTTGTTGAAGCAGAAAACCAATTGGCGTACCACACCACCGGACGCTCAGCCGCTTTACTTTATGAAAACTATGGAGCAGCTTCTGTGCGAGGTCTCACTCGCGCTAGTTTAGATTTCTTCCACAACACACCAGAGGACCTAATTGACGCTCCGCTTCTCTCACTTAGACCACTTATTCATGTTGGAACTTCTCAACAATCTGAACTCATAGACGAGCTCATAGGAGAAGGAGCAGACGGAACTCAACCCACAGAAGAAATCTCCGTAAAAGAAGCATTAGAACTCTTTCCCGCATTAAATACCAGCCAACTGGAACGGGCAATAGTGGAAACCGGAACAGCGGATATAGACGTCGCCGCTTTACATCAAGCATTCGTCAGAGGATTCCGTCAACACGGAGGAGAGATAACTACTTCCACCAGAGTTGATTCTGCAACAAAACATAAAGACGGCTGGAAAATTGAAACCACAACCGGAGAGTTAGAAGCAGACGTAGTAATCAACGCGGCAGGATCATGGGGAGACCACGTAGCTAAAAGAGCTGGCATTGAACCAATTGGATTACAACCAAAACGAAGAACAGCGTTCATGGTGAACGCCCCTGTTCCAGATACTTCACAATGGGCCATGCTTGATGACGCTGCCCACTCTTGGTACATAAAGCCCGATGGCCTTCAACTACTTTGCTCCCCAGCGGATGAAACCCCATCAGAGCCATGTGACGCTAAACCGCTAGAGGAAGACGTCGCACTAGCCATAGACAGAATCAACAAAGCGACAACACTCAACGTGCGTTCAGTGAATTCTTCTTGGGCTGGTTTACGTACGTTTACGTCCGATAGATCCATGGTTATAGGACCTGACCCAGAAGAGCCATCATTTATTTGGTGCGTCGGTCAGGGAGGAACAGGAATTCAAACTTCACCCGCCGCCGGACAACTCACAGCAGAGTTAACCATTAACGGCGAGACATCAGAATCTCTCGCAAATTTAAATTTAGATGGACTTCTGCCCAATCGTCTACGAAGACCCCGGTAGCCTCAAGAGTGGCCCCTGTAGCTCAGCTGGATAGAGCAACGGACTTCTAATCCGTAGGCCGCAGGTTCGAATCCTGCCGGGGGCGCAAAACTAAAGTTTTAAAACTGTTCTTCTTCGGTAGATCCAGTCAACGCCAAGGTAGAAGCCGAACCACCAGAGATAACTGTCGCTACGTCATCAAAATAACCGGCACCAACTTCACGCTGATGGCGAGTAGCTGTGTATCCGGCATCTTCCATAGAGAATTCTCTTTGTTGTAACTCCACGTAGGCAGTCATATCGCTTTCGGTGTAGCCCTGAGCAAGCTCAAACGCCGAAGCATTCAATGCATGCCACCCAGCCAAAGTAATAAATTGGAACTTGTAACCCATCGCCCCAAGTTCACGTTGGAACTTGGCAATAGTTTCATCATCTAAAGCTGCTTTCCAATTAAAGGAAGGCGAACAGTTGTAGGCCAACATTTTGTCTGGATATTGAGCGTGAATAGCATCAGCAAATTCACGGGCCTGATCAAGATCAGGAGTTCCGGTTTCACACCAAATCAGGTCACTGTACGGAGCGTAAGCTAAGCCGCGTGAAATTGGTGTAGCCATACCTGGCTCGGTGTTAAAGAAACCTTCTGCAGTTCTTTCACCAGTCAAGAAAGGACGGTCACGTTCATCAACATCGCTCGTGATTAATGTCGCCGCTAAAGCGTCGGTACGGGCAACAACTATTGTAGGTATGCCGAGTATGTCGGCAGCTAAACGAGCCGCGGTCAGAGTGCGCACATGCTGCTGGGTAGGGATAAGAACCTTTCCACCCATATGGCCGCATTTCTTTTCTGAAGCAAGCTGATCTTCAAAGTGAACACCGGCCGCGCCTGCCATGATCATGTTTTTCATTAATTCGAAAACATTCAAAGCACCGCCGAAACCAGCCTCAGCATCAGCAACTATTGGCACTAACCACTCACGAGAGGCTTCACCACCATTTTCTGACCATTCAATTTGATCGGCTCTACGTAACGCGTTGTTGATTCTTTCAACAACAGAAGGAACAGAGTTGGCGGGGTAGAGGCTTTGATCTGGGTAAACCTCACCAGCGAGGTTTGCATCCCCAGCTACTTGCCATCCTGAAAGATAGATAGCAGGAAGGCCTCCTTTAACGTATTCAATAGCTTGACCACCGGTCATTGCACCGAGAGCATGAACATAATCCATACTGTGGAGTCGCTCCCAAAGAAGTTCAGCTCCATGACGGGCTAAAGAACATTCAGGCATAAAAGAACCGCGTAGACGTACAACGTCAGCAGCTGAATAATCACGTTCAACTCCTGCCCACCTTGAGTTCCCTGCCCAATCTTTTTCCAACTCTTCAACTTGTTGGTCGAAACTTTTTTTCATTATTTTTCTTTCTTTCTGCTATAGATTTTTAGCGAAATCTGTTGGTTATTTTAAAATCTTGTATGCCGGAATAGTAAGAAATTCTTCAAAGGTATCCGACAAAGCTAAGTCCTGAAATATTTCCTGCGCTTCCACAAAAGGCATTGCCGCAAAACTTTCCGCCCCTATTTCTTCAGCGATGACAACTGATTCATCAGCAATTAGCGATTGAACTAACTCAGCGGTAACTTCGCGGCCGTCATCTAAAACAGAATTATGATGAACCCATTGCCAGACCTGTCCACGACTGATTTCAGCAGTAGCAGCATCTTCCATCAGGTTATGGATAGCTGCAGCCCCGGTTCCATCTAACCAGCTCGCTATGTAACGAATACCTACATGGATATTTGTACGTAAACCTGCTTCTGTAATTGATCCACCGGTTGCATCAACAGCTAAAAGATCATCAGCTTCTATATCAACGTCGGGACGTTGACGATCAAGTTGTTGAGTGTTTCCTTGTAGCACCGCATCAAACTCTTCTTGAGCGATAGAAACGAGATCAGGATGAGCCACCCAAGTTCCGTCACATCCATCAGATGCTTCCCGAGCTTTATCTTCAGTCACTTTTACCAATGCGGCCTCAGTCACTTCAGGTTCGCGTCGATTGGGAATAAAAGCAGCCATTCCGCCAATTGCATGAGCCCCTCTCTTATGACAAGTGGCGATCATTAATTCGGTGTAAGCCCGCATGAATGGAACCGTCATGGTCACATCAGCTCTATCGGGAAGAACAAAATCTGGATAAGCAGAGAATTTTTTAGCTACAGAAAAAATATAATCCCATCTTCCAGCATTCAACCCGGCAGAATGTTCCCGAAGTTCATACAGTATTTCATTCATTTCAAAAGCAGCAAGAATTGTTTCAATAAGAACCGTTGCTCTAATGGAGCCACGAGGGATGTTCAGGGCATCTTGTGCGTGAATAAAAACGTCGTTCCATAGTCGGGCTTCAAGATGGCTTTCCAACTTCGGAAGGTAAAAGTAAGGACCAGCTCCATTATCTAAAGCAGCTTGAGCTCCATGAAAAAAAGTTAAACCGAAATCAATAAGGCTTCCTGGTGCAGGTTGCCCATCTATAACAACATGACTTTCGTCGAGATGCCACCCTCTCGCTCTCACGAAAAGTGTGGCTATCTCATCATTCAATTCATAGTGCTTACCGTTTTGATCAAGCGACAGGTCTCGACTATAGGCATCTCTAATATTGATTTGCCCTAACACAACGTTGTCCCAGGTTGGGCTTGTTGCATCTTCACAATCAGCCATGAAAACTCGAGCACCTGAATTTAAGGCATTGATCATCATTTTTCGGTCGGTAGGGCCAGTTATTTCAACTCTTCTGTCCATCAGTTGTGGAGGCTCTGGTGAAATTTTCCAATCGCCAGAACGAATTTCCGCGGTTTCCTTTAAGAAATCTGGACGCTCGCCAGCTGAGATTCTTTCTTGACGCTCAATACGGTCGGCAAGAATCTCGTTTCGACGATCCCGGAAAGTTCGAACAAGGTCAACAATAAAGTCAGTGGCTTCAGGGGTGAAGACCTCTTCTAAGTGTGGATGGGGGGATATTTGTATATCAGTCATATTTACAAACAATCTTCAGTAATTAGCTCAGCAATATTGAGTATCTAGTACTTTTAACGAAATATTGGACATTTTTTCGTAAAAAAAATACGTATCCTTTGAAATAACAGAAAAAATGGAATAGTTCGCGAAAAGTGAGGGGAAATGAGCGAAGAAAAATTCGATTCAAAGATGTTAGGACAACAAATTCGGCATCACAGAAAAATGACTGGATTGACTCTCGTAGCCCTCGGAGAGAAGATTAACCGCCCAGCCTCTTACTTAAGCCAGTTAGAGAACGGTCATCTGGAACCCAAACTAAAGGTCCTGTCCGATTTAGCAAAAGCTTTCAATTGCGAAACTTCAGACCTTCTTTCTCCGGAACCCCCCAATAAAAGAGCTTCGCTCGAGATAGAACTTCAGGAGTTTCAAGACAGTCACTGGAGGAAGCAACTTGATCTCCCAGAGGTACGCGTCGGAGTGACGGTAAGCAATGAAGTGCTTGAAACCCTTGTAGGTCTGTATAAGGCGTTACCAGATTTCCCCATGAGTCGAACCGGAATGGAACGACAAGCAGCAGGAGACAGGGCACGAAGTGCGAATTTGGCTTTACGCACGGAAATGAGAACAAAAGATAATTACTATCCCGAAATTGAATTAATAGCGATGAAAGGCTTGAACGCAATTGGTTACAACGGTGAAGGACCACCTTCGGAAAAAGACATCACGGATTTAGCCGCGTATTACGGATTCACAGTTGAACGGGTTCGAGGCATGCCCGTTACCGCTCGGTCAGTCACAGACACTCGTCGACGAACGATCTACATACCTCAACGCGACGACCTTGGAGTGCGCGGTGCAAGATCGGTGGTGCTCCAAACACTTGGTCATTTTGCTTTAGAACATGCGGAGACCACAGACTTTGAGAGTTACCTTCGTCAACGCATCGAATCAAACTATTTTGCTGCTGCTGTGTTAATACCTGAACCCGCCGCTAAAGACTTCTTACATGCGGCAAAAGTAGAAGAAGACCTCTCTATTGAGGATTTGAAAGAGAGATATTATGTCTCATACGAAATGGCGACACATCGATTCACAAATCTCGCCACCTCCTACTTAGATATTCCCGTTCATTTTTTAAGAACTGACCCAGAAGGGACCATCACGAAGGCGTATGAAAACGACGGAATAGAGTTCCCTTCGGATGCAGATGGTGCTCTCGAAGGAGCACGCGTGGGAAGACATTGGGGAGCAAGACAAGCTTGGGCTTCAGCAGACGTTCTTCACTACCAATACACAACGGCAGATGCCGGAGAGTACTGGTGCGCTACTTATGTTGAGAACTCAAATGAACGCACGCCATATGCGGTAACTTTGGGATGCCGATCAAAAGATGCCCATTGGTTCAGAGGCAGTGATACGTCTCGACGTCTTAGTGCACGAAGTGAAGACGTGGCAGCCAATCCCGACATGATCCGCCGCTGGGACGGTGTGGCCTGGCCATCAGCTGCAGAAAGAAGTTTTGTTTTGACTGCCTTGCCGCCTGCTAGTCGTGACTTCACTCCTTTTCCTGGAGTGGACCTCATAGATGTGTACCGCTTTCTCGAGCGTCACAATCTGACAAGTTGATGAGAATTATTTTTTAGGAAATCCATTTCCACTGGAGGATTGCTGATTCACTTCACTAATCCAAGAAGAAAGATCAAAAGTCTTCCCTTCCCAAACTATTGCAGTATGAGTGGTGAATCTAAGACCATCCCATCTATGTAATTGATATCCAGGAGGCTCGTTGACAAGCGAACCGCACTCTGGATCTAGTTCCAGCCCCAATTGGTGAGAGGTAGACGGACATACAGAGGCGGCAGAACTTCCGATCATTGTGGCTATAGGGCGATGAAGGTGTCCAGAAACGACAAGTTTGATTTGAGGATTCCTTTCAATCAAAGAACAAAGTCGCTCAGAGTTTTTTAGCCCAGAAATATCCATGAAATGAATTCCGCTAGCAAAAGGCGGGAAATGAGTGAAGAGAAGTGTCGGTTTTTCAGGGCAGCTAGCCAGCTTTTCTTCTAGCCATTCAAATCGTTCATCATCAAAATCTCCGTCATGGCGACCAGGCAGGGAAGTATCCAACCCAATGAGCCGTATTGGAAAGTCATCGTTCACATAACTGCAATGAGAATTAGGCAACTCTTTTGGCAAATAGCACTTAAGAGAATTTTCGAATTTTGAATACTCGTCATGGTTTCCTGGTATCGGGAGTATTGGGAGTTCAAGAGGGGAGAGCAGATCAAGTAACTTCGCGTATTCTTCTTCCGTTCCTGATTCGGTTAAATCTCCTGTGGCAAGAACGACATCAGGTTTTACTTTGTTGCTCACGAGATGAGATACAACCTGTTTTAGTGTTTCTGAAGAGTCAACCAGTTTGTCAAAAGGACTAGGACCGCTTCGAATATGACAATCGGAGATTTGAGCTATTAACACAATTAAACCTTAGTTAGATTATTTTGTTGTGCCACCAAATAAATTGAGCGGGTGACGAGAATCGAACTCGCATCATCAGCTTGGAAGGCTGAGGTTCTAGCCGTTGAACTACACCCGCGGCGTGGTTGATCGTAGCGGAGACTAAGCCCACTCACAGGTTTATGAGCCATCAAAATGTCAAATTTTTGTCATTTAATAAGAAATGAGAGGTTTTGCTCAATAAATCGGGGATGAGATTGGCCTGTCAGCGGTACACTTCAGACACTGTGAATAGCACCCATGAAATATTAGAAGACAACCAAATAAAACTAGCTATCTCCTTGGACGAACAAGAATTTGACGAAGCCGTTGAGAAAGCGTTTAAACGTATCGCACAAGAAGTACGTCTTCCCGGATTCCGTCCAGGGAAAGCCCCACGTAAAGTTCTTGAGGCACGCCTTGGTCCTGGCGCTGGGCGAAATGAAGCAATTCAAGATGCGGTGCCTGAATATTACGTTAAAGCTTTAATTGAACATCGCGTAGATGCGATTGATTCACCATCTTTTGAAGTAACAGGCGGACAGGATGAAGGAGCATTGACTTTCGAAGCAATAGTTCCAGTCCGACCACAAATAGACATTGATGATTATGAATCACTCGAAGTGGAGATACCTGCTCCCGTGGCAACTGAAGAAGAAGTGGATCTACAGGTAGACGCAATGCGAGAACAATTCGCAACTCTAGAGGAAGTTGACAGAGAGATAGAGGAAGGCGATCAGGTAACAATAGATATTGCTGGATCTTACGAAGGCGAAGAAGTCGAAGGCCTAACAACCGCGGATTACATTTACGAAGTTGGAACTGGAGCGGTAGTCGCAGAGATCGATGAAAATCTTAAAGGGGCATCTGTTGGTGATGTAGTTGAATTTGAAGCAGAACATCCTGACGAAGAAGAAGAAGGAAAGTTGTCTTTTCAGATCCAAGTAAAGAAAAATCAAATAAGAGTTCTTCCTGAAGTAGACGATGAATTCGCGTCAAGCGCATCTGAGTTTGAAACTGCAGAAGAGATGCGCAGCGATATTCAAAAACGCATGACAGAAATGAAACGAGCGCAGTCTGCCGCGGTGGTAAGAGATCGAATCGCTCAAACACTGGCAGAAAAAGTTGACATTGAACTCCCTGCAGTAATGATTGAAACAGAAATAACAACCCGAATTCAAGACTTGGCCATGCGTCTCCAATCGCAGGGATTAGAACTTGAACGCTACTTAGAGGCAATGGGTACAGACATCAGTTCTTTACGCGAAGAGTTTTCCCAAGGAGCAGATACAGCCGTAAAAGTCGACCTAGCTCTACGATCAGTTATAGCTAAAGAGAATCTATTTCCTGATGATGAAAAATTAGAAGAATACTTTTCTCTTTTAGGCACACAGATGGGTGCAGATTCTGAACAAGCCCGTGAGATGTTGACTGACTCCGGCAGAATGCTTGAGTTGGAAGCCGACCTTGGAAAGCAAGCGGCAATAGAATGGCTTTATGAAAGAGCAAAGATTCAAGATGAACAAGGACAGGAAATAAATCAGTCAGACCTTGAACCGCCAGAAGAATCTGTCGAAAGTAATGATGACACAGAAGAAAAAGATACAGACACCGAAGGAGAAGAGGACTAGTGTCGTTGGTAGATATGAAAGTACAAAATTATTTAGTTCCAACAGTTGTTGAACAGACAAATAAGGGAGAAAGGGCTTACGATCTCTATTCTCGCCTTTTAAAAGAGAACATCATCTTTATAGGTACTCCAATTGATGACACAATCGCCAATTTGATTTGCGCCCAACTCCTGCATCTTGAGTCAGAAAATCCAGATCGAGATATTAGCCTCTATATCAATTCCCCAGGTGGGGATATAAACGGGCTGTTTGCTATTTATGACACGATGCAATACATCCGACCAGATATCACTACTATTTGCTTCGGCCAAGCGGCGTCAGCTGCAGCTGTTCTTCTGGCCGCTGGAACACCTGGAAAACGATTAGCACTTCCGCATTCACGAATTTTATTGCATCAACCGTATGCCGGAGCGCAGGGTCAGGTTTCAGATATTGAGTTGGTATCTCAAGAAGTCCAGCGTTTAAAACTTCAACTAGAAGAGATTTTGGCTCGCCACACTGGTCAAAGTGTTGACAAAATCCACACAGATACAGATCGCGATTTCGTATTAACCGCACCTGAAGCCTTGGAATATGGCATTATTGATGAAGTGATAGATGAGCGTCCATTGATTGATAACTCTGGACCGATATCAGCCGTCAAGTAAAATTAATCCACTAGTTGTAATCTGGCAACGCAAGGGAGATCAATAATGGCCAAATTTGGAGAAGGAGGCGAACTCCTCAAATGCTCCTTCTGCGGTAAGACACAAAAGTTGGTTAAGAAACTTATCGCAGGTCCAGGCGTATATATCTGTGATGAATGCATTGATCTTTGCAACGAAATTATAGAAGAAGAACTAACAGAAATCTCTGAAGTATCTCTTGATAAATTACCTCGACCTCGAGAAATAAAAACATTTCTTGATGACTACATCATCGGCCAGGAACAAGCCAAAAAGATTCTCTCTGTCGCTGTTTATAACCATTACAAAAGAATTCAAGCCGGCTCGGCGGGCTCAGATGAAGTTGAATTAAGCAAATCAAATATTTTACTTATAGGCCCTACTGGTTGCGGCAAGACTTTAATGGCCCAAACCTTGGCTCGGATGCTGGACGTACCGTTTGCTATCGCTGATGCAACCGCTTTAACTGAAGCAGGTTACGTCGGGGAAGACGTTGAGAATATTTTATTGAAGTTGATTCAAGCAGCGGATCAAGACATCAAAAGAGCAGAAAAGGGAATCATCTACATTGATGAGATTGACAAAATAGCTAGAAAAAGTGAAAACCCGTCAATCACTCGAGACGTTTCAGGAGAAGGGGTTCAACAAGCACTTTTGAAAATTCTTGAAGGTGCTGTTGCGTCAGTACCTCCACAGGGTGGACGCAAACACCCACATCAAGAGTTCATGCAGATTGACACAACAAACATCTTATTCATTTGTGGAGGGGCATTCGCTGGACTTGAGAACATCATTGAGAGCCGCAAAGGCGGAACCAATGTTGGGTTTGGTGCAGATATACGAACCTCTACCGAGAGAGATCTCAGAGACCTTTTCTCTGAAGTAAGACCAGAAGACTTAACAAAGTTCGGTTTGATCCCTGAATTCGTTGGACGTCTACCAGTAGTAGGAACGGTTAACCAGTTAGAAACCGAAGCTCTAATTGAGATCCTCACAGAACCTCGCAATGCTTTAATTAAGCAGTATCAACGTATCTTTGGTTTCGAAGACGTCGAATTAAAATTCACAGACGAGGCATTAACTGCTGTAGCAGAACAGGCTCTAGAAAGAGGAACAGGGGCTCGTGGGCTAAGAGCGATTCTTGAAGAGGTCCTCTTGGGAACCATGTATGAGTTGCCAAGCGATAATCAAATCGCGGAAGTCGTGATTGAGGCAGATTGTGTGATTGGTCGAACTGACCCCACAATTGTTGAGCGAAACGCCTCGAATAAACGCGCTGCCTCCTAGTTCACTCGTGGATTACCTAGAAGCTTTAAGGTTTCTTGATCAGCACGTTAATCATGAAGCGACGGCTGGTCGAATTCACGGACTGAGCCTTGACGCTATGCGGAGCCTCGTTCAAATTATGGGTGACCCGCAATCAGATTTTCAAAGTATCCACATCACAGGAACCAATGGAAAAGGTTCTGTGTCAACAATGACGTCTTCATTACTGAAAGCAGCAGGATTAAAAGTCGGAACTTATTGCAGTCCGCATGTCGACACTGTGAGAGAACGGCTGAAGATTAATGGTGAAATGATTTCCGAGGAACAATTTGGTGACCTCATTGGCGAGCTAGCCCCTTTTGCAGAAAATACAGTTGAAAAATCATCATATTTTGAACTTCTAACTGCTGCATCTTTTCTTTGGTTCTCTAACGAAGCAGTAGATGTAGCGGTGGTGGAAGTGGGTCTTCTTGGAAGGTTTGATGCAACGAATGTTCTGGAATCAGATGTATCGGTAGTGACAAATGTTGGCCGAGATCACACTGATGGAGCTGACGGGTGGAGACGAGCAGTAGCTTCGGAAAAAGCTGGCATTATAAGTCCAGGACGACCATTAATCCTTGGTGAAACCTCAGTAGAAATTCTCGACTTGTTTATCCGAGAAAATCCCGATCCACTTTTAATGAAGGGTGAAGCTTTTGGGGTGCTCTCTAGCGCTCAAGCTGTCGGCGGGCAACTACTAGATGTGTGGAGCATTTCAGGCCGACATGACGAAGTTTTCCTTCCTTTGTTTGGCGATCATCAATCTGAAAATGCCTCATTAGCGTTAGCGACAGTTGAAACCTTCTTAGGGGCACCGTTAGCTGAAGAAATAATTGAAGAGGGGATGTCTGCTGTTACCTTGCCTGGCCGTCTAGAGGTTGTGTCTACAAACCCGTTAACGATCTTTGATGGTGCTCATAATGAAGATGCAAGTAAAGCATTATCTGCAACAGTGCAAGATGTCTTTCCAGAGACTAGACGAATCGTCGTCTTAGGTATGTTAGGTCCGCGTGAACCAGCAGAAGTCATAAATGAGATAGCGTCTCTGCACCCAGAGATGGTTATTTGTTGTACGATCCCTTCCGCTCGAGCTATTCCAGGAGAAGTATTAGCTGAAACCGTTGAAGCCAGTGGCGTAGATGCCGAAGTTATTGAAGATCCGAATGATGCCATTGAGCGCGCTTTGGCCTTATCGGCAGACGAAGATCTGATTTTAGTTACCGGATCCTTCTATCTGCTTTCAGTCGTTCGGCCCTCTTTCGTTAGCGACTGAACTGGTAAAAAGTTATGTTGTGCGAGGCTAAATAGTCCGTAGCCTTCTCTATATGGATAGAACACTCGTAATTTGTAAACCAGATGCAGTTGAAAGAGGTCTTGTCGGTGAGATAATTTCCCGATTCGAGAACAAGGGCCTCAGTCTCGTAGCTGCACAACTCCGAAGCTTGGATGAAGAGACCCTCAGCGTTCATTATGCAGAACATGTCGAGAAGCCTTTTTATGGAGACTTAGTAGCGTTTATGTCCCGGTCGTCAGCGATGGTCATGGTAGTTGAAGGACCAGAAGATACTTATGCAGTAGTTCGTTCAATGATGGGTGCAACAAATCCCCGTGAATCTGCTCCTGGAACCATACGCGGAGATTACGGATTGATTGTCACAGAGAATCTCGTACACGGGTCTGATTCTTTGGAATCCGCTGAACGAGAAATAGGAATTTTCTTCCCTAATTTGATTTAAAACAGACCCATTCCCTTAGTGTGGTCAATCATGCGCCCAGAGTGGTATTTGAGAAGAGAATCGGCTACAATTCAGGCTGAAATCAAGTAATGTTTTCAACGTTTCGAAAACACCTTGCAAGACGATTAGACGAATTGGACACCTAAATGGGTGCAGAAAATAGATCAACAACTAGTGGTGCCCGACTAGGAAGCCGCGACATCGCCGTTGACCTTGGTACGGCAAACACTCTGGTCTATGTACGAGGTGAAGGTGTCGTTCTCGACGAGCCATCTGTAGTGGCAGTGAATGTAATGGATGGAACTCCATTAGCGGTAGGTGCCGAAGCAAAACGAATGATCGGTAGAACTCCAAACTATATTCAAGCAACCCGGCCCTTAAAAGATGGAGTAATAGCTGACTTTGAAGTTTGCGAAAAAATGCTTCGCCATTTCATCCAATCAGTTCACCAAAGCAAATGGTCAAAACCAAGAATGGTTATTTGCGTACCATCAGGTGTGACAGGCGTTGAGCGACGTGCTGTTCAAGAAGCAGCAGAATTCGCTGGAGCACGACCACCCGCATACATCATTGAAGAACCTATGGCAGCAGCAATAGGAGCAGGACTACCAGTCGAACAACCTACCGGTTCAATGATCGTAGACATAGGTGGAGGAACAACAGAAGTAGCAGTCATATCTCTCGGCGGGGTAGTGGCTTCATACTCCTCAAGAGTCGGTGGCGATGAACTAGATGACGCTATAAAGCAATACCTAAAGAAAGAATATGGTGTTGATACTGGATTTAGAACAGTAGAAGAATTAAAAATGGGCTTAGGTTCAGCTACACCGCTTCGAGATGAACAAAGAGCTGAATTTAGAGGCCGTGATTTAGTCACGGGGCTTCCACGTCCAGTGGTAATTAGTACTGTAGAAATACGAGAAGCTATTGAAGAACCAGTCGCATCCATAGTAGATGCAGTAAAAATTACTCTAGATAAAACTCCACCAGAGCTATCAGCAGACATCATGGAGCGAGGCATCACGCTTGCTGGCGGCGGCTCTTTACTCGTTGGATTACCAGAAAGAATCCGTGCAGAGACAGGCATGCCAGTAAGGCTTGCCGCAGATCCACTGCTAGCTGTAGCACTTGGAGCCGGAATGGCGTTGGAACATCTAGACATCTATGGGGATTCCGTCTTTAGCGGCGGCATGGAGTAAAAAATGGCGGCTCCTGGGCCTGCCGAACGGTCTCGGCCGACTTTACTCATACTATTGGCCGCTGCGCTGACTCTACTAACCCTCCAAGTCCGAGGGGCCGAACCGCTTGACGCTTTTCAACAGGGCATCAGAGACATCATCGGACCGGTTAGAACTGTGGTTGATAAGGCAACTGACCCGATTCAATCAGTTTGGTCGGGAATAGTGAATTATGGCGAACTCGAAGACGAGAATGAAAGACTAGCGAAAGAACTAGCAGAGGTACGCGGGGAAGTACTCAGCGAAGAAGCAGATAGAGAGCTTCTTGAACGTTTACTAGGTGAAATAGATGTTCCTTATGCTGACTTGGAAACCATAGTTGCAAGAATATTAGGAACTCCTCCTGGAAATTTTGGTTCGCACCTCGTTGAAATAGATAAAGGAAGCGATGACGGATTGTCGGAAGGTATGGCTGTTGTTACAGGAGCAGGGTTAGTAGGGCGACTAGAACAGGTAGATAGGCAGCGTTCTGTAGTCATCTTGGCAACTCATCCAGATTTCTCTGTAGGGGTTCGTCTTGTTGAATCACAAGATGAGGGATTAGCTGTAGGAACTGGCGGCGAAGAGATGCGCCTCGAAGACGGAGTGCGTTTAGACGCAGTCATAGCGGAAGATGAAGTGGTAATTACTTCCGGAGGTCGAAGCCGATTTCCAGCAGATATACCAGTTGGGAAAGTGACTGATCCAGACAACTTTGCTGAATATGAACGAACAATAAAAATTGAATTAGCTGCCAGTCTAGAAAATTTAAGTTTTGTTAATGTCGTAATGGACTTGGAAGAAAATTCATGACTACACGAATCAGATCTTTCGTAGTTTTAGTTACAGCGGTTCTTCTGCAGGCAACCATTTTTTCAGAATTTCGCTTCTCCGGAGCCTCAGTCGAAGTTCTTCTACTGGTTACAATCTTGGCCGGCTATCATGGCGGCCCAGAGCATGGAGCAATATTCGGTTTTTTTGCAAGCTTATTTCAAGATGCGTTAACCGGGGCTCCCTTTGGTCTTCATGCAATGGTTTACTCTCCGTTGGCTGTGGGTGTGAGCAGCATTGAAGATCGTTTAGTAGAGTCGCGGCCCGTTGTCTATGGATTGGGACTCGTGGTAGCAGTAGCCCTAGGGGCCTCTTTGGCCGGATTCACAGGCCTACTTTTTGGTCAAACAGCAATTGAGAATGGATTATTAATCAAGAGATCAGTGATTGCTGGTCTAGTATCAGCAGCAGTAGCACCCCAAATTAACAAGATCATTCAATGGTCACTTTCCATGTCAATTCCTGGGGCAGTAGAACTACGAATACCTGAAAAATGAATGAGATGGATAAAAGCGTTCGTTATCGATTAAGAATTCTTGCTGTAATAGGTCTTTCAATGTTTGCGGCACTCACTGCTCGACTCTGGTATCTTCAAATACTTTCTGGAGAAGAAGCCGCTGCAGTAGCAGAAACTAATATTTTAAGAGAGATAAGAGTGCCTGCACTTCGAGGAAGAATATTAGATGTTGACGGCAACACTCTTGTTGGTAATCGCTTAACCACCATGGTGACTATCAACAGAAGAGAACTTGAAGAAGCAGGACTCACTGAAGACCAAAGACTAGAGATGCTTACTGAGATTGCAGTCGAAGTAAATCGTTCAGGTCTATTGTTCAAGGTAAGCGATATTGAAGAAGCGCTCGCAGACCCTTCGTTTAGTCGCTATGACGATATTCCCGTAGCGACGGATGTTGACGAAGAGCTCTTAATTTATTTCGGTGAAAGACCAGAAAAATTTCCTGGAATAGAAGTTGTAGACAGTACTGTCCGTTCATATTTATACGGTGATTTAGCGGGCCACATTCTCGGTTGGGTGGGACCAATCAATGACCGAGAGTATGAGAGCCGAAAACCTCCACCAAATAAGGCTTATGGGTTACGAGATGAAATAGGAAAAGCCGGAATAGAGCTTATGTTCGAAGACGACTTGCGCGGTGTTGCTGGACGACGAGTCGTTGAAGTTGACCGCTTAGGTCAAATAGTTCGCGAACGAGAAGATCTGTTTGTTGCCCCTATTCCTGGTGATGACGTTTATCTAACTCTTGATATTGATGTCCAGTCTTTACTGGAGAGGCAACTTGAGAGAACAATATTTTCTCAGCGTGAACAGGCTCCAGATAAAAAAGAAGACGACGAAGAGGACCCTATTCCTTATGACGTTCCGGGTGGAGCTTCAGTAATAATTGACCCGTCAAACGGAAATATCGTAGCAATTGCTTCTTATCCAAAGTTCGACCCGAATACCTCAATAGGGGGGTTCACACGAGAAGAATGGGCGTCATTAAATGACCCACTCAATGACCTGCCCATGCTGAATCGGGCAATTCAAGGCGAGTACGCTCCCGGATCAACTTTTAAACTATTTACCGCTCATGCGGCTTGGCATGAAGGAGTCTTTGGTGTCGGGTTAGTGAAGAACGCCGATGAATTCTGGGATGATCCGGGTTACTACCGATTACAAAGTTGTGTTGGAGGCGCTGAAGGTTCAGCCTCAGCTGGAGGATGCTTATTCAGAAACGCCAATGATGCTCCTTATCCGCAAATTGATTTAATTCGAGCTATTACAGTCTCCAGTGACGTTTACTTTTACACAATCGGCGAATCTATATACATCAACCCGATACATAATGAAACAGGTATACAAGACGCAGCTAGAGAATACGGAATGGGGTTTGAGTCCGGGATAGCGCTTCCTTTTGAGCAGTCAGGATTTCTCCCCACTCCTGAAAATAGAAGAGAGCGACATGAAGCTAACCCCATAGCCTTCCCAACTGGCGATTGGTATCCCGGTGACAACGTAAACACTTCTATTGGGCAAGGAGATGTTCTCGTGACTCCTTTGCAGTTAACTAATGCTTATGCAACTTTCGCCAACAACGGAATACTACGGTCACCAAATATCGCCCTCAAAGTGGTTAAACAAACAGGAGAAATAGTTCGAGAATTTGATGAGCGAATCTTAGGGGAAGTTGAAATTGATCCAGAGTTTTATTCAAGAGCTCTTGAAGGACTTTTGGGTGTAACAACTGATGAAGATGGCACTGGTTATGACGCGTTTAATACCCGGAACTACGACGGAGTGTTTTTCCCTTTAGAAGATTCCCCTGTAGCTGGGAAAACAGGAACTGCAGAGGTTAGAGGAAAAGCAGACACTGCGGTGTTCGCTGCTTTTGGTCCAGTGGATGAACCTAAATTCGCAATGTCAGTTTTTCTTGAAGAAGCAGGTTTTGGAAGCCGGTCAGCAGCCCCTCTTGTAGCGCGCGTCATGGAAAAACTTGTTACAGAAACCGTTGAAGAAGCACCGACAGCTGCATTGAGTTACGCACGATCAGCGGCTTTGCCACTCTGCCTCGAATGGCTTGAATGGTTAGACAGCGATCAGTTATCAAATGTGGGTGGAAGTAACTCCGCTGTAGGCACAGACACTGGACCAGTTCTAGAAGCTAATGGAGAAGTACGAGTACGCGGTGAAGTCATTGATTGTGCAGTGTTGTTAGAAGATAACGGGATAACGGTGAGTGTTCAATGACAAGCACTCAGATTCCACGCGAAACCCGTCCATCATTATTACGCCATGTTGATTATTTTTTGCCAGTCATAACGTTGGTGATATCAGCGATCGGCGTTCTGATGGTTTATTCAGCTACTCGAGGGCCAGACACACTCTTACGTCCTGCAGAGACCCGATTCTTAGAACGTCAATTTATCTTTGTTGTTATAGGTGCTGTGGCTATGATCATCACAGCGTGGATTGGTCATAGATACTTTCAACGGTTTGCCCTGTATCTCTACACATTTATGTCAGGCGCTCTTTTCTTGGTTCTTATAGCCGGCGTAGAAAGTAAAGGAACTAAAGCTTGGTTTCAGATAGGCGGTTATCAGCTCCAACCCTCCGAATTTGGGAAAATAGTTTTAATCGTTGCGCTAGCTGCTTGGTATGGAACCACAAATACTGCGAGTGGAAGAAAATTAGTAATTGCTTTAGTGATAGCAGGAATACCTGGGCTTCTTATCTGGAGGCAACCAGACCTAGGAACTTTATTGGTTTACGGAGCAATTGTTGCAGGGATGACATTAGTGGCTGGAGTAAAAGGTCGTCATATGTTCATCTTCCTTCTTTTCGTGGTCACACTCGCCACCATTGTTTTACAATCGGACAGTCTGGCCAACTATCAAGTTGATCGACTACTCGTTTTTATTGATGAAGATTCTGACTCAGGCGCTCGATATAACCTAGAACAAGCTCAAGTCGCTATCGGCAATGGCGGGTTGACAGGTAAAGGCGTATTTGAGGGAACACAAAATAATTCGGATCTTGTTCCAGAACAACAGAACGATTTCATTTTCACCGTCATCGCCGAAGAAACAGGATTCATCGGCAGTATGACTGTTTTGGGCCTCTTAGCATTATTGCTAATTCGAATATGGAGAATCAGCCAGATAGCTGATGACAAATTTGGATCACTTATCGCCGCTGGTGTATTTTCAATGCTCCTATTTCAGATATTTCAAAGTGTTGGAATGGCTGTGGGGATAATGCCAATTACTGGAATACCTCTCCCGTTAGTTAGTCATGGTGGATCATCCGTTATTGCCACCTTTATTGCTATCGGTTTAGTACAGAGCGTTCATATGAGAAGACACGACTACCGATATGACGGATCTTTCTAGTGGCATGAGACCACGGAAAATAGATAGCATGATCAAGTTATGAGTTCAATATGGCCACAACTAGAGGGGCTTCTAGACGATGTTCAAAAACCAGCGCGTTACATCGGATGTGAAGATGGGGCGATTACTCCTAAATATCATGCAGACAAAGTTTCTTGGCTGCTCACTTACCCAGACACTTACGAAGTAGGTTTACCAAATCAAGGGTTACAAATCCTTTATGAAATCATCAATGAACGACCAGATTCAGTAGCGGAACGAGCCTATGCGCCATGGACTGACATGGCATCTGTACTAAGGACCAACAAACTTCCTTTTTTCTCAGTAGATACTCATCGTCCTGCAAAAGAATTTGATGTTCTAGGGTTTAACCTCTCCGCAGAATTAGTTTATACCAACTTATTGGAATGCTTAGATCTCGCAGATGTTCCCATTCATACCGAAAAAAGAGCAGCAGAAGACCCCTTAGTGATTGTGGGTGGGCATTGCACATACAACCCAGAACCAATAGCAGATTTTATTGATGCCGCTGTCTTAGGCGATGGTGAAGAGGTGGTCTCGGATATAACAGAAGTAGTCAGTAGGTGGAAAAACTCTGGACGGGCATCTCGTGAAAGCATATTGAGGGAATTAGCAACAATTCCTGGGGTATATGTTCCGTATGCGTACACACCGGTGTATGAAAAAGAAGACCTTATTTGCATGTCCCCAAGGTTCCCAGAAACACCCGAAGTGGTGGAGAAGAGAACGGTCAGCGATTTAGCTGATTGGCCTTACCCTAAAAATCAGCTAGTACCGCTAACGGAAGTCGTTCATGATCGACTAAACGTAGAAGTTTTTCGAGGGTGCACTCGTGGCTGCAGGTTTTGTCAAGCAGGAATGATCACTAGACCGGTTCGTGAACGACCAGCGGAACAAGTTCGAACAATGATAAGTGAAGGCGTGCGCCGGACCGGATATGACGAAGTTTCTTTAACCTCGCTCAGCACGGCTGACTTCAGCGGAATAGAAGAAGTAGTAAAGAGCACTTTGGATGATTCTGATTGTGGTCAACTCTCTGTTTCTCTTCCAAGCCTTCGAGTAGATGCTTTCACGGTGGGCATAGCAGCAGAACTGCAACGAGCTCGCCGCACTGGCTTGACTTTTGCCCCTGAAGCAGGTTCTTGGAGAATGAGGCAAGTGATTAACAAGTTAATTAGTGAAGATGACCTTTACTCTGCTGTGGAATCGGCGTACTCGCAAGGCTGGAGAAGAATGAAACTCTATTTCCTCACCGGCTTACCAACAGAAACAGATGAAGACACTAAAGCGATAATAGATATGGCCAAAAAATGTGTAGAAGTTGGCCGAACACATCAGAAAAGCCCATCTGTAACAGTTTCAGTAGGCGGATTTGTACCTAAACCATTCACTCCTTTTCAATGGTTTGGCCAAAACACCGAGCAAGAACTTCACAGAAAAATAAGGTTGCTTCGTGATGAAGCTAAGTCTTCACGCGGAGTTCAATTCAAATGGCACGACACCCGAGCGTCAGTGGCAGAAGGAATTATCAGTCGAGGAGATCGACGAATAGGAGCAGTAATAGAAGAAGTATGGCGTAAAGGAGGCGTGTTTCAAGAATGGAGCGAACACTTCAATCTTCAACTTTGGGTTGATGCCATGGAAAAATACGGCCTTTCTTTAGACCAATATGTGTATAGACACAGAACAGAGCAGGAAACATTACCTTGGGATCATCTATCAGCCGGCCTACATAAAGATTTTCTTTGGCAAGAATGGAGAGACGCACTTGAAGCAGTTGGTTTAGAAGATTGCCGTTGGACACCCTGTTATGACTGTGGCGCATGCACAGGATATGGAATCGAACACGTAGTTGCCTCAGCACAACCACCCGCAGGAGGCAGTCAAGGAACCGGGCAACCCATTTTTCCAACAGAAAGTATTCCAGTTAGTTTCTCTGGAATCAAAATATGAAAAAAGTAAGAGTCCGTTTTTCAAAAAAGGGAAAAATTCGTTTTATTAGCCATCGTGATATAGCACGCATCTGGGAAAGATCTCTAAGGAAAGCTCAAATACAGTTAGCGTATAGCGAAGGGTTTTCCCCGCGACCCAAAATTTCATTCGGATTAGCGCTACCGACAGGAAATGAGTCCGAAGCAGAGTACTTAGATCTTGAATTAGTAAACGACATTCAAGAGAACTCAGATGCCTTAGCGGACCTTAAGGAGAAAATAAACAAAGCTTTACCAAAGGGAATTGAAGTACAAAACGTTGCTGAAAAAGAGTTAGGTGCCGACTCCTTACAGCAGGTCGTAATCCAATGCACTTGGCAGTTTGATTTAAGTGACTACACAATAAATCAAGCGAAAAAGTGGGCTGAAGAGATTCTCGGATCTCTTGAAATCATTGTCGAAAGAGAAAGAAAAGGGAAAGTGGTCGTGGAAGACCTCCGAAAACAGGTAATCTCTATAGAAGTCATCGGGGAAACAGATGCAGGAGTGCGGATACAGGCCGACCTTGGAACTCAACCTCGAACGCTAAGACCATCAGAACTACTGGCGGCGTCAAATCCGCCGATTAAAGCACGGAATGTGTGCAGAATGAATCAATGGATGTTGCAGGGTGAAGAGCGGATAGAGCCGCTAACAATTACTGATACCCCTGCCCCGTCTGCCCATATGGCAGAAGTGATTAGAAGGGAATTAAATCATGTCCGACCAAACGGACAAGCCTCCGAAAGTGGGCTCAACCAACAACGGATCATCAGATCCACAACAAAAACCTAAAATAGGTGACTCGCGTCCAGACACAAGGGAAAAACCTCAAATAGGGGACTCTCGTCCAGCTCCGACTACTACGAGAGCAGGAGAACAAGAAAGCCAAGTAGAGGGCGCTGGACCTAAACGAAAGCGACGAAAAGGAAACCGAGGACGCGGTCGAACCGGTTCTCAGAACAGCCCTGTAGAAGCCTTAACTGACGACGGACCTCTTGAACTAGACGAAGCCACACTTCGTCGTCGAAAGGGACGAGAACGAAGAGGTAAACCAATTGGGCGCTATTTAATGTGCGTCAGCGTTTCCAAAGGAAGCACTCAGGTAGCAGTTCTTGAAGGACGGTCTCTTATAGAGCATTACCTTTCTCGCCCCGCAGATGATATATCCGAGATACACGGAAATATATATTTGGGGAAAGTTCAAAATGTATTACCCGGTATGGAAGCAGCCTTCGTGGATATAGGAACGCCAAAGAACGCAGTTCTCTATAGAGGAGACATACAATTTGACGCTGAAGACGGCGGCAAGAGAGCGCAACCCCGTATAGAGCAAGTTCTTAAAGCCGGACAGAATATCGTTTGTCAGGTATCAAAAAATCCGATAGCACATAAAGGTGCAAGATTAACTCAAGAGGTTTCTTTACCTGGGAGATTCGTAGTCCTCATACCAAATAGTGATACATACGGTATATCGAAACGACTCCCTGAGGGTGAACGAAAGAGGCTAAGAAAAATTCTTGACCGTGTGAAACCCGCAGAGCATGGGATCATTGTTCGAACGGCAGCTCAGGACATTACCGATGAAGAAATCGAGCGTGATGTCAGCCGTCTTGTCACGCAATGGGAAGAGGTTTCTTCACTGGCGAAGAAATCTTCTGCTCCGTCGTTGCTGTATCGCGAGCCAGAGCTTGCATTTCGGTTCATTCGTGAGGAGTTCAATAAAGATTTCCGTGGAGTACTTATAGATGATCAAGAAATGTATGAAAAAGTAAGAATTTATGTTGAGAGTTTGAACCCGGCTTTAGCTGACCGAATACAGTTCTATGATCAAAGTGAAGAGAAACTTCCCCTGTTTGAACGCCATCACGTGTACGAACAACTTCGAAGAGCATTAGACCGAAAAGTCTGGCTTCCCTCAGGGGGCTCTTTGATTATTGAACATACCGAAGCCCTTACTGTGATTGATGTCAACACAGGAAAGAACGTTGGAAATACAAACCTCGAAGAAACGGTGTTTCAAAATAACTTAGAAGCGGCAGAAGAAGTAGCTCATCAGTTACGTTTACGAGATGTGGGCGGAATCATTGTTATTGATTTTGTCGACATGGAGCGTAGAGAGAATCGTGATGCAGTAGCGAATGCATTACGGGAATCTTTATCTAGAGATAAAACACGTAATCAAGTTTTTGATATTTCAGAACTCGGTCTTGTTGAGATGACGCGAAAGCGAATTGGGGAAGGGCTTCTAGAAAGTTTCTCTGAAGCTTGTACAGACTGTGAAGGTACAGGTCATACTCTTGATGGAGAACTAGTCACCGGACCGCAAAATAATTAAAAATAAGAAATTTATACAAGAGCACGTCACTTAATCGGTGGCGCTGCCCCAACCCGTAGATAGCCTAGAAACATATGTATGCAGTAATAGCCACAGGTGGAAAACAGTACCGAGTAGAAGAGGGTCAACGCGTTCTCGTTGAACGCCTCGGTGAACCCGGAAACGAAGTGAATTTAACCCCAGTAATGCTGGTAGATGGATCCGAAACACTCGCGACTCCATCAGACTTAAATGGGGTCAAAGTTACAGGCCGCATAGTTTCAGATACAAAGGGCAAGAAAATTCGCGGGTTCACGTATAAGAATAAAAGTAACCAACGTCGTCGTTGGGGGCATCGCCAAAAGCTTACTGAACTTGAAATCACAGCGATAACGAGAGGTAAATAGCATGTCAAAAACAAAAGGTGGCGGCTCAACCCGGAACGGACGCGACTCTAACGCCCAACGGCTTGGAGTTAAGGTTTATGATGGCGGTGAAGTTACAGCAGGATCTATTTTGGTGCGTCAACGCGGAACAAAATTTCATCCAGGGAAAAACGTGGGACGTGGTGGCGATGACACATTATTTGCCACCTCCGACGGGGTGGTTAAGTTCGGACGCCGCGGCGGAAGAAAATTAGTAGACGTTCTTGAAGGCTAAGCCTTTCATATACCTCTGCTAAATAAAAAGAGTCAAATCTGACTCACACTATTATGGCTTCAAAGTAAGATCAGAATATGTCCCAGTTTGTTGATGAGTGTGGTCTCAATCTAACCGCGGGTGATGGTGGAGCAGGTTCCGTATCTTTTCGACGGGAAGCACACGTTCCTAAAGGCGGACCAGACGGTGGCGACGGTGGCGACGGTGGAAATATTTGGTTAGAAGCCGACCATAATGTCGCCTCGTTACTTTCATTTCGCGATCACCCCCACCGAAAAGCAGAAAGCGGTACTCATGGTTCTGGCGGTAAACGGCACGGAAAATCATCCGAAGATCTGGTCATACGAGTTCCAGAAGGGACCACTGTTTATGATCTTTACACTGACGAACCATTAGTGGACCTAGTAAGCACAGGTGATAAATGGTTAGCTGTTCGCGCTGGAAGAGGCGGAAAAGGAAATGCAAAGTTTTTAACAAATCGGAGGCGAGCCCCTTCTTTCGCTGAACAAGGCGAACATGGAGAAGAGCGATGGTTGCGATTAGAACTAAAACTTCTCGCAGATGTCGCACTTGTAGGTTTCCCGAATGCCGGGAAAAGTACCCTTATCTCTCGTATTTCTGCAGCTAAACCTCGTATAGCTGACTATCCATTCACAACACTGGAACCAAATCTCGGAGTAGTAAGGCCAACAGGACGTTCAGATTTCATAGTGGCCGACATTCCTGGCCTAATCGAAGGTGCGAGCGCAGGTAAAGGACTAGGTCATCAGTTTCTTCGACACATTGAAAGAGCGCGCGTCCTGCTCATAATGCTAGATTTAGCACCCACCGCAGAACACACACCAAAGGAACAATTGCGAATCCTTGAACAAGAAATTGGCAATTATAGAGAAGAACTCTTAACCAGGCCGCGTGTCGTAGTGGGTTCCCGTTCAGACGTAGCGGCAGATAAAGACTTCGACGGAACACAGCTCTCATCGTTTACAGGAGAAGGAATAGAAAAGATTGTTCATCAAATAGGAGATTTAGTTGATGAGGTACGAAACGCTGTTCCAGAAAAACCTTCACGAATAGTTCACCGACCAGAACCAGAAGACATAAAAATTCAACGTTCCGAAGATGGAATCTGGGAAGTCATAGATCGAGACGTCATACGGACAGTCAATTTAAATGACCTAACCAATCTCGACGCACTCGATTACATCCATGGCCGCCTCAAATCAATGGGTGTGGACCGTGCGTTAAAACGAGTTGGGGTAAAAGAAAGCGAAACAGTTCGTATCGGACGCTTAGAGTTCAGCTATGAATCCGAATAAGGAACTTAAATGAAACAAAAAACGATCATTGTGAAAATAGGTTCCTCCTCAATCACAACTGATGAAGGGATGATTGATCGAGCAAGAGTTGACTCATTATGTGGTCAAGTTGCCGCTTTACATGATTTGAATCACAACATCGTGATAGTTACTTCCGGCGCTATCGCTGCAGGGCTTGCTCCACTAAATATCAAAACAGCGGAACGCCCCACGGACTCAGAGACTCTTCAAGCAGTCTCCGCAGTGGGACAAGGGCATTTAATTAGAACGTACCAAGAAATATTCAGCAATTATGACCTCAACGCTGGTCAAGTATTACTAACTCCTCTCGACTTTTTTCTTCGGGCTCAGTACTTGCATGCAAGGTCAACTCTTAATCGATTATTGGAACTCGGGGTTATACCGGTAGTCAATGAAAATGATGCTGTTGCTGATGATGAAATACGATGGGGTGATAATGACCGTATCGCCGCACTTGTGGCACACCTAGTTGATGCGGACCTACTACTTCTCTTAACTGACATCGAAGGAGTTCTGACCGCTGACCCTAAGTTAGATAAGCAGGCGTCTCTTATTGAAGAAATCATTGAAATAGATCAGACGTTAGAAAACCAAGTTGGAGGATCCGGTTCTGTCCATGGAAGTGGAGGAATGGCTTCAAAAGTGGCTGCAGCAAAGATTGCAGCCTGGTCAGGAATCCCGACCCTTATCGCTCATGCGCATAGACCGGATGTGATTGTAGATGCTGTAAATGGTGTTCCAGGAACTGGGACGCTGGTTCACGCTAGAAGTACAAGACTTGGGGCTAGACGTCTATGGATTGCTTTCGCAGTGGGGTCAAAAGGACGTGTAGCGGTAGATGAGGGTGCAAAAGAAGTACTTCAGAAAAATAGAGTTTCCCTTCTTCCTGCAGGCGTCGTATCTATTAGCGGCTCCTTTACTGCAGGAGACGCAGTAGAGATTTCTGGTCCGGATGGAATTGTTTTTGCCAAGGGACTGGTTCGTTACGATTTTTCCGATTTAGAAGCATCCGTTGGAAAGCAGACAGAAGATCTTCCTGAAAGGTTTTCTCCTGAAGTGGTACACGCTGACGACTTAGTGGTTCTTCCGGCTTAGCGCCGATATAAAATTTTTCGCACCGGCCGAAGAACCAGATGCGATTCTTCTACACCAGAACGGAAAGATACGAGAGTGTAAAACAAGCCTGAAATTCCGATGATCAATGGTGCCATTAAGAGAGCGGGAAGAGAGCCTGTTGAAAATTTAAGAAGGGCAGCTAGAAGAAAAGCAAGCGAAGCCGGTACGCCTATTTTGAAAAAAAGTCTTTTTAATGAATTAAGTTCAGGCAGAGCACGTTTGGCGCGTCGAGAAAGTAAGAACACTTCTAACCAAGAAGCAACAGCAGAACCTAAAGCTAGACCAACGGCGCCTAGGTGAGGGCCTTCAATATCTTCAGTTGTTAAACCCCCCTCAGTAAATGCGAGAAGGTCTAGTGGAAACATCAGAGACAATCCGACAAGAGATGCAACGAGTACTCGTATGCCCGCGATTTTTGCAGGTCCTTTAGTGTCCCCTAATGACCAGCAACTAGTTTGAAGAATCCGTGAAGCAGCTACAGCAGGAAGGCCTAGAGAATAAGCAGATAAAACCATCCAAACTGTTAAAGAGTCGTCAGAAGAGAATGAACCCCAGCCGAACAACGCATCAACTATTTGCTCTCCAGCTCCGATATAGATCACAGCAGTAAATAAAACAAAGAACAGGCTCTTACGCATTGCATTATTTGAGCGAAGAGCGAGGTCACTCAAATGTCCGGTCCTTGACATCTCTGGAAGTTCAGAGGCGGCAACACTCATGACAAACAGACTTATTGGTAGCAGATAGAGAACTTGGGCTGAAAGAAGTGTTGCAACAGCTCCCGTAGAGAGCAGAGAGGCGAGAAATAGGTCAACGTATGCAGAAATTTGTACTACGCCGCGACCTGCGACCGCTGGCAGGAACCGACGACGGATCTCAATTACACCAGGTAAAGAGCGGTTCATAGTTGGACGTAGATCGGGAGCTATTTTCCAAACTGCGACCATTTGGATACTGAATTGCAGAATTCCACCGGCGACCAATCCCCAGGCGACAGCTGTTGCAGCATCGAAGGTATTCCAAGATCGCGTGAAGACAAAAACCAATACAACGATTTGAGCAATATTCCAGAAGACTGGCGCTACGTAGGAAAGAAAGAATTTTCGGTGGCTGTTTAGGACTCCTAGGCACCAAGCGGAAAGAACTAAGGCGCCGATCCCGATGAAAGTGATACGAAGTAGATCTACTGTTAGTTCGTAACGAGAGTTATCGAACCCCGGTGTAAGAATTGCAGCGATTGGTCGGGCTGCTAATACCCCGAGAAGCACAAGTGTTCCTGAAATAGCTGTGAGTAATCCTAAAGTTGCGCCAGCGGCTTTTCTCGCTTCCTCTTTTCGACCTTCTCCCAGCAACTTGCTGTATACAGGAATAAAAGAAGCAGAGAGGGATCCCTCGCCGAGAAGGTTTTGCAGCAGGTTCGGAATACGTAAAGCGGCAGCAAATGCATCTGCTGCTGGTCCAAGCGCAAGAGTGGAACGCAGCAAGGATTCACGTATCAAACCGGCTATTCGCGAAAGAAAAATACCAAAAGCTACTATTTGGGCATTCGAGAGGCCCCGTAGTCCTTGTCTCGCTGAAGGATTTAGATTTGTCTGCACAGTTTGAGAGTAGTCTGTTTCTTCGCCTAGTGGCGGTCTACGGTCAGGATTTCGGTACGATCTATTACATGGAAAATCACTTTGAAGATGTAACAGGGGTGCGCGCCTCATTATCAGATGTCAATTATTTAGCCGATGACGGAATTGCTGGAATTGTCTATCTAGCAGACCGTTTAGGAAAACCTATTTTGGTTGAAGGACCAGCAGGTACCGGGAAGACACAATTGGCAAAGAGCGTGGCGGAAATGATAGATGCGAGGTTGATTCGGCTTCAATGCTATGAAGGACTCGACGAATCAAAAGCTCTTTACGAATGGAACTACAAGAAGCAGTTACTTCGCATCCAAACAGAAGGAGCTAGCGATTGGAATGAAATCGAAGACGATATTTTCTCTGAGGAGTTTCTTCTGACTCGACCGCTTCTTGAAGCTATACGGGCAGAAGATCGAGTCGTGTTACTTATAGACGAAGTTGACCGAGTGGAAGTAGAAACAGAAGCTCTACTTTTAGAGATTTTGTCTGATTATCAAGTATCCATACCTGAACTTGGGACTGTGGAAGCTAATCAAGTACCGCTGGTGTTTTTAACTTCAAATGCAACACGTGAACTTTCTGAAGCTTTGAAGCGTAGATGCCTCTATCTGTATATTGATTACCCAGATTTGGAAAGAGAAAGAGAGATCGTTCTCTCCAAAGTTCCCGAAATTGATGAAAATCTTGCAGATCAAGTGGCGCGAATCGTTCGTTCTATCCGTCAATTAGATCTAAAGAAGTCACCTTCTGTTTCAGAGACACTTGATTGGGCTAGGACACTCGTTCTCTTAGGAATTTCTAAAGTTGATGCAGATACTGCAACAGAGACAGTCAACATTCTTCTTAAGTACCGGACAGATATTGAAAAAGCCATTAAAGAATTTGCCGATAGTCCAGATGGGTTATCGGACGAAGAAGAATAGAACGTTTCTTTATGACTGTTGCTGAGCCCGAATTAGAGAATTCTCCGCTTCTCGAACTTCTCGGCGGCTTTATTGTCGAGTTGAGAGAAGCAGGATTGCCAGTAAGCCTTACGGAGAATCTAGATGCTATGGAGGCAGTAACTCATATACCGCTGGAAGATCGAGAATCTTTTAAATATGCGCTTGGCGCAACACTTGTAAAGAATCACACTCACTGGAAAGCGTTTGAAGTTGTTTTTGAAGTCTATTTTTCAATGCGCGGCGAAGAGTACATTATTGGTTCAGAAGCGGAAGGGGATCTTTCCGGAGAGGATCAAGAAGGCGACGAGAGCGCGCTCCCTGGTCAAGGTCAGCCTCAAGGTGGGGGAGGAGGAATGCAGTCCCTCACGCCAGAACAACTTGCTGAGATGCTTTTTAAAGCACTTTTAAATGGAGATATGGCAATGTTAAGTGCGCTTGCGCGACAAGCAGTACTTAGGTTTGCTGGCATGGAACCTGGCCGCCCAGTCGGAGGAACTTATTACCTGTACCGAACTCTTCGAAATCTTGATTTAGATGGGGTTTTGGAAAAACTCATGGAAGAGACAAAGAGTCAGACCTCTCAACCCATGAGCCAGTTTGAGGAAAGGTTAGAACGCGACGAATTTTTAGACCGCATAGAAAAATTAAAAACTGAAGTTGAAGCAGAAATACGTCGCCGCCTGGTAGCGGATCGAGGTGTTGAGGCGATGGCTCGTACTTTACGAAAGCCGCTTCCCGAAGATGTTGACTTTATGCATGCCTCTCGGGAAGAAATGAGTGAACTCCGTAAGGCCATTTACCCACTTACGAGAAAATTAGCGGTACGCCTAGCGAGAAAACGTCGTCACGGAAGAAAAGGCCCACTTGATTTCCGAAGGACAATTAGACATTCCTTGAGCTACGGAGGGGTACCGGCAGAACCAAAATTCCGGTTTCCGCGGCCGGCAAAACCAGAAATTATGGTTGTAGCAGACATTTCAGGCTCGGTGGCTTCATTTGCACGATTCACGCTGCATTTGGTTTATGCAATAAGTAACCAGTTTTCAAAAGTACGGTCCTTTGTTTTCATAGATGGATTAGACGAAGTAACTAGGTTCTTTGAAGGAGTGGAAGACATAGGAGAGGCAGTTCATAGGGTAAATACTGAAGCGGATGTGGTTTGGGTCGACGGACATTCAGACTACGGCCATGCATTTGATGTTTTTTGGGAGAAATTTGGACGAGATCTCAATCCAAAAACGACGGTGCTTATTCTTGGTGATGCCCGGAACAACTATCATGCTTCTCAGGCTTGGATTATCCAAGAAATGAAAAAGAAAGCACGGAAGGTGTATTGGTTGAACCCTGAACCACGTGCTTATTGGGATACTGGTGATTCAATAGTAGGCGAATACACCACACATACTGATGGGTGTTACGAAGTTCGGAATCTAAGACAATTGGAAAGTTTTGTAGAAAAACTAGTCTGATGTAATCAAACTTGACCGTTGCGGAGTAGTTCGGCGACACGGAAGGCAAGATCAATACTTTGACTTCCATTTAGACGTGGATCGCACATAGTTTCGTAGCGTTCTTCAAGGTCGCTGTCTACAACTTCCGCTCCGCCGCCTAAGCATTCGGTAACGTTGTCGCCTGTCAGTTCAAGATGAACTCCACCAGGGTGCGTGCCTTCGGAGCGATGCACAGCGAAGAATCCTGAAACTTCAGAAAGGACATCTTCGAAATGTCTAGTTTTTCTTCCACCTTCTGCCGTGAAGGTATTGGCGTGCATGGGATCACACACCCAGACCACTGGGTGTCCTGATTCTTTAACTGCTTGAAGAATCGGCGGAAATTTATCAGTAATGTTTTTTGCACCCATTCGAACAATCAGTGTCAAACGTCCTGGAATCCTTTCCGAATTAAGAGATTCACAGATTTCGAGAACCTCTTCGGTCGTAGCATCTGGACCTACCTTGCAACCAATAGGATTTTTGACGCCACGCAGGAACTCGACATGAGCTCCATCGGTCTGCCGGGTTCTCTCTCCGATCCAAAGCATGTGGGCGGAACAGTCATACCAATCACCCGTGAGAGAGTCTTCTCTTGTTAAAGCTTCTTCATAGTCAAGCAGGAGAGCTTCATGGCTTGTGAAAAAATCAACTTGACGTAACTCAGCCAAAGTCTCTGAGGTGATTCCACATGCTTCCATGAATTTAACGGCACGTTCAATTTCGTCAGCTAGCGCCTCGTAGCGTTGTCCCGATGGGCTGTCAGCCACGAATTCTCTGTTCCACTGATGAACATGTGAAATGTCAGCAAAACCACCCTTTGTGAAAGCACGTAGCAAATTAAGAGTAGAGGAAGCGCGATTGTAGGCCGTTAGAAGTCGTTGCGGATCGGGGACACGTTCGTCTGCTGAAAATTCGATGTTGTTTACAATATGTCCGCGGAAAGAAGGCAGTTCAACACCATCTACGGTTTCAGTGTTATTTGAACGAGGTTTGGCAAATTGTCCTGCAATGCGACCTACTTTTATTACAGGCACGCCTGTGAAGTAGGTCAAAACAATCGCCATTTGAAGTATCACTCGCAGCCGATCTCTAATTGAATCAGCAGAAGTATCAAACGATTCTGCACAATCACCGGCTTGCAAAAGAAAAGCTTTTCCATTGCAGACGTTTGCAAGACTTTCAGTTAAGTCTCGGCTTTCACCGGCAAAAACGAGAGGAGGAAAAGAAGAGAGTTCTTTGAGTGCTTGTGAATGAGCATCAGGGTCTGGCCATTCTGGCTGTTGTAACGCTAAGAAATTACGCCAAGAACTAGGTGTCCAGTCTTGGACTCCGGAATCAACGGTGGAAGAAGAATTATTCACAATATAGATACTAGAGGAAAGGGCGTGCTAGCCCTGAATGATTTAAATTTAATATTTATTAAGAACGTTAGACGGTGGCGTCAATAACTTCGCCAGCGCGATCTCGAACAGTATTTACAGCACGCTTCACGAGGCGTCTCGCGGCTTCAGCTGTCACACCAAGATTCTCTCCAACTTCACGGTAGGAGCGTTTTCTTCCATCAGTGATTCCAAAACGTTGCTCTACTGCGTAGCGTGCACGATGGTCAAGGACATCAAGAAGTCCGGTAGCCATTTCATTCTCTGCTTGAGACATAACCTCTGCTTCTGGTCCAGGTTTGGAATCAGGAAGAAGATCAACCAATTCATTGCTGTCATCATCACCGATAGTCCGGTCCAGAGAAGTCGGTGTGGTTAGCCTATGAAGGCGAGCATGTTCTTCATCTAGCTCGTCACCATTACCAGAAACGGCACGCAAAGCAGCTCGAAGGCTCGCTGAACGATCTCCGGGTAAACGGACCAAACTTGCTTTTTGGTCAAGTGCACGACCTATTGCTTGACGTATCCAGAAAGTAGCGTAAGTTGAGAATTTGAAGCCTTTACGCCAGTCAAATTTATCTACTGCATGCTCCAGACCGAGGTTCCCTTCTTGAATAAGGTCAAGAAGTTCCATTCCAGGAGGAAGCGGATATCTCCGAGCAACGCTGACCACAAGACGTAAGTTGGAGCGAATAAATCGATCTTTTGCTCGAGCAGCGTTACGAATTGCTCTATCAAGGTCTTTTCCAGTCTCACCCTCATCTTTTTTAGTTTGAGCGGCAGCACCTGCTTCAATCAACTTAGAAAGCTCGCGCTCTTGGTGGGCATCTAAAAGATCAACCATTCCGATTTCGTTTAGGTATTGTCCAACTGAGTCACTCATATTTTCTTACTCTCTTGTGTTTTTCCGCGGCACGCGCCGATGTCTGAAATTTTTATTACGAAAGATGGTGCTGTTGTGAGCCTAAAAATTGTCACTAACTCGCTTGAACCACCAGAAAACAATTTAAGCACAATTTTTGCTGCTTGTGAAGAGTTTTCCTTATGACTTATGACACATTTCTAAAAAACGCAGGTCACAGCGGTATTTTAAACTCGGGAATCTGAAGATACGAAACAATTCAAAGTAGAGTTATGTCCGTGAGCAAACTCCAGGAAAGTCGCATTGGTTTGTTTGGAGGAACCTTTGATCCTCCTCATCTCGGCCATCTTGCCGCAGCTTTAGCAGCACGAGATCAACTGGAACTTGATTTGGTTCTATTTGTAGTGGCTAATGATCCATGGCAAAAAACAGAAGCAGGTATTGAAGTGACTTCTGCACAGCATCGCTTAGAGATGGTAAAAGCTGCAGTATCTGACTTTGACGGCTTACAGGCAGATGATTCAGAGATCAATCGAGGAGGGCTAACTTATACTTCGGCAACGTTAAAAGAGATGAGAGCTCTTTTTCCAAATTCAGACCTATTCCTTCTCGTAGGCGGAGATGTAGCCACAGAACTTGATACGTGGAAAGACACCGACCTCATACGCGACAATGCGACTTTGGTGGTAGTTGATAGACCGGGATATCTTGGAGCGGAACCGCCGGCGGGTTGGAGGTTCAAGAAAGTAATTGCAGAGACTCCGGATATAGCTGGAACAGAAATTCGTTTTAGAAGCCGTAAAGGTGTAGAGGTAAAAACAATGGTTTCTGAATCAGTGAAGTCATATATAGATGAACACGAATTGTATGAAGAGGGTAATTTCTAGTGGAAGAAAAGGAATCTGAAGCGACGGCCGCTCGTTTTAAACGAAAAGAGAAAGCGCCGAAGCCTTCTTTCGGTTGGCGGTGGATTTTCCCGCTATTTATCGCAGCTGCTGTTACTTGGTCTGCTGTTCTGATATTTGAAAGCGGCGACCAACTCCTTGATAGTCAAAACGGCGAGACGTTAGATGCAGTTACTGATCCAACCGCCCCAGGGTTCGAAGCTTTTGTTGAACAAACTTGGTCCATGGCTGTAGCGACCGAAGATAACGAAGGAAATTTAGTGAACTTAATTATTGGTGCTGTCGCTGATCGTGAACAAGGAGGAGGCTCTGTACTAATCGTTCCACCAGCTTTGAATTTAGACAGAGATTGCCAACAATCACCTTGCGATCTCAGATCTGTATACAGCGAGGGCGGTTTAAGCGCACTTACTTCTGCATTAATTGATTTATTTGGAGTGTCGTTCAGCGAAGAAGTTCTCCTTACTTCCTCACGTTGGTCAGGTTTGATCTCTCCGGTAACCGGGGTTGAAGTCGACTTAGACAACGCTCTTATTGAAGTTACGGATGCAGGAACAGAAATTACTCATTTTCCTGAAGGAGAGATAAGTATCACTGGAGAAGAAGTGGTTAAATTCTTCTCGTTTTCCGGGGACGGGAACCAAGTAGATCGCGGGAAAAGTTTTTGGGATTCGTGGTTGAAAGAATTAGGAGAAACTGAAGACCCGTTAGAGAAACTCCCTGATTTGGGTTTGAGCATTGTTGACTTCCTTGCAGTTGTTACTTCCGCTGAGACCGGTTTGGTTGCTTTCCCGATAGACGAAGTTGGAAGTTCTCTTTTCCCTAACGAAGAAGAGCTTCAAGATTTAGTGGTTGATTTATTCCCATTCCCGATAGCTGCTATTCCAGGAGAACGTTTGACCGTGCGTTTAATCAACGGCACTGGAGATTTTACTGTTGACTCAATAGCGCGTAAGCAAATCGTTTCCGTAGGAGCAGAAATAATTGTTGTTGGAAACTATGAATCATTTGACGTCCAAGAGTCAAAAGTCATTTACCGAGACCCTATGGTTGCAGAAGAAGCAGAGACATTTGGTGCGCAGTTAGGGCTCCCGGTTGAATTCAACGAATTAGTAAGTCCAGTAACTGAAGTTACGGTCATAATAGGCGCTGACTTTGCTTACGCTCTTAGTTAGAAGACATAGTTATGGTAAGTATTTTCCGAGTTGGTTCATTTGCGAAATAATTTAGTTACAGAAGATATTGAGCGTTGGTCGAAACAGGCAGCGCTTGCAGCAGATGAAAAGCTGGGGAAAGACACTGTCCTTCTTGACGTCGGAGCTCTAGTCGGTATAACAGACATTTTCGTCATCACTAGTGGGAGCAACTATCGGCAGGTTCGAGCGATAGTAGAAGAAATTGAAGAACAAATGCTCTTACTAGATGGGCCTAAAGCAGAGACTATTGAGGGACGAGAATATCAAGAAGGATCAATTTGGATCCTCTTAGATTATGGTGGTTTTATCGTCCACGTATTTGATGAAGAAACAAGAGCAATCTATGACTTAGAACGGCTATGGAACGATTGCCCACGTATCGAATGGCAAGAGGACTAATAGTTGCCAAGAATTCGCTCAGGAGCGACGAGTACGACCACGCGTTTCTCTTCGGACATTACACGATCATATTCTTCCCAGTCCTCGTGAGTTCCACCAGCAGACTCAAACACTTCACGCAACAGAAGCCTCAAATCTTCAGAATTGAATTCTTCCGAGAGGCTTTCTGGGCCAAGCAAATCTGTTGGCCCGGTTACAGAACGCCAAGACCAGCCACGTCGAATAGCTACCGTCATTTCAGACCCACGGCGAATATGACTCAGCCGAGCTGCGTGCGCTGCAGACACAAAAGCCACACAAGGAGAACTATTGCCGGGGTGGTCAATCACTCCGCAGTTCACAATACTTGAAAGAACACGCCCATCTTTCTGCACAGTACTCACGGTAGCGAGACCAGTTTCGCTGGACAAAAACTTTCTAACTTCTTCGATGTTGGACATGAAACTCACTCTACTTTCTAAGGTGCCCCTGGTAGCGACTCGCAAGCAACACCGTCATTGTTGCCGTCAAGTCTTCCGACATCACCGTAATAAGGGAAATAGGTATCAAACCATTCTTGTGCTTCAAGCCAAGTTGAGAAATCTCCACAATTCTTACTGTTGCCAGGGTCAGGCGGGACTGTAGGAGTGTTTGTTGACTCGGTTGTGGTTGTCGTCACAACAGGAACTGTGGTTGTGGAAACAGTCGTGACAGTTGGCGGTGAAGAAGTTCCTTCCATGTTTGGTGGTCCATCACAGGATTCAATCATCAAAAGAAGAGCCGCTTGCTCTGCGGCAGTAACTGTGAGACCCCAACGACTCTTAATATCAACCCACGAAACAGCGTACTGACACCAATACGTGACATCTGATGGTTTCCATTCATCTGGACCGCGCGCACCTTTCGAACGATTCTCAGATGCCGATACGGCTATCAAGTGCTGTGGATCTACAAGATCGTTATAAAAAGCTTTCTTAGTTGCAGCATTCCAAACCCAACCACCAGAATTATGAGCGTTGGCGAGAGGAACAAAGTGGTCAATATCAAATGATGAAGGATTATCTGTGTACGTTCCTGAAAAAGATCCATACCAATAACCCGACATGACTCGGCATCCGTCTGACGACAATTCAACTGGTTCTAAAGATTCAAGCATCAGGACCTCATGACGAGTGTTGATACAGTTGCCATCTTGATCGGCCCAACCCGAACCCCAGTCGTCACGGTTATAGCTGACTGGCGTAGTTCCAGCGGTTATTGAAAGAGAGTTTATTTGATTCAGAATGATCGCTTCCCACTCTGTTGACGAGTCTTCTTCGCTGGTTTGTCCGGTGGTGGTGGGGATGGTTGTTTTTTGGGGGGTGTCAGTGGTGGTGGGGATGGTTGTTTCTTGGGGGGTGTCAGTGGTGGTGGGGATGGTTGTTTCTTGGGGGGTGTCAGTGGTGGTGGGGATGGTTGTTTCTTGGGGGGTGTCAGTGGTGGTTACGGCTTCTAGAACAGCGTCAGTTGAAGTAGTTATAACTGATTGAACGTTGCTGCCACATGCGCTAACCAAAAAATAGATTACAAAAATAAAAGAGACTCTCCGCATCTTCTCATTATGGCAGGCAATCATGTGTGGAAAGAAAGAAGTGAGATATGAGCCCACAACCTCTTCGAACTCTTTAAACTCAAAGCAGGTGCAACCTCTATGGAAACAGACCAACAAAAACTAGTTATCTCTGACGAAGCAACGAACTGTGTCATTAAAAAAGGTGGCGAAGTGGTAGTTGACTACATTTCTGGTGACAATTGAAGCGGACGTCGTCCTACTCTTGCCGTGAGCACGAGCACAGTAAGAAGAAATCTTGATGCCTATCAAAAAATTGAATTGAACTCAGAGGTCTGTGTTTACGTAGGATTACCTGTAGTGCAACTCGGTGGGAAACTGGCTATCTCTTTAAAAGGCAAAAGAAAACTTCAAGCCCATATCGAAGGTACTAGTTGCGATTGGTAGTCGTTCTGCACCAAGTTCTGGCTAAATGTTAGTCTTTGGAGCAGAAGAAATTCTTAAGAGGCGACATTACCAGAGGAGATTATTCCCCAACGGACACGAGTCCAAAAGCGCTCATGAAAGAAATAGAGCACTAATTTTGTAATAACCTCGAATCCACCGATTGAAATTGCTGTTGCAATATTTCCAGTGAATAGAAATCCGAGCAGCATCGTGTCTGCGCTCGCCAGGACACGCCACGTAGCCGTTTTAGTAGCTGAGCGTCGAAGGCTTCCTCGGTAGTGTCCTTCCTCATCTAACGAGCGTTCCCATTGCAGTCGTGACCAGAATCGTTCATGGAGGTAGTAGAGGACCATTTTGGTTGCCACTTCAGTCAGAGCAATAGAAAGTGCAGTTTTCATTTTGTCAGCACTGCTTGCTTCGTCAAGGCCGAAGAGTGGAGCTAGGAAACTCAGGATCACAAATGAGAGGAGTAGGGTGTCGAGCGTTCCCACCACTCGCCAGGAGATCGCTTTGGCGATTGAACGCGCTGGCTTGATTTCGGGAGGATTAGGAGGGTCTAAACGTGGATCTTCTGGACCAAAGATAGGATTTTCAGGATTTTCTCTCATGTTAAGTTTCTTTTTTGATCATGAAGGCAATGCTACTCTCAATATTTAACTCAACAGGCTCGGAAACCAAAACCTTCGTAAGCCCTGTGTTCATACCCGCTAACTCACTTGCGAGTGGAGCTAGAGGGAATTGAACCCTCGACCTCTTCCATGCCATGGAAAATCACCGTGTTGGAGTGGTAGGGGAGTGGCACTCTAGATAGCAGTAATACTAGTGATCTCTCTGATTTCGAGTGATGGTATGAAATCGACTGTTGCTCCCGTTGCTCCCAGCGTTGCTCCCAGGAGCCGATAGGATAGAGGGCAATGGCAGGGTCTCGTAAACGCTCAAACGGTGAAGGAACGATCTTCTGGGAAGAGCGTCGAAGGCGCTGGGTTGCTCAACTGACACTGCCGGATGGGGAGCGTCGCAAGAGGACGGCAACAACGAAGAAGGGGGCGGGCCAGCTTCTGACCCAGATGGCGATCGACGTCGAGGCGACCGGGGGAGTATTCGACCAGAGCAGCCGGTTTGGAGACCTCGCTCGCCTCTGGAGAGAGAAGGTCCTTGATGCCCAGCTCATGGCGCCGAGTACCCGTGCCGCGAAGGACTGGGCCCTGAGGCGCCTCGAGGATGAACTGTCCAGAGTCAAGCTGGTCCATCTCAACGCCGACCGGATAGAAGGCGCCTTGGCAGCAATGGCAGCCGAGGGACTGGGCAGAGAATCGCTGATCAAGGTCCGCAGCACCGCCAATCAAGTCTGCAAGTTCGGGGAACGTAGAGACCTGCTACGTCGCAATCCGGTCTCCGTTGTCGAACTCCCCGCCGGGCTCAAAGAATCAACGGTTGGCCGGTCCTTGACCGTAGAGCAGGCTCACCTGTTGCTGGCCGCTTCGGAGGCACATCGCCTCGATGTGCTCTGGAAGGTGATGTTGTTGCTCGGCCTCCGGCCGGGTGAGGCGACCGGGCTCCACTGGGACGGCATCGATTTCGAGAACGATGTGCTCCATGTCCGACACGGACTCCGCAAGGTCGACGGCACTTTCGAGGTCACGGACCAGCTGAAAACTCGAAACTCGCGCCGATCCCTGGATATGCCAAATCCACTCGTAGCGGCCCTGCGATGCCACAGAGAGGCCCAGAACAGTGAACGTCTAGAAGCAGGTGGAGCCTGGTCGAAGCAGTGGCCGGGCCTTGTCTTCACGACAGTGACTGGTACTCCGCTTGACCCCTCGAATCTTCGACGCAACTTCAGCTACCTCACCAAGTCGGCGGGACTTGGACACTGGACACCCAACGAACTGCGCCACAGCTGCGCTTCGATACTCGCAGCCTCTGATGTGCCACTCGAACACATCGGAGACGTCATGGGCCACGACGGAACCCGGATGACCTGGCAGGTCTATCGACATGTGGTGACGCCGTCGATCGGCGCAGCGGCCGGACCCATGGGAGAGATCTTCGGCTAGGCCTGTTTACTTGGTCTCATGACTTCCGACACAGAGGCCAAAGGGGCCGCCACAACTAGCAGGCCCGAGACTGGCTGACGAGATGCCGACGTACGACGATCCCCTCAAGATCTTGCAACTCTGGGAAGAGCAGTGGAGCGAACGGTGGGACCCCACTCCTGAAGCTCGCCAACGGTTCCTGGAGCGCGAAGAGGTTGACGGGCTGTTGGGGGTGGAAGCCGAGATCGTCCGTCAGGCATGTTCCCGCTACTTCCGTTTGGCTGACGCCTGGCGGTGGGCAGAGTGGGCCTGTGGGTGGGAGCGCATCAGCGGTGGGATTGGTGTCGAGCTCGACTCCGAACAGTTTGCCGCAGTGACCGCACCCTTAGAGAACACGTTGGTCACGTCAAGAGCTGGTTCAGGTAAGACCCGGGTCCTCACCACGCGGGCCGTGTGGCTTCAGCAGGCCTGCGGTGTCGCGCCGAACGAGTTGTTGCTACTGGCCTTCAATGTGAAGGCCGCCGAGGAGATGAAGGAACGCCTTCAAACGCATCTCGGTCCCGGGGCGGCCTTGCCTCATGTGATGACCTTCGACGCTCTTGCGAAGGCGGTGGTCAGGCCAACCGAGACTCTGCTCGACGACAACCAGTCTGCAGGCCAGCGCGCGCTTGCCAGGGAGGTTGCGTCCATCCAGGAGTCCCAAAGCGAGGCCCCAAGTCCCCGGCCGGGAAGATCAGATCGCATGCAGACGGCCATTGGTCGCCTGACCTCCAGGGGTTCCGTACTCGGTTTCTTTCTCAAGGTTCTGCTTCGTCCGTTTGTTGGTGGGTGGGAGCGAATCGAGAGCGGAGGGTTTGATCTGGTAGCCGAGGACGCAGAAGCGTTGCAACGTCATCACAGTCAGACCACTGTCCTCGCCGGTGATGTCGCCGCAGTGGACGGCACCCACGTCAAGTCCGAAGGGGAGCGCCTCATCAGCAATGCGTTGTTCTTCCACGACGTCCAGGTGTCCTACGAGGAGGCATTCGACTGGGACGAGTCGGTATACAACCCGGACTTCACGATCCGAACCGGGGAAGACAGCGGAGTAATCATCGAGTACTTCGGACTCCTCAGAGACCCCGAGTACGCCCAACAGGCGCGAGAGAAACGCCGGTACTGGAAGGAAAGGCCCGGCTGGGAGCTCATAGAACTCAAGCCGCAAGACATCGCCCGGCGCGGCAAGGCGGCGTTCACCCTGTTCCTTCTCGAGACCCTCGAATCCCACGGCGTGCCATCGCGCACGCTCAGCGAACAGGAGATCCTTCAACGACTACCCAAGGTGGTGTCAGTAGACGAATACACCGCGCTCCTCACCAGCTTCGTCACAAGATGCCGTGGCGAACGAATGTCCAGCCAGCATCTGAGGACACGAATCCGAGCGCACCACCCGGAAGACGACGCAGAACGAGACTTCCTGGCGCTGGCCGAAGTGATCTACGACGCCTACCTCGACGAGGTAATCGGAGGCGGGTTCGAGGACTTCAAGGGGATCATGTGGCGTGCCGTGTCAAAGGTCGAAAACGGGGATACCAAGTTCATCCGTGACCGTGGCCGGGAACGTGGCGACCTCATGGCCGTCCGACACATCCTCATTGACGAGTTCCAAGACTTCACCAAGCCCTTCCACGCCCTGATCCATGCAATCCAGATGGTCAACACGGAAGCCCGGGTGTTCGCCGTCGGCGACGACTGGCAGGCCATCAACGGCTTCGCCGGATCTGACCTCCAGTTCTTCAACGGCTTCAACCGGTTCTTCGAAAACACGACCAAGTACCTTCTGACCACCAACTACCGGTCAGCCGAGACGATCGTGGCAGCGTCGAACGCTCTCATGAAACCAGTCGACCCCGCTGGTCCGTTCGGGGTGGCCTCGACTGACCGACGAGGCCAGGTGCGCCTCTGGAAGTTGAGCAGGTTCACACCCTCACCGTCGGAGATCGACCTCCACGGCAATGAAAGGTTGATCCCAGCGGTCCTCCGCCTGGTCAATGACAACCTCGAGGCCGGGCGAGACGTACACATGCTGTCTCGAACGAACACAATGAATAATCAGGACCTGAAAGCGTTCCTGAGGACTGTTCGCTCGCATCTGCAACCCGGTTACGCCGACAGGGTGCAAGCGTCCACGACACACCTGTTCAAAGGCCTCGAAGAACAGGCGATCATCATCCTCGACGCCGACGAACGCCGATACCCGCTGATCCACCCCCACTGGAAGTACCAAAGACTCTTCGGCGACACCGAAGGCAAGATCGGTGAGGAAGAGCGACGCCTGTTCTACGTGGCGCTCACTCGGGCGGCCTCCTCGCTCGACATCATCAACGCGAAGGCCGAAGAAGACGAATCCCCGTTCCTGATCTGCCTCGAGCACCGTGTGCGGCACGGCTCCTGGGATCGGATTCAACCGCCCCGGCCGACGGGTGAAGAGACCGTAATGATCCGCGTGTCCGGTAAGACCTACCCTGTCCATCCGATACTTCGCGACGAGCAGCAATACCGGTGGAATAATCCCGACAGGTGCTGGCAGAAGTCCATCCCTGCAACGGAACTCCTGGACTATGCAACCCTCGAGTCCGAACCCTGGTTCCAGCCGGAGGTGATAGTCGAAGTGCTCGCCTGGGATGGGGAGGTCCTCTTCAGGTCAGAGGGGAGGAGTGTCCGCGGGCCCTCCGGCCGGACAGCTGCTGGCCCACGCCGACGCGGACGTGGAGGTGGCTACGAGTTGGGCCTGCAGCCCGGCTACACCGTGGTCCACCGGGCCTGGGGCTACGGCGTGGTCGAGTCGGTGCACGGTGAGGGAAACCAAGCCGAGGCAGTCATACGTTTTGCCACTGTGGGCGTGAAGCGTCTACGCCTGGCCTATGCCCCCCTGGAACGCCCGAGGACCTGAGGTCGTCCTGGGAGCCACCGGGACGGTGCACCGGTCCCGGCCCGTATCGCTCAGATTGATCGCAAAAACCCCGGCCAGGAGGTTCCTGAAGGGATTAGATCCGTCGGTGTGGGAGCCCGCCCTCGGTATTCCGGTAGCAAGAGTTCAAACGCTCGTACCGCCCCTCAACCGGTAGCCGCACTGCGCAGATAGTTGCTATTCGACTCGTTCCAGCGATTAACCATGGGCGCCTAGCGGCTCCTGTAAGACGTCTCTCCAGGTCAGGGCACCGTCACTGCGGCGACTGGGCCTATCCCGACTACGAGGCCGTCGTGTCGCTACAAGTGGGCAGGGGACAGGCGTTGTCAAGTCCCGGATAGCAACTATCGAGAAGACAGCCTGCACGTATCTATACGTGGGGCTCCAATGTCGCCTCCGCCCCCTGCGGGGTGGGGGGTTCAACAGGACTGATTGATGTCCTGCCAGTACAACTGGCCAAATCCATCGGGACCGTCGGTGAAATCGGCGACAAACCAGGAAACGATCTGCTCTTCGGTCACCTCAGCCAACAGGCAATCAGGGTCTTCGACCCCATCTTGGAGCATGTCGGCTAGGACCATGGCCCTGAGGTCAACGCAGTCGGCGACGGGCCGTACGAGGAACTCGGCGTCTTCTCGGGCCATGCCACCCTGGGTCGCTTCCCTGAACTGCGTGTCGGTTTCGTAGACGCCGCGGTCCCTCCACATGGCGAAGATCACGCATTCCGCTTCGGCTTCGGTCCAATGGCCACCTAGGACAGGGTTTAACGGGTAGTAGTTCAGCCAGTTCTCCCAGATCCAGAACTGGTCTTCGATCGTCTGTTGGTTGGCTTCGATCTCCTCCCAGGTCTCGACCGCCCCCGAATCCTCGACGGTGGTAGTCGTCACCGTCGTAGGGTTAGGTGCCGAAGAGTCGGCTGGTGCCACGGTGGCCTCCGACTCAGCACCACAGGCCGAGGCCACAACAAGGGCCAGCGCGACGACTCGGAT
>JAQWOV010000024.1 GCA_029245675.1 Acidimicrobiales bacterium | reverse complement strand
GAAAATCCGAATACCAAAGCCGCCCGTTATGCCAGCGCGGTCCTTCGCCGAAATCAATACCGCCAATCAAGTGCTTCATAACGCTGGGTTACCTCCCAAAAAACTGGTCGGGATGAGAGGATTTGAACCTCCGACCCCCTGTCGGACTTTTGTGGGTAGTCCTCCGTGCTCAATTTTTTATTTCGATAAATAATTGAACGCTCCCAAAGACCGTAGCAGTACAGCGCTAAGGAATTTAGGTATTTGAAGCCGTATTATCTTTTGGTGATTTTGAAACCCTTGTGTAGATGTTAAAAATAAATAGACTTACTTGATAGAGAGAGAAAAATTTTTTCAAGATTCAAGAAATGAGGATATTTAATGGGGATTTTGAAATCACTGTTTTTACTATCAGGGGTTCCAGTTCGTCCGACGACGACCAGAGAACGCTCTAGGCAGTATCAGAGAAGAGCAAACGCGCTTGCTAAAGAGCAGAACTCTCTCATGGAGCAACAACTTGCAATGCAGGAACAAGAGCTGGCTGAACGACTAGCTCAAAATGAGCGAGTTCAACAGCGCTTAAACCGTGTAAGCAACAATAAGCAAACTACATCCAAAAATAAGAAAACTACATCCAAAACATCGGGTGGTCTTGAGAAGCTTGAACGACTCGCTGATTTACACAGCAAGGGAGTGCTAACAGATGAAGAGTTTGAATCCCAGAAGCAAATAATCTTGAAGCGTTTAACGACCGAATAACGTAGTTACGTTTAATCGACAAAACCGAAAAAAAGAGAACTCTGAATTAGCAAACGCCAAAAATCAAAGTAAGAATGAAACATCTGATATTGCGTTAGAAGAACTAGAGCAGCTTGCAAGACTTCGTGAAAAAGGCGTTCTCACAGAGGAAGAGTTTGAGAGCCAGAAGTCCAGAATCCTTGGAAAAAATAATTAGGCGATTTCCTCACAAATAGTTAGTTATTTTTGATCGGGATGAGAGGATTTGAACCTCTGACCCCCTGCTCCCAAAGACCGTAGCAGTGCAGCGCAAGGTTAGAGCGAGTTGTCTTTGGTTTTGCTGAATTCAAACATGCTGGTATTTTTTCGTTATGGAGTTCGTGACATGACTTTCGAAGAAGAAACTGATTTGAATAATGAAACATCTGATAATGCGTTAGAAGAACTAGAGCAGCTTGCAAGACTTCGTGAAAAAGGCGTTCTCACAGAGGAAGAGTTTGAGAGCCAGAAGTCCAGAATCCTTGGAAAAAATAATGATGATGGTGAGAAAGAAGTTCGCGATCCTAATTTGGTAGAGAGTCCTGAGATAGATCCAGAAATTTATTTGCAACTGACATCAAACCAGCGAAAACGTGTTGAAGAAACCCCTTCGAAGCAGCAAAAAGAATTGATTGATAGTTTCCTTAAACAAAATAATAAACTACCTGAAATAAGAAATAAGACACAGAAAAAAAAGCCTGTGTCTTATTTCTTATTTAATCCTAAAGAGCTATCTTCTTTCGGTAAGATTTTGCGTCTGTTGATTTACATTGGGTTCTTTGTCGTATTGTGGCAAGTGGGTTTTATACATTGGGGCTCGGATCGCCTTACCAATGCCATCAACTATTTCCTTGATTGGTTTGACAGAAGAATAGCATAATTAAGAAGAGATAAAAATTGTCGGGATGAGAGGATTTGAACCTCCGACCCCCTGCTCCCAAAGCAGGTGCGCTTCCAGGCTGCGCCACATCCCGTCATCTACAGCCTACGAGGGCGATAAGACACTATAGAACGTTCTCGGCTAGGCTTTTGAAATAATTTCGATAGAGAATCTTCAACCGGAGACAACAGAATGCTTTTTCAACGCTTAACAATTGCCGTTTTAACGATATTGGCCTCATTTGGTGCCTTGATGACGACCCCAGCAGGAGCGATTGAAACTTGGGAAGCAACCAACGAAATAGAATGTTGGGACGCCGGTGGGATGTGGTACGAAGATGTAGATGGTGGCTGGTGTGAAGACATAATACCAATTGACGACGATTGGGATCCTGAAGCTGAATGTTTTGAATACGGTGGCGTCTGGAACGGTGAGTGGTGTGAATACCCTACTGACGACTCTTTGCCTGATGACGACGATTGGGATCCTGAAGCTGACTGTGTGGAATACGGTGGTGACTGGAACGGTGAGTGGTGCGACTATCCGGAGTGGGATCCTGAAGCTGACTGTGTGGAATACGGTGGCGTCTGGAACGGTGAGTGGTGCAATTACGACGATGGCTCACTGGAATCAGCAACTAACGAAGCGGATTGTTTAGCTCGTGGTGGCGGTTGGGATTCAGAATATGAATATTGCTTTGAAGATGATGGGTCTATTTGGTCGGCTCGTGATGAAGGAACCTGTTTAGCTCGTGGCGGCGGCTGGGCACAGGACGGTGATTGGGGTTACTGCTTTGAAGATGATGGGTCTATTTGGTCGGCTCGTGATGAAGGAACCTGTTTAGCTCGTGGCGGCAGTTGGGATCAGCAAGAAGATTGGGGATCCTGCTTTGAAGATGATGGTTCGGCTTGGTCGGCTCGAAATGAGACAGATTGTTTAGCTCGTGGCGGCGGTTGGGATTCAGAATATGAATATTGCTTTGAGGATGATGGTTCGGCTTGGTCGGCTCAAAATGAGACAGATTGTTTAGCTCGTGGCGGCGGCTGGGCACAGGACGGTGATTGGGGTTATTGCTTTGAGGATGATGGTTCGGCTTGGTCGGCTCGAAATGAGACAGATTGTTTAGATCGCGATGGAATCTGGGAACGTGATGGCGATTGGGGTTATTGCTTTGAGGATGATGGGTCTATTTGGTCGGCTCGTGATGAAGGAGCCTGTTTAGATCGTGGCGGCAGTTGGATGCAGGAAAAAGACTGGGGTTATTGCTATGAGGATGATGGGTCAGCATGGTCTGCTATGACCATGGAAGATTGTTTAGCACGCGCCGGCACCTGGGAACAGGAAGAAGACTGGGGTTACTGCTATGAGGATGATGGTTCGGCTTGGTCGGCTCGAAATGAGACAGATTGTTTAGCTCGTGGTGGTGCTTGGGATTCAGAATATGAATACTGCTTTGAAGATGATGGTTCGGCTTGGTCGGCTCGTGATGAAGCAACCTGTTTAACCCGTGGTGGTACCTGGGAACGTGATGGCGATTGGGGTTATTGCTATGAGGATGATGGGTCTATTTGGTCGGCTCGTGATGAAGGAACCTGCTTAGATCGCGGCGGCAGTTGGGATCTTCAATACGAATATTGTGAAGACGATTCCTATTACGAAGAGTGGGACCAAGGAGAAAAAGTAGTAGGTGAAGATGGCTGTGAAACGACAACCTATATGGATGGAAGCACTGACTGGTGGTGTCCAGATGGAACGTATGGGGGCTCATGGACAGATGAATTCGGCAACATTGAAACCTGGACAGCTCCCGAAGTTCTTTATGACCCAGTGACTCGATGTACAACTGAAACTTATGACGACGGGGGAATCTTCAGATGGTGTGAAGACGGCTTTAGCTCTTGGACCGACCCCGAAGGAAACACCGAAGTATACGAAGCTCCCGCTGAAGAGATACGCGCAGACGGAACAATCGTATATACCTATTCAGACGGAACAGTTGAAGTCATGGGAAATGATGGATCTCTAAGAATCACTTGGCCTAATGGTGATTGGTATGAAGAGATTTACTTAGCGGATGGGTCAAGAGTGGAGACGTACTCTGATGGATCGCAAGTTATTGAACAGGAAGATGGAAGTTACAAATACACAGATCCTTACGGAGAAATTTCCAGCACAATACCTATAGGTGAAGGAGATACAGCAGGATGGATGACTCAATTTGAAGACGGAAGCACTTTAATCACTTATGAAGATGGCCGAGAAATATATGAAGACGCAAACGGCTACACCTCGGAAACACTCGTCGACGATAAGGGCATCAGAACCACCACTTCCAGTGACGGCTCAGTGCTAGTGGAACGACCAGATGGATCATTTGACTATCTTTACTCTGATGGAAGTCGTGACGTAGCTATACGAGACAATGAAGGAAACCTCATCATCACTAATGCAGATGGATCTAGCGAAGTTATCGAACCAGATGGAAGTAGCACTTTCACTGACCCTTATGGAGTAGTCACAAAAGGCGTGGTAGATGAAACCGGAAGAATCACAGAGTCTTCTAGCGATGGCTGGTCAATAAGCACGTCCCCAGATGGAAAGACAGTAGTAATTACAGGACCAAATGGCGAAGTAGAAACTGCTATTGCAGGCGAAGATGGATCAGTAGTGAAAACTTTCGAAGACGGATCGGTTGGACGTTTCTTCCCTGAAACAGGACAAGTCACATATACCAGTGCTTCGGGAGACACTGTAAACATGCGGGTAGATAAAAACGGGAACTTGATCGCTGCGGATGATTTTGGATCAATTTATGAGTACAACCCAAAAACAAATACTACGAACGTTATAGATGCTCAAGGAAATGCACAAACTAGTGAAAGAAATGCTGACGGAACTTACGACGTGACACTGCAAGATGGCACTGTTATCGGCTTCGACGCTTCAGGAAATCCAATAGTTAATACAAAAGAAGTAATAGAAACTGAAGAAGAACTCCAAATCTCAATACAAACTGAATGCGAAAATTGTGTAACACAAGCAACTTGGAATAAAGAAAACGCAACATTCAAACTTGATTTTGGAGACAACAACACCACGACTACTCAATTAAGTGTCGATGGAATAATCACAGTTGAAACAAGTGACGGAACTCGAATCTACGACCCATCCACTGGTGTTACGGGCTCATCAACGGTAGTAAAAGATGGTGATTTAATAAGTGTGACCGGAAGCAACGGAGGGCAGACAAGCATTTCAGAAGATGGCACTACAACTGAAGTAACCGATGCGAATGGCCAGCAGGCGACTGCTCTTACTGGTGATACTGGCATAACAGTTGTGGTAAACGGAGTTGAATATGTTTATGCATATTGATAAAGACTCGAGAGATATCAAAGAAATTCAAACGAGAAAAAAACTAATTCTCGCTTTGTTTCTCTCAACATCTCTCTTAGCTACTGCTTGTGGTGGAGGTGGAGACGGAGATACAGAAACCTCCGAAGCTACATCGGAAACAACAGATACGTCTCCGGATGGAACCTCAGGCACCGGAGAATCAGAAGAACCAATTTCAACATGCGTATTAGAGGTTAATGCTGACTGCAGTGGGGCAAATTTTGCGGGACAAGACCTCGCTTCGATTATTGCTCCAGGAATAAATTTGAGTGGAGCCAACTTAACTGGCGCTATTCTTGACGGCGCTTTAATGGTTGGCGCAGATTTGACAGGCGCGCAATTGGGTGGAGCTTCTTTGGCGCACACCAACCTGGCTGCAGCGACACTTTCTCAGGTCAACGCTCCTGGTGCAGTGTTCTTTGAAACTAATTTGTCTCATGTGGATTTAACCCAAGCGGATCTAAGTACAGCAATATTTTTACAAGCAGATTTACGATCAGCGAATCTGACAGGTTCGTTTATTGAGGGCCTTGTAGATAGAAGAACTTTCAAATGCGCAACCATCTGGGCGGATGGATCACTTGATAATACTGGCTGTCAAACCTCAGGAAGTTAACGAAAAGTTACTTTCCGGAGAAGTTTCCTTTTCTTCGCTCTTTAAAGGAAGCAATACCCTCTATAGCGTCTTCGCTGGCAGCTAACTCTGCTTGTTTCGGTCCGAAAGCGGCAATGCAGGCAGATTCCCCTTGAGTGGCATAAATCAACGAAGAGGCTTTAGTTGCCTGAACTGCTAAAGGCGCTCCTTCACAAATGATATGAGCTATTTCTATCGCCCGATTAGTTTCCTCTCCTGCAGGAACAATCTCTTGAACCAGCCCAATCCGATGAGCTTCTTCAGAGTCAAATTCATCTGAAGTCAATAAGTGATACATCGCATTACCCCAACCACCTCGTTCAACGAACCGTATGGTTGCCCCACCAGTAGCGTGAATACCTCGAAGAGGCTCGAGTTGCGAGAAGCGGCAATTGTCAGCAGCAATCACGATGTCTCCAGCCAACATCAGTTCAATACCAAGAGTAAAAGTTATTCCTTTAACAGCAGAAATGATTGGTTTTTTACAGCGTTTACCTAAAGAGGTTGGGTCTGTTTTTCCCTTTCCGCGACCTCTCTCATTATTCTTCATACGCTCAGAAAACTTGGGTAGGTCCAAGCCTGCAGTGAAATGATCTCCATGAGCAAATAAAACACCTACCCAAAGGTCATCATTATCATCAAGCAAGGTGTAGGCATCGACTAGTTGATCCATCATGTGAGGAGTGAATCCATTGAGTTTTGCTGGACGATTAATTCCCATAAGGAGAATTCGATCTTGTATTTCTGTTGTGATGTTTCCTTCGGCGTTATCCATAAAAAAGGTCTACAGCAGTAAAGGAGTTCTTGCCACGACGGGGGAGAGTTATTTAGCCTCTTCTGCTTCCAGCAAAAATGACTTTAGATTAATTCCACTCGCATAGCCCCCTAGATTCCCATCACTACCTATTACTCGATGGCAGGGAATAAGTATCAGAAACGGATTTGCCCCTAACGCAGAACCAACAGCTCTTACTGCCTTGGGATTCTTTATCAAAGCCGCCAACTCACTGTATGAAAGAGTGGAGCCGAAGGGAATTGTTAGACATGCATTCCAAACGTTTTGTTGAAACGAAGTGCTATTACCAAAGTCAAAAATTAGACCCGAGTCATCATGTTCCTTACTCCAAAGCGTTAAAGCCTTCATGAATCTTTGAGGGAGAGAAGAGACTTTTTCACAACCGGCACCAGTGAAGTCTCTAGTTTTTTCACAGAACTGATTCAACGATGTTGTTTGAGTGAGAGCACTTCCGGCTATTCCTAATTCGTTGAAAGCGATAAACATATTTCCAAAAGGTGATGAAAATTCAGAAACTTTATTCATCAGAGTTTTAATTCTCTTCGTTTAATCCCGTACGAACAATAACTAGTGGACAAGGGCTGTGATGAGAGATTGATTGGCTTACTGATCCAAGTCTTAATCCAGAGAATCCTCCGCGTCCCCTGTTCCCGACAACTAGCAAATCCGCGTCTTTCGCTACTTTTAAAAGCGTGTCAGCAGCACGACCTTTGACCAGGGTGCGGCGTATTTCTATATTTGGATTGTTGGTGGCGGCTAAAGCGCTTTCGATAACTTCACTTTGCGTATTTTCAACCTCGTTTAACAAGTCAAAAGAATCAAGCGGAACATATCCCAGATCAGGAGAGGCGGGTACAAAAGTGGGGCCGTAAACGGTCACTACTTCTACTAATGAATTTCTTACTTCAGCTTCTTTGATTGCCCATATCAAAGCAGCGCGAGCATAACCGGAACCTTCAACCCCAACAACAATTCGATGGTTGCCCATAGAAAACCCCTATCGATATTCTCTGTCTTAAATGGTAATACAGAAACACTCAAGTGTTAAGAGAGGGCGCCTTCAACTTTTTCAAGGGCTTGCTCTTCGTCAACATTCAAAGCGAAAGAGAGTTCCGATACAAGAACGTTTAGAGCCTTTGTGTACAAAGTTTTTTCACCAGCGGAAAGACCCTTATCGGCTTCGCGAAGAGCGAGATTCCTTACCACTTCAGCGACTTGGTACACGTCACCACTTTTTAACTTTTCTTGGTGATTCTTGAATCGCCGCGACCAATTTGATGGCTCACGAATATCTCTTCTTTCAAGAACTTCAAAGAGGTCAACAACGTCTTCTTTACTGATGGGCCAACGCATACCAACTTCTTCTACCTTGTCTACAGGAACGGAAAGAACCATCTCTCCATGAGCCATACGCAGAATGAAATATTCGGTATTGGCTCCGAACACTTTTTTCTTTTCTTTTTTTTCGATTATTGCTGCACCATGATGTGGGTAAACAACTTTGTCGCCAGGTTTGAAAGTCAAGATTGCCTCCGAGACATTTTAAAGACGGTGTGAGGATACCGGATAAACACGAAATTATGACGCGAGAATTTAATCATCCGCTAAGTCGGGCTCTAGCATCCCGACTTCGTTCCAATAAATGTTCCGGCACCCCGTACGGATTACTAGACTCTCCTGAACTTTCATCAGATGATTCATCGCTCTCAGCAGTTTCAGATTCTAAGGCAGTTTCCTCTAGAGAGTTCTCTCGATCAATTTTGAATCGAGGCCAGTCTTTCTTATGAGCGAGATCACCATGGTCTATAGAGCCGATAGTTATGCCATTCTCAAAATCAACCCAATATCTATTCCAAGTTATTCCATTGGCAAGCTTCACTTTTCCAGGAGTTCCTTCAGGAACGCCTTCAAGTTGATTCGCTGCTACGACTTTAGCGAAGCGCTTAAATGGCTTTTTTCTATCGAGAGTTTTAGTCATATTCCTATCACTTTAGCGGACAGACAGAAGAAGAATCTAACTTCCCATAAGGACGGAATAGCTTTTTAGAAAGATTCATTTTTAGCATCGTTAACCATGTTCGTTACCTCTTCAACAACAGTCTCTAAAGAGATCTCAGCCTTTTGGTTAGTGGAACGATCATTTACTTCCGCGATCCCGTTTTCTAAGCCGCGCGGTCCGATCGTTATACGAAGAGGTATACCAATTAACTCTGAGTCAGCAAATTTCACACCAGGTCGTTCTTCTCTGTCGTCAAGCAAAACATCAATACCGGCTGCTGTTAATGCTTTATAAATATCTTCGGCTAAATCAACTGAATCAGTGTGATCAGTTTTTAAGAGGGTTATTGCAACTTCGTAGGGAGCGATCGACATTGGCCATATCAAACCATTTTCATCATGGTGAGTTTCCGCCACTGCCGCCATGGCACGCTCGACCCCAATTCCGTACGAGCCCATCGTTAAAGTTTGAGACTTACCTTCAGAGTCAAGAACAGTTGTCCCCATTGCTTCCGCATATCGTCTACCCAATTTGAAGATATGGCCAGCTTCGATGCATCGGCTAATAGTTATAGGATTTCCGCAGTCAACGCAGGGCTCTCCTTCAAGGATTCCTCTCACGTCCACCCATTCATTTACAGCGATATCTCTTTGAACATCAACTCCTGAGTAGTGGGTATCGTCAACGTTGGCTCCCGTTGCCATACCTGTGCGGTCCTGTAAAGCAAGGTCGGCATAAATCGGAAGATTCTCTACTCCTACTGCGCCAAGGCTTCCAGGAGAAGCACCAAGAGCAGAGCGGATCTCTTCCCCAGTTGCAGGACGAAGATCAGTGACACCAGTAATATCAATAAATTTTTGTTCAAGAAAAGGATGGTCTCCTCGTAAAAGGATTAGTGTCAGCTCGCCATCAACGACATACACGAGAGTTTTTATCTGATGCTCTGGTGGATGTCCTAACTCAGCTAGTTCGGCAATAGTTCGAACATCTGGAGTGGGGAAAGATTCTGGCTCTCCGCTACTTGAACGATTTTCTATTAGAGCAAGGGCGGCTGAAGCGCGTTCAACGTTAGCGCTGTAGTTGCAAGATGAACATCGCGCAACATCATCTTCTCCGGCTTCTGACTCAACCATAAATTCGACTGAAGCGCTACCGCCCATAGCGCCAGAAGAAGCTTCGACTGGAAACGCATCAAGTCCCAGTCGATTGAAAATCTGAACATAAGCATCATGATGAAGAGAGAAAGAAGCATCAAGACCCTCATCATCCAAATCAAAGGAGTATGAGTCTTTCATAGCGAACTCTCGGACTCTAAGTAGTCCAGATTTTGGGCGAGGTTCATCTCTGAATTTTGTTTGTATCTGATACCAAATCTGTGGCAGATGACGATAGGAGGTGATTTCAGTTCCTAGGGATGCAAAAACTTCTTCGTGAGTCATCCCTAAGGCTTGATCCGCTCCTTTACGGTCAACGAACCTGAACATCTCTTCTCCCATAGTTTCCCACCTGCCGGATTTTTGCCAGATATCCGCAGGGTGCATTGCCGGAAGTAAGAATTCTTGTCCACCTATCGCATCCATTTCTTCACGGATGATTGCAGCCACTTTTTTATGGATCTTCCATCCCAGAGGAAGCATGGAATAGTGGCCAGATTGAAGTTGGCGAATAAAGCCACCACGGACAAGGAGTTGATGACTTATCGCTTCGGCTTCAGCCGGAGCGTCACGCAAAGTAGGAATAAAAAGATTTGACCACCGCATACGAAAACTTTCGTTAACTTGATTTATGGTTACTCTAACCTAGTAGAAATCATCGCAGGATGAATCCTTCTTATAAAATAGGGTTTGCAACAAAAATTACCGTTGGGTAACTTCAGGATAAGGTCTAGCAATAACTAGTTCAGAATAACATTAGGAAAATATGAGTGAACAAACAGCATCAGAAGTAAGTGAAGAACTTTCAGCTTGGTTGGAAGAAAACTGGGATCCAGAGATCACAGTGGCTGAATGGTGGGCACGACTTAGTGGAGCACGTTGGAGTCATCCGTCTCTTCCCGAAGAAGCTGGTGGACGTGGATATAACCGTGAACAAGCCACAGCAGTGTCGGTGGGGCTCGCCGAAGCAAATGTTGTTGGTCCACCAACTGGATTAGGGCACATGCTTGCCGCTCCAACTATTGCGGTGCACGGCTCAGAAGAACAAATTGGTCGGTTAGTTCCAGAAATACTTGATGGAACTGTAGCGTGGTGTCAGTTATTCTCAGAGCCAAATGCTGGATCCGACTTAGCAGGATTGCAAGCTCGTGCAGTACGAGATGGAGATGAATGGATAGTCAGCGGACAGAAAGTTTGGACATCCGGCGGCCATATGGCGCAAAAGGGAATGCTGATCGCTCGAACAGATCCAGAGGCCCCAAAACATCAAGGGATCACTTATTTCGCCATAGAGATGGATCAACCAGGTATTGAAGTTCGCCCTCTGAGAGAAATGACTGGTCAAGCGCTTTTTAACGAGGTTTTTCTTGATGAAGCCCGAGTATCAAATGACAATGTTATAGGTGGTCTTGGTAATGGATGGGCTGTAGCCAACAGCACATTAATGTTCGAAAGAGCAAGCCTTGGCGGAGGGGGTAAACAACCAATCTCTGTTGCTCCAGGAAGCATCGCGGGACGTTTGCAGCAGTCAGCAGGCGATTTCACCAACCGAGTGAATCGCGGACCTGAAGGCGATGGCGGAAGAGGTATGAGCACCGATTCGCTTGTTCGTTTAGCGAAAGAAACAGGTCGTGATGATGACGCAGTTGTTCGTCAAGAAATCGTACAACTACACATTCTGGCGGAAGTAAATAAACTCAACATGCGTAGAGCTAAAGCCGGAGGGAGTCGCACAGGCGCTGAAGGGAATCTAGCAAAACTTGCCATGAGCGAACTTGTTCGTCGCAGCCGAGATGTTGGCAACATGATTATTGGAGCCGACGGAATGCTGACAGGAAAGGACAGTTCCACCGGAGGAGCAGTCCAGGAAGTAACAATGTTCTCACCTGCACCAGCAATCTATGGCGGCACAGATCAAGTTCAACGAAACATCATCGGAGAGAGAGTCTTAGGTCTTTCGAAAGAACCCGGTCACCCTAAAGACACTCCATTTAAAGAGCTACCGCAAAATTAGATCAAGAAGAAGTCATATGTGCTAAAAGTTTTTGGCGCACAAGATCGGGTTCCTCGATCATGACCATATGGCCGGTGGACGAAAAGTCCACAACTTCCTTCTCGGCAGAAACGGCATCAATTAGAGGCTGAGCAGATTTACGTGGGGTCATTTTGTCTTCAGACCCCAAAAGGAAAAGGGTACGGCATTCAATGTTTTCCGCAGACACTACTGCTTCTTCATAACTTGAACAGGCAGCAAGGTCTACGCTGAGAACACCTCTAGTAGTAGATTCAATTAGAGCTTGAGTCCCTCCAGTCATTGATAAACCAGGAGTGGGGTTATTTCCGAGATGATGTTTAGCTCCATGCCCCCAAGAAGTGATCAATTGAGCAGCTTTAACGTCACTAGCATCTGCAGCTTCTTGCAATTCAGGATGTACGGGCATTGAGGACCCAACTCCAAGAAGACTCACCGAAGAAACTGAATCTTTATGATGTCCAGCAGCATGTAGAGCGGTCAAAGCACCCATGGAATGACCAACAAGATGAATTTTTTCCCCAAAGTGATCCGATATTTTGGCTATCCAATCAGATAAAGCAGGGATGCTTTCTAGAACTGGACCTTCAGATTGTCCATGGTCGGGAAGATCAATTGCTAAGGCCCTAAATCCATGGTGCGCGAGAAATCTTGTTTGCTGTGACCAGACAGTGCGATCCATTCCCGCTCCATGAATTAAGACAACAATCGGATCAGAACGTCCTTCAAAACTGACGGCTCCGGTTGCACCATGTACTTGTTTCCCACCTAAAGAAAAAAACATGAACTACCTATCTTTGTGAAGCTTTGAGAGCTTTATCAAGATCACCACAAATATCTTCAGCATCTTCAAGGCCGACCGATACACGAATCAGATCTTCACTTATTCCGGCGGTTTCTAAATCTTCTACGCTCATTTGTTGATGAGTTGTAGATCCAGGATGAATAACCAAGGTTTTAGCATCGCCAACATTCGCCAAATGTGAAGCCAGTTTCACGCTCTCAATAAATTTCCTACCAGCTTGCCTGCCACCCTTTACACCAAAACTAAGAATGGCTCCTGACCCTTTCGGATAGAGACGCTTAGCTAAATCATGATCAGGATGACTGGGATGAGTGGGATGTTTGATCCATTCCACCGCGTCATGACCATCAAGGAGTTCAACAACATGCTTAGTGTTCTCTACGTGACGGGCCATACGAAGAGGTAAAGTTTCAACTCCCTGCAACAAATAGAAAGCATTAGCGGGACTCATACAAGCACCAAAATCTTTCAAACCTTCAGCACGTGCACGCATAGAAAGAGCGGCAGGACCAAACTCCTCTGTGAAAGTAATGTTGTGGTACCCCTCATAAGGTTCTGTCAAAGTAGGAAATTTTCCAGAAGCTTCCCAATCAAAACGTCCTCCATCAACGATGGCGCCACCTATAGCTACCCCGTGACCTCCTAAGAACTTTGTTACTGAATGCATGATGATGTCTGCGCCATGTTCAATCGGGTTGATCAGATAGGGAGTAGAAAAAGTCGAATCAACGCAAAGAGGAAGACCAGCAGCATGCGCTACATCAGAGACAGCATCGATGTCTAAAACCTCAATACCAGGATTTCCCAGAGTTTCAGCGAACACCAAACGTGTTTCTGGTCGAATAGCTTTAGCAAACTCTTCTGGATCCCGTGGGTCAACAAAAGTAGTAGTGATACCAAACCTAGGCAGAGTGTGGTTCATCAAAATGAAAGCGCCACCATAAATGTTTCGACTCGCCACAATATGATCACCGGTATTTAGAAGAGTTGCGACTGCAAGATGCAAAGCAGCCATACCACTAGCAGTACAAACAGCACCAACCCCACCTTCCAATGAAGCAAGTCGTTCTTCTAATACTGCGACGGTTGGATTTGAAATTCGTGAATAAATATGTCCACTAGTTTCAAGATTGTAAAGACCAGCAGCTTGATCTACAGAATCAAAAACGTAAGACGTTGTTTGATGAATAGGCACAGCACGAGACCCGGTAGTGGGATCAGGGTATTGTCCTGCATGCAAAGCACGAGTGTCGAAGCGTCTAAATTCTGGTTCAACCATGTCTACAGACTAGAACACTTAGATGTAGGAAGACTCACAATAAATAAATATTGAAGAAATTTGTGAAAAAACACACAAGTTGTTCTTTGATATGAAACTATGAGCCATAAGAGAAGTTTTAAATCAGATTTGTGAAAGGAACAGAGTAGTGAAAGTAGGTTTCATAGGTTTAGGAAATGCAGGAGCGAAGTTAGCTGGAAGCCTTTTACGTAATGGAATAGACCTAACGGTTCGAGACTTAGATAAAGAAGCAGCTCAAGATTTATTAGATGGCGGTGCGGGCTGGGCTGAATCACCTAAAGAAATGGCGGAAAAATGTGACCTCGTGATTACTTGTCTTCCGTCTCCATCCATATGTGCTGAAGTGATGGAAGCGTCAGACGGACTTATAGCTGGGTTGTCATCAGGGAAAATTTGGTTGGAAATGTCAACTACTGATGAAGCAGAAGTGCGGCGTATAGGTGCGTTAGTAGAAGAAATAGGTGCCTTTCCGTTGGATTGTCCAGTTTCTGGAGGATGCCATCGGGCGGCAACTGGAAATATCGCGATATTAGTAGGAGGGGACCGCCAAACGTTTGAACAAGCATTACCTGTTCTTGGAGCTATGGGACGTGAAATACTGCACACCGGTGAACTTGGTTCTGCTTCAGTCCTTAAAGTAATGACCAATTTTCTGGCGACAGCTAATTTAGTGAGTTTATGTGAGGCGCTCACCACCACAGCTAAAGCTGGACTAGACCTAAACGTCGTGTATGAGGCAATTCGGATTTCCTCTGGAAATTCTTTTGTCCACGAAACTGAAAGTCAAGTGATACTTAATGGAAGCCGCGACATCAACTTCACCATGGATTTAGTGTCAAAAGATATAGGAATATTTGACAAGATCGCTCAAGACTTAGAAGTCCCGTTAGAACTATCTCCGCTTCTGGTTCAAATATTTAAAGATGGTGAACAAAAGTATGGATCTAGAGAATGGTCATCAAACATTATTCGCCGATTAGAAGACCAAACAGGAATTCAAGTTTTAGCTCCCGGTTTCCCCGAACAGATGGTCGACGACGAAGAAGAAATTCCGGGATATGAAATAAAGAGCAAGAACTCGGCTTAACTCGGAATATCTTCTGGATCTAAACCATGAAGTTCAGCGAAAAAACGTAGATTCGGCTCGATGAGATCAAAGACAGTAGCGTCAGTTGGAGGGAGCTCTCCTTCATGATGACCTAGTCTTTCTGTGCGTTCCCCCCACCTTAAAACGATGGAACCCCAAGTAACGCCTCCTCCAAAAGCAGAGAGGACAATAAGGTCTCCAGGTTTAATTTGATCAGCATCAAGGGCATCTGAAATGGCCATCGGTATAGAAGCTGCTCCAGTATTTCCGAGAGTGTCAATATTCATGAAGACTTTATTTTCATCAAGTTTGAGTAAACGAGTAGCAGCGTCAACTATGCGTGCGTTTGCTTGATGCGGGATAACTACATCAACTTCTTCGGATTTAAAGCCTGAGGTCTCCAGAACACGAGTAACTGAGGCAGCGATCCCCTGAACAGCAATTTTGAAGACTGCTTGTCCTTCAAAGTGGAGAGCCATCTCTTCGGCAAGGAGCGATTCGAAAACGTTGCCGTTTGTTCCCATTGATTTGAGAACCATCGTCTGTCCTTTGCCTCCATCAGCGCCTATGTCAACTGCGAGAACTCCGGCATCTCCTTCGGTAGCTTCGTAGACAGCAGCACCTGCACCATCGCCGAATAAAATCGAAGTAGAGCGGTCACGGTAATCCAGTACTCCAGATAGTTTCTCTGCTCCAATAACTAAAACTTTTTTTACAAAACCGGATTCGATCATTCCAGCAGCATTTGCTGTTGCATAAATAAAACCTGAACAGGCTGCGTTTAAGTCAAAGGCGGCAGAATTTACTGCACCTAGGCGATCTTGAACCATTGCGGCAACACTGGGACAAATCAAATCTGGTGTAGTTGATGCAACTAAAATTAAATCCAGTTCTTTTGGGTCTAAGCCTGCTGCCGCTAGTGCACGTCGCCCGGCTAGTTCCGCAAGATCTGTTCCATCTACATGAGAGATGCGTCGACTCTTGATACCAGTCCGATCAATAATCCACTGATCGTTAGTATCTGAAAGTTTTTCAAGGTCTGCGTTTGTCAACTCAACAGGCGGGATGCATTTACCCCATCCGGTTATGACTGCTTTAGTTGGCATGTGACTCCTAATAGATTCTTCTGCCACACTAGTTCTAAATTAGTGACTCGTTGCAGTGTGGGTTAGAGAATCACAACAGACCGAAGGACTTCTCCTCGTTCCATAGCATGGAAAGCTTCTTCAACATCTTCTAAAGAAATGGTTTCAGAAACAAATTTTTCAAGATTTAAACGCCCCTGAAGGTACAGGTCTATCAGCATTGGAAAATCTCTACTAGGGAGACAGTCTCCATACCATGAGGATTTGAGCGAACCACCTCGCCCGAAAACTTCTTGCAGAGGAAGCTCGATCTTCATTTCTGGATTTGGTACTCCTACAAGCACAACTGTTCCGGCTAAATCTCTAGCGAAAAAAGATTGCTCATATGTTGAAGGTATCCCTACTGCATCTATGACAACATCAGCGCCATTACCACCAGTAATTTGACGTATTGCTTCTATTGGATCTTCTTTAGAAGAATCAACAGTATGAGTAGCTCCAAATTCTTTAGCCATCTCTAACTTTCGTTCATCAATGTCTACAGCAATTATTGTGTGCGCACCAGCAAGATTTGATCCAGCTATCGCAGCATCACCAACTCCACCACAACCAAATACGGCTACAGAGTCTCCTCGGGTGACTTCCCCGGTATTAATAGCTGCTCCAAGCCCTGCCATGACTCCACATCCGATTAACCCTGCAACCTCTGGCTTTGCACGCGAATCAACTTTTGTGGCTTGCCCAGCTGCAACTAGTGTTTTTTCTGCGAAAGCACCAATTCCCAACGCTGCGGTCAAAGGAGCTCCCTCAAGAGTCATTTTTTGTGTGGCGTTATGAGTGTCAAAGCAATACCAAGGACGCCCACGTTTACAGGAACGACATTCGCCACAAACAGCTCTCCAGTTTAAGATAACGAAATCGCCGGGACTGACATTATCTACACCTTCGCCTACTTCTTCTACAATTCCCGCAGCTTCGTGACCGAGAAGAAATGGAAACTCGTCGCTGATAGCGCCTTCGCGAAAATGTAGATCGGTGTGGCAAACACCGCAGGCTTTCACATCGACTAGAACTTCGCCCGGACCAGGGTCTGGAATTTCAATGGTCTCAACCGAGACAGGCTCTCCTTTAGATCTGGCTACTACCCCTTTAACTAAATGCGGCATTTTCCCCTCCTGTATTCATCAGTTATGACAATTTACACAAATAGATGGACGCGCACCATATGGAGCATTGTCACACCCCAATGAGATAATGGGGGAGTAATCATAAAGAGGATTGGAGGGACATGGCCCTAAGAAGATCCGCCAACCACCCAACTTGGGAACTGGTGGCAACGCCATGGACTATGAGGAGGAAGATATGGATACGAAAGAATGTCCAAAATGTGGTTCAGATCAAGTCGGGCCTTCGTTTGCCTTAGAATTTGAAAAAAAAGACAATGGAATAGTGGTTGTTACAGATCCGTTCTTTGCTTGTGCAATATGTGAGCATGCGTGGCAAGTAAAAAGAGTCATGGTCATATCTAAATTTCCAAATGACACTGATTTTTCTGATGCTTTAGATGAACTCTAATTCTGTTCGTAAACCGGGGTAATGACACCACGAGCTAAAGTCGATCCGAACATATTAAATCCACAAATAGCAGCTGAAACCTCTTCATTGATTGGAAGAGCGTCAACGTTTAAAGCATGAACAGCAAACATGTAACGATGCAACCCATGACCGGAAGGCGGAGCTGAACCTAAATACCCGTAAAGGCCAGCATCATTTTTCAATTGTTTTGCCCCCTCAGGTAGCAGTTCCCCATCCTGAGAGCCTGCACCAGTAGATAATTCAATTATTTCAGCAGAAATGTCGTAGACGACCCAATGCCAGAAACCACTTCCAGTTGGCGCATCTGGATCAAAGCAAGTCACAGCATAACTTTTGGTATCTTCTGGAGCCTCAGCCCAAGCGAGATGAGGGGAGATGTCTTCTCCGCCTGCACCGAAAATTCCGGACACCTGTGGAAGGGACAGCATTTCTCCATCGGACACATCTTTGCTTCGAACTTCAAAGACTGGAACGCTTGGAAGAAAATCGTAAGGGTTAGGGGGTTGCGGCATACCTACTGCCTTTCATGAATGTTGACTTATATAAAACTAGTTTGGTGGAGCTGGCGGGAATCGAACCCGCGTCCGTCGAGAGGTCAACGCACACGTTACGACCATTCCCGAGAATATGACTTACGGTAGTCATTCCGCCGGGTCAGACAAGCCCTAAGGCTTTACCGTCAAGACTTTCCTTGAAGTCAGCGGTCTTTCTCGCCGTCAGCGGTCTCTCCCTGCGGTCCATCACTACTTCTGTTGCCGGGCTGTAGTGATCAGGCCCCGGGAATCATTACTGGTCCCAGTGACTCTTTACTGCTTAATAAAATTAAGCGGCAAGAGCGAGATCATCCGTATTGGCGTCTCTATTGATGCCCTGTTTTTAGAGTCTGAGCAACTCTGGTCGCATGAAACGTTCACAGCAATCGGCGTCGAAACCGATCAGCCCCGTAAACGAATATTCATTAATTCGTTAGATTGTCAAATAACTAGGGTCTCATGCTATCGGAACTCTGCGACAAGTTTTGAGAGGCTTGATTTAGCTGCCGTGTTTCCATTTCTCTTTGAAGTTAAAATGGAGACATGCGCACAATCATTTCTCTCATCGTGGCTTTATCAGTAGTAATTTTCGCGATTTCAATGAGCAGCGTGTCAGCTCTCGAAGGGGACTCTGAAGAAGTCCCAGTTGAAGAACCTGTAGAGCAAGAAGATGGAGAAAATCCGGAATTTGAAGACGGAGATACCGTAATAATTGATGAGTGTGAAGGGGAAATCTACCTGACCCCCGAAGCAGCCGAAGCAGCATCACCATCAGGGCAATTTCATGAACATCAAATAGAAGGAAAGACCTACTATATGATTGATGATGAGGCTGAAGAAGTATTAGATACTTCTAAGTAGATTTAGATAAATTCCATATTCTCCAAGCCACTTTTCAACAAAAAGAACACATTTTCTTTTAAATGAAAGATGTTCTCGGGGCGATGACACTTTTACCAAAAGTTGATCTACGGTGGTATTAATCAATTTTGGTAAATAAACAAGTCTTTGGAGCAGAGATGCGAATAGGGAATAGAAGCCTTTACGTATTGCTGACTCTTGGCGTTCTTGCAGCAGTATGGGCTATACCCTCATCTGCAGCTGGGGCGGAGACGGTGTTATCAGACGAAACATCTTTACTTGAGATAACTACGAATGAAGATAGTTCACCCTTAGAAGGGCTAAGTATCTCCACCGAAGGTCAAGAACTACTGGCTTCTGGCTACACACCGGGTGAGGCTGCAACTAAAATCGCTAAAGAGGAACTCCTTCAAGACCCTTCTCTGTCTAGAAATCCTTTCGGATTGATCGTTCAATTTGAACATGCTTTAACGGATGAAGAAATCAACGCTGTATTAGCACCGATAGGTGGAGTTCTGGTAGGCAAAGCCGTAGCAGACGGATCAACCTATCTCATAGAGACCCTGTATGAACTCGAATCAGTTTTAACAGTTCTAGAGTCAGACTCACGCATAAAGAGCGCTGAGTTTGATGAAGTTCTCCAAATCTCAGACCTCCCCAATGATCCAGACCTTGGCCAACTATGGGGGATGAACTCAACCTACGGTATTGATGCTCCCGGAGCCTGGGCTCAGACCCTCGGTGATTCTTCGATTGTTGTCGCAGTCATCGATACCGGAATAGACCTAGACCATCCTGATCTTGTCGACAATCTTTGGACTAATAGCGATGAAATCCCAGGTAATGGCGTAGACGATGACAACAACGGGTTCATCGACGACATTCATGGCTGGGACTTCGTTAATAACGACGGCAATCCTGATGATGACAATAACCATGGAACACATGTCGCTGGAACAATTGCAGCCTCAGCCAACTCTATTGGGGTAGTCGGAGTAGCTCCCGGAGTTCAAGTAATGGGTCTGAAATTTCTTAATTCCAGTGGATCAGGAATGACGTCCCATGCTTTACAAGCATTGCAATACGCAATTGACAACGGAGCCCTCATCTCAAATAATTCCTGGGGTGGTGGCGGTTTCAGCTCCGCAATGGAAACCCTACTTACACAAGCCGAAGCAGCAAATCACGTATTTGTAGCTGCTGCAGGAAACGCTTCGACCAACATTGATACATCTCCGACATATCCAGCTGCATATCAGAACTCAAATGTTATTTCAGTTGCCTCAATCCAATCAGATGGCTCACAGTCAAGTTTTTCAAATTACGGAACATCAAATGTAGATGTGGCCGCACCAGGATCTGGAATCAGATCCACTATCACTGGAGGAGGGTACGCGAGTTTCAACGGAACATCGATGGCTTCCCCTCATGTCGCCGGAATTGTTGCATTAATGAGGTCTTTAGCGCCGACAGTATCAACAGCCGACATAAAACGAATTCTCATTGAAACCTCAACGTGGGATTCCCGGCTTGAAAATATTTCAGACTCGGAGGGAAGAGTTAGTGCTTCTGCGGCAGTATCAGCAGTTAATGGTTCCATTCCTTCTTTGAGCATTACTTCAAACGCGACAGTTGTGACAGAAGGAGACACCGTAGTCTTTTCTGCTACAGCCACAGATTCTTCAAACAATAATCTTTCTGGCCAAGTTGTATGGAAAATTGGAGATGCAGTCCAAACGACCGGAGCTACTTTCACTTACACTGCTTCCACTCCAGGACAGGTTCGAGTAAGAGCACAGGTAACTGATTCATCTGGTACTGCATCTACATTCATCAACTTAACCGTCAACGAAATCGAACGCTCAATTACCGTCACGTCACCAAACGGCGGTGAAATATACGATCCAGGAGACACTCAACAAATTACTTGGAACCATGTAGGACCCACCGGCCCAGTTGATGTAACTGTGATTGAAAAACAAACAGTTTCCGCAGAGTTCCTTGGAGGATCAGCGTTACCTATTGTTGACCATACCGTTCTCACCATTCCACTAAATGTTACGTCTACTGCCGCAATTAGTTCACTATCGGTAGGTCTTCGTTTCAACCACACTTGGGACGCAGATCTACTCATAGAACTTGTTAATCCTTCTGGACAGACAATTCAACTTGCAAATCATGTAGGGGATTCAGGCGATAATTTCGGTTCGGGAGCAGAAAGTTGCAGCGGACAATTGACGGTGTTCTCCGACACGGCAGAAACTTCAATACTTTACGGAACCGCCCCTTTTGCTGGCACTTACAAACCTCAACAGTTACTCAGCGCGTTCTCCGGACAAAACCCGGCTGGACAGTGGAAAATAAAGATCAATGACCAATGGACTTACGATCAAGGGGAACTGTTTTGTGCTCAACTGACCTTTAATGGGACAAGTACAGCCGTGGCAGCTGACATCCCAGTAGCAAACGGAACAGTATCTTGGACCGTTCCAGCATCATTGGCTGGAAAAAATCTTATTGCCAGAGTAGATAGCGGCCTTGCTTCCGATGAATCCAACTCAGCTTTTACTGTCAGTGGAGGAGGAAGCCCAGCTCCTACGACGACCACAACAACGACCACGACTACTCAACCCCCCATAGAGATAGAAGTTGTCTCGCCAAACGGGGGAGAAATATATGACCACGATGCTTCAGTACCTATCTCATGGACGGTTACAGGCCAAGAACCATTAACAATTTTCGCTCATTCAGTAAATAAAGCACCAAAAGAATTGGGAAATAGCAGCCCAATAGAAGATCACCAAACTCTTCTAATACCCATTCAAATCCCCGATTCCGGAACGGTGAAAGAAGTCTCTCTTGGGTTAAGAGCAGATCATACGTGGATGTCTGACCTGACGGTCTCTCTTCGTCACCCTGATGGAACCACTGTGGTGCTGATGGATCGGGAAGGATCCAGCGGAGACAATTTTGGAACTGGCTCCAAGGATTGCTTAGGCCAAATGACAGTTTTTGACGATGATGCTCAAACGTCAGTAATAGATGGGTCAGCGCCTTACCTCGGAAACTTTATTCCCGAAGAGACACTCTCAACATTTGAAGGGCTGGCTACAGCTGGAACTTGGTACATAGAAATCAAAGATTCGTTCGGCATGGATCAAGGAAATGTTTTCTGCGTGGATCTTGAAGTAGCAGGTAATGGGGTGCAGATAGCAGTTGATCAAACAGCGCCACTAAGCATCAGCGCTGCGACTTTCGGATCCGGGTCTTATTTAGTTAGAGCAGCTACCAGTAACGGAGCAAGCGAAGACTTCTCAGACTCTTCCTTCACGATAAATCCAGCACCATTTGATGCCTCCGACTCTTTTCCTGCAGAAGAAGTCGAAGAATACGAAGTGACCGTCAATTATTCCCAAGAAGAAATGACTAATCTCACTGATGCAGCAACCTTTTTCAACATGGACGCAGAAGACTTCCAATTAACCGCCGTTGGGTTGCTTGCTTTCTTGCGGGCGTTACTCCCATCAGGCACGGGTGACTGGTCGCCCATTTGTACAGACTGCGGAGGATCTGAAGGGATCACAACTCTCTATGTCGCTTCAGAAGGAACACAAAGTGCTCTTGAAAGTGTCGCTGGTTCTTCTATGACAGGAGCTCAAGCTCAACGATTCTCAAGTTCAGTTCTTATCTTCTTAATAGCGTTATTAAATGCACAGAGTTGATTTAAACTTCTCGCTGTTTACGACTTAAAGCTTTTTGCGTTTCTTTATCTGCGTCTCGTTTAGCAATGGTTTGGCGTTTGTCATAGTCAGATCTCCCTCGCCCTAAAGCAACTTTTATTTTGGCTTTACCGTTAGAGAAATAAAGAGAAAGTGGCACGAGAGTTAAAGCATCTCGATTGAGGCGATTAAGGATTCGCTCAATTTCTTTGCGGTGAAGGAGCAATTTCTTAGGTCGATCCGGATCATGAGCAAAATTTGGATTGTTACGGTAAGGAGATATGTGAAGACCAATGATCCAAAGCTCGCGGTCTTCTTCACGTCCAAAAGCTTCCGAAATTTGAACTTTTGACTCTCTAAGGGACTTCACTTCGCTACCTGATAGAACCAAGCCTGCTTCCCAAGAGTCAAACAGCTCATAGTTTCGTCTTGCTTGACGATTTGTTGCTATTACACGATCATTACTTTCAGGCACACTTAAAGAGTACCTTCCAAAACCAATTACTTTCTTATCATTGCAATGGATATTAGATCTAAGATCATTGAGTTGCTGAATCAATCCAGATGAGTCAAGGTAGATTGCCTAGAAGATTAAACGAATAAAAATACACGAGGAGTGCCCGTGCGACCTGATGGCCGACAAAATAATGAATTACGTCCGATGACATTCGAACGAGACTTTACAGAAATGGCTCTCGGTTCTTGCCTTGTTTCATTTGGTCGCACTCGAGTCCTTTGTACCGCTTCAATGAATGATTCTGTGCCACCTTGGTTACGTAATACCGGTAAAGGATGGGTAACCGCAGAATATGCAATGCTTCCTGGCTCCAGCAGTGAAAGAGTGCGGCGGAAAACTTCCGGAAGAAGTCAAGAAATCCAACGCCTGATAGGACGCTCATTGCGGGCAGTCGTTGATCTTAAAGCACTTGGTGAGAGAGAGATCACAGTTGATTGTGATGTTCTTCAAGCAGACGGCGGAACACGAACAGCATCAATATGTGGCGGTTATATAGCTTTACATGATGCATGCAGCAGACTTATAGCCGCTAACGAAATTGACATGAATCCTCTTTTAGAAGAGTTGGCAGCTATTTCTGTAGGAATCATTGACGGCGAAGCCCGTCTTGATCTTCCCTATGTTGAAGATGCCGCAGCAGAAGTTGACTTCAATGTTGTTATGACCGGCTCTCAAGAGTTCGTTGAGGTGCAAGGAACAGCCGAAGGCGCAACCTTCGACCGCGGTCAATTAGATGAACTCATAGGGCTTGCTTCAGCAGGAATTGATGAAATCATTCAGACTCAGAAAAAGTTATTAGCGGTTCCGCCACTTCCTAGGAACTAAAGATTAAACGTCATGCTCCCTGAGTTGGTAGTCGCTAGCGCTAACCCGGACAAAGTGAAAGAAATATCATCAGTTCTTGACGGCCTTGTGGCTTTAATTCCTCGACCTGATCATGTACCAGACGTGGTTGAGGATGGAGACACCTTAGAAGACAATGCCCGACTGAAGGCCCGAGCTATTTTGAAAGCCACAGGAATAGCTGCGCTGTCGGATGACACCGGTTTAAGCGTTGACGCACTAGAGGGAGAACCTGGTGTGCATTCAGCCCGTTATTCGGGCGAAAATGCTACTTATGAAGAAAACGTTGAGAAGTTGCTTCAAAATCTTGATGGGGTGCCGCCAAGATTGCGTACGGCCCGTTTCAAAACCGTAGCGATGATTTGTTATCCCGATGGAAGCGAAATCATTGCCACAGGTGTAGTAGAAGGAATGATTTCAGAATCACGGAAAGGCGATCAAGGATTCGGTTACGACCCAGTCTTCATCCCCTATGAAGGGGACGGCTCTTCATTCGCGGAAATGGGAGAAGAGAAGCATGGCATTTCTCATCGAGGACGCGCTCTTCGAAATCTGGTGGAGATGATTAATATCTAGTTCGGAGAAATTTCTGAAGGATCAAATGTGCGATTAACGAATCGATCAAATTCTGCGTCACTGACCGGTTCGGAGAAATGAAAACCTTGAGCGAAATTGCATTTCAGTTTATTTAAGTGACTCAACTGGGTTTCTGTTTCCACTCCCTCCGCGACAACTTCAAGGTCCAAACTGTGCGCTAAGGCAATAGTCCCAGTCACTATGGCGGTGTCGTCATCGTTAGTGCCGAGTCCAGTCATGAAAGAACGATCTATTTTTAAGAAATTGATCGGAAATCTTTTCAGATAGGCAAGTGAAGAGAAACCTGTTCCAAAGTCATCAAGTCCGATTTGAACCCCAATAGCGGTTAACTCTTCTAAAACTTTTCCTGTCACAGGATTAGCTGCGATAAGAGCGCTTTCGGTGAATTCAAGAGCCACCAAAGACGAGTCAAGATCATTTGTTTGTAATGCGGATCTAACGACTTCTGGAAAGGCCGGATCAGATAGTTGTCGTGCAGAGACGTTGACTGCCATATTTAGAGGGCTCTTACTAGCTTTGTTCCATTTTCCTAGTCGATTTAGCGCAATGCCGAGAACTTTACTTCCAAGGTCAGCGATGAGACCTGTATCTTCGGCGACATCAATGAATTGATCCGGTAGTAGCAGGTCGCCGCTTTCGACTCTGATTCGTGCAAGAGCTTCCGCCCCTATTACCGCTCCGTCAGATATGCGTACAACAGGTTGAAAATAGACTTCAATGCGGTTCTCTTCTAAAGCCTGCCTTAACTCTTGTTCTACACTGTGGCGTCGCACCGCTTGATCTCGAAGATGATCATCAAATACAGCAGCTTGGTCTCTTCCTCTTTCTTTAGCTCGATAAAGGGCGGTGTCGGCATCACGGAGAAGGTCAGCAGGCGTCTCTTGTCCATGAGCGAGAGCGATCCCAATACTGGTAGTTACAACAGTTGACTCTGAGCCGAGTTCCACGGGAGTGGATAATGATCGACGAATTCGTTCAGCAGCGACTAGAGCATCCGTGGTGCGCGCCATGCCGCTAATTACGATAACGAATTCATCGCCGCCGAGTCGAGCGACTGTATCTCCTGGTCGCACAGTTTTTTCTAGTCTCCCGGAAACTTCTCTTAGTAGGTCATCTCCAGCGCCATGACCTAAAGAGTCGTTCACTACTTTGAAGTTGTCGAGATCTAAGAACAGAACTCCGACCATGTGGTCATGGCGTGATGAGCGATGTAAAGCATCTCGGAGTCGCTCGAGCAGAAGAGCTCGATTAGGCAGGCCAGTTAGTTCGTCATGAAAGGCGCGTTCTTCTAATTGGGTGGCTACTTCTACTCTTTCGGTAATATCTCGCGCATTAACTACTACGCCACCAATTGCAGGATTCTCTAGAAGGTTGGTGGCTACTATCTCCATATGAAGCCAACTTCCATCGGCATGGGAAATTCTTGCGTCAAAAGCAGGCGACATTCCTGGAACTTCAAGCATTTCTGGAACTTGATCCGCTAGATCGTCACGATCTTCTGGATGTATAAGCTCTATAACTGGAGTTCCCTCAAGTTTTAAAACATCCCGTCCGAGTACACGACCAACTGCGGGACTGGAGTAAATGATTTTCCCGTCGTTTCCGATTACAGCTACGAGATCAGAAGCATGTTCAACTAAGGCAGCCAACCTCACTTCGGATGCTTCAACTCGCTGTTGCGCAGCATGCAAGTCACTTAAATCTCTTGCTACTAACGAAATAGCATCAATTTGTTGTTTTTCGGTGCGGTGAGCTACGAGAAGAGCTGATACAGGAACTTTCTTAGATGATCCGGCTTTACGAATGTCTAGTCTAAATTCACCCCGCCAGATGTCTCGGGACCGAATTGAAGGGAGAGCAGTTGCCGCGTATTGTGCTTGCGACCAGCCATCTAAAAGATCAAAGAGTCTTGAGTCAACTATCCCCGGGGCTAATTCTTCAAAAGCGGCATTAGCCCATCTAACGTTACGTCCTAATGGATCAAGGATGGCGACTAGATCAGGACTTGCTTCTAATACTCGTGTTAGCTCTTGAGCTCGTAATGCTTCATCGAGTTGTCCAGTGACATCAGTGAATGTGAGTAGCCCTCCGTCTTCAATCGGTGTAACCGAAAGATCGATCCAACAAGGGTTGCCAGAAATATTTCTTAGCCTTAATCGTCCTCGGAGCCCTTTTTGGTCAGCAATAGTTTTTGTCAACTCTGATAAGAAGCCAGTTTTTCCACTTGGATCTAAATGGTCTTGCCATCCTGTTCCTAAGGCGTCAGCGATTTCTTGTCCGGTGATAGAACTCCAAGAATCGTTTATAGCTACGCAGTGGAGAAGAGGATCAAGGAGAAACATTCCAGCAGGAGAAGAAGCAACGAGGTCGCTTAGATGGGCCCCCTGATTTGCTAGCTGGTGGTCGCTATTAATGGATATATCTTTTTTGTTCACGTGCGGACGGGGGGACTCGAACCCCCATGCCTTGCGGCGCCGGCTCCTAAGGCCGGTGCGTATGCCAATTTCGCCACGTCCGCAGGCTTTGAGCTAAAGACTTAAAACCTTTTTGCTGTTTGGTTAATGCATTTCTCCACGACGAACAATAACTTGATCAATAATGCCATAGTCACGAGCCTCCTCGGCGGTGAACCAGCGGTCGCGGTCGCTGTCAGCTTCAATAGTTTCGACTTTTTGGCCTGTGTGTTCTGCTATACGTTCTTGAAGCATTTTTTTGGTGTAGGCCATTTGTTCAGCTTGGATGGCTATATCGGAGACCTGTCCGCGAACACCACCTAAGGGTTGATGCATCATGATTCGTGCATGGGGGAGTGCGTAGCGTTTACCAGGAGCTCCGGCACATAGTAAGAATTGCCCCATTGAGGCGCCGAGGCCCATGCAAATTGTTCCTACTTCAGGTCCGACAAATTGCATCGTGTCATAAATGGCCATTCCAGAAGTTACTGAACCTCCAGGAGAGTTGATGTATAGCCAAATGGGTTTTTCTGCATCTTGTGATTCGAGAAAAAGCATTTGTGCGCTGATGTAGTTAGCTACTTCGTCGTTCACGTCGGTGCCAAGAACGATGATTCGATCTTTGAGAAGGCGGCTGAAAACATCAAAGCGGCCATCCGCGGCTACATCAGTATTTGAAGTGATCGTTGAGTTAGGTATCGAATGTTCAGTCATGTAAAGAAGGCTATCGCAATGTGGGCATAGGGAGCATACGTATTTTTAGGTTCAACTTCTGGCCTCTTCCGCTCTTTGTCTTAGGTCAGCGGTTGCATGTGTTAATCCTTCAGGAGCGTTAAATAGAGCGCTTCCGGAAACGAAGACGTTGGCACCAGCCTTTGCTGCCGCCGCGATAGTTGATGGTCCTATTCCTCCATCAACTTCAATGTCGCAATCGTACCCTTCAAGCATTTCAGCGATTCTTGCTACTTTTGATTCCATTTCAACAATATAGGATTGCCCACCGAAACCGGGATTGACTGTCATGACGAGAACCATGCCGAGAAGATCGCGAACTTGACTGATTGCCTCTGGGGGAGTGTGAGGGTTAAGTGCGACTGCCGGAGTAGCTCCTAGATCTGCGATAATTGACAGAGTTCGATGTAGGTGAGTACAGGCTTCAGCATGCACAAGGATGGTTGAACAGCCTGCTTCGATGTATCGGGGAATCAATAGGTCCGGATCAACAACCATCAGGTGCGCTTCGAAATCTATTGAGAGTAGTGGCCTAATTGAAGCTACAACATCGGGGCCTACCGTCAAGTTCGGAACAAATACGCCGTCCATAATGTCCCAATGGATCCGGTCAACTCCAGCTTCTTGGAGAGATAAACATTCTTCACCTAAACGTGCGAAATCAGCAGGAAGAATAGAAGGTGCTATAAGTACTGGTCTGTTCATAATATTGACTTTACTCCTTAGTTCTTGCAGGTTGGCGACGGAATCGAAGATGTTCCGGATAAGGGTAAAAATCCGGTAGTTGGTTGTTGGAAAGTTGTGTTTGAACATCTTTCCAAAAATCCGGAGAGAAAAGATCTCCGTGCACTGTTTTGAATCTTTCCCATATCTTCTTATCTATACCTGAAGGAAAAGCCATAAAGGTCGGAAACTGTTCTGGAAACATATCTCCCGGTTCAACAGCGAACCAAGGTTGAGCTCTCATTTCCTCTTCATAGTTATCTGTTTGAGGGGTTTCTCTGAAACGACAGTCTTCAAGTAGACAAATTTCGTCATAGTCGTAAAAAACAACGCTCCCATGTCTAGTAACACCGAAGTTCTTCGTGAAAAGGTCACCAGGCCAAATGTTTGCTGCAGCAAGGTCTTTTATAGCTGCGCCCCAGTCAAGAGCAGCAGCTTCAGCCTTATCAATAGACATTTCACGTAGATAAAGGTTTAGCGGATAAACCTGACGTTCGGTGTACAAGTGAGATATCACTACTTGGTCTCCGACTAGACGAACGGTTTTACTTGCGTCAGTTAATAGTTCTTCAAGCATGTCAGGATCGAAACGATCTGCATCAAAAGAAAGATTCTCGAATTCTTGAGCATCGACCATTCGTCCTACACGGTCATGGTGGTAAACCAGTTTGTAGCAGTCTTTTATTGCTTGGTGGGTGGTGTTTTTTGGGGGATCGAATCGATCTTTGATTACTTTGAAAACTACGTTGAAAGAAACCAGAGTGAAGCAGGCCATGACCATTCCTGGGGTTCCTCGTGCGCGGATGAATTTGTCATTCGAGTTTTGCATGTTGCGGTAAAGGGCTCGATAAAGACTCGTTTTCCCATGCTGATTGAAACCAAAAGCCGTATAGATCTCAGAAATTGATTTAAGTGGAAGCATGGATTTGATGAATCCGACAAGTTCTGAAGGTCGGGACCATTCCACGAAAAAATATGATCGAGTGAAGCTGAAGAGACGACTGGCTTGTGATTCGGTTAGAAGAACAGTGTCTATAGATAAGCCACCCTGGTTATGGATTATTGGAATGACTATTGGTGTGAGACGGTTCAGGTATCGCAGTCTTCCAACAAGGTACGCTCCTTTGTTTCGGTAAAAAACAGGGCGCAGCATATCTATGTTGTCTAAATCTAAGTTGTCCCAAGCATCTAATAAGAAAGCATCTACTTTTGCGGCTACTTTTTTAGAATCAGACTCAAGATCTATCCAAGGAATATCAAATTCGTAAGATTCTAGAATTGAACGGATAAGAGCAGCTGAGTCCCGAGTCCTAGTCCACGTAGAAAATAAGTTGGACTCTCCTTCGCTTTTAGGGAGAGTGGAGGCACCAAACCAACGAAGTTCTACATCATTATCAATACCGATCGTTGTGAAGATTCGTCTCGTCACCGAGTTGAAGAAAGTTTCTGAGAGGTCAAGATCGGATCTTCCAGATATGCGCCGCCGATAATGGAGGCGGGCTGCTCGCCAGAGCCCTCTTTGGTCAGGTAACGATTTAAGTGTTTGTTCTACGGAGGCGACAGTGGCGTTTACTTCCTTTGTGTGTATACCAAGTCGTTCAACTGCTTCTTGGTCTTGACTGGTCCATTCTTGATGAGCGAAGTGCTTGCCGGCGCGGCGAGTTATTTCTTGAAAAGACGTGATGTATCTGACGTAACCATCATGAATAGTGTCAGCTATTCCGACAGCTATTTGGTCAAAGTCTTTTGAACTCTCGTCGCTCATATAACTTCCTGTCTATATTTTCTCTCTAAATAGGTATAACACTTTTTCCACCACTAGCCTGCCCGGATATGAATACTCTAAATGATCTTAAAGACAGGTTTCCGGGATTATCCAATGGATGGGCACGATTTGATGGCCCGGCAGGAACTCAAGTAGTTGACACGGCGATAGAAGCCATGTCTGAATGGCAACGCAGCGGTAATAATGCAAACAGTCACGGTTCTTTTCCAGCATCGAGAGAATGCGATGCATTGGTTGAACGAGTAAGTGAAACAATGGGCCAACTTTTGGGAGCTAACCCGGAAGGTATGGTTTTTGGTCCTAGTACGACAGCGAACTTTATGGCTTTAACACGCGCGGTTGGTAAAACGTTGTCGCCAGAAGACGAAATTATATGCACAACACTTGATCACTCATCAAATGTTTCTCCTTGGCAAATAGCTGCAGAAGAAGCAGGAGCGAATGTGCGAATGGCACAAATGGATGGAAAAACAGGTCGTTTGCCGGTAGAAGCAGTAACAGATCTTTTATCGAGCAAAACAAAGTGGGTTGCGGTTTCAGGTGGTTCTAATGCCATAGGAACAATGCCTGACATTTCTAAAATCACTGAGATCGCTCATCAAAACGGGACTCGTGTCGCGGTAGATGGAGTGCATCGAACACCTCACATTAAAACTGATATTGGAACTATAGGTTGTGACGTTTATGCGACGTCGTCTTATAAGTGGTATGGACCTCATGCTGGAGTCCTTTGGATAACTTCGGATCTTCTCTCTGAATTGCCGGCTTACAAAATTCGTCCTGCTCCATCTGAAGGCGCAGGACGATGGCAATATGGGACTGCTTCTTGGGAAACACTCGCGGGTATAGAAGCTGCAGGACAGTTCCTATTGGAAGTGGGCATAGAAAATATAAGTGAACATGAGCAGAAACGATTTCAGCGTCTCCTTTCGGGCCTCTACGACATGCCGAAAGTACGTGTAGCGGGTTTCACTGGTCCGGAAGATGTGGTTGATCGTGCGCCTACATTAATGTTTTTAGTGGAAGGGTTATCTCCAGAAGATGTAGCGAAACGTTTGGCTGAATCTCAGGTGGCTGTCTGGAATGGACATAACTATGCCCTTGATGCGATGGAACCTTTAGGCCTAGATCAAGATCAAGGAGCAGTCCGAGCAGGAGTTACTGCATATATAACGGATGCTGACGTGGATCGGCTCTTAGAAGCGGTTTCGTCTCTCTGAAATTCGTAAGCCACTAACCAGACCGCTGTTCGCCGTAGGGTAAACTTCAGAGAAGATGTTGAGAGGAGGTGGAGCATGAGTGAACGACTAACACAGTACAGTCATGGCGCTGGTTGAGGCTGTAAGTTCGCTCCGAGCGAACTGGCGCACGTCGTGCGTCGACTGACTCCAACAAAAAATCCTGATCTCCTCATAGGGGCGGTAACCGGTGACGACGCTGCTGTTTGGCGTCTTGATGACGACCGAGCTTTAGTGGTTACCGCAGATTTCATCACTCCTGTGGTTGACGACCCTCGAACTTGGGGACAGGTGGCAGCAGCTAACGCTGTTTCAGACGTCTATGCGATGGGAGGGAAGCCTCTCTTAGCGTTAAATTTGGTCGGCTGGAACAGTGCAGAATTATCAACCGATCTTTTAGCGGAAGTTCTGCTGGGGGCTCAAGACATAGCTGAACAAGCTGGATTTGTTATAGCAGGTGGACACACCGTCGATGACCCTGAACCAAAGTTTGGACTCGCTGTTGTCGGACAGGCGCACCCTGAACAGCTTTTAACGAATGCTGGTTTTCACGCCGGACAAAAACTACTTCTTAGTAAACCTTTAGGTGTGGGAGTAATCACGACCGCAATAAAGAGTGATGCTGCCCCTGAAGAAGTAATGAAGGAAGCTATGGAATCCATGGTTCTTTTAAACGACAAAGCTTCTGAGATTGCTCTCAAATTCGGTGCTACAGGAGCAACCGACGTAACCGGTTTCGGCTTATTAGGTCATTTAGGTAGAGCTCTGGAAGAATCTGGTGTTGGAGCTCAAATCCACACAGAAAACGTGCTGTTTTTGCCGGAGACCCACAAATTGGCTGAAGATGGATTTATTCCTGGTGGAAGTCGACGCAATCTGGAATGGTTAAGTGATCGACTCGATGTTGGTGAATGCACCGAGATTGAAGTGTTATTGCTAGCAGATGCGCAAACTTCCGGAGGTTTACTCTTCGGCGTTGATGAAGACAAAGCTTCAGATGCCTTAGATGAACTCACTGCATCCGGCCATAGTGCGTCAATTATTGGTTCTGTGATAGACGGAGATGGGGAAATAATCCTCAAATAAAGTCAATTAATGAACGGGCTTTAAAATTTAATGAAGTGATTTGGAGCAAAATTATGGAAGAAGAGGGATGGGAGTCAGAACTAGAGGAACTCCGAACTCGTGAAACTTTCGTAGAGAGAATGGGTGGCGAAGAAAAAGTAGACCGCCAACGAGAACGTGGAAAATTAAATATCCGTGAACGCATCAGCAAACTCTTAGATAAAGACTCATTTCATGAAATAGGAAAAATTTCAGGCAGACCCACCTATGACGATGAAGGAAATCTAATAGACCTTCAGGCAGCAAATTTTATTTTCGGTCGCGGAGTTATTGATGAACGACCAGTGGTAGTCGCTGGTGACGATTTCACCGTTCGTGGAGGAGCAGCAGATGCATCAATTCCGGCTAAGCAAGTTGCTGCAGAAAGAATGGCTGGAGAACTTCGACTTCCAATCATCCGGTTGATAGATGGAACTGGAGGGGGAGGGTCCGTTAAATCTTTAGATTCTGACCCGAAGAAAAAGAAAGAAACCACTGGAGGGCATGGGGGAGGAGCGAGAACCTATGTGCCGGCGGTAATTGGATGGGAACACGCCATCACTAATCTCTCTACCGTTCCTGTAGTCTCTCTTGCTCTTGGGCCAGTAGCGGGTTTAGGAGCGGCACGGATGGTGACAAGTCACTATTCAATAATGGTGAAAGAACTTTCTCAAATGTTTGTTGCTGGCCCACCAGTAGTGAATCGATTAGGTGGGGAGCAAGTAGACAAAGAAAGCCTTGGAGGTAGCCGGCTTCAAACTCGCAGCGGAGCTATCGATGACGAAGTTGGTTCTGAAGAAGAAGCTTTTGAACAGTGTCGAAAGTTCTTGTCCTATTTGCCTTCTTCGGTTTATGAACTTCCGCAGCGTGGTCCAATAACTGATGATCCGGAACGAAAAGACGAAAACTTGTTGACCATTGTTCCTCGAGATCGTCGCAAAGTTTACAAAATGCGCACCATCGTCGAATCAGTTCTAGATCAAGGTTCTTTCTTTGAAATGGGTAAAAACTATGGACGGTCAGTTATTACAGGACTTGCACGTTTAGATGGATGGCCAGTAGCGGTAATGGCCGGAGACCCAATGCATTACGGCGGCAGTTGGACAGCTGATGCTTCTCAAAAGGTTGTGCGTTTTGTGGACTTTGCAGAAACCTTTCATCTGCCGGTAGTGCATCTGGTAGAAAACCCTGGGTTTTTGATTGGAACAGAGGCTGAAAAAGCAGCCACAATTCGACACGGATCCCGAGCGATGGCAGCAGTTTTCCAAGCTTCAATTCCTTGGTGTTCAATATTGATACGGAAAGTGTTTGGTGTCGCTGGGGCAGCCCACTCCGCTTCTGACCGTTTCCAGTACCGTTACGCATGGCCTTCAGGGGACTGGGGGTCGCTTCCTGTTGAAGGAGGAGTCGAAGCGGCTTACCGTTCGGACTTAGAAGCTTCCGACGACCCCGAAGCGTTACTTAAAGAGATCACAGAACGATTAAATAAAGTGAGATCTCCGTTCCGTACCGCCGAAGCATTCTTTGTTGAAGAAATCATTGACCCTAGAGAGACTCGGCCTCTTCTTTGTGAGTTTGCTAATTTGTCGGCGCCTCTAAGGACCCCAGGACCTTCAAACATCAAATACCGCCCTTGATGATTAGGTGCCTTCAACTACTGCCACTACATCGTCTTCTGAGACCTGATCGCCTTCGGCAACAAATAACTCTTTAAGTTTCCCTGTGGCAGTTGATTCAACAGGTATTTCCATCTTCATGGCCTCCATAATCATGATGACGTCACCCCGACTTACTTTGTCTCCAACTTGAAAATTGATTTTCCAAACAGTTCCTGTGACAGGGGTTTCAACTTCAAAATGACTCATTAAAGAATTTGAGCATGTCTGAACATCAAGTGCCACGCTGGAAAAGTATTTTGAAAGGTTTGTTCAACGAAGGCAGAGATGCGAAGATTACAAGATGGAATCACATGAACAGGAATCTGCTCCTTCTTTAGAAGGAGTGACGTGGCTCAGTTCAAGTGAAGCCTCAAAGAGGCTGGGTGTAACCACGAGAACGCTATATCGCCTCATAGACGAAGGCCTTCTTTCCGGATTCAGATTAGGACGGGTGATACGACTTAAAGAAGAAGACGTGAACAAATACGCCGAAGAATCACGGATACAACCCGGAGACCTTAAGCACCTATATCAAGAATCTGAAATACAGGAATAAAAATCCCTGCACATCCCGCAGCGAACTTCAGTTCTTAAATATCTGCAATCTTTGAGACGACACGTTCTCCGAATTCAGCTAATTGCTCTTCCGTATTATTTAGAAACATCAATGAAGGAACAATGACACGTGAAACCCCTTGTTCTTTCAGTTTCTCTGCGGCAGCAACCGGATCTGAACCCATTATCTCGCCACTTCCCCAAGTGACTTCTATTTCACTAGCGTCACGTCCGTGTTTCTCAGCAGATTCACGCACCAGACCTAACATGTGCTCTAAGTCGCCTTTTCCAGGAAAGAATCCATTCCCGATACGACCAGCACGTCTTGCCGCTGCATCACTATGACCACCAATGGTTATAGGAACTGAACCGTTCAAAGGTTTTGGATTCGAAGAGACTCTGTCAAAGGAGACAAATTCGCCATCAAAAGAAACTTCGTTACCTCCCCAAAGTTCCCGCATCACAGCAACGTATTCGTCGGTGCGTGCGCCCCGACGTTCCCAAGGCACTCCAAGAGCTTCAAACTCTTCTTTAAGCCAGCCAACTCCGATACCGAGCTCAACGCGGCCACCGCTGAAAGAATCTAAGGTTCCTACTTGTTTGGCTAATACCAAAGGGTTGCGTTCCGGAAGAATGATGATTCCTGTGCCAAGTCGTATAGAAGACGTATTAGCAGCTAACCATGTAAGCCAGATCAGTGGATCAGTTAAATCCGTGTCGGGAGCCATCGCCATTTGACCGCTGGGATCATAGGGGTATTGCGAATCGTAACTTGAAGGATAAATAACGTGTTCAACGGTCCAGAGAGATTCAACACCTGCGTTTTCTGCAGCCTGTGCGAATTGGATGCTTCCGTCGGGGGTGCCGAAATTCAAAATGTTCGCAAATGCGATTCCAACTTTCATTTATTTCCTTTCCTAGATACGTACATACTGCCCGTAAATCAGGTCAGAAGCGAGTTGGGTAAAACACTGCATAAGACTTCCTAAAGATAGTTGTTTAACACGATGAGTATTTCTCCTATAGCGATAGAATAAATCAGGTGTTCGGGAAATTAAATCGCTTTATTTCTGCTTGTCTAGTAACGAGTGTGCATAATGGCTAGTTCAAATTTAGAAGGCTTTACAGCAGATATTTCAAAGTCTCTCTCAGGGCCTAACTGGTTAAGTGAAATTCGGAACAAAGCGCACTCTGATTTAGATCAGGTAGAAGCCCCTGACACTGAAGAAGAGGTTTGGCGTTACTCCCGTGTCAACGAACTCAAATTGAGTGAGCTCACACCTAGCTCTAAACGTCCGGAAAACCTAACCTCTTTACCAATAGAACGGTTCTCTTCATCCAGTGCAACTGTCGTTCTTCAAGATGGATGGATCTCAGACATCACCATCGGAAAAGAAGCCGAAGAGGCTGGGGTTATTATCTGCCCAGCAGGAGATCTAGAAGACGGAGCAAAGTATTTTGGAGCAGCATTAGAAAAACCCGTAGATCTATTTGGATACCTAAATCGGGCTTTCGGACCTGAACCTCTCGTGGTTGTTGTACCACAAGGAACCGTAATAAAAGACCCCATCGTGATAGTTAGTCTCACAGACACCAACGAAGCTGTATTCCCTCGAATCATGATTCATTGTGAAGACAACTCCGAAGTCAAAGTGGTGGAAATTCAAACATCATCAAACGTAGAAGCAGTAATTTCACCAGTTTTAGAAGTCACAGTTGGACAAGCCGCTCGTTATAGCCACTGTGTAGTGCAGAACCTAGGAGCGGAAACCTGGCAATTCGCTCATCAAGCTGTAGACGCTGGCAAAGACGCGAGCGCCGAGTTTTATATAGCTGGTATCGGCGGGGAGTATGTACGCACAAGAACTGATTGTCGGTTAACCGGTCGGGGAGCGTTTAGTCGAATTAACGCCGCCTATTTTGGCGAAGACGATCAAACATTGGATTTCCGAACTTTCCAAGATCACATCAGTTCAGATACAACCAGTGACCTGCTCTTCAAAGGAGCCTTAGCGGACTCTTCTCGCTCCATCTATAGCGGCCTGACAAAAATCCGCCCCGAAGCTTCTCGAACTCGAGCAAACCAAACAAACCGAAACATCAAGTTAGATCCAGAAGCTTGGGCAGAAAGCATCCCAAACTTAGAAATTGAGAACAACGATGTCGTCTGTAGTCACGCATCAACTGTTTCTCCAGTAGATGAAAACGAGTTGTTTTACATCGAAAGCCGCGGCGTACCCACTTCAGTGGCAGAGCGACTCATCCTTGAAGGATTCTTTAACGAAATAATTTCCTCATTCCCAGTTCAAGAAGTATCTGCAATCCTTCAAGAAGCGATTGTAGGGAAGTTAGATCGACGAACTCTCAACCAAAGCGAGCAACAACTATGAATAAAATTCCTGTTTGCTCCCTAGGGGAAATTTCTGAAAACAAAACTCAGATTTTTGAAGTAGATGGAAGGTCAGTTTTGGTTCTCCAACTTGGCGAAAAGTATTTTGCTGTTGAATCCATATGCACTCACGCTGACGTCTCATTGGAAGACGGAGATGTTGATGCAAATGACTGCACAATTGAATGCCCTAAGCACGGCAGCCTCTTCTCTTTAGAAAACGGCGAAGCACTTACTCTTCCAGCAACTAAACCATTAGAAACATGGTCGGTATCAACAGATGGAGAAAACGTGGTGATAGAGATATGACAAATTCTTCGCTAGTAATAAAAAATCTTCATGTTTCAGTATCTGGAAAGCCAATATTGAAAGGTGTCAATTTAGAGATCCTTCCTGGAGAAGTTCATGTCGTGATGGGACCTAATGGTTCAGGAAAATCAACACTTTCCTACGCTTTGATGGGACACCCGGAATATGAGGTAACCGAAGGTGAAGTAACTCTTGACGGTAAAGACATATTGGCTTTACCTTCTTGGCAAAGAGCTCAAGCCGGATTATTTCTGTGCCTCCAACACCCGATTGAAGTCCCTGGGGTCACATTGGAATCCGTTCTTACAGAATCGGCGCGAGCAGCAGGACGTGAAACGTCAACGATCAAGAAACAAATGCTCGAAGAAGCAGAAAGTATCGGCTTCGAAGAAAAATTTCTTGAACGCCCAATGAATGTCGATCTTTCTGGTGGGGAGAAGAAGCGAAACGAAACACTACAACTCGGAGTGTTGGGTGCTCGTTATGCCGTATTAGATGAAATCGATTCTGGACTTGATGTAGATGCTCTTGCTGCGGTGTCACAACGCATTCAAGGCTTTACTCATGATCAGAACTTAGGTGTCTTGGCGATAACTCACTTCAGTCGACTGTTGGAAGTCCTTGAACCCGACAAAATACATATTCTAAATGATGGATGTATCCAGTTAACTGGAGGGCCAGAACTCGTGAACCAATTAGAAGAAGAGGGTTATCAGGTTCTTTTAGGAAACTAGATTCCTGATCTTAATTCTCGTCCAACTCTTCGAAACATTGTTCAAGAGTATTCCAGCCCAGAGTCGCACATTTGATGCGCACAGGAAATTTCACGACGCCCTGAAGAGCCTGTAAGTCACCTAAGCCCGTCGTTGAGGAGTCAACTGTTTCCGAACCGCCTTCAAGACTTTTTTCATGAATAGACATCAGTTGTTTGAAAGAATAAATAATGCCTTCAACCTCTTCTAAAGTTTTCCCCGTAATTGCAGTGGTCATCATGGAAGCAGAAGATTGACTAATTGAACAACCTTGTCCGTCAAATTTGATATCAACGATCACTCCATCATCCACTTTGATATGAACTTTGACCTCATCACCGCAAAGTGGATTAAAACCTTCTGCCATTACTGCAGGAGGAACTTCTAACTCTCCCTGATTTCTCGGATTCCGATAATGATCAAGAATTATTTCTCTATAAAGGTCTTCTAATCCAGACATAATTAAATACTCATCTAGTTTTACTTATCGCGAAAAGAACTTACCAGTTGCCTCTAAAGCATCGGCAAGAGCATCAACATCGGACTCATCGTTGTAAAGATAAAGCGAAGCTCGCACTGTCGAACCTACACCGAGCAATTTCATTAACGGCTTTGCGCAATGATGACCTGCCCTCACACATACGCCGTGGTCATCAAGAACCTGACTGACGTCATGTGGGTGAATATCTTGGTAAGCCAGTGAAAGAACTCCTCCACGTACTGAGACATCATGGGGTCCATGAATGATCAATTCGTCACCAAAACGATCCTTCAATGTTTGCAAAGCGTAAGTAGTGAGAGTTCTTTCATGTTCTAGAACATTGTCCATACCGACAGATTCCAGATAATCAACTGCCGCTCCAAGCCCCACAATCTCAGAAATAGGAGGAGTTCCTGCTTCAAATTTCCAAGGGATGGTATTAGAGGTAAAGCCTTCTTGAGTTACATCAAGAATCATTTCTCCGCCGCCAAGAAAAGGAGGCATTTGCTCTAGAAGCTCTGAACGTCCCCACAGCACCCCAATACCAGTTGGTCCGCACATTTTGTGGCCGGTGAAGGCGAGAAAATCGCAGCCAAGCTCTTCAACATCTGTAGGGCGATGAGGAACATACTGGCTTGCGTCAACTAAACAAAGAGCACCAACAGCATGAGCAGCGTCAGCGAGTGTCCGTACGGGAGGAACAGTTCCTAAAACATTGGAAGCCCCTGACACTGCGACAAGTTTCACTCCTTCGAGCAAACGATCGAGATCGGTAAGGTCAAGCAAACCCGATTCAGTTAGAGGAATCCAACGAACTTCAATTCCTTGCGATTCAGCAAGTTGATGCCAAGGAACAATGTTGGCGTGATGTTCAAGTGATGAGAGAAGAACGACGTCTCCTTCACCGAGATTAGCCGCACCCCAAGATTTCGCTACAAGATTTATGGACTCCGTAGCATTTTTTGTGAAAATTATTTCTTCAGAGCGTTCAGATTTGATGAAATCAGAGATTTTCTCTCGGGCATCCTCCATTGCAGTGGTGGCTTTCTCCGCCAAACGGTAAGCACCACGGTGAACATTCGCATTGATTTCTTCGTAATAGCTGCTAACAGCATCAATCACTTTTTGTGGCTTCTGAGAAGTAGCAGCCGAATCAAGGTAAATCAGGGAATTGTTATGTTCCTCACAAGACAGAAGGGGGAAATCTTTTTTAATATCAGATACGTCAAAACTCATGTAGCTATTTCCGCTTTAAAGGCATCGAATCCTTCGGCTTCAAGTTGGACAGCCAGATCAGGTCCACCGCTTTTAACAATCTTTCCATCCATCAAAACGTGCACAATATCGGGCTGTAAATAATCAAGAAGGCGCTGATAATGAGTAATCGTCAAAACTCCTAACTCTTCACGCTCTTTCCGAACAGCGGTCACGCCATCAGCAACAGTTTGAAGAGCATCAATGTCGAGACCTGAATCAGTTTCATCAAGGATTGCCATCTCCGGTTCAAGTATGGCCATCTGAAGAATCTCATTTCGTTTCTTTTCGCCGCCAGAGAACCCTTCGTTTAGGTAGCGGTCAGCGAAAGAAGAATCAATTCCTAGTCGTTCCATCCATTCCATAATGGCAAGGCGTAACTCAAGCACTGATAAGTCGATTCCTTTGCGAGCGGAAAGAGCTTGACGCAAGAAATTTATAACAGATACTCCGGCGACTTCTTGCGGATATTGGAAAGCAAGAAACAGTCCAGATCTCCCACGTTCATCCGCAGACCATTCGTTTATATCGTCGCCACGGAATTTGATAGTGCCTTCAGTTATTTCGTATTCAGGGCTCCCAAGAAGAACCGAAGCTAAAGTAGATTTTCCCGATCCGTTAGGACCCATCAAAGCATGAAGCTCCCCAGGGTTAACGACGAGATCAACACCGCGCAAAATAGGTTCACCTTCAAGCGTAGATGCGTGAAGATTTTGAACTTCAAATAAAGGTTTACTTTTTCCAGTCACCCTTAAAGTCTATTAACTTCAAAGGATTAACACTATGCAGATAGAGGAAATTAGATGATTACCATCCGCGTTCTATCCAAGTATCCAACAACGGTTGCTCAGCACCAATTGTTGTTGCATCTCCATGCCCCGGCAAAACATGGGTTTCAGGTGATAAAGCAGCAAACAAACGCCTATCAATCGAGTTGATGATTTGATCAAAATTGCCACCATATTCACAAGTACCAGGCCCACCTGGGAAAAGAGTGTCTCCGGAGAAGAGAATTGGTGACCCATCAAGGAGAAAACAGATAGAACCAGGCGTATGACCGGGGGTGGTTATTGTATGAAGACGCAACTTTCCTACTTCAATAACGGATTCATCTTCGAGGAGGTAGTCGTAGCCGTCTAAAAGTGCGGCGTCTGCCTGAGTAACTCCGACTTCATATCCGGCATCCCGTACTGCTGGAACAGCGCCAATGTGATCCCAATGCCCGTGAGTTTCAAGCACAGTACGAACGTCAAGCACTCGACACATTTCAAGAAGTTTGTCGTGCTCGTTAGCTGCATCTATAAGAACTGAATCTCCTGTCTCTCTGCATCGAAGCACAAAGACATTGTTGTCTAGATCACCAACCACAATTCTGTGAATTTCTGCTTGAGTATCACACCAATAAAGTGAAACTCCTGGGACGCCAGTAGAAACGTGATCGGTGTGATTGCAAGGATGAGAAGCTATTGAGGGTTCTAAAGAATCATTCATCTCTATATCATGACCGATTAGAAACAATTTGTCTTATCTTGCCGGTGTAGTCGTTTAGGTCCAAGGGCTGGTAGAACTTCTAGGTGGCAATTTAGCCAAATATAAATAAATATCTAGACAGGAGCGCGTCACGTGAACTTCGCCTTTAGCGAGGAGCAAGAACAACTTCGGGAATTCGTTCGTCAATTTCTTGACAACTATTCCGCCGAAGCAACAGTTCGTGAATTAATGGAAACCGAAGAAGGTTACGACTCAGATACTTGGGCAATGATGGCCGAGCAGTTAGGACTGCAAAGTCTCATCATTCCAGAGGAACATGGCGGCCAAGGATTCGGATATGTAGAACTTGTAGTCGTTATGGAAGAAATGGGACGAGCATTACTTTGCGCTCCCTTCTTCTCAACAGTTGTCTTAGCGGCAAACACCTTGATCCATAGTGGAGACGAGGCTGCAGCTGCAGAAATACTTCCTGGAATCGCTAGTGGAGAAACTATCGCCACTTTGGCCTTCACAGAAGAAAATGGACGATGGGACGAAGAAGGAGTCACCATGGAAGCAACCGCTGACGGTGATTCATGGAATCTTTCCGGAACAAAGATGTATGTCCTAGATGGAAACACCGCCAATGTCGTACTCGTGGCTGCACGCACAAGTAAAGGAGTGTCGCTTTTCAAAGTCGACGGTGACTCCTCCGGCCTTACCCGTACAGCATTAGCCACCATGGACCTGACACGGAAACAGAGTCGACTAGATTTCGACAATGTCTCCGCCACCATGGTAGGAACAGAAGGCGAAGGATGGACTGTTCTCGAAACAGTGTTAAACCTCGCTGCAGTTGCTTTAGCAGCAGAACAAGTAGGTGGAGCACAAATGTGCCTAGACACCGCAGTTCAATATGCGAAAGACCGCGTACAATTCGGACGTCCAATCGGTTCGTTCCAAGCAATAAAGCACAAGTGTGCAGACATGCTACTTGAAGTTGAATCCGCTAAATCTGCCGCATATTACGCAGGATGGTGCGCTTCAGAAATGAATGATGAACTACCTTCAGTAGCATCATTAGCTAAGGCGTACTGCTCAGAAGCTTATTTCAACACCACTGCAGAAAACATTCAGATTCACGGAGGCATCGGCTTCACTTGGGAACATCCAGCGCATCTTTACTTTAAGAGAGCTAAGAGTTCAGAACTCTTGTTCGGCGATCCGACCTACCACAGAGAACTTCTTGCACAACGCATCGGCATATAAGCCGATAAAGCCACATCTGGCTCAGATTAAATGATTTGGTTGTTTCTACTTCTCGGAATTTTCCTTGTAGTAGGAATAGCTCTTATATTCATTGGTTCAACAACCCGGCGATTAGAACAAAATGCTTTCCCCGTCGTTTTTGAACTTGAAGACGCAGTTGATTGGATAGCGGAACAACTTCCAGTTGAAGCAGCGTCTCAACTAACTCACGACGAAGTAGGGGTCATTGCCCGATGGTGGCTTGAATACTTTGATCAAAATGGCTTAGCCACAAAGCATGGACTGGAACTTGGGGACCAAGCTCTCTCCGACGAAACCAAGGAAAAAGTCATAGAAATAGACGATGCCGTCGATTTTGTTGTGGAACGATCCTTAAACGAACAGCAACCATTAGATTCAGTAGCAGTAGTAGTTGTCGTGGATTTACTTAGAATCTATCTAACAGAGATGGGTGCAATCACTGGCATGGCAGAGGAGGAACAATAAAAATGATAAATCGTTCCGCTCCGGTCTTCATTGCAGGACACAATGGTCTAGTGGGTTCAGCCATAGTTAGACGCTTAGAATCAGACGGGTTTACTAATCTTCTCATAGCCACCCGAGATGAACTTGACCTACGGAGGCAGTCATCTGTTGATGAATGGTTTGGTGAAAATAAACCTCAGTATGTTTTTTTAGCAGCTGGAACAGTAGGCGGCATTGGGGCTAATAGCAGCCGCCCGGCGGACTTTATTTACGACAATTTGATGATTCACGGGACCGTCGTGCATGCCAGTCACCAAATAGGTGTAGAAAAACTTCTTTACCTTGGTAGTTCCTGTATTTATCCTCGGCTAGCTAACCAACCCATGAGGGAAGATGAACTACTTAGTGGACAACTAGAACCCACTAATGAAGCATATGCAGTGGCAAAAATTGCGGGAATAAAACTATGTGAAAGTTATCGACGACAACATGGCTGCGACTTTATTTCTGCTATGCCCACAAACCTTTATGGACCAGGAGACAACTTCGATCTTGAAGACAGCCACGTTTTACCTGCTTTGATACGGCGATTCCATGAAGCAAAAATTTCTGGTCAAGAAAACGTTGAAATTTGGGGTACAGGTTCCGCTTGTCGTGAATTCCTACATGTGGATGACTTAGCGGACGCCTGTTTGTTTCTCATGGATAACTATTCAGACATAGAGCACATAAATGTGGGTACCGGCGAAGACGGATCAATCGCCAGCCTCGCGGAGAGAATACGTGACTTAGTGCATCCCCAAGCAAGTATTTCTTTCGACACGTCTAAGCCGGATGGGATGCCGCGAAAGGTTCTTGATATTTCTAAAATCAAAGATCTTGGCTGGGAGCCTCAAATCTCACTAACAGAAGGTTTGACGGCTACTTATGCTTGGTATCTAAATGCTTTGGAAGAAGGCGAAGCTCGTCTCTAAAACAGGATTATTCCTGTTTGGATTTTCCCGCAGATTTTTGAGCTTTCTTCCACTCCCTGACGCTCAACAAAGCCTCAGGGCCGTCTATATCAGCAACTGAACGGGGAGTTTCATCGGCAAAAGGTCCGGCATACTCGGCCCATCCCTCTGGAGCTATTCCCATTCGCTTTGCCAACAATGCAATAAATATCATCGTTTTTTCAGCACCGTACCCCGGGAGTTCGCGAATCCGCTTTGATAGTTCTTCTCCAGAAATCCCTGCTTCCCAAAGAGCGGCAGGATCTCCTTCGTAAGAGTCAACAAGATATTGACACATCTCTTGAATTCTTTTTCCCATTGAGGCAGGGAAGCGATGAATTGCCGGTTTCTCACAACATAAAGAAATAAAAGATTCTGGATCGTATGCAGCTATTTCTGATGCATCAAGATCTCCAAGACGTTCAAAAAGCGTGGCGGGACCACGAAAAGCCCACTCCATCGGAACTTGCTGATCGAGCAACATTCCAATTAGTAAAGCGAGCGGATTGGAATTAAGCAGAAAATCTGAATCTGCGTCTCCAGTGATTGCAAGAGTTCCCTTAGGAAAGACGGTCATTTGAATATCCTCACAACTTTCTCACGAATTGACGGTATGTGGCTGCTTAGTGCCAAGTTAATCCTAGATCTATAAATGAGAAAGCGAAAATCAAGTTTGCTTTACCACAAAGAAGAAAACACAGATTACTGCTGACACCAACTAGGGTCTGAATCCATGAACGAAACCAATCAAGTGGTCTACACCGATGGCGCCTGCTCAGGTAACCCGGGTCCGGGCGGCTGGGCTTGGGTGATCCCAGATGGTGCTTTTTCCGCCGGATTCGATCCCGAGACCACGAACCAACGTATGGAATTAACTGCGACATTAGAGGCAATAAAGAGTATTCACGGCCCGCTTCTTGTTGTAAGTGATTCAACATATGTAGTGCATTGTTTCCGTGATCGCTGGTGGGAAGGTTGGATTCGCCGAGGATGGGTCAATAGTCAGAAGAAGGCTGTAGCAAATCAAGATTTGTGGAAACCATTAATTGATCTTTATCAGCAACGAGGAGACATCGAGTTCGAATGGGTAAAAGGTCACTCCGGTGATCGATGGAATGATGAAGCTGACCGTCTTGCAGTTCAAGCCGGAACTCGTCAAATTAATTTGGAAGGCTGAGAAGGTTCAGCCACTTAGTAACTGACGCTTTTGGAGTCCCCGGAGTCGCAATTGCTACTAACGCGTTCGTTGGCGAATCAGATTGGCTAGCTCTCATGGTCAGATTAGGTCCACACATTTGAATTTCGGTACTGTTCTCTGGCCTTTCGTTGATGCGTAAAAATCCTTTAACGCGGACAATTCCTGAAGGGCGACTTTTTTCCCATATGTCAATAGTTGCGAGGTCAATCGGTGTAGGGAACTCAAGAGTGGCAGAAACATGATCTAACGAAGAGATGTTTTTTTCTGTTCCTATTTCCTCAAGTCCGAACAGCATGGATGCAGAAATTGGGCTACGCAGAGCCATAGCTGAACTTTCTTCTTTTAGCCAGCGCTCTACCGAACGAATTTCGTCTTCCTCTAGAAGGTCGCAGCGTGATAATAAGATGAGATCTGCTGCAGCAATCTGAGAACATATGGTTTCGCCAACGTAAGAGTCTTTACTTCGTTTAATAACTGTTGATGTGTCCACGAGAACCACTACTCCATCTAGTGAGTAACCAGGTGTGTGGCCCCATTGAGCTATTTTGCGTGGTTCTCCAACTCCAGAAACTTCAACAATTACTCGGTCAATGTCATTGGACCGATCTCTGATCTGAGTCAATGTTTCAGCAAAACCATCAGTCAGTGAACAACAAATGCAGCCATTGGTGAGACTAATAGTGTCTCCGTCATGACTTAAAATAAGGGACTCATCAATATTTATCTCGCCGAAGTCGTTCACCACGATGGCTAAACGTCCAATTGTTGAATCAGACAACAGACTGTTAATCAGAGTGGTTTTCCCGGCCCCGAGGTAGCCGCCGATTACGGTGAAGGGAAGAACTTTCTCACTCATGTATTTTCTGCTGGAAATATTTTTCCACCTGACATTGTTCCCCAGATAGAAACATCACGCAATTCATTAGGGTCAACTTTGTAAGGATCATCTTCAAGAATTGCAAGGTCAGCAAATTTTCCTGGAGTGATAGATCCGATTTCAGTATCCATTTTTAGTTGGTATGCCGCACCCAAAGTGATCGCTTGTAACGCTTCTTCAACGGAGATTCGTTCTTCAGCACCTAAAACGGATCCAGAAGCAGTTTTTCGATTAATTGCCGCCCAGGCAACATGAAGTGAACCCAATGGGGTCACAGGAGCATCACAATGCATTGAAATGGGTACACCGGCATTAAGAGCGGTTCGGGCTGAATTCATACGGGCAGCTCTATCAGGACCGACTGTTGAGGAGATGTGCTGATCTCCCCAATACCAGGTGTGGTTAGAGAACAGATTGACGCACATTTTAAGATCAGCGATTCTTTCATACTGCTCTGGGCTTGTCAGTTGACAATGCTGAATGGTGTACCGATGGTCGGCTTTAGGAGATTCTGATAGAAGTGTCTCAACAGTTTCCAAGAAAACATCAACTGCTTCATCTCCATTGCAATGTACATGTATCAATAAACCATCTTCATGAAATGGTCGAAGAAGTTCGGTGAGTTGTTCAGGTGGGAAAACCCATATTCCGTTAGGACGATCATTAAGGTAGCCGGGGGATCGAAGTCGTGCAGTGAAGCCCTGAATAGAACCATCAAGGACAACTTTTACCGCCCCTAATCTCAACTTTTCACTAGATTTTTCCCTAGTAGCTAACAAATTCGTAGCAGTGGTTTGACTCATGGCTGGAGAATCAAAGATAAATACTCGAGCCGGAAAATCTCTATGGTCAACTACTTCTTGCCATTCGTCGATCGTTGTCTGGCTGGTAGACGAAGGATTTCCGAGATCAGTAAGAGTGGTGACACCTGCTTTATTAGCTAGTCGCCCTAATGCCCATTTCGTATCTTGGGCTTTCATGCGACCGAAGAAAGAACGAAAAGCTGAACCGGCGAGCGACATAGCGGCAGGTTCTTGAAGTTCGCCAACTGGGTTCCCTTCAGCATCTTTTGGTATTCCTTCCATAGGAGTCGCTGCATCAATCCCCTCAGAACGCATGAGCGCAGAGTTGACGGTGGCAAGATGAGCGCTCGCATGTAAGACAAATATTGGGCGAGTCAAAGAAACTAGATCAAGGTGGCTTCCGACTAGACGTTCTCCGGAGAAATAAATTGGATCTAAACCCCAAGCTAACAGGGGTTCATTGGGGTCTTGAATAGCATTATCAGCTACACGTAAACGCTCAATAACGTCACTTATGTTTTTACAACCTGACCATTTTTTTCCATCCGGGTCAGAACGATCAAAGAAACCACAATATGTGTGCAACCAAAGCCCGGAAGCCATCCCGTGGCTATGTGCTTCTACGAAACCTGGCAAAAGTATTTTGTCGACAAAGGTGTTGTCAATTTCACAGTTCGTGATCGACCGCATTTCATCAAGACTCCCTAGAGCCCAAAAACGGTCTCCCTTTACTGCAACCGCAGAAGCAGTTGATTTAGAGGAATCCATCGTGTAAATAGCGGCAGCTGGATAGACGGTTGTAACTTCCACAGTCACACTCTAGTTCCTACAGATCACTTAGATTTCAATTAATCCGTGACATTTTCTCTCTTTCGCGTCTAAGGTCAGAATTACCGAAGAGAGGAGGTGGTCCAGATTAGTAGCAAACGTTATGGGACTTCGGAGGTGGATGGCCGCTAGGCGGTTCTGGACCATCTGGCGAAATGACGCCAGCCACCCTCAGATTTGGTTGTCAGTTTTGGTCCTACCTGACAAAAAAGATCATTCTGAGAAATCCAGAAAAGTTCTAATAATTTGAACTCTGGGGATGCACTTTTGTGCATCCCCAGACTATTTTTGACCGACAAAAATATAAAAAACTAGAGGAGGTAACTGTTGATAGAAAGACAAGTAACCGACTCCGAGCGCTCTACTTATGAAAGAGATGGAGTCGTCTATCTTTCAAATGTTTTCGACTTGCAATGGATCAATTTTTTACGTGAAGCCTTCAAAGAAGCTCTTATATCTTCTGGACCCCTTGCTGAGGAGCACACACCAGAAGGACAATCTGGACGGTTTTTTGCTGATCTGAACATGTGGCAACGATTAACGCCATTTAAGAAGTTTGTTTTTGAATCTCCTGCAGCAAATATTGCTTCTCAGATAATGAAATCTTCTCGCATCAATTTCTTATATGACCAAATGTTCATTAAAGAACCAGAAACTGGCGACGAAACTCCTTGGCATCAGGATCAACCTTATTGGGCGATTTCTGGATCTCAGGTGTGTTCAGTATGGCTGCCATTAGATCCCGTATCAAAAGATTCTGGATTGCGTTTTATTAAGGGAAGCCATCGATGGGAAGCCTACAATCCACACCATTTTGGCGATGATTCCCCATATGAAGGAACAGGTTTGCCTGAATTACCAGAGATCGAAGATCTATTAGTGAATCATGAAATAGCGAGTTGGGATGTTGAACCAGGAGATTGTTTAGTTTTTCAAGGAATGATTGTTCACGGCTCCTCCGGTAATTACAGCTCTAAGCATTCACGTCGAGCATTAGCTACCCGCTGGTGTGGAGATGATGTTCGTTATTGTCAGGGGCCGGGGGAGTTCGCTATTCCTAGTTCTGACCCGGGACTCAACAATGGTGATTTCTTAGATTCTGAACTTTTCCCTCGTATTTATTGAGAGGAACTGTCTTTCTTGGTGTGACGCCAGATCAGCCACGCAAAAAGAAGTTGAAATGGGAGCCGTATGAAGTTTCTCAAACGCACATCGGGAGCATCCTCAACGCGAACAGTTTTTCCAAATTCATTGGTTTCAAAACCGACATCATTTATAAACATGTCAATATTTGCTGGATACACGGCAACTAGAAGAATGAGCAATCCCCACGCCGCTTGACGTCTGCTCTTTTTAGGAATCAACGCTAAACCGAGAATGATTTCAGCAGCCCCAGATGCAAGATTTGCAAAAGTTGGGTTAGGGAACCATCTCGGAACGATTGCTTCAAAAAAGTCTTGATCAATGAAATGATAAACACCAACAGCCGCAAACGAGCCCCCAAGAAGGAAAGCTTCAATATCACGTCGCGTGCTTTTATCTTGAAAAATTTTACGAGGTCTCATTGATTCTCTTTCTAGCGTCGTTCAAATTTGGATAAACACAACTGAAATTTTTTCCAAAAATTTTATAACGATATTTAGCAACCAGTCTATAAAGGGCATCTCGCAATGGAAGAGGGATAATCCAAAGAAGGGGAAAAAGCGCTGCGTAATACCATCGCATGAAACGAAGGCAATGAAGAACTGCTGCTGAACGGGAATAGATCTTCGATCCATCAAGCAAATAAATTGTGTCCAAGTCTCGAAGTTTCTTTGGAAAAGATTGAATGAGACGCTGACCTGAATCACTTTCAATAGCTAAGAAAGTGAGTTCTTTCCTTCGGTGCAGTCTTTTAGAAAGAAACAGCGCTAACCGGTTACATAATGTGCATTCTCCGTCAAGAAGAACTATGGGCGTTACCGCTCCATCTATCTGCCGGGTTTCTTCGTTCTTTGACACCATTCTTTATACCGTCATTCTCCGCTATTCTGCAGGTATGGATAAACCATCAGTTTTTTCTCATAACCGGTTCCTTGGCGACAAGAGAACACAACAGGTTTATGACCTTGAAGAAGTTACAAACGAAGAAGACATGTCAATTATTCTTGACGAGCTGCTATCTGCTGAGACTTTTCTTTGTTTTAGCCCAGACACTCTCGCTGAAGCTCGAAATCGAGGATATCGACTTCAAGTAGTCTGACTAACCGCCGGTCTGCTCTCGTATGAGATTCAAAGCACTTCCGGCTTGAAACCATTCAATCTGGTCTTGAGAAAGAGAATGTTTTACTGAAATGTCAGTTGTGGATCCATCTGAATGAGAAACTCGGATCTGGACTGGAGTTCCGGGGGCCAAGCCGGATAATCCAAGGATTGAAATGCGATCATTCTCTCCTATGGAGTCGTAATCGGATGAATTAGCAAAAGTTAAAGCAAGTACTCCCTGTTTTTTCAAATTTGTTTCATGAATGCGAGCGAAAGAACGTGCTAATACGGCTTTCGCTCCACGGAAACGAGGCTCCATAGCGGCATGTTCTCGTGATGAACCTTCACCCATATTTTCATCACCGATAGCGACCCAAGCTATGCCTGCTTCGTGGTAATGCTTAGCGATCTCAGGGTAGGGGCGGTGCTCTCCATCAGTTACATCAAGTCCGACTCCCACCTCACCGGAAAAAGCGTTGACAGCGCCCATGTATAGATTTCCAGAAATGTTTTCAAGATGGCCGCGATACGTCAACCAAGGTCCTGCCATTGAAATATGGTCAGTGGTGCACTTGCCTTGCGCTTTTAACAGGACAGGCATGTCAATAAAGTCTTCCCCGTTCCAGGCTTCAAAAGGAGTAAGAACTTGAAGACGTTCGCTTGAAGGAGACACCACTACTTCTAGGTGGGAGCCATCTTCTGGTGGCGCCTGAAAAGTATCTTCTCCAGGGTCAAATCCATCGGCAGGTAGTTCAATGCCGTCTCCTACAAGAAGGCGAACTTCCTCACCTTGATCATTTATTAGTGTGTCTCGGGCCGGGTCAAAGTCAAGTCGTCCCGCCAAAGTCAAAGCGATCACAGTTTCTGGAGAGGTAACAAAAGCATGGGTTGTAGCGTAACCATCGTTTCGTTTTGGAAAGTTACGGTTGTAACTCGTGACAATTGAATTAGGTATCCCATCATCCAAATCCTGCCTATCCCATTGTCCGATACAAGGACCGCAGGCATTAGCAAGAACAGTGGCACCTAATGCTTCAAAGTCTGCAAGTAATCCGTCTCTTTCTATGGTGGCTCTAACTTGCTCAGATCCAGGTGTGACTAGCAGAGGAATCTTTGCGGTGAGCCCTTTGTTGGCTGCATCACGTGCTATTGAAGCCGCTCGCGTTATGTCCTCGTAGGAAGAGTTTGTGCAAGATCCGATTAAGCCTGCGCTTACTTCAATTGGCCACCCGTTAGCTTTGGCTTCTTCGCCTAAATCTGAAACTGGTCTAGCTAGATCAGGAGTGTGTGGTCCGTTGATATGTGGAGACAAGGTTGAGAGGTCAATTTCAATAACTTGATCAAAAAAATCTGAGGGGTTGGATTCAACTTCGCTATCAGCTCTTAAATGTTCAGTTACATTGTTGGCTGCGTCAGCTGTTTCTTCCCTGCCAGTAGCGTTCAAATAACGGGCGATAGCTTCGTCGTAAGCGAATAGAGAAGTTGTAGCCCCAATTTCAGCCCCCATATTACATATGGTGGCTTTCCCAGTAGCAGAAAGGCTTCTCGCGCCGGGCCCAAAATACTCAACGATCGCTCCGGTGCCGCCTTTTACCGTCAAGATTTCTGCAACTTTCAGAATCACATCTTTCGGAGCAGCCCAGCCGTCAAGCTCTCCCGTGAGATGAACGCCTATTAATTTAGGCCATTTTGCATTCCAAGGAAACCCGGTCATAACATCCACTGCATCAGCGCCACCAACTCCAATTGCGATCATTCCTAATCCGCCCGCATTTGGCGTGTGGCTATCTGTCCCGATCATCATTCCGCCAGGAAAGGCGTATTGTTCAAGAACAACTTGGTGGATTATTCCGGACCCAGGTTTCCAAAACCCTGCTCCGTAGCGAGCACAAACAGTCTCAAGGAAGGAATAAACTTCTTCGTTGCCATCTACCGCAGTCAGAAGATCTGTTTTTCCATCGATCTTTGCTTGAATCAGATGATCACAATGGGTGGTTGTTGGTACCTGAACTTCATTTAATCCTGCGGTCATGAACTGAAGCCAAGCCATCTGCGCTGTGGCATCTTGCATTGCTACACGATCAGGTCTCATGTCAACATATGAAACCCCGCGTTCTAAATCAGTATTCTCTGGGTCGTCGAGATGGTTTATAAGTATTTTCTCTGCGAGAGTAAGAGGTCGCCCTAACGTGTCTCTTCCTTTTTGAATGCGAGTTTCAAGAGTGGAATAAACTTTATTTATGAGTTCTATTGGAGTGGATGCAGCTACTGTCATATTTTCAAGTATCTAGGAAGTTTCTGTGTTTAATTGGGTATTGAAGCCAAAAAATTGACTTTTTTCTATTATTTCATAAAGTTCTCAGTATTTCTCCAATGGACTTCTTCCGGCCCGCCATTACAGACCCCCTGAACTGACTGCTAAGTTTCGGAAATGGGCATAGTTGATGAAGATGTAAGGAGAGTTCGTGATCAGACGGACATCGTTCAAATCATCAATCAGCATACGCAATTAAGGAAAGTGGGTACCCGTTGGCAGGGGTTGTGCCCTTTTCATGATGAAAACACCCCTTCTTTTTCAGTTAATTATGAACTCGGTGTTTACTACTGCTTTGGATGTCGTGCTAGTGGAGACGCTATTACGTTTGTCAGAGAAAAAGAAAATCTTGATTTCGCAGGAGCAGTTGAATATTTAGCAGCAAGAGCCAATATTTCGCTTAGATATACAGATAAGAATGAGAATGAGAATAGAGGGCGTCGAAAAGAGCTTCTAGACCTTGTTGGGAAAGCAGTTGATTTTTATCATGACTGTCTTCTTAATCGACCTGAAGCTCGTCCAGCTCGTGACTATCTGAAGTTACGTGGATATAACAGCGAGATTGCTAAACGGTTTTCTTTGGGTTGGGCTCCAGCCGAATGGGATGAATTATCTAAGCATTTGAAAGTTTCCGCGGATGACCTCAAGGACGCGGGGCTGGGCGGATTGAATCGTTATGGTAAACCGTACGACTTTTTTCGGGATCGTGTAATGTTTCCGATCTTTAACGAAAAAGGGGAACCTATTGGATTTGGTGGACGTCAACTTCCAGACGGCGAAGGACCGAAATATAAAAATACTTCTGACGCTGCGAAAATCTATTCCAAAAGCCAAGTTCTCTACGGTTTGAATTGGGCTAAAACTGAAGCAGGCCGGTTAAGCGAAATCGTTGTTTGTGAAGGCTACACCGACGTAATTGGTGCACATTTGGCTGGAGTGGAACGAGCAGTAGCAACTTGTGGTACCGCATTGACCGAAGACCATGCACAAAAACTTAAACGTTTCGCGCCACGAGTTGTCTTAGCCTTTGACGCAGACAATGCAGGGCAAAATGCCGCTGAAAGAGTGTATGGGTGGGAAGAAAAATTCGGTTTGCAATTCGCTATAGCAAACCTTCCAGATGGCTTAGACCCCGGTGAATTATCTCGAGAAGATCCAGCGGCCCTGCGTCAATCTATTGAAGAAGCAAAACCTTTTCTTCAATTTCTTATAGACCGCGAACTTAAACGTGGAGACCTTTCCTCGCCTGAACGACAAGCGCGTACCGCTGAAGAGGCCGCACGTTTAGTTCTCGAACATCCGAATCCAATGGTGCGAGACGCATACGTTATGAAAATCGCAGACGCTTGTCACGTTGACCCTGAAGAACTCCGGCGACGGATGCAAAATCTAGCTCCAAGAGCGCATGTAAAACAAAGAAGCAACAGCGAAACAATCGAGAGAGAAGAAATCTTCGAAATAGAAATCGCAGGAGCTGAAAGACAGGCTTTAGAGATCCTTCTCCATAGACGTGAAGAAATAGTTGATTATTTGATGCCAGCCTTATTTTTGACAGGAGTTGCTCGAGAAGCGTATGAAGCAGTTGAAGAAGTTGAGGGAGATTTTCACGCGGCTCGTGAAGCATCCGAAGAAAGCGTGGCTTCTGTGCTAGTTGAGATTGTGGCTAGTGAGTCTCCAGAAGAGGACTCACTAGGGGTGATATCTCGATTGTTAGCGCTAGCTGCAGAGCGGAAAGCAGCAGAGCTGTCTGCTGTTGCAAGAAGCGAAGATAATTTTGATTCCGATCTTGTAAATGACATTCAATATCTGCGAGGTCAAGCGGCGGGTCTTAGAGAAGTTCCAGAAGATATTGAGGCGCTCAAACCTTTGTTTGAATGGTTTAGGAGTGCAACAACTTGAAGCTCAACGACGAACCTGAATCCTCATCTCGGCGAAGGGCTAAACGTCGACGCAGTAAAAGGCAATTTTCTCAAAAAACTGGAACTTCTGATTCTACTCGTCTCTATTTGAATGAAATTGGCGAGGTGCCGCTGCTAACTGGACCTGAAGAAGCAGCTTTAGCGAGAGAAATCCATGAAGGCATGGAAGCAGAAGCACAACTTGCAGAGCTTTATGCAACTGGAGGACCAGAGAGTTTCGAAAGCGACAACTTGTCGAGACTCCAAGAACTCCAAAGCGTCGGAGAGTACGCGCGGGATCAATTGACTCGCGCAAACCTTCGGTTGGTTGTTTCAATAGCGAAAAAATATTCAAACCATGGATTGCCTCTTCTGGATTTAGTCCAAGAGGGAAATATGGGATTAATGAGAGCCGTGGAGAAATTTGACGGGACTAAAGGGTATAGGTTCTCCACTTATGCGACTTGGTGGATTCAGCAGAGTGTTAGCCGCGCGGTGTCTAATCAGGCCCACACGATAAAGATTCCAATACACACAATTGAAGCAATGAACAAAGTCACTCGGGCGCAACGTGAACTTGAGAAAGAGCTCGGAAGGATACCTAGTACTACAGAAACTGCAGAACGAACAGGGTTAGATCCAGAAAAAGTAGAGGATCTGATTCAACTAAATTCGAATCAAGGAACTCTTTCTCTTGATCTACCAATGGGGGATGAGGGCAGTTTCAGTCTTGCGGATGTTTTATCAGACTCCGATGATGAAGGCCCTGAGTCGGCAGCCATTAAACAACTTCTTAAGGGGGCTATATCAGAAACTTTGGATGGTCTTGATAAACGCGAAAGAGAAATTGTAGAAATGCGTTTTGGTCTTGATGGGCAAGACCCCAAAACTTTTGATGAAATAGGCAGCCACTTCGGAGTTAGTCGAGAAAGAATTCGTCAGGTTGAAACACGTATTCTCAGTAAGTTGCGCTATCGAAGTGATCTGAAGTCCCTGATTGAGTTCATGAACTAGTTTCGCATCGCATCTATCTCCGTGCCGGACGCCACGTCAAGCGTGAGCCTAGAAGATGCCCTACAGGTGAAGTTCCAATAAGCACGATTAGGAAAACCGTGAATGCTTCAAGATTAGACCAGGTTATAAGGGCATTTATGAGTATTAATCGTCCGAAGAGAATAACCCCTAAGGCAATCTGAACTCCAACAAGACGGCGAAATCGATCTATGAAATTACGAGGTGGCCGCCCAGCAAAAGTCCACAAATCAAGCAAGAGGATGGTGAAAAGAATGCCCGCTTCACCTGACAGGAGCGCTGACCGGGTGAGGTTCCACCCTAAGCCATCAAAGATCCAAAAAAAGAAAACAGCATCAATAGCTAACGCCATGAAAGAAACTCCAAAGTAACGAACCAATGCTTGGCTACGCAGCGGATCGACTCGAAGTCTTAGTAAATGCCTTAAATAATCAAGATAGTGAATAGCCCGAACTTTTGAATTACCACTTTCTCTCAACTGGAAGTAATAGGGGAATTCGGCAACGCTAGCTACGTTCCCGCGCGCCAATACTTCAAGAAGGATTTTGTATCCGACAGGTTGGAGATCACAGTCAGCGATTGCTTCCCTGTCGACAAGAAAATAGCCACTCATAGGATCCGTTACTTGACCGACAGTTCCCGGAAGAAGCAGGACTCCGAGAGCTTGAGCTCCTTTAGAAAGGAGTTGACGCATCTTTGACCAATTTGGAACCCCGCCTCCTGGAAGGTGACGACTTGCGACAACTACGTCGGCTCCTTCATCAAATTTAGAGAGAAGATCAGAAAGGATTTCCGGAGGATGCTGCCCGTCTCCATCAATAACCCCGAGGTACTTTCCTTCAGCGTGAGCCCAGCCACAAACTACAGCAGTAGCGAGACCTGAATTTCCGACCCGTCTGACTACTTTCAAAGAGGGGATCTCATCGATCAGTTCCTTTGCGATTTCCCATGTTTTGTCAGGGCTGTCATCATCAACGACGATGAGTTCATGAGAGATGCTTTCTTCAGTAAGCTGGGAATAGAGTCGGCGTATAAGCGGGGTAATGTTTTCTGCTTCGTTGAAAGTCGGAATCACCAGACTCAGAGTGACGTCAGGACGCGAACCAGAATTAATCTTCTTAGAGGAATTTCCTTCAACATGAATAAATGATTCAGCGCTCATTAAAAACAAATCTAGTCTGTTGTTGGCAGAGAACTTAATTTCAACAATTAAATAAGAGAGATTTGGTTCTTGTCAGGTGCCTGATCGTGGTATCCTTCGTTCGTTATTCCGGGGTAGCTCAGCTGGCAGAGCGTCGGACTGTTAATCCGCAGGTCGTGGGTTCGATCCCCACCCCCGGAGCCATCAACACAAAAGTGAGGGCCGGTCTTTCGGGGCCGGCCCTGTTCGTCTTAAAGCGCCACAGGCCACTTAGCCGGCAGTCGTCACGAGCGGACACCTCGCCAGGTGAGCCGGGAGCCCAGCAAATGGCTCACCGGAGTGACAGCGGCCAAGGCGACGAGGAATGCGGTCAAGGGGCCGAGTCCCAACCAGTTGACCAGCGCATTAATCACGGCCAATCGCAAGAGGAGCAGTACCCCGAGTGCTAACTGGACGCCGACGAGGCGCCGGATTCGATCCAGGGCGCTACGGGCCGCCCGGCCTGCGAAGGTCCACAGGTCATGTAGAAGGACCGTCAGGAGAATCCCACCCTCACCAGCAATGGCCGCAGACCTAGTGAGATTCCAGCCCTGCGAGTCGAAGATCCAGAAGAAAACCAGAGCATCGGCAACTAAGGCCAGGCCGGTCACGACCAAGTAGCGGATCAGTGCCCGGCTTCGGAGTGGGTAAAGCCGAAGGCGCATTAAGTGACGGAAGTAGCCGACGTAGTGGCCAATCCCTACCTTGGACTGACCCCTCTGACGTTCGAGGAATACGTATGGTCTTTCGGCTACGCGCCGCACCTCGCCACGCGCCAATACTTCCAAGAGAATCTTGTATCCCACCGGGTCGAGATGGGTGTGGGTCACGACATCACGGCGGACCACGAAGTATCCACTCATGGGGTCCGTTACCTGACCAACTGTTCCAGGAAGGAGTAGGAGGCCGAGAGCCTGGGCGCCTCGGGAGAGAAGACGTCGGGCAGCGGACCAGTTGGAGACCCCCCCCTCACCCAAATGTCGACTGGCTACGGCAACGTCAGTTTGGTCGTCCATGGCGGCCAGCAGGTCAGTAATCACCTCAGGCGGGTGTTGGCCGTCGCCGTCGATTACGCCGAGGATCTCACCTTGGGCGTGTGCCCAACCACAGATAACCGCAGTGGCTAGGCCGGTCGCACCGGTTCGTCGCAAGACCCTGATCCCGGCAAGTTCAGCAGCGATTTCTCCGGCGATCAGGGAAGTCCCATCAGGGCTGTTGTCGTCAACCACAATCAATTCGAAACCGGTGCCAGTTCCAGATAGCACGGTGTGTAAGGAGCGGAGGAGCTGCTCGATGTTGGCGGCTTCGTCGTAGGTTGGGATAACAAGACTGATCTGAATCTCCGAGTCAGCCTTGTTGCTGATTGGAAGGACTCGGCTGTCTACAGATTCGATCAGTCCGTGGTCTTCGAAATGAGGGACGACGCCGTTGGTCACGGTCGCTCCATTGATGGTCGACGGTTTTGTGGCCAAGGTACCGGATCTTGGCTCGGGGAAGAGAAGTCTCGTATCCGTCTGCCAGAATGCGGGTGGGCCGGTAGCTCAGTGGTTAGAGCAGGCGACTCATAATCGCTCGGTCGCGGGTTCGATCCCCGCCCGGCCCACCAGTAGAGCAGCGAACGTGAAGACTCTCAGAAACTTGGGTGCCTACATGGGTTGGTGGCCGCGTGACAGGCTTAGCTAGACCGCATAGGGAGATCTCGTGAGCTTGATCCTTCTGGTGGCCCTGGTAGTTGTCATCGTGTGCTACCGACGCAGAGGCGCCGGCAGAGTTGATGTCGGCACGATGGTCCGCCGATTTCTAGAGTATGGGTTCCTTTACGGACTGCTCGTGGTAACGGCGGTCGGTGCCACCGGGGCCTTGGGGCAATTCCTCGACACCCTACGTGGGGCTGAACTTGAGAACCCCGAGGAGTTGGCTCTTTGGTTCAGTCTTTTGATCGTGGCCGGTGGTTCCCTCGTCGGGCTCGCTCTCTGGATGCGGCGAAGGTTTCGAGTTGACGCTGCGGAGGCGACCACCGCCGGTTGGGCGCTCTATCGCTCGGCAGTGGATCTCACTGCAGCAGGTTTTGTGGTGTTCGGTTCTACTCAGGTTCTGGGTTGGCTTATAGATGGATGGCATCTAAATAGCTGGCTTCTCTCGGCCATGGTGATTTGGGTGGTTGTAGGACTGGTCCATGGTCGACTTCCGGGCCGTTTACCGGAGGTGACTTATCTCATTGGCGCCACGGTGGCCATCGCCGGGATCTCAATTAGCGGTGCGGTAATTCTTGAACTCTTTCTGAACTGGGCATACGACGGGGCCACATTGGACCCGATCGTCGAGGGTTTGGGTCTGGGTGACGGTGGGCAGTGGTCCGATACGGCGGATGACATCACCGGAGCAACAGCGCCTTTGATGGCCTTCGGTGGCGCATGGATTCGTTACTGGTGGCTCAACGGCCGTGTTGCTCCTCGTAGCCCTGAACGTGATGGCTACGTGCTGGTTGTCGGAGTGCTTGGAGGACTAGCAGCCACATTGGTGGCAGTTAGTGGCGTACTCCACACGCTGCTCTCCTGGTTTTTGGTTGCTACGGCGAGGGAAGAGGGTGCTGTCCGCCACTATGACGTACTTGCTGTGTATGGAGCGCTTCTGGTAGTTGGGCTGGCGCTTTGGGCGTACCACCGAAAGGAGATACCCCACGCTCTGGAAAGGCACGGATCTGGCCGGGATGAGGTGTCTCGTCTTTACGACCACCTGCAGGCAGGCGTGGGCCTCGTGGCATCGACGGTGGGATTGGCCCTGTTGCTCGGAATTGTCCTTCACAAGGTCATGCCAGCGCCAGCGGACTGGGACCGAGGTGTCGCCGAGGTGTTGACCGTTGCTCTGACAGCGGTGCTGGCTGGCAGTCCGGTTTGGGCTCGAGCATGGTTTCGGATCCAGTCGAGGGCGGGGGAGGTTGCTGAAGAATCGTCGGCTGTTCGACGGATCTACTTGTTCTCAGTTTTTGGGATAACTGCGCTGTGTGTCCTGGGCAGCCTCGGCGCAATGGTCTTCCTTGTTATTTTTGGGCTTCTAGATGGAAGTCTCAACATCGAAAAGTTAGCTATATTCCGTTTCCCGCTTGCGCTGCTTGGCGCTACGGCGGGTGTGGCTGCCTATCACGGCCGGGTGCTCCGGACCGGACTGCGGCTTGCACCAACATCGATCCGGCCTATCAGTAGAACGGTCACGGTGGTGGGTGCCGACCTCACCGATTTGGTCAGGGCGCTTGAAGAGGTTCCCGGTGTTGAGGTGAACCGGCATGTTCGTATCGGGTCACCGGGTGCCATTCCGGCTGAGCCTGAGATGTTGGTGACGGCCGTTAGGGAATCGGCACACGACCTGCTGATTGTCGTGTCCGGCGATGGGTCCGTGGAGGTTATTCCGCTCAAGCCCTGACAGAATCAGTAAATGGATCATGAAGTCAGTGTCAGTAGAGAGATAGCGGCGCCAGCTGAGCGAGTGTGGTCAATGCTGGTGGACCTGGAGCGAATGGGGGAGTGGTCACCAGAGAACGACGGGGGTCGCTGGCGCAATTCTGAGGGTCCTGAGGTCGGTGCCGTATTTGTTGGGCGAAACCACAATGGTTGGCGCCATTGGCGCGCAGGTGTAACGGTCATCGAAGCAGCTCATCCTCGGAGGTTCGCCTTCCGTCTGAAAATCGGGCCACTGGGTGGATGCGACTGGATCTACGACATTGAGCCGACCGTCAGTGGCTGCCACGTAACCGAATCGTGGGTCGATAATCGGACCTGGTTCTTGAAGAAGGTCGGCCATTTGTTCAGTGGAGTGGCTGACCGGGCTGCTTACAACAAAGCCAATATGGAAGTCACCTTGGAACGAATGGCGGCCGCTGCTGAACAATAGTTTTGACTTGAACTGTGCTAACTAGTCCCAGGTGTTCCAGGAGGTCACAGCGGCGGCTCCTCCGTCACGAGATGCTGGTTTGAAGTCGGTGCCCAGCGTGTGTCCTACCGTAATTAGCGCCACCTGGCTGACCTCTTCGTAGGGAATGTGGAGGAGTTCGGCGGCTTCTTCTTCGAAGAGGAGGTGGATAGTCGTCCAGCAGGTACCGAGACCTCGTTCACGCGCTGCCAACATGAAGCTCCAGGTGCTCGGGATGATCGACGCCAGCGATGAGGTGGCGCCGAAGCCAGACTGGTTTATTCGGCCCGGAAGGCATGGGATCACCATGGCTGGCACCCGGTGCATGTTCTCGGCCAGGTACGCAGCTGACTGCATGACCCGCATCTGCTGGGTGGCCCGTTCGGAGTCCTCTCCTCCGGCTAAAGACAGGGCGCTGGCTGACATGCCGGCGTACTGTTCCCACCCTCGCCGGTAGAGCTCGCCGAGACCGGCTTTCTTTTCAGGGTCGGTTACTACGACAAACCGCCAACCTTGACTATTTGATCCGGTAGGGGCCTGCACTGTGTAGTCCAGACACTCGCGTAAAAGGTTGTCGTCGACGGAACGATCAAAGTCGAGACGCTTGCGTACCGACCGTGTGGTGGTAAGCACGTCGTGGACGGAAAGCCCGAGGCGGGTCATGGTTTCTCCAAAAGAGTTGATTTAAGGATTTAGAATCTGGTTTCGGGGTCAGCCTCTGTGGCGAGATCGCGAATGCCTTCGACGCAGCGTCGCATGTTGTCTGTCTGGCCGGCCTGTCGATTGGCGATAATCTTTGCTTCCTTGTCGGGTCTGGCTTCAATGGCCATTGTCAGGCCCGACCATCCCGGTCCCAAGATCATGGCAAAACGTAGGCGGGTGCCGCCTGCCAAGGGGATGAGCTCGAACCGCCACTGTGCCGCTGCCTGCTTGGCATCAACGGAGTTCCAGGCAAACACGCGGTTCTCCTCGTAGTCGACAACATGGCAGGTCACCTCCCAGTCGCCCATGTGGTCGTTGTGGTTGTGACCTAAGAAAGTGGCACCTATCTCGGGCTGGGTGGAGATCCATTCGGCCCCCTGGAACTCGTCGCTGAACCGGGCGGGCAGGTTGATGTCGCTAATGAACTGCCAAACTGCCGATGGTGCAGCATCGATGTCGATCTCGACGGTTACGCCTGCACCATCTCGATGGAGCGGGGCTTCGCCGGTGGGCCGTTCGATGGTGTAGCCCCACTTGTCGAACCAAGTGATGTCGTGGGCTGTTCGACGTTCAGCAGGGGAGAAGTCTCCACCAGTGGTCCATGCGACGGGGAGTAGCACGATCTGGCTTACGCCATCAGGTATGCCGAGTAGTTCAGCGACCTCGTCGGCTGCTTCTAGATGCAGGCTGGTCCAAGCGGAGCCGAGGCCGCGCGATCGCAGCGCTAGGCAGAAGCTCCAAGCTGCCTGGATGACGGAGTCGAACAGCCCTGGTCGGCCACTTCCATCATGCTCGCCGTAGATGGTTACGAGCACAATCGCTGGAACGTGTTCAAGGTTTTGGGCCAGGTGGTCGGCTGACCTCAGGGCCTTCTCGTTGTGATGCCCTGTTCCAGCCACCTTCTGGTAACTCTCGCTTATCCAGTTTCCGCCTGCGTCGCGGTACAGATCGGCCAAGGCCTTCTTCAGGTCGGGGTTTTGGATGACCAGCCAGCGTCGACTGGTTTGGTTTCCACCTGTGGGTGCCTGTTCGGCTATGTCGATGCAGTCCAGCAGTAGTTCTTGCGGGACGGGCCGACCTAAATCCAGTCGGCGGCGGACGGCTCGCGTGGTTGAGAGCAGCCGATCGGTCTCGTCGGTGTCGAAAGGGGTGGCAGAAGGCATGGGATCAGGACTATGGCCTTAGAACTCCCCGAAGCCATCACCGAGCCAGGCTGGGGCCCGGTCCAGCAGATACTCGCTAATCGTCCTTGACCGTTCCAGAGCGTCACACAACCAGTCGGCCTCGCCGCCTCGCAGCAGCGCAGCTAGGGGAGTCTCCAGTCGTGCGGTTACACCAAGCGACCGTTGTGGAGCGTCAGTGACCGCTTCGAAGGAGTCCACGGCTGACACTTGAGTAGGGAGATCCGGTCCGCCGAGGCCAGCGAGTTCAGTTGCCAGGACCAGAAGGTCGGGTCCGTGGTCCAGTGGGGGCAACGCCCAACTGAAGACGAGATTGATAACAAGGTCGTCGCTCGGGTCCTGGTCGTCGGGGATGGACATGACTTCATCTTCGAAGGCCAGCAGGGTCCTCACCTCGAGATCCAATGACAGGCGCAGATCGAGTGGCCCACCACATGCGGCTTCGGGGTGCAGGTCGACTTCAAAAGCCTGGTGCATGGAATAGGTCTCGACGAAGTGCCGCTCGTCGTGGACGTGGAAGCCGTGTTCGGCCGCGTGGTCTTTTAGGTCAGCGACGAAGCCCGCGATGTCGACGACTGCCACGTGGTTCCTCTTTCAGGCATTGGGCCCACGGGGTATCCGTAGGCGTTGTGTCTGTACAGCGTAGAGCCGAGCCGTCCGGTGAGGCACAAGGGTTTGGCAGACTGGCCCAGTGAGTACACCCTCGGCCAAACCACCTGCTTCTACTGAGAAGAGCGTGACTGTTGATCCGGAGGTCGTTCTTAGCGCCCTACACGAGACGGCTGATGCGGTAGTGGCTGTACTGGCTGAGCAGGGAGACTGGGGACTGTCAGGTCATCGCAGTGACCAGTACGCCACCGATGTGGTGGCTGACGAGGCTGTTCACGGTCTGCTGGACCCTCTGGGTTACGGCGTGCTCAGCGAGGAGTCTGGCTTGTCTGAGCCCTCTGTTGACGGCATGCCGGTCATAGTTGTTGACCCGCTCGACGGTTCCACAAACGCCTCGAGGGGACTGCCGTGGTACGCCACGAGCCTTTGCGCTGTTGACATTGATGGTCCACTCGCTGCGGTGGTGGTTGATCTGGTTTCGGGTACTCGCTATGACGCGGTACGTGGGTGGGGGGCAAGGCGTGACGGTGAGCCGATCCGACGGACTGGTGCGCCTCCGTTGAGTGAAGCAATCATTGGTTTGTCGGGTTTGCCGCCAAGGAATCTTGGGTGGGGGCAGTTCCGGGCCTTTGGGGCCGCTGCTCTTGATTTATGCGCTGTGGCCGACGGTCGTCTCGACGGTTACGTGGACTGCTCGACAGATGCCCATGGGGTTTGGGACTACCTGGGGGCACTACTGGTCTGCGTTGAAGCCGGCGTAGAGATTGCGGATGCTCATGGCCGCGATCTCTGTGTGCTGGACCCTGAGATGCGCCGTACCCCAGTAGCGGGTGTTGGACTGGGGCTGGCTGAGGCTCTGTTGGCGGCAAGACGCACCTTCTAGTTCGTGCCGGTAGGTTCAATGGCTCCGGGCGCGTAGCTCAGCTGGCTAGAGCACCTCCCTTACAAGGAGGGGGTCGGGGGTTCAAGTCCCTCCGCGCCCAC
>JAQWOV010000013.1 GCA_029245675.1 Acidimicrobiales bacterium | reverse complement strand
GAGGTTGAAGAAGAAGTCGTTGACGAGGTTGAAGAAGAGATCGTTGACGAGGTTGAAGAAGAGATCGTTGACGAGGTTGAAGAAGAGATCGTTGACGAGGTTGAAGAAGAGATCGTTGACGAGGTTGAAGAAGAGATCGTTGACGAGGTTGAAGAAGAAGTCGAAGAAAAGCCTGTCGTCGTTACAAAAGTTCAACGTCGTTTCGATATTCAACGAGCACAGTTCTAATTTTTTGATTAAGTATTTTCATTCAAGCCATTAAGCAAAGGTGTCTTGTTTTTGTCCCTCTAGGCTTTTTATATGCCTTTCCTTCCAACCGCCGCGCACTCAATCATGCTCCATGTGGAATTAGACAATATTCCTAACACTCTTGGACGATTAGCAACCGCAATTGGGGAAGTCCGCGGAAATATTGTTTCCATGGAGGGATTCGATGTACGTGGAGACAAATTAATTAACGATGTATGTGTGAACTGTATTGACGAAGAACATTCTTCAACAGTTGTGGCAGCAGTGAATGCTCTCAGTGGAGTGAAATTATTGTCGTGGTATGACCGAACCTTCGCAATGCACGAAGGTGGGAAAATCGGAATAAAGAGCCTTTGTTCAGTAGATGATCGACATGATTTATCTATGGCGTACACCCCAGGAGTTGCTCGCGTATGTAATGCCATATTTGATGATCCAAATAAATCTCATGACTTGACGATCAGAAAAAACACTGTCGCAATTGTTTCAGATGGAACTGCTGTACTTGGACTAGGGGATATAGGGCCATTAGCTGCGATGCCAGTTATGGAAGGTAAAGCACTTTTATTTAAAGAGTTTGCCGGAGTTGATGCATTTCCAGTTTGTTTAAACGTCAATGATCCATCGGAGATTGTTGAAACCGTTATACGACTTGCCCCATCATTTGGGGGGATCAATCTTGAAGATATTGCAGCTCCAGCTGCGTTCGAAGTTGAGGACGCTTTGAAAGAAGCTTTAGATATTCCTGTTTTTCATGATGACCAACATGGAACAGCTGTTGTAACTCTTGCGGCACTTTGGAATGCCTGTCGAATAACTGAACGAAAGATAGAAGACCTTTCAGTAGTTATTGCAGGTATGGGAGCCGCTGGGGTAGCGGTAGGAAAGATTCTTTTAAATGCCGGAGTTGGTGAAATAGTAGGAGTTGATCGAACTGGAGCCGTTTATTCAGGTCGAGACAATCTAAATTTTGCGAAAGAATGGTTTGCCGAGAATACTAATCCAGAAAGAAAGATGGGGTCTCTTCAAGACGTACTTGTTGGAGCAGATGTATTTATAGGTGTGAGTGGCCCTGGTCTTGTCACGGCATCAGATCTACGGACAATGAGCGCAAATCCAATTGTTTTTGCAATGGCGAACCCTGATCCAGAAATTCGTCCTGAAGAAGCAGATGGTATAGCAACAGTCATGGCTACCGGTCGAAGCGATTACCCAAATCAGATCAATAATGTGCTCGCCTTTCCTGGCATATTTCGTGGGGCTCTGGATGCGCAAGCTATTGATATAACGGAAAACATGAAAATAGCTGCAGCTCGTGCAATAGCAGATTCAGTGTCTGATGAACAATTGAGTCCGAAGTTTATTGTTCCATCTGTTTTTGATAAATCGGTTCCTTTAGCTGTAGCAAAGGCTGTGGCAGAAGCAGCACGAACCGATGGAGTGTGTCGAGCACAATAATGGCAATGAAGAGTGAAAACATTCTGGTTGATTTTGAGGATTCATTAGCAACGATCACTTTAAATAGACCAAGTCGAAAGAATGCTATTACGGGGCCGCTTAATGCAGAACTGGCTTCAGCATTTGAAGAGATAAATAACAGGGATGATGTGAAAGCTGTTCTTCTTCATGGTGCTGACGGAGCGTTTTGTTCAGGGCTTGATCTTAAGGAATATAAAGCAGATCCTCCTCCTCCATGGTTAGAGCAATCTTGGGAACTTATGAAAGAAGCGCATCGGGCTATTTTCAAATGTCCTGTTCCTATTGTTGGGGCAATTGAACGATTTGCTATTAATGGTGGAGCTTCTCTTGCCTTTGCTTGTGATCTTTTGGTTGTCGGCGAAGAGGCTTACATTCAAGTTGGGGAAATAAAAATTGGTATGGCTGCACCTATGAATTTAGTTTGGCTCTTTGAGAATTATTCACCAGAGATAGCTCGTCAACTTGTACTTACTGGAAGAAAATTCTTTGGTCCGGAACTTCAAAAACTAGGAATTGCCTTCGAAGTAGTCCCTGATGAAAAAGTTTTAGAACACTCTCATCACTTGGCTAAAGAAATAAGTTCTAATCCGGCTGCCGGGATACATGCAATGAAAAAGATTTTGCGAGCTTCTTCTGATTGGGAGACAAGAGTGGAAAAATTTCACGAAGTATCACAAGGCGGTATGAGACTTCCATCTTTGGATTAGAGCGTTAATTTTTTTTGACTTCAGAAAAAGGGATATCTATGTCTACAGCAGGTTCGCGGGGGAGACCTAAAACTTTCTCTCCAAGAGTGTTTTTCTGAATTTCATCGGTTCCTCCTCCTAAAGAATGAGCAGGAGCATCACAAATTCCGTAAGCCCAACGGTTAGTTTCACTTGAACCTAATTGCTCGCCTTCCCAAGCTGCACCACCAGAAAAAGCTAATTTGGTAGCAACACGAGAGGCAGCCCGGCCTTGCTTGGTTCTCCAAAGTTTCCCAATTGAAGGATGTATACCCGCCCGTAAACTTAGCCATTTAATGATCTGATTCCCAGAAAAAAGATCGGCAAGAAGTTGTCTTGTCAAAGGATCAGTATGAGCTTTAGATTGTTGCGCTAAATCAATCAAATCGGTAGTTGAAAGAGGTTGTCTACCGCCACCAGAACCTAAAGACGAGCGTTCATGAGATAGAAGAGCTACTGCCATTCTCCAACCATTACCTTGAGTCCCAACAACCCAACTAGCCGGAATTTTTGCATTATCCATAATCACCTCGTTAAAGCTCGCGGTTCCAGTCATTTGCTTTAGAGGCCTAACTTCAACACCATCTTGATTCATGGGAAGAACCAGCATGGAAATTCCTTGATGCTTAGGAACATCCCAATTCGTACGTGCAAGAAGAATTCCCAAATCTGCTACAGAGGCACCAGAAGTCCAGACTTTCTGCCCTGAAACTATCCATTCATCACCGTCAAGTTCTGCTCGAGTAGTTAACCCTGCAAGATCTGATCCTGCGCCTGGTTCAGAATAGAGCTGACACCATATTTCTTCACCACGCAATCCGGGTTTTAAGAAACGCTTTCGAATCTCTTCACTTCCATGATCTCGGATCGTTGGCAAACACATATCTATACCGATACCGAGCCCATTTCCAACTGAAAAAGAATTTTGATTCCGTAACTCTTGGCGAAAGATATCAATAAAAGACTGTCCAAGTCCTCTTCCACCATCTTCCACCGGGTAGTTAAGAGCTCCTAAGTTTGAGTCATAACTTGCAGATAGAAAAGTACGCTCTCTCTCAAAAGGGTCTTCTACCCCTTCTAGAAGTTGAGGGACACGTTGAAAAAACGAAAGAACTTCTTCTCTAAATTCCGACTCTGATACCACAGTGATACTTTATCTATAACCATCTACTTACATAAAACTGAAATTATTTAAATCATGGATCAAGATATAAAACGATTATTTAGAGACTCAACTGGAGAACCATTAACTATTCCCTCTGGGCCGAAAGATGCTCCAAATGTTGTGGTGGTTCTTCTAGACGATGTTGGCTTTGGCTCTTTCGGAACTTTTGGCGGGCCAATCCCAACTCCTACATGCGATCTCATCGCTGAACAAGGACTTCGGTACAACCAATTTCATACCACCGCACTTTGCGCACCAACACGGGCTGCTTTGTTGACTGGGAGAAATCATCATGCAGTACACATGGGCTCTATAACTGAAACAGCAACTTCTTTTCCAGGTTATGACTCAGTGATACCTGATGAAGCCGCCACCATCGCAGAAATACTACGAACAAATGGATACGCAACAGGAATGTTCGGCAAAGGCCATATCACTCCGGTTTGGGAAATAGGCCCTTCAGGTCCTTTTGATCATTGGCCAACAGGGTTAGGTTTTGAAAAATTTTATGGATTCCCTGGAGCAGAAACTTCACAGTTCGAACCTGCTCTTTACGACCAAACGACACCTATCGAACCTTATGTCGGTCGTGACGATTACCACTTAACTGAAGATCTTGCTGAACAAGCCACCAAATGGATTAAACAGACAAAAGCCCATAGACCTGACCGTCCTTTTCTTTGCTACTTCGCTCCAGGAGCTGTACATACTCCGTTACAAGTTCCTAAAAATCGACTTGACGACTTTAAAGGGCAATTTGATCAAGGCTGGGATGTATTAAGAGAAGAAATTTATGAACGTCAACTCGCAATGGGAATCATTCCAGAAGAAACGATTAACACACCAAGGCCAGACGAAATACCTAGTTGGGATGAATATCCCGACCGGTATAAGCCAGTAGCTAGCCGACTGATGGAAATTTTTGCTTCATTTCTTCATCACACCGATGAACAAGTAGGAAAAATTGTTACCAGCCTTCAAGAAATGGGGGAGTGGGATAACACTCTCTTTATTTATGTGACTGGAGATAATGGCGCTTCTGCAGAAGGAACAATCCATGGAGCCTGGTCTGCTCCTTCTTTCCAAAATGGTGTGCATGAAGATCCAGAATGGCTTTTAGAGCACATGGACGATTTTGGAACTGCAGCAAGTGAATGCCATTACAACGTAGGTTGGGCGTGGGCGCAAGACTCTCCGTTCCAGTGGATGAAACAAGTTGCATCGCATTTCGGTGGAACTAGAAATGGGATGGCAGTGTCTTGGCCAAAACGTATTAAAGACCAAGGTGGTCTTCGCAGTCAATTCCATCACGTGATTGATTTAGCCCCGACCATTCTTGAAGCTGCTGGCATAGAAGCACCTGAAAAGGTTGATGGGGTTATTCAGATGCCCATTGATGGAACATCAATGGGGTACACATTTGACTCTTCTGAAACTGAGAGCACTCATAAAACTCAATATTTCGAAATACTTGGAAACCGCGGCATTTACCATGACGGTTTTATGGCGTCTTGTTTTCATGGTCGGGTGCCATGGATAAGGATGGAAAGCAGACCTTTTGATGGGCCACAAGAAAAATGGGAACTTTATGATATTCGAACCGATTTTTCACAAAGCAATGATTTATCGGAAGAATTACCGGAAAAATTAGCTGAACTACAAAAGTTATTTGATGAAGAGGCCAAAAGAAATAATGTTTACCCTCTGAGAGACCCAGGGGATCGTTTAACACGAAAAACAAGTCCACCGTCACCGCTTCAAGGTGTTCGGAAAGTGACTTACACAACCGATCATGTTCGGATGCCAGAGCGAAGTGTTCTCAATATAAAGAACCATTCATTTCAATTAACAGCACAAATAGAAATCGATAATCCTGTTTCAGAAGGCGTCATTGTTTGTCAGGGCGGCAATTTAAATGGTTGGACTCTTTATCTAGATGAGGGACGACCTACTTGGCATTACAACCTTTTTGGACATGAACGCACAACTGTGTCAACAAAAGATCCTTTAACAATAGGGCAACACGAAATAAGAGTGTTCTTTGATTATGACGGCGGGTTCGGTGCAGGAGGAACTTTTCATCTCATAGTAAACAACGATCAGCAAGCATCTGGACGGGTAGAGAAAACTGTGCCGGTAATGTTTTCAATGAGCGGAGAAACATTTGACGTTGGGATAGATACCGGAGCGCCAGTTGGTTTGTATCCACACCTTTACCCTTGCACCGCAAAAATTAATGAAGTGGTCATTGAAGTACTTGATGAGTTAGATGAGGAAACTCGACAAGCTGTTTTAAATGGTGAATTTAAGGCAGGCCTTGCAGCCCAATAAGAGAGTAGCGGCTCTCATTATTGCTGGAGGCCTTCTGTTTGCGTGCGGAGAGGCGAAGACTGACACGGCGCTGCCATTTGATTCCTCGGTGGCGCTCACCACCGTGGACACGACACCAGCTGAACCACCACTGGTTGAACCGATACCGGTCAACCTTGGTGAGATTCCAACGGTCTTTATCAAGTGCTACTTCAATGAGGATCCAATGGAAGCTACTCAATTGGGTACTGGAGGTACTTGGCTCCAGTTCCGCGGTGATCGGACATTGTCTGGCCGGTCGGGACTAGTTGGTACTACGACCTGTCCCGAGGTCCTCTGGTCTCATGACCTTGGCGCCCGGCTGTCGTTACTTGAGGTGGAGTTTGATTCGTCGGTTTCAAAAGCCTTACCTCTTCCGGACACCGGGGAGTTGGGTGACCGCTGGGAACTTTTCAATAGATATGCGGTGGGAGAGCGCTGGTTTGACCTCGACGGTGATGGGTGGAATCAGGAAAAATCCACTGATCATGGAGTTCACCGGGTCGGAGATCTGCTTCCTGAACTGCTCGGATACGAAATGATCAGTTGTGATACAGGGCAGTACCATATCGAGGACGGAGGTGACGATCCGCTTCCTTGCTATCTCCTAAACCGTTCAAAGTACGCATGGGAGACCGTATGGACAAGCGAACCGTTCAGTGGGTTCACCAACAGCATGTCTATAGCCGGTCAGCCTCTCATTGGTGACTTCGACGTCGATGGCGAACCCGAGGTCGCAGTCTTGCCGTGGTACGACGTTCAGATTCTTGACCTCGCCACCGGCACTCTCGAAGCTACTGGTAACTACAAAATCAACGACAGTGAAGAATATGAGTACGACTCGGATGACCCAACTACTGGCAGGGCATACGGGTTTTTTGGCGCATACGACCTAGGCGATGATGACCGTTCGGAGTTCGTGATTTTAGGTGATTTTGAAATGTTCGTCTCCGTACTCGGGTGGAGAGACGGCGAGCTCATCGAACTCTGGGATCACCAGATCACCAAAGGAATACACGAGGGTACCGTGATTCACGAGCCGGGCGCCTCGCCGGTAGCAGATATAAATGGGGATGGCGCCCCCGATATTGTGACGTCGATTTTTAACGAGTATGGCGACGGGCAGTGGCATATCGTCGGCTTTGATGGACTGACTGGAACGGTCATCATCGATCTCGTTAACCGGCATCTAGCCGCACTCGGCGATCTAGATGGCGACGGTACAGCAGAATTGTTTGTGACAGTAACCGAAGGTTCAGCGGTTCCCGATTATGGGCCTGTGGAAATTCTTGATGTAACCAAAGATTTACCGCGGTCAGTGTGGTCCTCTACCAGTTCCGGCTTTGAGCATCTTGATATTCCTGAGTTTCCTCTTCATACCAACAGTCGTACCGCATGGCAGCGAAAGTCAATCTTCCTTCACCAAGACCCCCAATCAAATGGATTGATGTTCGCGACAAGATCGCAGGAGCAAGAAGCCGATAACGTGACGATCCACTTCAACCAGGCCACCGGTGGCATTGTTTCAGAGATTGGTTCCATAACCGGACCGCTACTGCAACTCAGAGGTATTGATCAGAGCGCAGAGACCCTTCGTCTCCTTGTTGGGGCGTCCAATTCTCGGCCAGGGACCTCGGTCACTACTGACGGGTTAGAAGCGACGATCACCTACAGCGGTCGCACCCAGGACAAAGACGGACATCTAGCTACCAAAGAATCATTACTGACAGGCACTGTGGTCGGTGACCTTGATGGTAGTGGGCCATTCGTAGTGGCTCAAGGAGTCAACGAGACGATCCAAGCTCTCAAGGTTGATACTGAGTCAGGGTTGGCCAATGTCGCTTGGACAGCTTCCGGCCGGGGTATGGTCTCCGGATACCACACAATCATTTCAAATAGTCGGGGATTCGCTTCTGTTGCGCTCACTGATATTTACGGCACTGGCGAACATGCTGTACTTGTAGCTGATAAGAGACCTAATGGCTTCGCTGTCCTGAGAGCACTGGACGGCAATGGGGAGTCAATTTGGGAAACAGAGTTCGATGTTCCAGGAGATCCACCTATTTTTGGTACTAGTGGAATCACCCACTGGACTGCTGGGCACTTCCGAGATCTCGATCGTGAGGACGTCCTTGTCGCTGTTCGCAAGACGAAAATGCACTCTGAACAACTTTATCTCTTAGATGGGCGTACCGGTGACGTCCTTTGGAACCGACAAAGCGGTGGTTTATTCTCATGTAACGTTCCTTATGAAACAGGTGCGAGTGGTTCCCACATGGCGATCTTCGACTGGGATGGCGACGGGCTCGACGATATCCTCAACACCTACTCAGGATTGTTTGCGGTGTACGACGGCTCGGACGCCTCAATGCTCTTAAACCGGTGGACAACCAAATGTTGGAGAGGTCAAGGACCTGACTTGTCGGGGATATTCGATCAGGGCTTTAGAAAACACCCCCTCCCTGTCGCCGCTGATTTCCTCGGAAACGGCACCGAACAGATCCTCCTCGCCGGCATTGATAGCACAATCGCCGTGCTTGAGACTAGCGGCGACCCAATCTGGCACAGCGAGATGTTTTCTGGAAGCCCGAAGCGCACAATGCAGGGCATCGGTGACATCGACGGTGACGGTGACCTTGACTTGGTCAGCGTCGGTCACTGCAATGAAGGAGACAATGAAATCCAGGTTTTTGAGGCTTCCACCGGCGATCTTCGATGGACTTTAGATCTGAATCCAGTGTGCAGTTCATGGACGGTACCGACCCATGTCGTAACCGTGGACCTAGACGGCGATGGCCGAGACGAAGCCCTGTTCACCTACGGCAACGTTCTCTACGCGATAGGAGAGGGCGAAGATGGAAGTGGTCACCTCGCATGGTATGCCACCTTCGCACCTAATTCATGGCAGGCTTTACTCGGCGATCTAGCAATCGGCGATGTTGACGGAACTGGAAAACCACAGATTTTAGTAAATACCGAATCCGGTCACCTCTATGGGATCGGATGAAGAACCCAGAAAGAACTGTCGCTTAATTCTCTTTTGCTAATTGTTCTCAGAGGCGGTCGCCTATTTTCCAGCCTGCTATTGCTCCTGCTGGAATAAGCACCGCAAATGCCCACCACTCTCCTACAAGCCCACCAGAAATGATTCCACCTGAGATTGCGAAGATTATTCCAAAGAATAATGATTTGATATTCATGATAGAGCCTCTACCTGTTCCGGACTAACGTCCTAGGCTGGCATATTTATTTGTTTTGCTTCGAGAAATTCTTCCATTCCGAAGCGACCTAACTCTCGACCGTTACCAGATTTTTTATAGCCTCCGAATGGAGCATTTGTATTCAGGAAAGACCCGTTCACGTCCACTTCTCCGGTTTGCATTCGTTTAGCAACTTTAAGAGCCCGATCAGTATCAGAACTCCAGACGCCACCAGATAGACCGTAATCAGAGTCGTTGGCAATTCTTATAGCGTCCTCTTCGTCGGTATAACCGATCACTGACAGTACAGGTCCAAATATTTCTTCCTGAGCGATAGCCATTGAGTTATCAACGTTAGCGAACACCGTTGGTTGCACGTGATAGCCAACTTCCTGGCCTTCAGGTTTCCCGGTACCTCCGGTAACTAATGTGGCACCTTCGTCGATACCTTTTTGGATGTATCCCTGAACTCGATCCCATTGTGCTTGCGATACAAGTGGCCCAAGTCTGGCTCCTGCTGCTGCAGCAGCTTCTCCAGCTAATGCAGCAGCTTCATCCATACGATCTGCTGGAACGAGAAGACGAGTTAAAGCACTGCAAGTTTGACCAGAGTTAAGGAAGCAAGCGTTAATCGCACCTGGGATAGCTGAAGCAAAGTCAGCATCGTCAAGAATAATGTTTGCTGATTTACCGCCGAGTTCTTGATGAACACGCGTAACGTTTGGAGCAGCTACTTCAGCAACACGAGTTCCTGCACGAGTTGATCCTGTAAAAGAGATCATGTCAATACCAGGGTGAGCAGCAATCGCTTCACCTACTACTGGTCCTACACCTGATACAAGGTTGAAAACTCCTGGAGGGAAGTTAAGTCCATCAATAATTTCAGCGAGTAGGAAAGCATTCAAAGGAGCTACTTCACTTGGCTTTAAAACTACGGTGCATCCCACTGCCATAGCTGGAGCTACTTTTGCCATAATTTGGTGAAGTGGATAATTCCAAGGTGTAATGCACCCAACGACACCCATCGGTTCACGAGTAACCAAAGTGTTTCCCATTTGCTCTTCAAAAGCAAAATCACGAGCCGTTTGTAAAACACTGGCAGTTGTTCCTGCGGGTAAACCAGCTTGGATCATGTTGGCGAGAGGCTGCGGCATCCCCATTTCGGAGGAAATAAGTTCTCCTACTTCTTCGCTACGTCCTCCTAGTTGTCCAGCTAATCCTTCAATATAAGACAAGCGTTCTTCTAAGCTAAGAGCAGACCAAGATGGAAAAGCAGCACGAGCAGATTCAACAGCTGCGTTAACGTCAGAAGCGACTCCGTCCGGTATAGATCCTACAATTTCTTCGGTTGAAGGGTTCATGACATCAATTGAGCCATCTCCTCCAGAAGGGACCCAAGCCCCATTTATATAAATGTTTTCATGGTTTTTCATTGGTTCACCTCACTGTTGTACCTTGATGATACTGCTCTATTTTCTTGATGAATGCAAAGAGCGACTAAAGATTACTTAATCATAAAATTTAAAAAATTATGAAAATCGCTATCAGAAATTTTAAGACCGTCTCTTCGAAAAATTTCCCACGACCCCCATTCAAACTTGATGGCTGAAAAAACTGACTGCATGTATGAAGGCTTCGTCATTACCAGAGCACGTAAAGGATCGAGAAGATGATCTTCTATTTCAGATTCGAGACAATCTTGCTTCTCCGCCAAACTCTTTCTATAAGAATCTAAATACGACTCAATCTGGTTTTTTCTCACTTCATTACTAAGTAAAAAATCTTCTACAACTTCATCTTCACTTACTCCAAGAAGACCAAGAAGAGTTGCTGCCACAAAACCAGTCCGATCTTTTCCAGCTGTGCAATTGAAAAGCAGAGGGTAATTGTTAGGGTTCACGGCTAATTCAAACACGGGACGGTAGAGATGTAGCCGGTCTGTGACTATTCTTCCAAAATATTTATCAATCATTCCAGAAGCCTGTTTAGCAATATCAGGATTATTGAGAGATCCAGCAACAACTGCAAATTCGTTATCTGAAGATGAAACAGAAATCTCATTAATTGAACAGCCCTGGAGAAAAGGGTGGGGCCGTTCTTGAGTTTCTTTTGGCCGTCGTAAATCAATAATTGTTTTTAATTGCAAACTGCGCAAAAACTCTAGATCCGATTCTGTTAAATCAGATAGATATCCAGATCTATAAATATGACCGGTTTGAACTTTGTTTCCATCACAAGCTTGAATTCCCCCGATGTCGCGCAGGTTCGCTTTGGGTATGAGTATTCGTTCGTTACTTCTCATGACTTATCTAATAACCAATGACGACTCATATAAAAATTTATTGGTCCAATGTTACGTCATTGTATTTGGTGGTCGGGACCGGCGTCGATCCGGTGACCTTCCGCTTTTCAGGCGGACGCTCTGCCAACTGAGCTACCCGACCCCAATGCCTACCCAAAGATAAACAATGGTTTGCGGTCCTGACGAGATTTGAACTCGCGACCTCCGCCTTGACAGGGCGGCGTGCACTCCAGGCTGCACCACAGGACCAGAACTGGTGACTGGTTAAAACCATACACCACTATATGTTCGCACCCCCAACGGGATTTGAACCCGTGTTACCTGCGTGAAAGGCAGGCGTCCTAGGCCGCTAGACGATGGGGGCTCTACCCACGTGAGGGCGAAATAACGTTATCAAATACAGTCTGTCTCCTGAAACGTGTTCTTGCTTATGTTTTATTAAAATCTTCTAAAGAAAAATTACTTGCTATTACAGCTTCTTCAAGTAATACAGCTAACCAGACAAAAAGTGTCTGCTCCGGATCATGAATCTGTCCAAAGTCAAACTCATCTTCTTCTGACACATTAAGTCGAGTGCCAAGAACTAAACGGAGGCTATTTATTACTTGCATCCATGCAAAAAAGTCTTCTAATTCAATAGATTCAAGCCAAATTGTTGTTTCAAGGACATCAATAGATTCCAACTTCTCTTTAAGTAAGTCGTCATGAACTAGATCGTCGTATTCATCATTTAATTCTGAATCTTTTAGATAAGCCGGAGGGTAAAGCCTTTGAAGAGATTGATCAGAATCGTCAATTAACATTGAGCGAAATTGTTTTACTAATCCAAGTAATACTTCTCTACTTTCGTTATCCAGACGAATTTCCACCTGCTTTAAATCAGGTCTGCCCAAAAATGCGTGAATAACTTGGCTCATGATGAACTGTCTTTTTCCATTGTTGCCCAAAGACCATGACCATGTAGACGAAAAACATCAAACTCTGCTCGTTCACGATTGCCAGCTGAAACAACTGCACGTCCTTGGTGATGCACTTCAAGCATTAACTTGTCAGCTTTCTCCTTGCTGTATCCGAACAACTTTTGTAAGACAAAAGAGACATATGACATGAGATTTATTGGATCATTCCAAACAATCACAATCCACGGCTGATCATGTTTAACCTCACTTGATTCTTCAACTTCAGGTTCGACGATTTCAATAGGGGAGGGATTCATCATTGCGATCCATGAGCAATGAGCCACGACTTCACCAAAGCCGCCCATAGAGCAGTAGCGCCGGCAATATGTAAACCTACAAGTAACTCAGGTACTCCTGTGAAATATTGAACCCATCCCACTATCGCCTGACTAAGAGTGACAACGCAAAGAATTGTTGTTATAGATCGAAGCGAATTGGCTTTTGAATTTTTGAAAACATAAAACGAAAAAACTGTTACTAATACTAAGAAAATGATGACTGACGAACTATGAACCCGAACTATTTCACGTATCGCAAAGGGAAGCCTCTCAATAGGATCATCTCTGCTGCCAGTATGTGGTCCAGATCCGGTCACCAACATGCCTGAAGCAAGCATTATCAAAGCCCAACTTGTTAAAACAGTTGTGAACTTAAGAAAAAATTTCTCCGTTGGAAAATCTTTTGGGTCGCTTGCCTTATGGTGCAGAACGACAGCATTCCAAACAAGAACCATAGATAATGCGAAATGACCAAGAACTAACCAAGGGTTTAGGTGGCTTAGTACAACAATTCCTCCAAGGACGATTTGTCCTATCAATCCTGCAACTAAACCCAACGACCATTTAATTAAGTCATTACGTCTCGGCTTTCTAAATAACGAACCAAGAACAGCGAGAATAACGATTACAGAAACAAGCCCAGTGATTAACCTATTTATAAATTCTACCCATCCGTGGATTCCTGATTCGGGAGAAAATTGGTCGTATTCGCAAGTAGGCCAATCTGGACAACCCAAACCTGAACTAGTCAGACGAACAGCACCACCAGTTACAACAATTGAGACCAAGAGAAAAAGAGCAACAGCGCAAATTTTTCGATAAGTGTTTGGCTTAAGATTCCTTACCACCTTGCCTAGCCTATGACCCCGGTCAGGCATGACGGCAATCATCTTTCTAAGATCACCATATGGACATAAAAAATAAAGTTGCAGTTATTACTGGTGGAGCAAGCGGAATCGGCGCCGCTCTTGCTCAACGTTTCTATTCAGAAGGCGCTAAAGCAGTTGTTGTCGCAGATTTAGATGCAGAAAAAGTTAATCAGGTGGCTTCAACAATTGGAGGCCATTCGTCTGTTTGCGATGTTTCAAATGAAGAAGAAATTAAGGACCTTGTAAAAAAGACAGTCAGCGACCATGGGAGCATTGATCTTTTTGTGTCAAACGCCGGCTATGTGACGATCGGAGGATTGGAGGATGACGATTCAGAGATGAGAAAAATGTTTGATGTTCATGTTATGGCTCATCTTTATGCCGCTCGACATTCAATCCCTCACATGGTTGACCAAGGTGGTGGATGGTTACTTAACACTTCTTCTGCCGCAGGTTTACTAACTCAAATTGGTTCGCTTCACTATTCGGTTACAAAACATGCTGCGGTTGCACTCGCTGAATGGATTCAAATCACCTATGGGGATAAAGGAATTGGTGTTTCAGTATTATGTCCGCAAGCGGTCGCGACAAACATTAAAGAAAATAGTCCTTCAGCCCATCTTTTCTCTGAAGATGGTGAAAATGTTGCATCCATGGATGGCGTCCTTTCAGCCGAAGAATTAGCTGAAGTAGTTATGGAGGCATTAGAAGATGAACGTTTCCATGTGCTCCCTCATGCAGATGTCGAGGAGTATGTGCGTCGAAAAGGAGATGACGTTGATCGTTGGTTACTTGGCATGAGGCGTTTTCAAAATCGATTATTCCCAGAAGGCTCAACACCTGCAGATTGGTTACTTAGTTAAATTTGCTCCTAGAGCGCCTACTGTGAATAGTTTCTCCTAGTGTGGTGGTGATGTCAGGTCGGAGTTCACCATTCTTGAATGAGCAGATAGTTGGGTATATCGCTTTAACTAAGCCTCGAATAATTGAACTTCTTCTTATAACTACTGTTCCGCCAATGTTCGTTGCTGCAGGCGCAGTGCCAGGAGCATGGTTGATGATTGCAACTGTGGTTGGGGGGACTTTCGCGGCAGGCGGAGCAAACGCAATAAATATGTTTATAGATCGCGATATCGATCAACTTATGGAACGCACGAAGGGTCGCCCGCTAGTGACTGGGGTGATATCACCTAAAAATGCTTTAATTTTTGCTCTTACTCTAGAAGTCGTTGCTTTTATTTGGCTATGGCAGTTTGTTAATTTTCTTAGCGCTGTACTTGCGATTTCTGCCACTTTGTTTTACGTGTTTATCTACTCGCTTTGGTTAAAAAGAACTTCTTCTTTGAACATAGTTATAGGTGGCGCTGCGGGAGCTGTTCCTATTTTAATTGGTTGGACTGCTGTTACTAATTCACTGAATTGGTCTCCAGTAATACTTTTCTTAGTCATATTCTTCTGGACGCCCCCACATTCTTGGGCTTTGATGATTAAATATCGAGATGATTACTCAAACGCGTCAGTGCCGATGCTTCCTTCAGTGGAAAGTCTTTCTGCAGTTGCGGATCGAATCATTTTGTACACAATTGTACAAATTGCGCTTACGATCGTTTTTGCTTTCGTAGCAAATATGGGCGTCTTTTATCTTGTCTCAGCAATTGTTCTTGGAGCGCTATTTGGTGCTCTTACGTTGCTGGTTAAAAGAGATCTGAGCGAACGTTCAGCTATGCGTCTCTTCTCATTCTCCATTGTTTATATCACCCTACTTTTCGGGGCTATAACACTAGATGTGGTCATTTAAAAGCTGATTGTTGAGAGAGGATGCACCTCATAACTGGCTTAGGGCTTTATCGTTGTTTTAACGGAATGTGCCCGGTTCGCGACCCTTAATAAATATCAACTAATTTAAGTTGAGGTTAGGTGTCATAAACGGACATATTTCGTCTAACCTCAAACTTGGATGATCGTGAAGTGTTTCACGAACTGACAATAATTATGGGAAAATTGTCTAGGCCTACAGAGTGATTAACCTTCAATGAAGAACGAATCCACAGTTGTTGAACGAATTGTTACAACTACCGAATCAGTGACCCTTTCGCGCTATTGGATGGTCTCTGCCCTGATCGGCTTATTGTTCAGTTCAGTTGCAGGATTATTGGTAAGCCTCGAACGTATTGATCTATCCTCGGCAAGCATCTTTTCAACTGCCGATGACGTATTTCAATTTTGGACAGCTCATCGAGTAGCACTAGTTCTTATCGCTGTTCTTCCGTTAATGATTGGTTTAGCAACAGCAATAGTTCCTCGACAAGTAGGGTCGTCACGGCTTGTTTTCCCAAGAATGAGTGCGTTTAGTTTCTGGGTCTGGTTATTTGGAGCACTAATTATCATTATCGGTTTTCTCGCGAACGGCGGGGTAGGAACTCCAGATGCTACTAGTGAGACCCAGTCTGTTGCATTAACGCTTGTAGGCGTGCTTTTAACAATAATTGGAATTTGTGGAGCCTCAACCAGTGTCCTAACAACGATTGTTGCAGGTCGAGCTCCAGGTATTTCCTTGCTTAACATTCCCGCATTTAGCTGGTCAGTATTAGTAGCAGGGACTATGTGGCTAGCCACTTTGCCAGTTCTCGTTGCTAACACAGTGCTTGTTTATGTAGATATGCGAGGCAGAGCACCGGTTAATTTCGGAAGCGAAGCGGTTGTTTGGGAGCAGTTATCTTGGGCATTCACACACCCGCAGATTTATTTATGGGTGCTGCCGCTACTAGGCATTGTTGCTGAAATTATTTCAGCCGCATTTAAAAATAAGATTTCAAACCCATTCTTATTCACTGCTATTGGCTTAACAGGTGCCGCTGGTTTTGGCGCCTATGCGCAAACCTATTTCGATATTGGCACTCCAGTCTTCGAAGAAGCTTTTTCAATAATTCAAGCGTTTATCGCTATTCCTGCAGTGCTCCTTGTTGTTGCTTTTATTTCTCCAAAAATCAAAGATCTCAAAGGTTTCGACAAACAAACAACCACTCCAGCAGTTTTGGCAACTTTATCCATAGTTCTTCTTTTACATGGCGTAGTTGTGGGCGCAGTACACGTAATTGGACCGCTTGAACTTTCAACAAGATCAACCGTCTCAGCTCAGATAGTTCTCACTTTAGGTGCCGGAGTGTTGGCGTGTATGGCCGCCTTCTCATGGTGGGGAGAACTTTTGATTGGTAAATCTATTTCCCAGAGAAAAATTTTGATATCAGGTCTGACCTTCCATTTTGGAGTCGGCATATTTGCAGTAGCAGACTTCTTAGTTGGCTTTACCGGACAGAATGACTTCACTGGTGTATCTGAGTTTGCTGCTGGCACAGATGGTTCAAGTTGGGTTGAAACTCTTAATATCATCTCATTTATTGGCTCCCTCCTGATCCTTCTTGGAGTTATTGCCGCCATAGCTACAACTGTTCAACACGTTCTTTCAAAGACTCCTGCTACTGGGAATCCTTGGGGAGCAGACACACTTGAATGGAAATCAAAAGAAAAAGAAGAGGTCGCTTAATGGCTACCATTCTTCCTCCTGCACCTTTAAATCGTCCAAGAACCTTGATGGTTGGGACAGCATTCATTACATCGGCAGCGCTCATGTTCTTTGGGTGCCTATTTTCAATCTATTTCAGCATCAGATCTGACACATTGGCTTGGGGCATGGAATGGTTCCCGGAAAATGCTATTGAGCTTGTTCCCGGCGGGATGAACATGGCAACCCTGTCAATATCGGTGGCCACTATGGGATGGGCAGCCTATGCAGTAAAAAACGATGACCGAATACATGCTTATCTTGCACTTATCCTTACCGCGGTAATGGGTATTGCGATGATCAACCAAACCGTGTTCTATTACATGGACATTGGTTTACCTATTGATCACAGTGAAGCGGCACTTCTCCTTTATGTAATAACTGGAGCTCACTTAGTAATGGTCGGCATTGGAGTTATTTGGTTAGGGCTACTCCTGCTAAGAGCTTTCGGGGGACAAGACACAAGTCGTCACCGTGACTTAGTTTCTGCAGCATCCATTTATTGGTACTCAACAGTCTTCATTTACATTTTTATTTGGCTATTTATCTACATCGGGAAATAGGACGTTCACTATGCTGACAACTGGTTTTAAGCTTTGGTTCGGTCTACTTGTCGCTGCTTTTACAGCAGCAGTTTTTGTCGGATATACAACCGGTGGAACTGAAACTGGCCCCTTGACCCTTGGATGGAAAGGCGCTGTAGGAAATCACATCGCTTATGGCATTCTCATGATGGCAGCTACAACATCGGGGCTGCTAGCCATATTGTCTCAATCTTTCCGTGATGCTGATGCCGAGGCCGCAGCAGAAATACTTGAAGTAGACATAGACGAAGTTCCTGAAGCACAAATATTTACCGGATCATCACCATGGCCGCTATTTACCGCACTAGGGGTAGTAACGATGGCAGTCGGATTAGTTGCACATCCATTTGTATTCGGAACAGGTCTCATCATCTTGTTAGTCACTGCAATCGAGTGGACAATGACAAACTGGTCAGAAAGAGCAACCGGAGATCCTGAAAAAAATCATGAATTAAAAGAAGGGTTGCTACGCCCGATAGAAATCCCTGTTCTCGGACTTGTCGGCATGGGTGTTTTAGTTGTGGCAGTATCAAGAATCCTATTAGCCGCATCAGTTCTAGGCGCCGTTTGGATAGCGACTGTTGTAGGAACCATAATTTTCCTCACCGCTTACTTCATCAGCAAGCGACCATCTATTCCAAGAGGAGTGGTGCAAGGCATTCTGGCTGTTGGAGTCCTAGCCGTTATTGTTAGCGGTATATTCGCGGCAATTAACGGTGAGCGTGACTTCCATCATGTTGGGGGCGAACATGGCGAACATGGCGATTCCGATATGGAGGAAGACCATTGATTACTAAAGCCATTAAAAAAACTTGGCTGGCTTTATTTGCCTCAGCATTACTCCTTGTTACTGGTTGTGCCGCAGACGCTGAGCTTGACACTCTTCAACCTCAAGGACCGACAGCTCGAGACATAGACAAACTGTTAGATCCAGTTCTGATCATTGCCTATGTTGTTTTTTTCCTAGTATTCGGGGCAACAATCTTTATTTGGTGGAAGTTCCGTGATCGTCACGAAGATGAAGTATTTCCAACTCAGGTTCATGGAAATACCAAACTAGAAATACTTTGGACCATTATTCCAACTTTAATTCTCGCTGTTGTTTCAGTATTCACGCTCATTACGTTGTCTTCAGTAAATAGCACTGAAACAAACAAGGTGATGGTCACGGTTGAAGAAGAATCAGTACTTTGGGAACCGGAAGTTGTGGTTGTAGGACAACAGTGGTGGTGGGAGTTCCGCTATTACTTTGATGGTTTAGACGGAGTTGATTTGAGTGACGCTCGTAATCTTCCTCCAGCAGATATTGTTACTGCCGGTCAACTAGTCATGCCTACTGGGCAAGAAATAGAACTTTCTATAACAAGTCGAGATGTTATCCATAGCTTCTGGATTCCTGCATTAAATGGTAAACGAGATGCTGCTCCAGGAAGAGTGCACCCATGGAAGTTAGAAGCAGATGAACCTGGTGTTTACTTTGGCCAATGCACAGAATTCTGTGGGCTGTCTCACTCTCGAATGAGGATGCAGGCGATTGCGCTTGAACCAGAAGATTTCCAAACGTGGGTTGACCAACAATTAACTGATCAAGATTCAGATTTAATAACCGATGAAGCGGTAGCTCGAGGATTAACAGTTTTTGAAAACCAATGCGCAAGATGCCACGTAGTGAACGGAGTGAATGATGAGACAAGTATTGGCGCAGACCTTGTTTCTAATGCAGCTCCAAACCTGACTCACTTTATGAGTAGAACCACCTACGCAGGAGGTATCTTTAACCTCTACGAACCAGATGGCACGATTGATAGGACTCAACTGGAAGCATGGATAAGAAACGCTCCAGCAGAAAAACCTGCGTATGCAGAAGGTAGACGAGGTATGCCTGCTCTAGGACTAAGCGAAGATGAAATAGATGACGTCGTTGCTTACCTAGAAACCCTCGGCGCACCACCAAGTTCGTTCATTATCCAAGCCACGGAGGTCGAATAAATGACCGACACCATGTCTGAAGAAACATCAACCGAAGAACAACGCCCTCTCGGTGTCTACACCCGCCCTAAAGGCGGTAATGGATGGAGAGATTGGGTCACCACCGTAGACCACAAGAAAATCGGCATTCTCTATGGAGCCGCAGCCCTGTTCTTTTTCATAATTGGCGGCATTGAAGCACTTTTGATACGTCTTCAACTCGCAACACCAAATGGCACAGTTCTTGGTGCAGATATGTATAACCAAGTCTTTACCATGCATGGCATAACAATGATTTTCTTAGCTGCCATGCCATTAGCCGCAGCCTTTGCGAATTACCTCATTCCATTACAAATAGGTGCGAGAGACGTTGCTTTCCCTCGACTTAATGCAATGAGTTTCTGGGTATTTCTTGCTGGAGGAATCTTTATTAATCTCTCATGGCTATTAGGGGGCGCCCCCGATGGCGGCTGGTTTGGATATGCGCCAAATAGTGGAGTCGTCTTTTCACCAAGTGTTGGAATGGATTTTTACGCCATAGGACTTCAAATAACGGGTATTGCATCCTTAGTGTCAGCAATCAACCTCACGGTAACCATTTTGAATATGCGTGCTCCAGGCATGACACTATTCAAAATGCCAGTGTTAACTTGGATGCTCTTTGTCGTTCAGTTGCTACTAGTTTTTGCAATGCCAGTTATAGCCGTAGCGCTATTCCTTTTAATGTTCAGTCGTCAATTTGGAGCAAATTTTTTCAACACCGAAATGGGAGCAGACCCTCTTCTCTGGCAACACCTATTCTGGATTTTTGGCCACCCAGAGGTCTACATCTTAATTCTTCCTTCATTTGGAATTATTTCTGAAGTAATCCCAACGTTCAGTCGTAAGCCAATTTTTGGTTACGATTTCATGGTTTTTTCGGGAATCGCTATCGGATTCATGGGATGGGGCGTATGGGCCCACCATATGTTTGCCTCAGGTATTGGCCCACTATCTGTCGCTGCCTTCTCACTCTCAACAATGTTCATCGCAGTGCCTACGGGAGTGAAAATACTTAATTGGATAGCCACTATGTGGGGAGGACGTATCAAATTCTCCGCACCAATGCTCTTCTCTGTTGGCGTTATTAGTATGTTCACTATCGGCGGTCTTTCTGGTGTGACCCACGCACTTTCCCCAGCAGACACTCAGCAAACAGACACTTATTACGTTGTTGCTCACTTTCATTATGTAATTTTTGGCGGAATTATTTTTGGTCTTTTCGCTGGTCTTTACTTTTGGTGGCCGAAAGTATTTGGCCACATGCTTGATGAAAAAATGGGCAAAATTAATTTCTGGGTGATGTTAGTTGGGTTCAATATGACCTTTGGACCCATGCATGTTCTGGGATTACAAGGTATGTCCAGACGTATAGATACCTATAGCCCAGGGTTTGGTTTTGAAGCTTGGAATATGGTCGCAACAATAGGGTCTTTCATCATTGCACTAAGTGTTTTAATTTTTTTAATCAATGTTGTTGTTTCAGTAAAACGAGCAAAGGGTCAACCCCCATGTCCACCCGATCCATGGGATGCTCGAAGCCTTGAATGGATGACTCCTAATCCAACTCCGGAACACAACTTTGATGAAATCCCCACAGTAGAAAGCCTTGATGAATTCTGGCATCGCAAATGGGGTACAGATGAGGAAGGACAAATCGTTCGAGTCGCCACAGCTGAAGAGGTTTGTCAAGATGGCACAGCAACAGGAGTTCATCTACCCTCACCATCTTATTGGCCACTCATTTTCGCAATAGGGCTTCCATTTCTTGGTTTAGGCCTAATTTTCAATCTCTGGTTAACACTTCCGGGGGCAATACTCATTGTCACATCTCTGTATGCATGGATCTTCGAACCAGTAGATGATCCAGATGGGCCACATGGAGAACACCACGCCGATGAAAAAGAAGTATCTGAGGAGGCTTCAGATGTCTGAAGAAACAACCACAGGATTAAGCCATAACAAACTGGCAATGTGGGTATTCCTAGGATCAGAATGCTTACTCTTTGGTGCCCTTATCTCTACATATCTTCTCTACCGAAATAAATTTTATGACGGACCTGCACCTGGGGACATTTTTGATATTCCATTTACTTCAGTTAGCTCGTTTGTTCTTCTTATGAGTTCACTCACGATGGTTCTTGCCCTTTCAGCCCTTCAAAAAGGAGACATTCGAAATAACCGTCTTTGGTTATTAACCACAGCTCTATTGGGTGCGGTATTTATTGGCGGCCAAGTTTATGAATTCACTACCTTTATACGGGAAGGGTTGGGATACACCACAAGCCCCTTCTCTTCAGCGTTTTTCACTCTCACAGGATTCCATGGGGTTCACGTAAGCCTCGGTATTGTAATGATCATGTCGTTACTGATTTCTTCTTACCGAGGAAAATTAACAAAGAAAAATACTGAAACGGTAGAAATTATTGGCCTCTATTGGCACTTTGTTGATGTAGTTTGGATCATAATCTTTACAGTCATCTATCTTGTACCTAACCCAACAAGTTAATAGGAACAACCATGAGCACTAGCGAAACTACAACTGAAGATCACGAGCATCCTTCAGACCAAAAGTACATGCAGATCGCTCTACTGTTAGCGGTAATTACTGCCGCAGAAGTTGCAACTTATTTTGTTCATATTGGCGCAGCTCTTATCCCCACGCTCATGGTGATGATGGTGGTTAAGTTCTTTATCGTTGCAGCTTGGTTTATGCATTTACGTTTCGATAGCAAGATGTTTACGCGATTTTTTGTAACTGGAATAGTGCTAGCGGTATCTGTTTATTTCATATTCCTTACAATTTTTGAATTCTGGACAAAAGGCTAAATGATTTTCTCCCACCCTGTGCAGCAGGGGGGCCCTGATACATAATGAACCTGTATGCACTAGCGAGCGATCCTTGGAGATGGCAACCTCACCCAGAAGTCTGGTTACTGGTTTTGTCAGTTATTTTCTTCGGTTTCTGGGCAAAACGTATTGGGCCAAAAGTTTTACCTCCAGAGACACCAATAGCGACGAGAGCGCAAAAAATTTCATTTGTTGCAGCGGTATTTTTACTTTATGTGGCAGCAGATTGGCCGGTGCATGATATAGCCGAAGAACATCTCTACTTCGTGCACATGATTCAACATCTTGTAATAACTCTTATCGCTCCACCCTTGTTTCTTCTCGCACTGCCTGCTTGGCTGGCACGACTAGTAATCCTTGAGGGAGGGTATGGATCAAGAATTATTCGACGACTTAGTCATCCCATAACTGCCGCACTGATTTTTAACGGTTTGAGTGCACTCACACATTGGACAGGTGTGGTTCAGTGGTCTTATGACAGCGGCATATTTCACTATTTTGTTCACTTGATTCTTTTTATTTCTGGACTACTTATGTGGATGCCTGTTGTCTCACCATTAAAAGAGTTGCGAATATCTCCACCAGCACAAATGCTCTACTTATTTTTGAACTCAGTTATTCCAACAATCCCATCCGCCTGGCTAACTTTCGCTGAAGGAACTGTTTATAAGCACTATGACGATGGATTTGAAATGTGGGGAATTTCTGTCGTTACTGATCAGCAAACAGCAGGTGCCATAATGAAAATCATTGGAGGCTTTTATCTTTGGGGAATAATAGTTGTGAAGTTTTTCCGCTACACAGGTAAAGCTCGAGAAGATAATCAACACCTAAGACCGGCCGCAGGACGCTAAGTTCTTTATCATGATTGATCTTCGAAACTTACGAAATAACCCGGAAGGTGTAATTCATGCTATTGAAAGACGCGGCGAAGAACGTGGAGCCCTTGATGAGGTACTTGCTTTGGACGTACAGCAGCGTGAAGTTGCCGCTGAAAGAGATGAGATACGGAATCAAATAAGAAATCTCTCACAAGAGGTAGGAGGTCTTCATAAAGATGGACGTGGAGACGAGGCAACAAAACTTCAGGAGCAAAGCCGAGAGTTAGGAAAAATCGAAGAGAAATTAAACGATAAAGCAGATCAAATCGCTGAAGAAATAAAGAACATACTGCTTTCAGTACCAAACATTCCAGCAACAGAATGTCCAGATGGAGGCGGGGAAGAAGACAACATAATTCTCCGGTACGAAAATTTTGATAAAGACTCGTACAAAGATCATCAACGAGTACCCCATTGGGAAATCGCCACAGAACTTGGTTTATTAGATGTTGAGCGTGGAACCAAAATGTCTGGCGCCATGTTTGTTATGTATACAGGGCTCGGAGCGACTTTATGTAGAGCACTAATCCAATACGGACTTGATCGAAATGCTGATGCTTATAAAGAAATACGCCCACCAACCTTAGTGAAAACCGAAACTATGGTTTCTACAGGACACCTACCAAAATTTGTAGACGATGCTTATCATCTCGAAAGAGATGATCTTTGGGCAATCCCTACAGCTGAAGTTCCACTGACTTCATTGGCTCGTGATGAAATTCTTGATGAATCAGATTTACCCATGAAACTTATGGCACATACCTCATGTTTCCGACGTGAAGCAGGATCTGCTGGTCGTGATACAAGAGGATTACTACGAGTTCATGAATTCGACAAAGTTGAATTGCTTGCCTATGCAACTCCGGAACAGTCAAAAGAGGTCCATGCCGACATTTTAAACAGAGCCGAAACAGCAATTTTTGATCTTGGTTTGGCATATAGGGTTCTTGATCTTTGCACAGGAGATCTTGGGGCATCATCGGCTCGTACATTTGATATTGAGGTTTATGCTCCAGGAGCAGATCAGTGGTTAGAGGTTTCATCCGTGTCGTGGTTCAGCGATTATCAAGCACGTAGAGCTAACGTTCGCTACCGTCAACAAGACCAGAAAGGCACATCAGTCGTTAATACTCTAAATGGATCAGGGTTAGCTGTGCCGCGAGTATGGGCTGCAGTGGTTGAGACATGGCGACAATCAAATGGGACAATTGCAGTTCCCGAACCTTTGCAACCTTATATGCGTGGAGCGACTGTCATTAAGTAATTGACAATCCAAGCGCAGCAGCAGAAATACTTAACACAGCAGTTCCAGCCACATAACTTGACGCAATTAGTAAGCCGCGGCGTTCTTGAAGTGAGACACTGTCAGAAGCAAAAGCAGAAAAAGTTGTAAAAGCTCCTAACCCTCCGATTCCGATAGCGGTGATCTGAGCGTCTCCCAAATCAGAAATTAGTGCAAAGAGAAACGAACCAATCACGTTCATACTTAGAATACCAATCGGCCCTTGCTTGCTAATAACCCATCGAACATACGCACCGAGCGCAGATAAAAATATGAAAGAAAAAACTACAACCATCGTTTACTCGTCTCACGTCCAATCAGAAAAAATAACAGTCCACCAATTATGGAAATAGACGCATAAGTCAGAGCCTCATTTAATTGAGAACCTTTCATGAGAGAAGCCGTATCAAAAGCGAACGTAGAAAAAGTTGTCATCCCGCCACAAAATCCAACTCCAAGAAGCAAGTAAATTCTTTGTTTTACTTTTTTACCTAGTAATACCCCAAGAAAACAGCACCCGGTAATGTTTATAATCAAAACCATCCAAGGAACTTTTGTGTCTGACGATAAGGAAAATTTGGTTTGGAGTACCCACCGAACCCCAGCCCCACACACACCGCCGAAAGCAACTGCTAGTGAATTAGAGAATCGCATCCCAGAACCTTAGACCTTTATCAACCATTAACGGTTCAGATATAGGTACTCTGCCAATGTGGACTTAAGTGAAATACGTCAAACCTATGAAACAAAGGGGCTTGATTTACCGGACCTTTCTCCAAATCCGACTACCCAATTTCAAATCTGGTATGAGGAAGTAACCACGGCAGGATATTTAGAACCAAATGCAATGGTTCTCTCAACAACTACTTCTGATGGATGGCCGAGAGCACGGGTTGTTCTCTTAAAAACATTTAATGACGACGGATTTTGTTTCTTTACAAATTTGACGAGCGACAAAGCGTCCGATTTGGCTGCAACAGCGAGCGCTTCTCTTACTTTCCCTTGGGTGTCTTTACGCCGGCAAGTCAACATCTTTGGCAGGTCTAAACAACTGACTCCAGAAGAGGTAGATGCCTATTGGGTTACTCGACCAAGAGGAAGCCAAATCGGCGCTTGGGCTTCTAATCAAAGTTCGGTGATTCCCAACCGGGAACATCTAGATAATCGGTTTCAACGTGAAGAAGAAAGATGGGAAGGCCAGCTGATAGAACGGCCGGATTATTGGGGTGGATTCCGGGTTATCCCAGAAAGGTTTGAATTCTGGCAAGGACGAACGAACCGCCTTCATGACCGCCTTTGTTATCAACGGATAGAAAACGATTGGGTTATTGAACGGTTATCTCCGTAATTTATTTAGAGATTTTATTGCCGATAAAAAAAATAGAATCAGTATGAATAAGGTCAAAAATATTTCTAAAGGGGTTGCCCATCGCGATGGATCAGTCAACCAATTAGACATACGAGATGGCCAATTCAGAAGAAGCCTATAAAGAGGAAGAGCCAGCATTTCTCCTCTATAAATCAGCCCTTCACCGGCAATCCAACACGCCAAAACCAGCCAGTAACTTACTTTTTTGATTTTGCTATTTAAAGCGGGTCCAACACCCCAAATTACCGCAGTCAGAACGAGTAGCCACAAGGTAAGACCGACTTGTACTCCGCCGATGCCAGTAACCCAGTTTGATAGATGAGCTTGCGCTTTACTTACAGTGTCGAGAAGCGAATTAGAATTAGTAGCAGGATTGTTTAGAATTTGGATTTCAAAGATCCCGTAAGAAATTAAGTAGCACCCTCCCGCAATTAAAAGAACGCCACTTAAACGATCAATATAGGGAAGAAATTTTCTTAGGTTCAGAACAATGCCTCTTCTTGCAGCGGCTAAAGAAACCGTAAGGATAGTGACAACTGAAGCCATTCCAAAAGCAAAAACAAAGTAAGTGACGACACCTTCTAAGACCCCTTCACGGCTAAAACTATCGGCTACTTGGAGAAGAAAAATAGGAGCAGCACAACCTATTGAGACGATGGCATATGACACGCCAAAACCAAAAACTGACCAAAGTTCCTTAGTATTTGGGCCTCGAGGAGATGGACTTAAAGAAAATTTGATTTGTCGACCCGAAACTATTCCTAACCCGTAAGGGATAAATAACCCTCCAAATACAATGGTTAACCAAGGAGATACTCGAGCAATGGATTCTTCGGTAGTTAAGAAACTCACCGCCAGTCCGACGCCACCGAAAACCAGTACAAATCCACCTGCCATTGTGAGGCTGATGAGGAAAGCTCTCCAAATCTGTTCAGGCCTCGGCTCCTGATTAGCGGAATCTTTACTCAAAAAATACCCCAACCAAGTAGGGAGCATGGCGAAACCACAAGGATTAATAGCTGTGATTAAACCTAAAGTGAAAGGGAGCGCCAGTTTTATATCAATCATTAACGAATCCAAGATATTTTCATGTCAAGATTAGTACTTGAGATTTGACCAATGTGTAAATCAATTAGGTCGCCTTGCTTGCTTATGAAAACAGTAGCTGGAAGTCCAACTACTCCTAATTCAACTAAGAAATTTCCTTCTGGGTCACTTCCTGTGAGGTAGCTAATTCCAGTAGCGGTTATCATTTCTTTTGCTTTGGTGGGAGAGTCACTAACATTTACACCCAAAAAATCAATTTCATGTTTTAATCTTTGATTTGAAGATTCAAACATCGGCAATTCTTCAAGACACGGAGCACACCAAGTAGCCCAGAAGTTCACTATTAAGGGTCGCCCAGTTTCAGATACTAAATCTCCAAGAGTTGTATCTCTTCCATCGGTTAAAGAAACGGGAAGAGAAAAAATATCAGTAGAGGCCGAGTCGTCTTTTGAGTCGCTCAAAAAAAAGATCACGATCCCAACTAAAAGAGCAAATATGGCCGCTATTAATAATCTACGCACACTTGCAACGTATCGTGATCAGAAGCCGACGGGTCGGGGCTCGCCTAAACGTCACCCCGACCCGCCATTTTTCTCATTCAGCTATGCCGAACGTAGCTCTGACTGAAGGTGAATCGGAACTGGAATTACAGGCAGTTCTTCATCTGGTCGTGGAACTTTTGAAGGTCGGCCACGTCTTCGTTTGTTTGCAATAAGTTTTCCTTTTCGGAATATTTGCCCTCCCCAGACACCCCATGGTTCATGTCGAGCAATTGCTGCTTCTAAGCATTCCAGCATCACAGGACAATCTGCACATATACGTTTTGCTTCTGCAATATCACCAAGATGATCTGAGAAGAACACATCAGTGGGGACGCCAACTCGCATACATGCGGACTCTGACCTCCAAATTTCTGGTTCGAATGTTAAAAGTGTTTCCATAGTTTTTCCTTTGTTTGATTAATAGATGGTTAGTGAGAACGGTGAAAAATTAAAAAGGCCGCCGGATTTCCGGCGGCCTCAAGGAATTTGTTGTTCTAGTTAATTAACTAGTTACTCCTCGAGGCCTTTGATGGTTTGTCCAGAACATAAATGTGTTCTTAAAGGCCCAAGATTTTGGTGAATAGGTAAATGTGGATAGACGCGAAGCGAGAACCGATTTAACGGTTTTGTGAATCAAATTGTGGTTGATTTTCGCATTCATAATTTCTTTAGTATCTCTTTACTCTAAAACTCCACCTCAATGATAGAGGAATTCACTAAGAGTGACTACTCAACACCATTTAGTGAGCAATGTCAAATGAATAAATTACTTAATCTTATAAATTTTCAGTCCTTGAGATTCTTCTTCGGAGGCTTCACCTAAAAACCGTAAATGAAGAAGGTGAGCGTAAGTTTCACTTGCAGCCATATCTCCCCAAGATCGTTCTTTAAACAGGCGTTTCATATAAGTCTCAACAGTCGCAGGGCCTAGTTCATCTCCAGCTTCACGAATCGAATCAAGTCGCTCAACATGATGTTCAATTATATTTTCGGCCCGTCCTTTTAGATCTACAAAAGGATGACCATGGGCTGGTAAAACTTTCGAAACATCAGAGAATTCGTTCATACGTTTTAAAGACTCAATAAAGGTAGCAAGAGGGTTTTCTAGATTCGTTATTCCTCCGATGTGAGGAGTAATTGTAGGAAGAACATGATCTCCTGAAAAAAATAACCCATCGTTAGGGTCGTATAAGCAAAGGTGGTCGTGGGTGTGTCCTGGAGTGTGGACCGCCAACCAATTTCTCTTACCAAGAGAAATTTCTTCCAGATCACCGACTGTCCAGTTCGCTTCAGGAGGTCTAAATATTTTGCTATTTATACCAAATCCAGTGGCTCCCCATGCTCGGATTTGCTCTGAGCTTGGAGGCTCTCGTTCAGTGCCCCAAGGGTTTGTGCGTCGCATATGATTACGAAACTTTTCAATGTCCTCATCATCGGCAAGATCAAGAGCTGTTATATCAGGATCCTCAAAATATTCGCTTGGATCAGGCGGAGCATAGGCAGAACTAAAATCGTGATGGGTAAGTACTTTTATTTCATGGTCTGCTTGTAAACGGTGAACACCTCCATAGTGATCAGGATGACTATGTGTCACAACAGCAGTGTGAATATTTTTTACATCAGCATTAAGTTGGCTTAAGCGAGACCTAAGTGCTGCCCATGATTCTTCACTTGGTAATCCTGGGTCGATCAAAGCGAAACCTTCTTCATCTTCAAGTGCATAACAATTGACGTGGCCAAGGCCAGGCATAGAGACAGGTAGTTGCATCCGATAAATACCTTCAGCTATCTCTGTAACGAGTTCTTCAGCTTGTTCTTGCTCTTGTCTTAGGGGCTTAACGGCTTGCAGCTCGTCGTGCGTATGAGTCACGGTTGATACCTCAGGGTTGATTTCATTATGAAAGGACAGTTAATTAGAATTAATGAAGTGGTCACGATAATAGCGAAGTTCAATGACTGATTCTTGAATATCATTCAACGCCCTATGACCTCCATTTTTTTTCGGGGCATTGGTCAAGACATCAGGGTTCCATCTTCGAGCCAACTCTTTGATTGTAGATACGTCAATGCAACGGTAGTGAAGAAAATTATCAATCTCCGGGAAAGCCTTAATTAAAAACCTTCGATCAGTCCCTATAGAGTTTCCACAAAGAGGCACCGAACCTGCTTCTTGAACATGAGATTGAATAAATTGCAGAGTTTCCATACCCGCCTGCTCCATTGAAACAGAAGACTGTTCTATTTCTGTAAGAAGTCCTGAAGTTTCGTGCATATTTCTTACGTAATCGTTCATGATTGAGAGAGCTTCATCTGAATGATGAATAACTAGATCAGGGCCTTCTGCAATGATTTCTAATTCATCGTTGGTGATTAGAGTAGCGATTTCAACAATCACATCTCTTTCTGGATCTAAGCCAGTCATTTCAAGATCTATCCAAACCAACATGTGATTCAGTCTATGGCGCTTTATTGGTACTGAATCATGATCAATGCTTCAATGAAGCGTAAGATCATTTCATGATGGAAATTCCAATTACACGTATCGATTCTGACTTGCCTCTTCCTGCATATGCAAAAGCAGGTGATGCAGGTGCGGATCTAGTTGCTAATGAAAATGTCATGCTGCCTCCAGCAGGTGGACGCGCTCTAATCTCTACCGGTATAGCGATCGCGATTCCGGAAGGTTATGCAGGTTTTGTTCAACCACGAAGTGGTCTTGCGGCTAAACATGGCGTTACATGCCTAAACACTCCCGGCCTTATTGATTCTGGTTACCGGGGAGAATTAAAGGTTTTATTAATCAATACTGATCCGGAGACACCATTTGAGGTCGTTAAAGGTGAGAGAATAGCGCAACTAGTTATACAAAGAGTTGAGTCGGTGGAATTTATTGAAGTAGAAGCATTAAGTGATTCAGATAGAGGATCTGGAGGATTTGGATCAACTGGACGCTAAGCAATGAATTTAAGAGTTTGAGAGACACCGCTTGAAAGGACAAATCACGAAGCTTCCCAGTTTTGATGGAGTAGACCAAGCAACTCGACTTACTCCAGTTACCCACCGCATGCGTGAAGTTACATATCATTTAGCTGAGAATGGGACATGGGATTCTCACTTAATCAAGGAAGTACGTGAACTCTTTGATTCACTTGCGGAAGAATGGACAGAAACTCGAAATCATCCTCAACGAAATCTGCCGCTATTAGATGCTCTTGAACGAGGAAAAGTTAAAGGAAAAATAGCTTTAGAACTCGGAGCAGGAACTTGCATCTCTGCTCGCGTACTCGTACCTAAATTTCAGAATTTTTTTGCAATAGATCTTTCGTTTCAAATGCTTCAGAATGTAGTTGAGGCTGCTCCACCTTTGGTCTGTGCTGATGGATCATCACTGCCTTTATCTGATGGAGTCGTAGATGTTCTTATTCTCCAGAACATGTTTTTATTTCCAAATGAGGTGTCTCGATGTATTTCTGAAAAAGGATGTTTAGTTTGGGTGAATAGTAGAGGGTCCGGGACTCCTATCTATCTGCCTGTTGAAAAAGTAGTTCAATCTCTTGAGACCGCAACCGGATATGCATGGAACGCTGTTTGCTCAACCATGGGTGAAGCGACATGGGCAGTAATTCGCCGAGAGCTATAAAACAGTTAAGAAAAAGAAGATGAGAATTGCAATTTTTTTCGGCCACATTGTAAGTCAATAACTATTTGTCCTTCATCAATTTTGTAATATGCGACAATATCTCTTCCGGTCTTTGAAAGCTCATCTACGCCTTTTTGAACTGAATTCGTAAAAGCTTCAAGATCGTCAGAACTAATTCGATGTATACGTAAAAGAGTCGTTAAACCAACGCGTATCAAGTGAGTAAAAGATAAAGAATTAGGTATCTTCACCATTATTACGTCTTGATTGTTTTTGTTCATTCCCCGATTTTGGCATTTATTGAACTAAAAAGGGCACCATAGGGGGATGACAATTCTTGTTGACTCGGCAATATGGCCATGGAGAGGTAAAAATTGGGCTCACCTCATTAGCGATGAAACATATATCGAATTGCATAGTTTCGCTGAAAAAATTGGGTTAAGACGAATGAGTTTTCAAGGCGACCACTACGACGTTTCATCTCAAACTCGAGATATAGCGATCAAAAATGGAGCGAAACCAGTAGATGGGCGAGAGTTGATCACCAGTTTAAAAGAAGCAGGTTTAAGGCTGTCGCCATCTGAACGTCCAGGCAAGTGGGAACAGATCAAAGATAACCCACCAAAAATTTTTGAAAAACATTTAAGTCAAATCAAATTGGACTGGGAGTTAGCAACCATTGAAACATTCAAAAGATCATCTGAATTGGCCGTGGTAGTTGAATGCAGCACAGGAATCAAACTAGGGGAGAGCAATAGAGGCGAAGATATCGAAGTTCGAACAACAAACAACAACTGTCGCCTCGAACTTCTTATAAAGATGGGCGACTAGTTTCTTCAACAACCACCATCAAGAATTTCGGCCCACGGCAGCCGGCCAGCCCAAAATCGTATGATTTCTTCTCCATCGCTAACAAACATGATCCTAAACGACTTATCTGACTCATCTTTTGGAACATATGCCAGCAAATTTCCTGATGCATCCGGAAGCGGAGTAGTAACAATTCTTTCTCCAAACATTTCCCGAATCCTATTTTCAGTATTTCCGATGCCAGCCCCAGATCGAGTGGTTATATCCGTGGTATCAATATCAACACGTTCAATAGTCCCGTCAACAACCCAAAAAGTAATCCCATCAGGAGCCTCATTAGGGACAGCTAAATAACAGACTTCATTAACTGGAGTAACGGGTGCAAAACGAGTTCCCGCTCTTTGTTGCGCTCGATAAACCGTTAGGCCAAAATCAACCTCGTCTATTCCTACAGTGCTAACTGATGAATCAAGATTTAAAGATGGAGAACCCAAATTTTCAACTGGAGGAAGGGTCCCAAGTGATACTGGATCAAAGGTTGTTGTCGTTGAAGTCGTTGAAGTCGTTGATGTAGTCGAAGTCGTAGTACTAGTTGTGGTTGCTGGTGGGTCATCCCCATCGAATGCAACACAGGCACCATAGAAAACAACGATAATTATGAGAATAATACTGAGTGCAAAAATTCCTGCATTACGCATAAACGTAAGAGTAGATCAACTTCTAACGCTATTAAAGAGTCGCGTAACAACTAAATTAAATTATTTTCCAAAGTAACTGAGTCAAGGTCATTCGCAACAATCAATTCGCCAGCAAAACCGCCCTCACGAATGTCACCTATAAAAGCTTGTTCATCTTCTTGAGAGCAAGGTTCAGGAATTAGATGTGTCAAAATTAAAGTTTTGATACCGATTTCCTGAGCTTGAGCACCAATTAGACGAGTGTCGGCATGATAATCAAGAATAAATTGTCTTTTTTCAGGAAGAGCCTGAATCTCTTCAAACCGCATTGCTTCGTAAACTAAAACATCAGCACCCTTCGCAAGGGTAACTACTTCGTCACAAACTAATGTGTCACCAGTAATTGCTACCACACCATCTGAAGACTCAACTCGGTAACCAACTGCAGGAAATACTGGCTCATGTCGAACCCTACAAGCTGAAACTTTTGTATCTCCTCTTGACCAAACCTCTTCTAGCTTGTTCGTAGCAGCAAAGGAAAAAATTTCAGTCCCCGGTTCAGTTGATCGTCGCGAGTGGTTTTTTCTTACCGCAATGTCGTCTAACCACGCATCTAATACATGATTTACAAATTTTTCGGCCGGACCCTCAGGAACAATTACTGGTAAGTCTGAAATGCTGTCGGTACGGTCCATCACCCACCTCGTTAAGAGTAAATCTGCAAAACCAACTAAATGATCGCTGTGATGGTGTGTAGCGAAAAAAGCATCAAGATCTGTTGGCCATAACTCACAACTCGCAAGGCGTTGAGTTGTTCCTCGACCAGCATCAAACTGTAAAGCAACATCATTTGTTTGGACTAAAACACCTGGACCAGAACGGTGAGCCGAAGGAATCGGGCACCCGGTTCCTGTAATAGTGACAGTTGTTACCATTCTTTATTCCCAATTCGGCCCGAAATATAAAGAAGGAAGTCTCTCCGAACGATAGACCGTGACAGGAACATCTGCATCCCCTAAAGCAAGGTCCCAAACAATATCTCCACCGTTAACTCCCTCTGGAACAACTTCAATTATTCGAGCTCGTTGGGTACCTGGTTTTGGATAAGTTGGCCAAATCCCTCCATGGGTAATCAAAACATTACCGTTTTCCATTCGATCAGTGTCCCCGACAATCGTTGCGTAGAGCGGCTTATCATCAACGTCATTAACCCTGTGTTCCCAGAGTTGAACAGCTTCCCACTCAGAAGAATCATCAGCGTTATCAATGATTTCATAGAGAACTGCTCTGCTGTAATTAAGCATTGCGGGATCATCAGAAGTTGTTCCAGGTCGAAAATTACCATTGTCGTAAAGCAAAAGTGATCCATCTGATTGAAGTTCAACAGCATGAGGATGGTAGAAGGCCTCTCCTTCAAGAGGCAGTGTTCCTTGGTTCCCTAAAATCCATCGAACACTATTTTGAGGTCCGGTTGAATCGAGGTGATCAAACGCGACTATTTGATCGGTGTGGCGTGAAGAAACAATAACTGCATCTCTAATTTCATCGTAAATTACTGCATTCGCGTGAGTCCAGTCTCTGAAATCGATGCTTACAAATCGTCCGTCAACAGTACATATATGATTTCCAGGTATTTCTTCCACATCAAGAACGTCCCACAGATCCCATGTTCGAATTGCTTCCCCGTCCGGAGTGAATTCAACAATAACGTCACTGGTGATTTCAAAATCTGATTCATCGCCAGGGCAAAGAAACTCCCTTTGTTCTGGAGTAGTTGGGTGATTAGTTGTAGATAATCCTAGGAAGTTACCGTTTCGCATGGGAAATACTTCATGATGGAAAGAAGTTAAGTTAACCCAGTCAGGTTTAACAAAAATAGGGTCAGGGTCCCCTGGGTTACCGCTAGCAGTTTCTCCAAGGCTTTCTAATGCAGCTAAAGCGTCGGCACTCCTTAACTCGGTGATTCCTTCTGGAGGTTCAGGAGAAACTTGCCAGTTATAAGCCACATTTCCTAATAAATCAAACTCTCTCGCACCGAGAGGAAAATATTGAGATATAAAAGTTCCTCTTTCCGTTGGTTCCACTGCACCAGTCACACTTGTATTCCGATACCAAAAGACAACCTGACCTTCATGATCAATCCCTATGACAGGATCTCCGTCACCAAACTCTTCAGGAACCTCCCAAGCGTTATATTCAATCAAAGTAATTCCCGGTTGAGCGCGCTCAAAATCAACAGAAAGATCAAATTCTGGAAGAGGAAAATTGATCTCTCCTGAAATAAACGTCCCACCGCTAAAGGTTGAAGTTTCTCCTGATTCATCAGTTGCTAAAACTTCAATGTCGTATGACTGAGATTGCCGAAGACCGACCAGAGGGAAGGTATGTGAAGAAGAGAAAGTTGATGTTCTTGCTGTCGCTACTTCATGTTCTTCCGAACTGGCAATTATCTGTACAGCAACCGGAAGTGAAGATTGGATATCCAAAGATGCGGCAATAGGGCTATAAGGAGCTGGCTCAATAGATACCGATAAAGATAAAGATTCGTTTGATTCTTCAGTAGGTGCCTCTGTAATCGCAGAGTGGACTGTTTCATTCTGCGGATCACTTGTTGTTGATGAATCTAATGAGGTTGTTGATGAATCTGAAGAGCATGAAATCAACCAAAGAACAAAAAAGATAAAAGAAAATGACTTTAATCGCATTTTTCTAGGCTACTGCATGAGAGTTTGTTGAAATTATTTTCGCCAAATTAATTTGTGGGCCGCCTGGGGCTCGAACCCAGCGCCTACGGATTAAAAGTCCGTTGCTCTACCCGATGAGCTAGCGGCCCACAAGCAGGATACATAGGATTCGGCTCTACGCTCACCCTATTTATTTAAAAGAGCAAGTTTTTCACTAACCAGAAGGACCTTCTTTAAAAGTTTGAACCTCATCAAAACGGTCAACTTTTCTCAGAACAGGAAAACAAAACCACCAAATAACTACTACAGCGAGAGTCCCTACTCCTCCAAAGATGATCGCTCCGGTTAGCCCCATAAAGGCAGCAGTAACACCTGACTCAAAAGCTCCAAGTTCATTTGATGCTCCAATAAAAACATTTTCAAGTGCAAGAACACGCCCACGCATATGTCCGGGAGTGGCAAGAGGTACGAGGGTAGCTCTGATAAACATTGAAACAGCATCAGCTCCAGAGAGAATTAAAACCGCTACAAAAGCTAAAGCATAATTACGGCTTAAACCTAAAATAATTGTGCCTAAGCCAAATACTGCTACAACCGAAAGAAGGATTTTACCGATATTACGGTTTAGCGGTCGAATAGCCAGAGTAATTGCGACTGCACCGGCACCTATACCTACGGCAGCACGTAGCCAACCAAGTCCCACAGCCCCTACGCCTAGTCGATCTTCTGCAATTGCAGGAAGCAAAGCGACAGCTCCTCCGAAGAGAACCGCAGCTAGATCCAGACTTATAGCTCCAAAAAGCATTGGAGTGCGTCGAATAAATTTGAATCCTTCCAAAGCATCTGCCAAAGCATTTTTTGCCCCGCTTGTTTCTAAACGTCGGATTTTGCTGCTAGGTACAAAAATAAGAATAAAAGCTCCTACTCCAAGACAAATTGCTGAAACAAGATATGGAAGTGGCTCGTATGCGACGAAAAGAAATCCAAACAATACGGGCCCAATTATTAAACCAGCTTGATAAGAAATATTGCTGAAAGCAACAACTCTAGGGACGGCAGAGATTGGAGACATATCTACTGCAAGAGCTCGACCAGAAGGCGCTGCAAACGCTCTACATATGCCAAAAATAATTACTAAACCAAAAATCGGTAACACTGAAGTAGGTTTAGTGGTGGCATACCAAAAAAGTGTTATCGAAACGACTCCTTCTCCTAAAAGAGCCCATAAAAAAAGAATCCGTCGGTCCATTCGATCAGCAAGTGAACCAGTAAATGGAGCGAGAAGGAATGTTGGAGCAAATTCGGCTAACCCAAGAAGACCTAAGTCAAGTTCTCTCCCAGTGATGTCATAAACCTGTTTTCCAAGAATCGTGACTTGACCCACAATTGACAAAACAGAAAGAAAAGAAACAAAGAGAATGGCATAAATTTTGAGCGGGATTTTTTCCCCAGTCTCTTCAACCATTACCGCACGCTAACCGTTTTTATAGTTAAAAGTGAGCGACTATTATCAGATATATTCTTAAGTAAATAGTCCACTTTTATTTCTCTGTTGTGGCATCTCGTTAGAAGATAGAAATAAGGTGGGGTATTACATGATCAAGAAAAATTTTTGGAGACTCGAACTATGATTCAACGCCTACGAAATGTATTCAAACGAGCAAAAGCTCTAATTGCTAGTCAGGGAAATATTAAACATCTCAGCACTGATGAACTTGAGGCAGGATTAGAAACAGCGTTAATTTCTCCCACGAATAACGGAATCGTTGAACTAATTGTTTGCCGCCCTGACGTTGGCCAAAGAAAAGTAGTACAAAGTGCTGAATTTTCAACTGATGTAGGACTCGTAGGAGATAATTGGAGTAAAAAGCCTTACAGCAAGAGCCCCGATGGCGGACCACATCCAGAAATGCAAGTGACGATGATAAATCGCAGAGTGCTAGACCTTATTGCTGCTGGTGATACAAACCGGAGAGCGGTTCCAGGTGACCAACTGGTTGTTGACTTTGATCTATCACTTGACAATCTCCCACCGGGAACAAAATTGAATATTGGTTCAACCATTATTGAAGTCACAGAGGAACCTCATACTGGTTGCTCACAGTTTGTGGGTTGGTTTGGAGCTGATGCAATGCGATTCGTTAACTCTTCACAAGGCCGACAACTTTGCTTACGCGGTATAAATGCAAAAGTTATTCAATCAGGAAAAATTTCACAAGGGGATCAGATAACTAAGGGATGACTTATGAAAGTTGGTGAAATTAACACACCTGCATTGTTGGTTGACAGCAAAACACTTGCCAAAAATATTGCGTGTATGACAAAAGCTCGGCCAGGGGCCTCACTGCGCCCACATGTAAAAGCATTCAAGTCATCGGTATTAGCCAAAGAACTAGTATCTGCTGGACATGAAAATTTCTGCTGCGCCACGATTAGAGAAATAGAAGGAATGGTTGCCGCAGGTTTAGATCACGACTTACTTCTTGCCAACCAGGTCGTAAACACCACGCGGCTTGGCGCTTTAATGGATAAAAAATCTACTCGTATAACCGTTGCAGTTGATTCGGAAGAAACGATCCAGTCAGCAAAAAGTGGCGGAATTTCTGAAGTTTTGATTGATGTAGATGTGGGGATGCCGCGATGCGGTTGTCATCCTAACGAAGCAGGAGAGCTTGCTAAAAAAGCTCGTGATGCTGGTTTAAATGTAAGGGGAGTCATGGGATACGAAGGACACCTCATGCACGAACAAGATCATCAGAAACATGAAAATGGGATAACGCGGTCAATGGCTAAATTAGAAGCAGCTCATGCAGACGTTGGTGGTGAGATTATTTCTGGTGGCGGGACCGGCACCTGGGAATCCAATACTCTTGTAACTGAACTTCAGGCCGGCTCCTATGTCCTTATGGACACTGAATACGCTCGTCTAGATTTACCCTTCGAACAAGGATTATTTCTCCTTACAACAGTTATTTCAGTCAGCGGCCGCGGGCACGCAGTATTGGATGGGGGACTGAAAGCAGTAGCTATGGATTCAGGGCCACCATCACTAGTTGGCCAAGGAGAAGTCATGTACTGCGCTGATGAACACACCGGAGTCACTGGTGGTTCGTGGAAAGTAGGCGAAAGAGTCTTACTGAGGCCCGCCCATATTGATCCAACTATCGCAAAACATGAAACATTACATGTAGTTGAAGAAGTCGCAGACATAAATGACGGCTCAGTCTTAGATAGTTGGCCTATAGACCTAAGAGGGTGGTAACTGTGCAATTTATGTGGCCTAAAAATGGATTCCAAAATGATGGCACTTGGACTAATTGGGCTGGGAATCAAACCGCACATCCATTACGAATAGAACGACCTCGAAATGAAACAGAAATAGTAAGCCTCGTTCAAGCAGCAGTCAAAGAAGATCGACGAGTCCGAGTAGTCGGTGCAGGACATTCATTTACTGGTCTCGCAGTAACTGATGAGGTACTTGTAACGCTTGATGACATGGATTCTGTTGTTTCCCTAGACCGGGACAGCGGCAAAGCAACGGTTGAGTCTGGTATTCGTCTTTTCAACCTCAACCCCCTTTTAACCGCTGCAGGATTAGCAATGCCAAACCTTGGAGATATTGCTTATCAATCAGTTGCAGGAGCGATCTCTACATCAACTCACGGAACAGGTTTGAAATTTCAAAGTATCGCCGCTGGAGTAATAGGTCTCCGTATAGTCACCGGAGACGGAACAATAATTGAATGCGATGAAGAAAAAAATTCAGAAATTCTTCATGTTGCTCGAGTTGGACTCGGCGCTTTAGGAATTATCACTGAAGTAACACTGCAATGTGTCCCAGCTTTTAACTTGCACGCAGTTGAAGAAGTTCTCCAGATAGATGATCTACTAAAAGACTTCGATGAGCATGTCGAGAGCACTGATCACACCGAATTTTTCTGGATGCCTCACACCACAAATGCATTACTGAAGAGAAATACCCGCACAACTGAAGAACCTCCTCCGCCAAAAGATTTTAAACAGGCATTAAGACGTAAATGGAAACGATTTAAAAATGATGAATTACTGCAGAACTTTGGTTTCGGCGCAATGAATTACCTCGGAAGAATTCAACCGTCACTAATTCCGAAGATGAATAGTTTGGTGATTCCAGATGTTGGCGCAGCAAACTATATAACTAAAAGTTATGAGGTTTTTGCGAGTGAGCGTCGCGTCCGTTTTTATGAAATGGAATATGCCATACCAAGAAAAAATGGGATTGAAGCTTTCCGTCAGGTACAAGCACTTATAGAGACTCTTGACCAACCAATAAGTTTTCCTATCGAAGTAAGAGTTCTAGGAGCGGATGATATTCCGCTCTCTACAGCTTCGGGGCAAGAAACTATGTATATAGCTGTGCATGTGTTCTATGGGACCTCTTATGATCAGTATTTCCAAGGCGTGGAATCAATTATGAATCAGTTTCAAGGGCGACCTCATTGGGGGAAATTACATTTTCAAACCGCCGAAACACTTTCAAAAAAATACCCCAAATGGGATTTGTTTCAAGAGTTGAGGTATGACTTGGACCCATTTGGTCGATTTACAAACAATGAGTTAGATCGCGTATTAGGCAAAATAGAAGCTTAATTATTTCTTAGAGACAAGTGCTATGTCGATAGTGTTTCCCGACGTTGTAGAGAGTTCAGGAGTAAAAACATAACCTTCTGGATGAGAGAAATTTGTAAGCCCTGAAGGATCAAGTAGCTGATTTTCAATTACGTATTGAACCAGTGCCCCTTTAAGAAGTTTGTTCCAGTGCGATACAGAAACAAGCTGTTGTTTCCCATTTTTCACTATGTCGTCTAGAAATTTTACGCGTATTCTTTTTTCTGCGATTGAAGGATCCCATCCAGCGGAATGCTCTCCAGGTAAAAGGTCCCACACACACTTTGTGTTAGATAAACGTAGTACAGAGGTTAGATATGGTTTCCAAAAGCGTGAAAGAACACCAAGGTGGGGAAGTTTTGCACCCATTTTTAACTTGTAGTCAGGGATTAAATCTTTCGGTTTTAACGTCCCCCATAAACCAGAGAAAATGACGACTTGGTCATCAATCTTTTTTTGTAGCGACGCAGGTAAGGAAGCGTAACTCAGGGCATCGTAAAGAACGCCCGTATAACGTTCAATAGCCGGCATTGTCGCTGACTTATCAACAATAAGATTCGCCTTAGTCGCTTCTCCGACTTTTTTCCCTTTTACCCCAAGTAACTTTGATCGATTTAGTTCTGGTTCCTTCATGGACGTTTTTAAAGCTTTTATGACTTCATGACGTGGTCTTTGTAAATCCTTGAAGAAGTGATCCGTCTCCGACCATGGTAGACCTTCACCTCCAGACGATTTACCTTCAGATGGAGGAATAAGAATTAAAGGCTTACTCATTACCTACTCCCAGTGAACATGAGCAACAGTATTTGTCGTGCAATAAATTACGCCACCCTCACCAGTGGGGCTAAGAAACATTCCATTAGCGAGTTTTGCTCCAGTTTTAACCCGATCAATTAGTTCACCAGATTCGATATCAATAACTATTAAATCATCTCCACTATCAACGAAGTCGTTAATAACAAGCTCTTTCGATCCAGGAAAAACAACCGGCTGCATTGTAGGACGTGCATCAAAATGCCACATCACTTCCAGCTCACCATCTGCATCAGATACACCCGCTAATCCTCCATTAATAGAGTCCCAAGTGATAGCCATTTCTGATTCAGGTACATAAACCGGCGGAGCGATAATTCCACCTCCAGGGGTCCCGAAAGGTTCAATACTTTGAACTTCATCAGGATTATTGAGATCTATCCGAATAAGTCTTTGTGCACCGGACCAAGGAGCCGGCAATCTCCAAGAAAGACGTCGAACTTTATCTTTGGAGTCTTCGGTGACGAATCTTCCATTTGGTTCAGTTGTATGAATAGCCCGAACTGACCCAATATCCCCACAGTCCATAACCCAGCACGATCCACCAGATATACAAGCATCCCAAGCTAGTCCATGGTCGGAATCCTCTGACCTGTACTGAGGCTGCCATCCATCTACTTGCATAGAATCTTCTTCAATGATTAAACGCCAAACTTTATGGATCCCAGGTATATAAACGTGTTCAATTGACGAACCATCAGGCATACTCACGATGTCAGCGGCAATGCGACCCATTGAACCTTCCGGTAAAGAGAACTGATCCAGTATTTCAAGAGTTTCTGAACAGATACGTGTGATTGTAGTTCTACCTTCGCCTTCAATTCGAAGGTCTTTAGTGATGAGAGTGCCATCGGAAAGTGCAAGTAATCCGTTATGCGCACGATTAGCCGGTAATTTAAGCTCAGCTTCAATGGAAAGATCTGTCGGGGAAAGCCGATGCAAGTAGGACCCGTTGATAGACATCACTGAACCATTTGAGTGAACCAAAATTGCTCCACACCAAACGTGCTCCCCGCAAGGTAATTTTTCTGATTCAACAATCGGCTCAAGAGTTGATAAATCAATTTTTTGAACCCAACCAAAAGGTGGGGGACCAATAAAAGCCGGCATTGTCCCGCCTAAATACCATTCTCCCTTGTCACGCTCAACTGCCATCACGTTCCAGCGGTCGTTCTGTTTAGTAATCACTTTAGAAGTCCCTGTTCGAGCACCAAGTGCTCCAACAGTCGATTTTTGTCTTCGGTTTCCGCCACATTCCACGGGCCACGAACTATTCCAATAACCAAAATGTTTTTGTTGCCTGTCTAGACCTGTCATTTAAGTAAGTTACTCAAAGAATGAAATTTCTATAAATCCGCCCAACAATAAAAAATGTTAATCCACACTAGACAGCCTTGATGGCAGTAATGTCAAAGTCGTTCAGATCAGATCAATTATGAATTAGGGACAGATAGATGGAAGAACTAACACAAGAACACAACTCTTCGTCAACTTCCACCGTGGACGTATATGCTGCTGGAGGTCTTGTCTATAGAGATATTTCTGGGAAAAAAATTCCAGAAATCTTGTTAATTCATCGTCCAAATCGTGACTGGAGTTTTCCAAAAGGGAAACAAGATTCAGGAGAAACTCTTTTACAAACCGCAGTGAGGGAGGTAAAAGAAGAAACAGGTTTAACTTGCCTTGCTCAAGATTTAATTGGCCGTGTGAATTACGTGGTTAGCGAAAAGAAACTTAAAAAAGAAGTCACCTATTGGTCGATGACCGTTGAATCGGGAGAATTTAAACCGAATAGTGAAGTAGATGAAATTCAATGGGTCACTGTTGAAGAAGCAAAAGAACTACTTACTTGGGAAAGAGATCAAGAATTTTTAAAGACCTTTACGGACTGGTGCGATAAAAAATCAGAAAAAAGTGTTTCAGAAAACGAAACTTCTTCCACTCCCGTAGATGCAGACTCTGTAGTGCAGGAAACAGTCGAATTAGATTCTGATCTAGAGAAGATTGAATCAAATCTTGCAATTATTGAATCTGCAATGAACCGAGTAGCAGATGGCGACCTTGATGCCGCTGAAGCTCTGATTTCAGAACTAACAAACTAATAGTGGTTTATTCAGAGTAAATCTGGGATAGCAGCATCTCCGACCAAGTCAACTCTGTCTCCGAGACTTATTTCACCTTCATCAAATGAAATCCATCGACCACCGAGGTTCGATATTCGAACCATTGGCTCTCCACACGATCCTTCAACTGAATAGATCACACCTCCATGGGTTACGACAAGCACATCACCGTCACTTTCTAAAGTGTCGACAATCTTTGCTAGCGCATGTTGAACGCGAGACAATACTTGCTGATCAGGTTCATACCCTTCAGGACGCTCTCCAGAAATCAATGCTCCGGGCCACCCTTTCTCAATTTCCTCACGAGTTAAACCTTGCCAAAGACCGGCGCACCGCTCTTGTAAATCAGGTTCCACCAAAACCGGGCCGATCCCAATAATTTCTGAGATTATTACTGCAGTTTCTGTAGCTCGTTGTAAGCCTGAAGAAAAAATCGTATCAAATTTCCCTACAACAGATCCTGCTTTCCGGGCTTGTTTACGACCTGTATCAGTTAACGGAGGATCTGCTTGGCCCTGCCATTTTCCGAGAGCATTCCATTCAGATTGGCCATGTCGAACAAGTAACAACCGAGTCATTTAAACGACCTTATCGGCATAACGAGATTTCATAAAAGGTAAACCGTTCCTAAACTAAATGAATGGCCGTATTAAGACTTTTCGCTTCAATTCGAGTAGCCGCAGGAACTGGGAAAACTAAAATCCCAGGTAACACTGTTGGTGAGATCGTAGATGCCGCAAATACACGTTTCGGTCAAGCTTTTACAGAGCTTCTCCCTGCTTGCAGAATTTGGGTAAATGGAGAACAAGCAGAATTGGATACAGCAGTAATTGAAGATGACGAAGTAGCTATTCTTCCACCTATTTCCGGAGGTTAGATATGAATCGTCTTGCTGTTTTATCGTTACATACTTCCCCGTTAGTTCAACCAGGATCTGGAGATAGCGGAGGAATGAATGTTTATGTGAGAGAACTCATATCAGCTTTCGCAAGACTTGGCCGTGAATCAACTGTCTTTGTTCGACGCACAGATCTGACTACTCCCGAAGTTGTAGATGTTGAACCAGGATTCCGCGTAGTGCACGTCACAGCAGGAGCTCTCAATCTTTCTAAAGAGGAATTACCTGAAGTAGTTGATCAGTTTGCTGATCAAGTTGCGAAATGGATACGTCAACATGGTGATTTCGATGGACTACTCGCGAACTATTGGCTCAGTGGTTTAGCTGGCCATCGTCTGAAACATGAACTGGATTTACCGCTAACCACTGTGTTTCATACTTTGGCTCGAGTTAAAGCTGAAACTGGTGACATTGAACCACAACGTCGTATGGATGCAGAGACAACTGTTGCTCGCTGTTCAGACATTATTCTTGCAAACAGTGAAGAAGAGGCACATCAGCTTGTTGATTTATATGGAGCTGATATTTCTCGGATTGAAATAGTTCCTCCAGGTGTAGACCACTCTTTGTTTTCGCCAGGAGATCAACAAGAAGCACGAAATGCCATTGGATTAAATGGAGATCCTGTTTTGCTTTTCGTAGGTCGTATCCAGCCATTAAAAGGCGTTGAGGTAGCGATAAAAACTTTAGCTAACCTAAAAAAATACCCAAATGCTCGGCTTATAATTGTTGGAGGATCAAGCGGACCAGAGGGCCCATCAACAGAAGAAACGATATGGTCGCTAGTTAACCAACTGGAACTTGTTGATCGAGTTATATTTATTCCACCTCAAGCTCACCACGATTTGTGTATGTGGTATCGATCAGCAGATGTTTTGATCATGCCAAGCCGCTCCGAATCTTTTGGTTTAGTAGCGCTAGAAGCAGCAGCATGCGGTATACCAGTAGTCGCATCTGATGTAGGAGGATTAAGAACTCTAGTCGATCATGGTCAAACAGGTTTCCTAGTGGAAGGACGCAGCTCAGAAGATTTTGCTAAGTACTCCAGCATGTTATTTGAAGACCCCATAAAAGCAGCGGAGATGGCAGTTGCTGCCGCTGAAAAATCATGGTCTTTTACCTGGTCAGCAACAGCGGAACGTTTGCGAAATATTTGTGATAGCCGAGCGTCACAAGCTTTAGTTGAATGCAGTTGATAGTGAACGAAAATCTTCCGCTTGCTGATATTGAATTCCAAGAGTTAAAAGGACGAATTAATAGCTGGTTTAAGGATCAGCTAACCAATAATTCAATTTTGGCGAGCGTTGAAGAAGATCCTGAGTCCAGTAAAACTCAACATATTTGGCATGCGCGAATTCTTGGTGAAGAAAAAGAATCAAGCATGCTTAACCTCTCTCTAAAGCAACGGATGCTTCATTATGAGACATATTTGATGCCAGGACCTGAAGAAAATTTTTCTGATTTCTGGGAATATTTATTACGGCGAAATCGTCGATTAGTTGGAGTGACTTTGTGCATAGGAGAAGAAGATGCAGTATTCCTTGTAGGAGCAATACCTGCAACCACTGTCACAGAAGAAGAACTTGATCGAATTCTTGGTACATGCTGGATGGCCATTGAAGACTGTTTTAAGCCTGGCCTAAAGATAGGTTTTGCTAGTCGGTTTAATCCATAGGAGCCGGAAGGCCAATCATCGGATATGTTCCACAATGTGGATAAAAAATTACAAGTCATTGGCGGCGGCAAAATGGGAGAAGCTCTCCTTGGGGGACTCGTCTCTACCGGGTGGGCCCCATCGGAATCCTTGCATATTGTTGAGCCTGATTCGGATAGAAGAGAATATTTACAGAGCGTACTTGAAGGTGTCTCCTTAGGAACAGAACCCCTCGAAGGTATTGACGCTCTGATTGCAGTTAAACCTCATATCGTCTCAGAAGCCTGTTTGGCTTTACATAACTCAAATGTTAAGAGAGTTTTGTCAATCGCTGCAGGTATCACGCTGTCCGCTTTAGAAAACTCATTAAATCCTGGTACAGCAGTACTGCGAGCAATGCCAAACACCCCTTCACTAGTTGGACAAGGAGCATCTGGTCTTGCGAGGGGATCCGCTGCCTCCGAAGATGATTTGACATGGGCAGTAAGTATTTTGTCAGCAGTGGGAGGAGTAGTTGTCGTAGATGAGTCTGATTTAGACGCAGTAACTGGTGTATCTGGGTCTGGACCCGCTTATGTTTTCTTGCTAGCTGAAAAAATGATTGAAGCCGCTGTAGCTGAAGGACTTACACACGAAGTTGGAGTGGAGTTGACTGAAAGAACCTTATTAGGTGCAGCGATGTTACTTCGAGAAAGCGATGAACCACCTTCTGTATTAAGAGAAAACGTTACCTCAAAGGGCGGAACAACAGCTGCAGGGCTCGCTGTGTTTGAGCAGGCAAATTTTTCAAGCCTTATAAAAGAGGTAGTAAAAGCTGCAGCTGACCGATCCCGCGAACTCGGAGCTAATTAAGGTGCCTAGTCGGTATAACACTGTTTCATTTTTGTCTGATTTTGGAACAAGGGATGAATTTGTTGGTGTTGTTCATTCGGTGCTTCATAGCATTGCTCCTCAAGTTGATGTGATTGACATCACTCATGGGATACCTGCTCATGATGTAAGAGCTGGGTCATTAGCTTTAGCTAGGAGTGTTGAGTATTTATGCCCAGGAATTGTATTGGCTGTGGTTGATCCTGGTGTAGGGACTGAACGAAAAAGAATAGCTGTCGAAGTTGGAGAGGGTGAATCAGTTTTAATCGGTCCAGATAACGGCCTATTAGCGCCTGCAGTAGCAATGGTTGGTGGCCCAAAAAGAGTTGTTGAACTTACAAATTCAGATTTCCAATTGAACGGGCCGTCAACGACTTTTGATGGAAGAGATGTTTTTGCTCCTGCTGCTGCGCATTTAGTGAATGGAGTCGATATCACAGAACTTGGTGAAGTTATAGATCCGAATGGCTTAGTTCCTGCACTCATTCCAGTTTCTTACCTTGATGGAGAGACCCTACATACCGAAGTTCTATGGATAGATCAGTATGGAAATATTCAACTTAATATTGGTCCTGAAGATCTGCCTCAAGACAAGCTGCAGATAAAAATAGACAATCAAATACACTCAGTAGATCGTGTTACCGCTTTTGAGCAGATTTCTGAAGGTGGATTAGGTTTCATAGTCAATTCAACAGGTTTGGTTGAAATAGCATCCTTTAGAAGTTCAGCTGCGAACGAACTTCGCGCTTCTATCGGTGACTCAATTCAAATAGTTAGAGCTTCTCATGACTCAGGAATTTCCACCCCAGTAGATCTCCAACCAAAAAAGGAAAGTTCATGAGATTAGGGACAACTATTGCAACAGCTGTATTGCTGCTAGCAATTATGGGAGCTGCAGTAGTCCAATTTGTGTGGTTAGTTGACTAGCTATTAGTTATTGGTAACGATCCTTCTTCTCACGTCCACAAACATCTAAGTTAAAGAGGTGGATGAGGCCTCAACTCCGTTAGTTCCGGAAGCTACTGTTGCTCGCTTGCCGGTATACCTCAGAGGACTTGTTGATTTAACAAACGATGGAGTAGAAACCGCCTCATCTGAACAATTAGCGACTATTGCAGGAGTCAATGCGGAAAATGTTCGTAAAGATCTGTCAATTCTTGGATCTTATGGAAAACGCGGAGTCGGCTATGAAGTTGATTTTCTTATTGAACAAATTAAACGTGTGCTAGGTGCCGGGGACCCAGTATCAGTTGTAATCGTTGGAGCTGGAAACCTTGGAAGAGCCTTAACTTATTATGGAGGCTTCGCATCTGGAGGCTTTCCGATTAAAGGGCTAGTGGATTCTTCTCCAGAGGTGATAGGTCAAGAAGTGGCTGGCATAACTGTTGAACCATTTGAAAAATTAAAAGATGTAGTTCAGAAAAATAGTTGCACACTCGGAATAATCGCCACTCCCGCTGCAGCTGCACAGTTGGCTGCAGACCAATTATTTGATGCCGGAATCTACTCTATTTTAAACTTTGCCCCAGGTCTTGTTACTGTCCCAGAATCCGTAACTCTTCGGAAAGTAGATCTCGCCACCGAACTTCATATTCTCGCTTTTCATGAACAACAAAGAGAAAGAAATGAATAGTAAATAGTGACTTTTTTCTCTTTCTACCAAGTTGTTAAACGGGCTCTCAATCCGTCATGATAGGTGTATAACAAGAGTTTTAAATAAAAGAATTAAGTTCCTACAAAGCCAAAGTGCAGAAATTGATGTGTTGGGATTGTCATCAGTAATTAAGGAGACCGGACAGTGTCCATTGTTGTCGTAGGTCTAAATCATAAAAATGTTCCGCTCGAAATTCTGGAACGAATGACTATTCAAAAGACTGACTTGCCTAAAGCACTTGCTGATCTCACTTCAAGAGAACATGTGACGGAAGCAGTTGTGTTATCCACGTGCAACAGAATCGAAGTGTATGCATTCGCGGAGAAATTTCATGGAGGGTATGAAGATATTCGCAATTTCTTTGCAGAAACAACACATGTAGCTCCTGAAGAATTCTCTGACTACTTAACTGGTCTATATGATGTTGACGCAGTAAGACATCTGTTTGCAGTCGCGTCGGGACTAGATTCTGTAGTCCTTGGAGAAAATGAAATCCTCGGTCAAGTTCGATTGGCGTGGGAAGCGGCAGCCGAAGAGTCAACTGTCGGCCCAGTTCTGAACCCAATGTTTCGACACGCACTTCAGGTAGGGAAACGTGTTAGAACCGAAACAGAAATTTCTCAAAAAACAACTTCAGTTTCTCAAGCTGCAGTAGCAATGGCTGAGCAACGTCTTGGAGGACTAAGCGATCTACGGGTTCTCGTCGTTGGAACCGGGAAAATGGGAGAAGGATTAGCCCGCGCCTTAAATGGTGGAGGAGTTTCAGAGATTTTAGTTGCAAATAGAACATGGGAAAATGCTGTTCAAGTCGCAGATCGACTTCAGGGTAAACCTGTTGAACTTAACGAACTTCCAAAATATCTTGCTGAAATTGACGTGTTATTAACTTCAACCGGAGCTTCTTCGGTCATCCTTGAGCATGGAGATCTTAATGATGTTATGCGAGGAAGATCAGATCGAGAGCTCCTTGTTGTTGATATAGCCGTGCCGAGAGATGTAGATCCCGCTGCGGGGAAAATCGATGGAGTGACCTTGCTGGATATGGATGACTTACGGGCATTTGCCGAAGAAGGAATCCAAGCACGACGTAGAGAGATTACTGGAGTTCAGGCGATTATTGATGATGAACTTGACAGCTATGTAGATGAATCAACGGCTCGCTCTGTGGCTCCTTTAGTAGCAGGGCTTCGTGATCGAGCTACAGGAATAACTGAAAGTGAATTTTCTCGCTTTGCTTCAAAATTAGAAGGAATGGATGAAGATCAACGTAAAGCCGTGGAGAGCCTTGTTACTGGTGTCGTAGGAAAACTTCTCCATGAACCTACAGTGCGTATGAAAGATGCTGCTGGAACCGCTCGAGGTGAACGTTTAGCTGAAGCATTGCGCGACTTGTTTAACCTATAGCATCAAAACTATGAAGATCAGGGCCGCTACTCGAGGCAGCCCCTTGGCGCTGTGGCAAACGAAGAAATCTATTTCTTTACTAGTTGACGCGTTCCCTGAATTAGAAGTTGAGACGGTTGTTGTAGAAACTACGGGCGATCGAGATCGTGAAACACCATTAAATGAATTAGGCGGTCAAGGAATTTTTGTGAAAGAAGTGCAGATAGCGGTTCTTGAAGGAAGAGCCGATTTCGCAGTTCATTCTGCAAAAGACTTGCCAGCGCTATCACCTGACGGACTACAAATAATTGCATTTCCAGAGAGAGCAGACCCGAGGGATGCACTCATTGGGAATCGGTGGTTAGATCTTCCTTCAAAAGCACGTATTGCCACTGGTTCTATTCGCCGTCAAGCTCATTTAAAGTATTTACGGCCGGACCTTTGTTTTGAAGAGTTGCGAGGAAACATCGAGACACGTTTAAAGAAGGCAGAACAGTACGACGGAATAGTTATGGCCAAGGCAGCTTTGGACAGATTGAACTTGAAACCACAAATTGTTGATGTATTAGACCCATCGGTACTTCTTCCTCAAGTAGGGCAAGGAGCACTCGCTATCGAATGTCGTGTAGATGAACCGGAAATTTCAACACTCTTATCAGAAATCAATCATTTAGATACCCACCGTTCTGTAATGGCAGAAAGAGCATTTTTATCTGAACTAGGAACGGGCTGTGACCTCCCAATAGCAGCGCATGCCATTACTAAAGGTAACGACGTTTTGTTAACTGGGGCACTTTCTTCATATGACGGCAAAACGCTGCTTCGGGTTACAGAAACAGGTAAAGACGGTTTAGCTCTCGGGAAAAAAGTTGCACAGTCTCTATTTGACACTCAAGGCGGCAGACAATTGATGGAAAAAAATGAATAGTTTGTTATCCGGTCGAACAGTGGTTGTAACACGTGCAACAGAACAAGCAGGGATGTTGTCTGAATACTTGACTAGAGAAGGGGCCACCGTAATAGAACTACCAATGGTAGAAATCCAAGATCCAGAAGACGGAGGAGCTGCTTTAGAAAAAGCAGTTCATGATCTTGAAAACTATGACTGGGTTGTAGTTACCTCTCCAAACGCAGCTAGTCGGTTAATTGATGTTTTCGATGAAGTCGTTCCTTCTGTTCCTTTTGCAGTGATTGGAACTCAAACTGCTGAAGTTTTAGTAAAAGCTGGATGCCAAGTAAACCTCATACCAAAGAAAGCAGTTGGCGAATCCCTCTTGTCTGAATTTGCTTCACCCAACAATGATGAAGAGAGAATACTTTTTATTCGTGCTGAAAAAGTTCGACCACTACTAGCGAATGGGTTACGAAATCTTGGATGGAGAGTAGAAGAGGTAATTGCCTATAGAAACGTTCAACCACAAGTTGATGAAGAAAAATTAAAACAAGCACAAAATGCAGATGCAGTTATTTTCGCTTCAACTTCAGCCGTTGAGCGTTATACCGCATTGGATAAGGAGTCGACTCCGAAAACAGCGTTATGTATTGGGCCAATTACCGCAAAAGCTGCGAGTAAAAACGGTTACAAAGACATTTATCAGGCTGATCCATACTCAGTAGAAGGACTTATATTGGCCGCGCGAGAGTGGGCAGCGAACTAACTGCCTAGAATTATTTTCTGTGATAGAACGTCGTCCTCGCCGTTTACGTAGAACGGAAGCGCTTCGCCGACTTGTGGCTGAAACACAATTGTCGGTTAATGACTTAGTCGCGCCTCTATTTGTACGAGAAGGGGTTACAGAACCCCAACCGGTCCATTCCTTACCAGGAGTCTTCCAGCACACCCGAAGCAGTCTTATAGAAGAAGTAAAAAAACTGAGAGATAGAGGGATCCCAGGCATCGTATTATTTGGCATTCCCGAGAAAAAAGACTCAACAGGTTCAGAAGCATGGAATCCTGAAGGAATAGTTCAACAAGCACTTGGTGACTTAAGAAACGAATTCGATGATGAGATGGTTCTTATCGCTGACCTCTGTGTTGATGAATACACCGACCATGGTCATTGTGGAATCGTAAAAAGCAATGGAGTGGTAGATAATGATGCGACGCTGGAGTTATATCAAAATATAGCTATTGCTCAAGCAGAAGCTGGAGCACATGTGACCGCACCTTCAGGCATGATGGACGGCCAAGTGAAAGCAATACGTACTGCGCTAGATAGCAAGGGTTATGAGGACATTTCAATTCTCGCTTATGCCGCGAAATATGCTTCAGCTCTTTATGGTCCATTTCGGGACGCAGTAGATGTAGAAATTGCTGACGGTGGAGACAGAAAGGGCTATCAGCAAGATCCACCAAATGCTCGAGAAGCAGTTACGGAAGTTCTTCTTGATATTTCTGAAGGAGCAGACATGGTGATGGTAAAGCCCGCTCTTTCTTACCTTGACGTTATTTCACAAATCCGATCAGAAGTCAATGTTCCCTTAGCTGCCTACCACGTGAGTGGAGAATATGCCATGGTGGAAGCAGCGGCAGCTAACGGATGGATAGATGGCGAAAGTGTTGGGATGGAACATCTTCTATCAATAAAAAGAGCCGGTGCCGATTTCATACTCACCTATTTAGCTTGTCGAGCTGCTGAAAATCTTCAAAAATGACATCAAATTCTGATCTATTTTTTCGCGCTAAACAAGTCATACCTGGTGGAGTAAATTCTCCAGTAAGAGCCTTTGGTTCAGTCGGGGGAACACCATATTTCGTTACACACGCTAAAGGTCCTTTCATTTACGACGCTGAAGAAAATTGTTATATCGACTATGTGCAGTCATACGGGCCAGGAATTTTAGGACATGCCCATCCAGCAGTTGTAAAAGCAATCACAGAAGCTGCTGCTAAGGGAACCACTTTTGGTGCGCCGACCGAAGCGGAAATAAAGCTTGCAGAAATGGTTAGTGAAAGAATTCAAGGACTTGAACTTGTGAGATTTGTTTCCAGCGGTACAGAAGCAACAATGTCTGCGATCCGGCTTGCACGGGGAGCAACAGGAAGAAATCGAATATTGAAATTTGCTGGCTGCTATCACGGGCATTCTGACGCACTTCTTGCTGCTGGGGGAAGTGGTGTAGCAAACCAAGGGCTTAGTGGATGCGAAGGAGTAACACCAGGTGCAGTTGCTGACACAATTGTTGCTCCATATAACGTTGTGCCTGAAATTGATGAAACAGTCGCAGCAGTAATTGTTGAACCAGTTGCAGCGAATATGGGTTTAGTCGCTCCAAATCCAGGTTTTCTAAACGAACTTAGAAAAGTATGCGACCAGAGTGGAGCACTACTTATCTTTGATGAAGTAATAACTGGCTTCCGACTCGCTCATGGAGGGGCTGCTGAATATTTTGGAGTTGCACCTGATATTTGGTGCTTCGGAAAAGTAGTTGGTGGAGGGCTGCCAGTTGGAGCGTTTGGTGCTCGAAGAGAAATAATGGAAAATCTTGCACCTTTAGGAGGGGTTTATCAAGCGGGTACTCTCTCAGGGAATCCATTAGCCATGGCTGCTGGTCGTGCCACTTTAGAACTACTCAATCAGGAAGCACATACTCAATTGGTTACTACTGCTACTCGTTTGGCAGATGGACTTGAGGAAGTGTTCACTTCTGCTGGATTTTCTGTATCAGTACCTCGAGTTGGTTCGTTGGTAGGACTATTTTTTGGAGATCAAAACCCGCCTACTAATTTTGATGAAGCTCAAAAGTTGGCTGAAAATGGAATATATTCAAAAGTCTTTCACGCTCTTCTTCAAAACGGAGTTGCTTTAGCCCCTGGACCGTATGAAGGCTTATTCCCAAGTCTTGTTCATTCAGAACAGATTATTGACACAACGCTCGAACGAGCAGCAGCTGCTGTCGCTTCAATTTGATTAAAGACTAATCATTTCGCCAATGCTTATAGCGAGCTATGAGACTCTTAGTTGAACTGTCATGGCTTGACGAAACTTCTGAATTTTTTAACTCATCAACTATTCTCAACGCCGATTTTTTACCATACTCAACTCCCCATTGATCAAATGGATTAATTCCCCAAACCACTCCCGTGGCAACTGTTCGGTGTTCGTATAGGGCTATTAACTGGCCAAGAATATTTGGGGAAAGCTCAGGAGCAAGAATTACAGTTGAAGGTCTGTTGCCTGGGAGAATCTCATATTCAGAAAACGAATCAGCATCTTTTGTGAGGTCTTGTCCAAAAGCCAAAGTTTGTGCTTGTGCAATTAAATTGGCAATTAATTCGTCATTAGCTTTATCTGAGAGTCGAGCGAATCCGATTAGGTCTATTGGCATAGTTTCGGTGCCTTGGTGCAGCGCTTGGAAAAAAGAATGTTGAGCATCGGTTCCATTTGCCCCCCATACAGCCATACCAGTTTCTATTTCAATACTTTCTCCAGTTGATGAGATTGATTTACCTAAACTTTCCATCATGAGTTGTTGGAGATATGAAGAAAATTCCCGTAATCGGTAGCTATAAGGTACGACGGCTAAAGAATTAGCGCCTAATACAGAGCGATTCCATACATCTATAAGCCCTAAAAGCAGGGGAACACTTTTATCATTTGCAAGAACATCCGTGTCAATTAGATGCATGCCCTGAAGCATGTCATCAAAATTCTCGTATCCGATTGAAAGCATTAATCCAAGAGAAACGGGCGAAGCGAGAGAGAACCGTCCTCCAATAGAACTAGAAAAAGAAAAGATATTTTCTGCTTCTATCCCGAAAGCTAAGGCATTTTCTGGCACAGAGGTGGCTGCAAACATCTGCGATGAAAAATTACTTACGCCTCCTTCTAAAAACCAGTTCTGAGTACGACGCGCTGTGGAAAGAGTCTCAAAAGTATTAAAAGTTTTTGAACAAACAACAACTATTGTTTGTTCGGGATCAAGTCCTATTAGTGCGTCATCCAAATCAGCAATATCTAATCCCGACGACCACCGCACTTCTAATTCAGGGTTTCCGTAGTCTTTGAGTGCTTCAAAAGCCATAAATGAACCGAGTTGGGATCCGCCTATACCAAGGTTTACTACTGAGCAAATTTTTTTTCCTGAAGATCCGACCAAATGTCCGTTCTTTAATTTTTCATGTAGTTCTTTCATCTGCCCAAGATTCTTTTTCACCATTTCTGGGGGGAGCGGATTCCGCAAAGAGGTATGTAACGCAGCTTCTTCTTCTGAAAGATTAACAACATCGCCTTTTGACATGGAGTGAAAGAAATCGTTCACACCTTGTTCTCGGGCCAACTGGAAAAGAAGTTCAGTGGTTTGAGCATCAATTGATTGTTTTGAGACATCTATCCAAAGGTCACCACAAGAAAAACTTAGTTGGTTGCCTCTTTCAGGATTTGCATTAAATCTTTTAATTAAGGACAGATCAACATTGTCTTCGTGATGTTGGAAGAGATTCTTCCATGCTTGAGAATTTGAAGATGTGTTCACATCTTCTATTCTTCCCTACTTATAAAGGATTTAGGCGTTATTTCGCAATTTAGTTGCGAACGAGTTTGTCGGGAGTGAGTCTTACAATGTTTGCAATTGCGCTATATGCAGTTTCAGCAAAACCTTTGTCTTCATCTCGCATGAGATTTGCCATTACTCGTAAGGCCCATTCCATTAGTGGCTTAGACCGCATACCAACGCGAGTTAATTCACGTATGAGCGTTGGATTCCCGATGACTTTTCCAAATAGGCTCGCTACTCGAAAATATAAGCCAAATTCGTCTTCAAGCATTCCTGGGTATCTAGTCAAAATCATTGGATCGTTATGGTTTACAGCACCTACAACAAGACTTGCAGCGAGTCTCCCAGTTTCGTAGGCGTAGTCAATTCCCTCCCCATTAAAAGGGTTAATAGATCCCGCAGCGTCGCCGACTAGTAGCCAGTTTGGGCCACATTTAGGACCGACCGAACCGGCCATGGGCAGTCGGCCTCCGGTCGGAGGAGCGACAGGAGTATCAGGATTGATTCCCCAATATTCAGGAAGTGAGTAAGCAAATTCTTCAAAAAGATGACTCGTATTAATTGACTTATAATCTCGAAATGTAGAGAGTAAACCAATCCCTACATTTATCGTTCCGTTACCAACTGGAAAGATCCAACCGTAACCTGGCATAGCATTCCCATTGCGGTCTTGAATGTCCAAGGAACTTTCTATCCATGGGTCATCATGTAGTGGGCTTTCAAAATAACCACGAATGGCTATACCCATGGGCAAACTTTTATCTCGGGAAGCACCGAGGGCTCTCCCAAATCTTGAGTTTGATCCATCAGCTATTACTACATAGCGAGCGTGTATTTCACGTTCAGATCCTGTTTCTTTATCGAGTACTACAGCACCCTCGATTGCCTGATTTTCGCCCTCTATCGGGCGTAGGGCTTCTACTCCTTGATGAAGAGATGCTCCAGCCGACACAGCATTTTTAGCTACAAACTCATCTAAGTCACAGCGACGCACCACATAGCCATGCTGTGGGTAAATTGAGTGTTCAGGCCATGACATTTCTAGCGTCTTACCATGAGCGATAGCTCTCAACCCATGAAAGCGATGGTATTCCTTGAGTTTGTCTTCAAGCCCCATTTCAATTAATTGATGAACGCCGCGTGGAGGTATGCCATCACCACAAGTTTTCTCCCGTGGAAAAGTTTTTTTCTCAACAAATACAGTGTCAAGCCCAGCAGAAGCAGCCCAAAAGGCAGTTGCTGCTCCAGCAGGGCCTCCGCCGATGACTAGAAGATCGTGTACATGCTTAACCATTAGAAAGACTCAACATTCATTGTTTTGCTCTATAAGAGCGTAATCATTTATTCGCTGTAGTCCGCCACAGGACTCATCAAAGATTCCAAACTCTCAATTGTTGCAGACATTGGGTCGAAGTATTCAGGAAGCATTAATGAGCCATCTTCAATGGCATATTCAATTGCTTCTGCAAGAGCGGTGTCTTCTTCCGAATCTGCATGATTAGAACGTTCATAGAGAACTACACCGATGAGTTCTTCCGCAGTTAATACATCACCCCAACCCGGCATACCGCCTCCCACTACTCTTCCCGCAGCAGGATCACCGTAGGTGTTACCCACGCCATACCCGTCAGACCCTTTTACAATCCAGTCATATTGGCTTTCCACTGAAGGGAAAACTACCAACAACTCTCCATTATTTAAGGCTGGCCCACTTCCTCCTCCACCGTTTGCCCCATGACATGAAGCGCATCGAGCAGAGTAAATTTGTTCACCAACGGCAAGGAGTCCATATGTCTCTTCTGGTGGGCGTTCAAGGGTTCCAACATAAACGTACGCCCATAGAGGGAGAAATATAAGTGTGCTTGCTGCCCACCAAGGAATCTTTTTACGTTTATTAGCAGAAGAAACATAAGGAGCTTTAGGCTCTGGGGGAGATTCAACTTGCGGAGCTTCTGACTTTGTTTCAACAACTTCAGATTCAGCCTTTGCTGCTGACTCTTCTTTTGCGGGTTCGGGAGAATCAGTTTTTTCTCCGCGTGCTGCTTTAGAACGCTTTAGAAGATGTTCGGGTATTTCAGTCAACGTGGCCTCCAAGGCGACGGATCTGGTTCGGAAACATTAATACTAAATACTCTCGGCAGGGTAGCGGCGGACTTAAGACAAATGGTGCAATAACTCATAGATTTGTAAAATTGATTTACATAAATTCATATCAGAAGATTCTCTCTCTGGTATAGCCGAATCCATATTTTAAGTGCTAGAAAAAAATATTGTAGGAACTTTAAAAGAAGCACACCGCGTTAACGATTGGTCGGTTACGCTAGTTGGTATAAACTTTGTGCAATATTTCACTAAGTCCATCAATTGACTGAGGGAGCTGAAAATAATATGGTCGCGTTTGCCGTATCCATCATTGTTACCGCTTTCTTGGCTCTCGGAATTAATTGGTATACAAAACGCTGTCCAGCAGACAAAGTCTTTACTTGGGGCGAAGCTATGCTTTTTGCCACCTACGTATTTTTTATCTTCTGGTGGATTTACGGAGTTGTCCCTCATCAATGGCTTGTTTGGGCAGACAGCGAACTTAACTGGCGGCCTGATCGATATATCGCCGGACCAAAACTCTTTTGGACAGGAGAACAAGGAGTAGTCGAGTGGGCATTACCTTTCACTACGACCTATCAACTGATTCGTGACATCGTCGCCGTAGTCATCTATCTCGTGGCTTTAGGTGGAAATGTAGTGATGTGGAGAGCTTGGCAACAAAGAGGCCAAGAAAAGAACGAACCAGCACCAACTTCAGAATACGGAAGACCATTAATTAAAGACGGAGTGGGGTCATGAGCGCTGTTGACGCAAACCCAGACCACCCAAAGTTTATTGATGATTATGTTTTACGCGAAGTTGACGCGGATTGGTTACTAAAAGCAGTAAAACCTAAGCAATTTATTCACATTGACCAATCTGAATGCATTATGTGTGAAGGGTGTGTCGACATATGCCCATGGAAGTGCATTCACATGGTTAAGACTGAGGCAATTGCAGAGTCAATTGGGACAGAAAAACCTGGTGATGATCCAAGTGACCATGTAATTTTCACTATTGATGATGATGCTTGTACACGATGTGCACTTTGTGTAGACCGTTGTCCAACAGGAGTTATTATCTTAGGTCGTGTTGGTGAACCTTCAGCCGAGGGAGATGCTCATCAACGTACAAATAGCCATGGATATGGCTATGGGATGAGACTGGCATAAAGAAGAACTAAAAATTTATTAAGTGTAGGGAAAGAGTTAAAAGGTGAGCGAAGAAAACGGTAAAAAGCCTGCAGGGCAAGCGCTTCAAGAGCGGCTTGGCCAAGTAGGCGACCGCATGCAGGACTCCCAAGCTTGGTCATCGATTTTCCGCCCAGGATCTATTTTCCGCAAGGGATATAGCGATAGTCCAAGAAACAGGTCCTACGTGATCATGAATAGCGTCATGTATCACCTCCACCCAGTCAAAGTTAAGCGACATGCGGTAAAGGTTAGTTACACACTGTGTCTTGGTGGCCTTAGCTTCTTCTTGTTCATCCTCCTGACGGTTACAGGAATTTTCTTGATGTTCTTTTATCGACCTACCGCCGCACAAGCATGGGACGATATACAAATCCTTCAAACCGCAGTTGGCTTTGGTCTATTAGTAAGAAATATGCACCGGTGGGCAGCTCACCTCATGGTTCTTACTGTTTTCTTACATATGGCAAGAGTTTTCTATCATGGCGCCTACAAGCCACCAAGAGAATTCAACTGGGTTATTGGAGTTATGCTCTTGCAGTTAACTCTTCTACTTTCATTCACTGGGTATCTTCTACCGTGGGATCAGTTGGCTCTTTGGGCAGTGACTGTGGGAACCAACATGATGGGGTTCACTCCCGTTTTCGGGGAACAAGTCCGTTTTGTTTTGCTAGGAGGCGTAGAAATCGGTACAGATACATTACTTCGATGGTATGTACTACACGTATTGATGTTGCCCTTTGTACTTGTAATTTTCCTGGCTATCCATTTCTGGCGCGTCCGTAAGGACGGCGGCATTTCAGGTCCGCTGTAGGTAGGGGTATGAAATGACGGAAATACCTGAACATCTACGCAAACGAGCGGAAGAAGCGCGCGCTAAAGCAGCGGGAGAGAGTTCTTCATCTCCGGAATCAGAAGCACCAACTACATCTGGTGAAGCCTCTTCAACAGATGAAAAGATTCCAGCGCACCTTCTTGATCGAGGGAAAGCAGCATCAGATCAATCGGCACCTGTTGAATCTTCTGATCCAGGTTTAGGAACTGGACCTGATGGTAATACTCAGCGGTTACTTGCCGTCGTAAAATCAGGATCTATTCAGGATACGAAAGCAACTCCTGTAGATAAAGTCCATGTCTGGCCGCATCTTCTAGTAATTGAGTTTCTCGCAGCACTGGGTATTACATTGTTTACTCTTTTGTTCTCAATTTTTGTTAATGCACCACTGCTAGAACTGGCAGATTTTAATAAAACACCTAACCCATCAAAAGCTCCTTGGTACTTTCTTGGGCTCCAAGAACTCTTGACGATGTTCCACCCGATGGTTGCTGGGGTAACAATTCCAGGTATGGGTCTCATCCTTTTGGTCATGGCTCCCTACATGGATAAAAACCCTTCAAAAAGACCAGAAGACCGTAAATTCGCCATCTCACTCATGACAGTACATTTAATGTTTTGGGCAGTGTTAGTGATGATTGGATCATTTTTCCGTGGTCCTGGTTTCAACTTTGTATTCCCTTGGGATGCCGGACTTTTCTTCGAACTATGAGAACTAAACACATGCTTAACACTGACCTAGGAACAAGGAGATAACCATGGCTATTGCTATCGCCATAATTATTCTTGTTCTTCTCTCAACGGTACTTCTTGTAGGTGCTTCAAAACGTCGAGATCGTGCTGCAACAGGATTATCAAAAGAGGCTCGACAACGAGATAAATCCAATCCAGTTTTAACAGATATCCCTACTCAACCAAGTGGGCGTGAAGTGGAGGCGGCAGCAGTTGCCGCACGCAACGAAGTACCAGCACCTGTAGTTGAGTCAACTCCAGAAGAGGTATTTGTTCCTCCAGATCCCCAAACTCTTGGAGTAACACGGCGTCAGTTCTTTAACCGCAGCCTTGTTGGAATGATGGGGTTTGGTTTATCGGGATTCGGAGGCGCTTGTATCGCCTTTCTATGGCCACAAGGAGTAAGCGGATTCGGAGCAAAAATAAAAGTTGGAAATATTGTTGAAATTTTGGCTGAAATTGATTCGAATAATGGCTTTCTCTACAAACCAGAAGGCCGCATGTGGATCACTGCTTACCCAAATAATGCTGTCGAAAAGGCACGTAATACTTACTCTCCCGCAGAATTACCCGGTATGACTGCTGGAGTTGATCAAGGGTTTGAAGCTGGAGTTGTAGCTCTCTACCAGAAATGCCCACATTTAGGTTGTCGAGTACCAAATTGCGTTTCTTCCCAATGGTTTGAATGTCCATGCCATGGGTCTCAGTACAACCAAGTTGGAGAAAAACGTGGCGGCCCAGCACCCCGAGGTATGGACCGGTTCGGAGTTTCAGTTGACAACGGAGTTTTAACTGTAAACACAGGAATGATTGTTCAAGGTCCGCCAATCGGTGTAAATACAACTGGTCAAGAAGCTGAAGGACCCAACTGCATAGGCCAGGCCGACCACTAGTCGCTGTTAAGGAGAAGTTAGAAACCAAATGTCCCAAATGATCCTCGCTGCAAGCACCCAGAGAACAATAGGTGTAGTTATTGCATCTGTCGTCGCGGTCGGATTCTTGGTATATCTGCTTTTTAGTTTCCGTATTGGTAAAAAAGAAATCGGTTCAGAAATTGAAATTGCTGCAAATCGTAAGCAACATGCAGACGATGATGAACTCGAAACACGCAAACTCGATTCTCATCTTGGTTGGTCTCTCGTAACATTGGCAGCAATATCCATCATTCTTCCTTTGTATTGGCTGATGGAACCTGCCCGTCAAGAAAATGCTGAATATGGTTGGGTGAAACGTTTTGAAAAACGCGGAGCTGCAGAATACGAAGAAGCATGCGCAGGATGTCACGGACCTGGTGGTGTAGGTGGCTTAACCTCCTACACACTTACAGATAGCAATGGAGGATTTGTCGCCCAGGTTGACTGGAAAGCGCCCGCACTTACCACCGTGCTTTCAAGATTTGATGAATCTGAAGTAACACACATACTGAACTATGGACGCGGAGGAAGTCCAATGCCTGCTTGGGGACTTCCAGGAGGTGGCCCGCTTACCGAACAACAAATTCATCAATTAGTGGTCTACTTACGTTCAATACAATTAGATCAGGAAGACATAATAACGGAAGTCAATTCTGGGTTAGCAGTGGGAGCACGAGTTATGGTTGCGGCTTCAAATCCTGAACTTTCGTCAGAAGAAATTGATACAGCTGTAGAAATTTGGTTGGAAGAAGCATCTCAACCAGAAAGTGAAAACTATTTGGACTATGGAGAATTATTGTTCAATAATTCAGCAGCTCAAGGTGCAAATAGTTGTGCCCGATGCCATACCCCAGGGTTCTCTTATGGAGCCGTGGATGCTGAAAACACTGAAGAATTGCTAACAATATGGCCGAAACTAGAAGAGAGTGGAGTCTTAACAGGATGGCAACCTGGTAAAGGCGCAGTTGGGCCAAGCCTTGATGGTGTAACGGCACATTTCCCGACCGCAAATGACCAAGAAAGTTTCATCCATAGCGGTTCCGAATTGGGTATAAGTTACGGTAACGCTCGTATCGGAACTGGCGGTATGCCAGGGTTTGGCGGCAGGATCGATGATGACTTAACTGACAGAGAAACTGGGGCCTCAATTACATATAGTCAGATCTATACCCCTGAACAGATCGCAGCTATTGTTGCGTATGAGAGGAGTCTTGGATGAGCGAACTTATTTCATTGGCTGGAATCGCTTGGGACCCTCAAATTCGGGGAATTTTGACAGTAGCGACTGGTTCAGTCGTACTTTTAGGTTCAGTTTGGCTTATTGTCTCCACTAACTCAGGAACACGGCTGGGAACACTTATCTCAACTGCAGCTTTTTTTGGATGGATGACAATTCTCGCTGCCACTTGGTGGATTTATGGAACAGGATGGAAAGGCGAAAGTCCATCGTGGCAAGTAATTGATATTAATGTAGGTGACCTCGGGCAAAGTGGTCTTCTAGAGGCACGATTGCTACCAAACCCAGATGATTTGCAATCCGGTTATGAACTGGTTTTGGCTTCCAGCGACTCGCGCGCCCAAGCCGAATACAACACTCTCCCAAGCGCAGAAGAAAACCCTGACTTATCTGAAACCGAATTGGCTGAATTGCAAGCATCAGTTCAGCTAAAGAACGAAATCGTCACTAGATCAGAGCTAGCGGCAGTTGCTCCTAAAGTAACTGCCGGTGCAGGTTTAAATGATTTAGACGGCTGGAAACTTCTTCCCACAACACTTGCAGGAGATGCTCAAGCCCAAGCTGTGGCCGATGTTCTAGGGCATCCTTCTTTGAATTTTTCATCAAGCGCAGATTTTAAACTGCTTGATGCTTACACCCGAGGTGGCAAGGACGCGCTGAAAGATAATCCAAACCGTCTTGACAGAATCGTTCAATGGATCACAAGCTCAGCACAACTTACTCATCCAACGCGCTACAGCATAGTTCAGCTACAAGAAGTAATTCATCAAAAAGTAGCCCCTGGAGAAACACCTCCTAGGCCTGTGGCGGACGAAAATAAACCAGTTATTTCGGTGATCATGATTAGAGACCTTGGAGCCGTAAGGCTTCGACCAGCTCTGGTGACCATTGGATCTCTTTTCATCTTCTTAGCACTCTGTTATTGGCTTCACGTTCGGGATAAAGAAGTCATGGCCCGACGTGAGGAGTTTGAAAAAACGGGGAAATGAGATGGTGACCCTCACCATTGTCGACGACGGTTTGGAGAACTGAAATGCTCGGTCAGTATCTTCCAATACTAGCTCTAGGGGTGCTTGCATTTTTATTTGCAGCCTTAAGTTTTGTAGCAACAAAACTTTTAGCTCCGCGGAACCCAAATGACAAGAAACTCGCCCCCTATGAATGCGGTATTGTCCCAACAAAAAATAATCCGGAACGTTTTCCAGTTCGGTTCTTCCTCGTAGCAATGATCTTTATCGTCTTTGACATTGAAATCATTTTTTTCTATCCATGGGCATTAGCGCATCGCGAACTCGGAGTATCGGGTCTTGTCGCAGTCCTCATTTTCTCTGTAGCAGTATTTGAGTCATTTATATATCTCATCGGAAATGGTGCTCTTGAATGGGGTCCAATCCGAAGAAGTCAATACGATTCTGGTCAATCAGGTCAAATATCAACAGAACGTACTACGCAGTCCACTGTCGTTCACATACAAGAAACCGGAGTGCGACGTGTTGGCTTAGAAGGGCGACCAGAAAATGAAGAGGTGACTAACTAATGGCACGAATTCCACTTCTCGGTGACACGAACAACATTGCGTCTGATGGATTAGAAGGATTAGAACACAATTTTGTTACCGCTCGTATAGAGGACTTGGTCAAGTGGTCGAGGGCAAGAAGTTGCTGGCCGGCAACTTTCGGTCTCGCTTGCTGCGCCATTGAAATGATGGCAACTGGGGCAGCACATTATGACCTAGCTAGATATGGAATGGAAGTTTTTCGGGCTTCACCTCGTCAAGCAGATTTGATGATCGTAGCTGGGCGAGTTTCACAAAAAATGGCGCCAATACTTCGTCAAATCTATGACCAAATGATGGAACCAAAGTGGGTTATTTCAATGGGAGTTTGTGCATCAAGTGGAGGAATGTTCAATAACTACGCCATCGTCCAAGGTGTCGATCAAATAGTACCCGTTGATGTTTACGTCCCAGGATGCCCTCCCGGCCCTGAAACACTGATGCACTCAATTCTTACGCTGCATGACAATATCCAAAACGGAGAACTCACACGACGAAGAGAATTAAATCAAGGAGGCGCCGCCATTGATTTAGATCTTTCACCAATGAGTGCTGAAACACCAGTTGAGATTGTTGAGAAAACAACGTCATGACTGAAACTGAAGAATCAAATGAAGAAGTAGAGGAAAAAACCGAAGAATACTCCGGACCTACTTCCTATGGAGTCCCTGTTACTGAATCACACGATCAAGTAGTCCTGCATCCAGCACCTGCACAATTATTAGAGACAGTCACTCTGTTAAAAGAAGATGGTTTTTGTATGGCTATTGATGTCACAGCAGTTGACTATTTAACACATCCAGGCCGGAAAGATTTACCAGAAGGATTGAATCCGGAACGTTTTGAAGTAGTTGTTTCGCTGATTAACCATGACCAAGGGAAACGAGTTCGTCTCCGGGTGCAAGCCGGAACCGATAACCCAACTGTTCCCTCCCTATTTGATCTATTTCCCGGAACGGAAGCCATGGAAAGAGAGGCCTGGGATCTATTTGGCGTCGTTTTTGAAGGACATCCAGATCATTCACGTATTCTTCTTCCCGACAACTGGGAAGGTCATCCACTACGAAAAGACCATGAAGTCGGACGAATTCCTGTTCAATTTTCTCCTGAAGTAGGGAGACATTAATGACGAATGGGAAAGAGCTACTTCTTGGAGAACCTGAAAGAGTTTTCAGGCGAGAAGAAAGTCCGGTTCTTCGACTTAATGAAGAAGAAGCAAATGCTGCAATTGATGAAACAGACGCTCTTGACGATGATCATCGCATGATTTTAAATATGGGCCCCTCCCATCCATCTACACATGGTGTATTGCGTCTTATGTTAGAGATGTCAGGAGAAACTATTCTTCGGTCCAAACCAGTGATTGGTTATTTACATACTGGAATGGAGAAAACAGCTGAAGGTCTTAGTTACCTACAAGGGGCAACCAACGTCACACGCATGGATTATGCCGCCCCACTTTTTTCAGAACTAGTTTTTTCTTTAACCACTGAAAAACTTCTTAATATTGACGTCCCACCTAGAGCTACATGGATACGCATGTTGATGTGCGAACTCAATCGAGTTTCTTCTCACCTACTTTTTCAAGCAACTAACGGTATGGATCTAGGCGCAGTCTCCATGATGATCTACGGATGGAGAGAACGTGAAGAGGTTCTTCGTTTTTTCGAAAAAGTTACTGGGCTACGAATGAACCATAACTATATTCGGCCAGGTGGTGTGGCAGCAGACCTTCCGGAAGGATGGCGAGAAGATGTAAAGAAACTACTGGAAATAATTCCTCCTCGGCTAGAAGAATACGATACTTTACAAACCAATCAACCCATTTTCCGTGAGCGATTGCAAGGTGTAGGTGTCATGAATCCTGCTGAAGCCCTTGCGTTATCTGCAACAGGACCAATTCTCCGATCTACAGGTTACGTCTGGGACCTCCGTCGTCATATGCCCTATTTGGCATATGACGAAGTTGATTTCGATGTTGTAGTAGGAACTTATGGAGACTGCTTCGATCGCTTTGCAATTCGATTAAATGAAATTCGTGAATCCCTAAAAATAATTGAACAGATTCTCGAACTAATGCCTGAGGGTGATTACCGAATTCAAAACAAAAAAGTCACCCCACCTCCTCGGGCAAGAATTGATGAATCAATGGAAGCTTTGATACACCACTTCAAAATCTTCACAGAAGGTTTTCATGTTCCTGAAGGTGAAGCCTACGTAGCAGTAGAAAGTCCTAGAGGAGAACTTGGCTGCTACATCGTCTCTGACGGAGGACCAAACCCGTACCGGATGCATATACGCGGACCAAGTTTCGTAAACCTTCAAACTCTGCCGCACCTAATGGAAGGTGGACTCATAGCAGATGGGGTAGCGGTAATTTCCTCAGTAGACCCAATCATGGGAGAGGTAGACCGATAATGGCTTACTTCACTGAGGAAAATCTTCGTCGAGCTCATGAAATCATCGACAGGTATCCTCGCGCTAAGTCAGCGTTAATTCCATTACTTCATCTAGCCCAAGAACAAAACGGTTGGATTACAAATGAAGCAATGACACATATCGCTGAGTTAACCGATGTCACTTCAGCTGAAGTTCTCGGAACAGGCAGTTTCTATGAAATGTTTAAATTCCATCCGGTAGGAAAGTACTTAATAAACGTGTGTACAAATATTTCTTGCCAACTATTAGGAGGAGAGGAATTACTGCATCATGCAGAAGCAGTTCTCGGAATTACAGATGGCGAAACGACAGAAGACGGTCTTTTCACTCTCGAAGATGTGGAATGCATTGCAGCATGTACCGAGGCTCCTTGTTTCACAGTAAATTACCGATATTTTCATCGGGCTGATGAAAATATTTTTGACGAAGTTGTAGCTGAACTTCGCTCTGGCAGAAGCCCATTAGATAAGGGCAAACAAGGCGATAGTGGTGATATTCCTTCACATGGGGCACTGTCTCGGATACAACAACATATTCCGATAGATAGAAAAGCGGGAATAACCCCTCCAGAAGACTCTAAGACGGCTCCTGTTTGGATGGAAAAAAATACAGAAGAGGCTAAGTCATGAATAACTCAGCTCCTGCTTTCGCAGCCGGTTACATCAACAACGACGGACCTAAGCTCATCACTGAACGGTTTCAATTTGAAGACTCTTTCACTCTTGAAAGATTTCTAAATACAGGCGGATATAACGGGCTCAGAAAAGCACTGGAGAAAAAACCTTCAGAAGTACACGACGAAGTACGGGAAGCCGTATTGCTTGGTCGCGGCGGAGCTGGATTCCCAGCTGGAGTGAAATGGGGGTTTTGCCCAGAGGGAGTATGGCCTCGATATCTCGTAGTCAACGGAGACGAAAGCGAGCCAGGCACTTACAAAGATCGTCTCTTAATGGAACGTGACCCGCATCAATTAATCGAAGGATGTCTGATTGCTTGCTATGCGTTGGGTCTCTCGCAATGCTTTCTTTATGTAAGAGGAGAAATGGCATTAGCCCAAGAACGCATAGCAAACGCATTAAATGAAGCGTATGAAGCCGGTTACGTAGGTCGAAATATTCTTGGTCAAGACTTTTCAGTTGACATCGTCCTCCATTGGGGCGCTGGGGCCTACATAGTTGGTGAAGAAACAGCGCTTATAGAAAGCCTTGAAGGAAATAGAGGAATGCCACGTCTTAAGCCTCCATATTTTCCAGCGGCAATAGGGCTTTATGGGCAACCAACGATCGTAAACAATGTAGAAACTCTTTCGAACATTCCGTGGATTATCGACAATGGTGCTTCCGCATATAAAGAGATGGGATCTGAAACGTCTCCCGGAACACGCCTATTCGCTATATCCGGTCATGTAAATAGACCAGGGGTCTATGAAGTCGAACAAGGAGTCACCACATTTCGTGACTTATTTTACGGAGAGAACTTTTGCCAAGGAATTCGAAACGGAAAAGAACTAAAAATGTTCATCCCCGGAGGTGGATCCGCTCCTTGGTTCTTTGAAGAACACTTAGATTTACCTTTAGAAGCTCGCCTGATCGGAGACGCAGGTTCAATGCTTGGGTCCGGTGCAATAGTGGTAATGGACGAAACCACAGATGCGGTTAAAGCATGTCTGAGAGTGGTGCGGTTTTTTGCTAGAGAATCTTGTGGAAAATGTTCACCTTGCCGAGAAGGAACCACTTGGGAAGAAAAAATCTTACGTCGGATCTATGAGGGAGATGGCCGGCCATCAGATATCGAACTCCTTCTAGACATCGGAGATAACATAAGTCCAGGTCCCTATCCAGTCGCAGCTTTTAGCGAACAAGATCTTGAAGCTGTTCCATTTCCTCCTCGTCAAACCACAATATGCCCATTAGGTCCATCGTCTGTTGCACCTATTACTTCAGCAATTCGGCGGTTCAGGACTGAATTTGAAACTCTCATAACTCAGCGTGACAGTATTCCGGTCTCTGCTGCCCCGATTGAGGTAGAGCAATGAGTGAAGAGAACACAGGCGAAATAGAAGTCACTCTTAACGGTGAAAAATTTATAGCAAAACCTGGAGAGCTCTTAATTGATGCGGCCGAGAGGATGGGAACCGAAATTCCGAGATTTTGCCATCACTCTCGTCTTAAGCCAGTAGGTATGTGCCGTATGTGTCTTGTAGAAGTCGACACAGGGAGAGGTCCGAGTTTGCAGCCATCTTGCATGCTGACTTGTCAACCAGGAATGACAGTTGATACTGAATCAGAAAAGACATTAAAAGCCCAAGATGGGGTTTTAGAATTTCTTCTCATCAATCATCCTCTTGATTGTCCAATATGCGACAAGGGTGGAGAGTGTCCATTACAAGATCAGACACTCGCATATGGACCTGGTGAAAGTCGTTACATAGAGCAGAAACGTAACTTTGAAAAACCAATACCAATCAGTGAAAATGTCTATCTCGATCGTGAAAGATGCATCCTTTGTGACCGGTGCACTCGATTTGCAGATGAAGTAGCGGGAGACAAACTTATACACTTCCAAGGACGCGGATCTCAGACTGAAGTCAACACCTTCCCTGATGAACCATTTAGCTCTTATTTCAGTGGTAACACAGTACAGATATGTCCCGTTGGAGCACTCACCGCTCGACCATACCGATTCAAAGCCAGGCCATGGGATTTAGAAGAAGCAGAATCAACGAGCGCGTTTGACTCTGTCGGAAGTCGCATCTCCATACATGCTTCAAGAAATCAAGTTTTACGAATCCAAGGAGTGGACTCAGACAGCGTTAATTGGGGATGGATCTCTGATAAAGAACGATTCATATTTGAGGCTTTTAGTAATGTAGACCGTCTTGATACCCCGTTAATAAACAAAAAAGAAACTGAAAATTCGCAACAAGACAAGTCATCTTGGCCTGAATCTCTAAAAGCTGCTGCTAGTGCACTAAAGGAAACTTCTTCAGACCGAATCGCCATATTGGGAGGTGCTCGTTTAACTAATGAATCACAATATGCATGGACGAAAGTTGCTAAAGGGATTTTAGGAACAGACAATATAGATGCTCAGATGGGAGACGGACTTCCCCCAGAATTCTTATTAGGATTACCTCGTGCGACAATAAATGACGCCTGTAAACCAGGTGGAACAATTGTCCTTTTAGGACCTGATCCAAAAGAAGAACTCGGATCGCTCTACCTTCGTCTCCGGCATGCCGTAGTGCATGACGGAGCAACCCTTATTGAATTAACTCCAACATCAACTGGATTAACTCCATACGCTGCTCACAGTCTTCGAGTTCGGCCCGGAGAAACTACTGAAGTGGTAAAGGCCATGTTTGGCGAAGGAGGCGTAGCCCCAATCGGAGGAGTGGACCCAGAAGATGCGAAAAAAGCCGGGTCACTATTACAGACCGCAGACAGTGTCACTGTTCTGCTTGGTCGTTCTTCATTGGCGGAAACCGAAGGACCAGTAATAGATGCTGCTTTGGCATTACATGATCGTCTCGCCGACGTCGAGTTCCTTTCTTTGATACGCCGGGGAAATATTCATGGAGCATTTGATATGGGGATGGCCCCCAATTTATTACCTGGAAGAACGACTCTCACCAGCCATCAAGCCTCTATTAAAGAAATCTGGCCAACATTACCCACGACAAGAGGCCATGATGCCGTTCAAATTATTGAAGCAGCAGCCGAAGGAAAAATTGATGTTCTATTGCTACTAGGAGCAGACCCACTTAACGATTTTCCTGATAAAAGTCTTGCCGAAGAAGCTATTGAAAAAACAAAAATTATTATTTCAATAGATTTATTCCCAACCGATACAACCTGTCAAGCAGACATTGTGCTTCCGGCTGCTGGCCCGACAGAAATAGACGGAACTTTCACCAACTTAGAAGGACGCATAAGCCTAATTTCAAGAAAAGTTTCTCCTCCAGGTACCGCCCGGCCTGATTGGATGATTGCAGTTGATCTCGCTAAATATCTTGACATTGATCTGGGCTTTAGATCAGTTGAAGAAATATGGGAAGAAATAGAAAAAATCTCCCCTATCCATCAAGACATAATCCATTCTCTATCTGAGCAATCACGAGAAGGAGTTCTAGTCAAAGGAGGATTTGAGTTATCACGACCAGGAGAAACAAAGGTTCAAAGTCATGATGCTTATTCATTTCGCTTGGTGGTTACGAGAACAATGTATGACCAAGGAACCTTCAATGCATATAGTCAGTCTCTTGTTGGGCTAACTCCAAAAGCTTCTCTAGGTTTCGAACCAACTGATTTTTCCGCTTTAGGAGTAGAGGTTGGAGAAGAAGTAGAAGTGATGGGTCCGAAGGGTTCGGTTGTATTACCAGCAAAACCAGACTCAAAAGTAGCTAAGGGAACCGTTCACGTTGGGCTTAACCACACAGGATTTGCCGCAACAGAATTAATTGATGCATTTGTTCCCGTAACGGACTTAACGGTGGTTTCAAAATGATGATTCTTGGAACTGATCCGCTTTTAAGCGGGAACGTTGATCTCACAGTCGTATTAATTGTCCTAATGAAAGTAGGAATCGCTTTTGTATTCTTACTCGTAGCAGTCATGTTGATGATTTGGTTTGAGAGAAAACTGATCAGTGATATGCAAAATCGAATTGGACCATCAGTAGCTGGTCCTTGGGGAATACTTCAAACACTTGCAGACGGCATCAAACTTTTTTTCAAAGAAGATCTAATACCCGAACGCTCAGACCGGTTTGTATTCAAACTTGCTCCATATTTATCTCTTATTCCTGCATTTTTAGTTTTTGCTATTGTCCCAATCGGTGGAGATTTTCGTAACAATAACGGCGGTATTGTTACCTGGTTTGGCCATGAAACCTTGGTTCAAGTCGCTGATCCACCTATCGGGGTTTTATTTTTCCTCGCTACGTCTTCAATAGCTGTGTATGGAGTCATGCTTGCTGGATGGTCGTCAGGGTCTAAGTATCCACTATTAGGTGCAGTTCGATCTTCTGCTCAAATGATTAGTTACGAAGCTGCCCTTGGACTCTCAATAGCAACAGTGTTCTTAATGAGCGGAACTCTGTCAACAAATGGAATAGTTTCAGGACAGTCAACATGGAATTGGAACTTAGTTACTACCGGAGTGGTTCCATTCATAATTTTTGTTATTGCTGGAACTGCTGAACTTAACCGACCACCATTTGATCTCGTTGAAGCAGAACAAGAATTAGTTGGTGGGTTCCATACCGAATATAGTGCTTTGCGTTTCGCCCTATTTTTTCTAGCGGAATTCATGAACGTTATAACTATGTCTGCAATAGCGGTAACACTTTTTCTTGGTGGCCCTAACGGTCCAATCCTCATCGAAGCTATTCCATGGATTTGGCCACCAATCTGGTTCTTCTTAAAGGTAGGGATATTCCTTTTCGTCTTCGTTTGGCTTCGAGCCACTCTTCCAAGGCTTCGTTATGACCAACTCATGGATTTAGGGTGGAAGATTCTTATACCTGCATCTCTTGGCTGGTTCTTGCTTATCGCAGCACTCAATATTGCAAATGATCAAGGCTGGCAATCTTGGATAGTCATTTTGATTGGATTAACAGTTATCAGTGTTGGGGCTTTAGCTTTAATGGCAGCTATTCGTAAAGCAAAAATGCAAAGAGCTTCTCAAGCATTTGAGGAGGCAAACTAATGGGATATTTACAAGGATTTGCAGTTACTTTTCGAAAATTATGGGAAAAAAGAGTAACCGTTCCTTATCCAGAGAGCAAGAGGGACAAACCTGCACGACTTCATGGAAGACATGTACTCAATAGATATGAAAACGGTATGGAGAAATGCATTGGATGCGAACTCTGCGCCGGAGTCTGCCCAGCAGATTGTATTTATGTTCGTGGGGCAGACAATCCAGAAAATGAACCAGTTTCTCCTGGTGAGAGATATGGATTTGTATTTGAAATTAATTACCTTCGCTGTATTCACTGTGACTTATGTGTTGAAGCCTGTCCTACACAAGCAATAACTGAAACAAAACTATTTGAATTTTCATTCACTAATCGCGAAGACGCTGTCTACACCAAAGATGAGTTAGTTGTAGATGAATCAACAGGGCTGCCTCAACATCTTCCTTGGGAAGACTGGCGACCAGGAGAAGATTTACAAACTTCAGCGTGGATGAGAGCTACTTCCCCAAGCGGTTCTAGTGAATATGTTGGAAAAGTCGCTTGGGATAGCGAACTTGGCTATGGAATACGTGCACCCGAAGACAGTCAGAATGGGGAGAGCTGATAATGGAATTAGCTGTCTTCATCATCTGCAGTGCAATAGTTCTCTCAGGTGCATTGGGAGTTTTGATAGCAAATAATCCCGTGCATGCAGCGCTCTTTCTCGTAGAGACTTTATTTGGAATAGCCGTGCTCTTTATTTTGTTAGATGCAACTTTTTTAGCAGCCGTCCAAGTTGTTGTTTATGCAGGAGCGATTGTCATACTCTTCCTCTTTGTAATAATGCTTTTGGGTGTTGATCGAGCAGATGATCTTGGAATTGAACCAATTTCTGGACAACGGCCGTTGACGATAGTTATCGGGTCTTCAATTTTGGGATTGATGCTCACCACACTCTTAATTTCTGTGAGTGGGCCTACAGGAACTTCCACGTCGGTATCAGAAGTCTCATTAGGAGGAACTAATACTAAGAATCTTGGAGGTACTCTTTTCCACGACCACTTATTCGCAGTCGAACTTACTGCTCTTCTGCTAACAGTTGCCATTGTTGGTGCAGTAGCACTAGCTCGACGGCTTAAGGGCCCACTTCAACCATTACCAATTCTTGAAACAACCAACGATGAAAGACCGTCACCTGAAGATAACGGGGATGTGGAGTAATGGAAGTAACCACAACTTGGTATCTCGTTCTTGCAGCAGTTCTTTTTGCCATCGGAGCGGTTGGCGTCCTCATACGCAGAAATCCACTTGTTCTTTTTATGTGTGTGGAATTAATGATTAATGCTGTGACATTAACTTTTGTTGCATTTAATTCAGCTCTTGGTGGACTAGGTGGCCAGATGGCAGTTTTTTTTGCACTTGTTGTAGCCGCTGCCGAAGTAGTAATCGGATTAGCGATCATCGTCGCTATAGCTCGCAGACAACCAACTACTGCTATTGACGACTTTTCAGGGTTGAAGGGTTAACTGATGTCTGATTTAGTTTGGCTAATCCCAATGCTCCCGCTAGTAGGTTCAATAACTTTGTTACTGTTTGGTCGTCGCATAGGGGAACCTAGATCAGGATGGCTTGCTACCGCAACCGTAGTTACTTCGTTTGCAGCAACTTTAGGCATTTATATCGATCTTCTTTCACGCGACGAACATCATCGCCGAATTACTTCTTCTCTATTTACGTGGGTTCCAGCGGGAGATTTTTCCGTAGATGTCGGTTTTCTTATTGATCCATTATCACTGACAATGTGCTTATTCATTACAGGGGTTGGAGCACTAATACATCTTTACTCCATCGGATACATGCACGGAGATCACAACTTCAGTCGATTTTTCGCTTACTTAAATTTATTCACATTCTCCATGCTGATGCTGGTCCTAGGGGACAACCTCTTACTGACATTCTTAGGTTGGGAAGGCGTCGGCGCTTGTTCATATCTATTAATTTCTTTCTGGTTCACAGAAGAGAAAAATGCCTCAGCAGGTAAAAAAGCATTCATTACAAATCGCATCGGTGACTGGGGATTCATGATAGCGATCTTCTTAACCTTCTTTACTTTTGGCAGCATTAATTACACAGAAGTGCTTGATACAGCAGCCTCAGGACAGATTCTTGAATCCACAGCAACATTAATAGCCGTAATGTTATTTATCGGAGCGATTGGGAAATCCGCCCAGTTCCCCTTATACCTGTGGTTGCCTGATGCTATGGCTGGTCCAACACCAGTTTCAGCCCTTATTCACGCCGCAACCATGGTCACCTCCGGCATATACCTACTGACCAGAGTGAATCCAATACTTGCTGACGCCGCGTCATGGGTCCCAACAATGATTGCATGGGTTGGAGTGGGGACTGCTTTATTTGCTGCCACGATTGCAGTAGCACAAAATGACATTAAAAAAGTTTTGGCATACTCCACAGTCAGTCAACTTGGCTACATGTTTTTAGCAGTGGGGACTGGTGCATATGTAGCTGCAATATTTCACATGGTGACTCATGCGTTCTTTAAAGCGCTTCTCTTTCTTGGGTCTGGGTCAGTGATACATGGCATGAATGGTGATCAAGATATGCGGCATTATGGCGGCCTACGTCGATTCATGCCGATCACAAGCGCTACATTTATCGTCGGATGGCTAGCTATAGCCGGAGTGCCTCCCTTTTCTGGCTTTTGGTCAAAAGATGAAATACTTGCTTTTGCTTGGAATGAATCCCCAGTTCTCTGGGCATTCGGATTACTAACCGCCGTTTTAACAGCCTTCTACATGACTAGACAGGTCGTTCTCACTTTCTTTGGTCGCTATAGATTCACTGATGCACAACCAGAAGAGATAAGAGCGGCTTGGCAAGCACGTATAGAAAAAGCCACAGAAGTAATTGCAGATCTTGCTAATGAAATTGAAAAAGTTCAGAAGGAAATAGAAGAGGCACGTTCACAAACTGAGACTGCTAGAACAAAATTAAGTGAAGCGCAAAAAGCTGTAAATGAACTAATCCCTAATGATGACACTGAATCAGACCCCGAAGCTTTAGCCGCTGCTGTAATTGAAGCAGAAGACCAGGTTCTCGCTGCTGATCAGAAGCTTCATGAACTTGAAAACTCCTTGCAACTTTCAGAAGAAAATCGTGAATTAGCACAAAAAGAACTGGAAGAAATAAAGGATGAATCGGAAACCGATTCTTCAGTATCGAATTCCATTCTTGATGATGCTCCAGACACCAGCAAAATCCAAGAGTACTTACCAACAGAAGTCAAAGAACGAATTGAACATCACCCTCATGAGTCTCCGTGGACAATGACCCTCCCTTTAGTAATCCTTGCTGGACTAGCCACAGTGGCTGGTTTGATCCAGCTTCCATTCTCAGGAACGCTCAAACGACTTGAACATTGGTTAGAACCAACTTTATTTGGTAACGAAGTTCATTTGCATGTTGAAACTAGCACGATGTGGATATTGGCAGTAGTAGCCATCATTGGTGGACTTATTGGGATCTCAATCGCAATCATGACGTATCAAAAGAAACGTATTCACTATGCAATTTTCGAGCAGCCTCTATTAGCTGATGCTTGGACCGTTGATAAGAAAGTGTCTGATTTCATGGGAGGACCAGGAATTAAAGGATTCAAAGCGGTTTCTTCATTTGATAGTCGAGTGATTGACGGTGCTGTTAATGGAGTTGCAAGACTTATCAAGTGGAAATCTAAATCCGTTCAAAAAATCCAAAACGGTTTCATAAGGACTTATGCAGCTTTGATTGGAGTCGGAGTTGTTGCTTTGCTTTGCTGGTTTTTAGTGAGGTCAAATATTTTATGAGCACCGCACTTCTTGCTTCGTCGACCTCAAGCAGTTTTCCTGTTTTACCGTCACTAATAATAATTCCCCTTATTGGGGCGTTATTAGTCGCGGTAACTTCTCGCCAGAGACCAGAACTATTGAAACTTATTGCTGTCATAACATCTGTGACTACAGGGGCTATCTCAATTTGGCTTTTATCAGCATTCGATTCAACCCCTGGGTCTGCCGAATTTCAATTCGGCAGCCAGCAACAATGGTTATCAGACCTCGGTATTTCATGGACTTTTGGAATCGATGGAATCTCTTTATTCTTAGTTGTCCTAACTGGGGTGCTTTTCCCACTAGCCCTTCTTGCTACCAACCCAGAACACAGTAATAGAGCATGGTATGGCTGGCTTTTAGTTCTAGAGGCAGGCGTCATGGGAGTATTTGTCAGTCTTGATTTAGTCATGTTTTTCTTGTGTTTCGAAGCAGTTCTGGTCCCAATGTATTTTCTCATTGGGCGGTGGGGTCATGACAATCGAACTTATGCAGCCACAAAGTTTTTTCTCTACACCATGGCTGGTTCTGCACTTATGTTGGTCGGAATTCTCGCTTTAGCATTTCTCCATGCTGAGGCAACAGGTGGATCAATTACATTTGACCTCGTAGAGATCGCAGAGGCTCAAAGTTTGGCAACCACGACTGCAAGATGGGTGTTCTTATCTTTCGCACTTGGTTTTGCGGTAAAAGTCCCAATCTTTCCGTTACACACTTGGTTGCCGGATGCGCATACCGAAGCTCCTACTGCAGGTTCAGTTATTCTTGCTGGTGTTTTACTCAAGCTTGGAACATATGGCTTTTTAAGATTTGGTTTGTATCTATTTCCTGAAGCATCGCATTATTTCGCACCAGTATTTCTAACTCTGGGAGTAATAGGAATTCTTTATGGCGCAGTGGTAGCAACCATGCAGAAAGACCTTAAGCGTCTTGTTGCTTATTCATCTGTTGCACATCTTGGTTTCATAGTCCTTGGAACTTTTGCTCTCAATACAGAGGGTATTACAGGTGGACTTTTACAAATGATCAACCATGGCATATCAACAAGCGCCCTTTTCTTACTAGTGGGAATGATTTACGAACGGACACACACACGACAAATACAAGAATTAGGGGGCCTTCAACGGTCGGCTCCGCTTATGGCAGGAATTTTCACACTGGTCATGCTTTCTTCAATAGGACTACCAGGGTTAAATGGCTTTGTTGGAGAGTTCCTTATTCTCCTCGGAGTTTTCAATGCTCACCGTTGGTGGGCAGTAGTTGCAACAATTGGAGTCGTTCTCGCTGCCTTATATTTACTTTGGGCTTATCAACGAGTATTCCATGGTCCAACAAAAGAAGATAAAGAAGCTATACGAGATCTATCTCTAAAAGAAAAACTAGTTCTTGGGCCTCTTGTTGCTCTAATTATTTTTATGGGCGTTTACCCTCGTCCAGTTATAGAACGTATGGAACCTGCAGTGGATGCACTCATTGAACACATTGAGACTCACGTCGATGAGTTCCATGAGCCAATTACTCAAAAAGGATCAAGTATCGGGGAAAGTAATTCCTCTGATCATGGAGCGCACGAATAATGTTTGCTGAATTACAAACTATTCCAAGTCCAGAAGTATTGTGGTGGGCTTTAGTTCCGCTTCTCTTAACCGGGGGAGGTGCAGTAGTCCTTCTCACTTTTGCTTCGATAAAAAGTAATCTTCCATCATGGTTTTCGGCTTTGTGGGTGGCTGGAATTTCCACAGCAGGCTTTATTTCTTTGTTCCCGATATGGAATCGCATTGCGGAAGAAGGCCCAAAAACATTTCTTGCAGGATCTGTAGGAGTGGATCACAGCTCAGTTTTCATTACAGGAATCCTCATTCTCGTAGTTATTGCGACAATCGCTCTAGCGCATCCTTATTTAAAACGAGAAGATCTACCAGAAGTGGAATTTTACGTCTTGTTGCTTCTTGCAGCTGCAGGAGGAATAGTGATGGCCTCCGCCAATGGGCTCATAGTAATGTTCCTTGGAATAGAAATACTCTCCTTAGCCACTTACGTACTAGCGGCGTATCACTTGCGAAAAATTCAATCTCAAGAAGCAGCTCTCAAATATTTCATACTTGGCGCATTTGCATCAGCCTTTTTGCTTTATGGAATTGCTTTAATTTATGGCGCAACTGGCTCCACAAATCTTGTTGAAATTAAAGAGTGGCTTTCTGTAAATATTCTTTTTGATGATGGTCTTCTTTTAGCTGGATTTGCGATGCTGCTTGCAGGATTAGGTTTTAAAGTTGCTGCAGTCCCATTTCATGCTTGGACTCCAGATGTGTATCAAGGTGCACCAAGTCCTGTTGTCGGATGGATGGCAGCAGGGGTAAAAGCAGCTGGATTTGCAGCGCTCTTGCGGGTATTTGTAGCCACATTTGGCTCGTATGTGTCTGACTGGAGCCCAGCAATAGCAGCTTTAGCTATTGCTTCAGTTCTAGTTGGATCTATAGGAGCTGTTGTTCAAACAGATGTTAAAAGGATGTTGGCTTATTCTTCGATAACTCATGCTGGGTTTTTATTAATTGGAGTAGAAGCAGCAACTGAACGGGGCATCGCGGCAACGTTTACTTACCTCGCAATATATGCATTTCTTGCGACTGGAAGTTTTGCAGTTATTTCACTAGTTGGAGATCAAGGAGATAACCAACACGATCTAGAGGCCTATAAAGGTTTAGGAATACGCAAACCAGTTCTAGCAGGAGCGTTCACGATTCTTTTACTTGCACAAGCCGGAGTGCCCTTTACTGCTGGGTTCATAGCAAAGTTTGGAGTTATAGCAGCAGCAGTTGAAGCTAGATCTTGGACACCCGCTATAGTCGCGATGCTAGCTACAGCGATCGCCGCTTTTGTTTATTTGCGTATCATTGTGAGCATGTATCTATCTGAGCCTTCCGAAGAAAAAGAACTATTTATCGATAATGGAGGCCGTGTAGTTATAGCAGTATCAGCGGCCTTCACCATTGTCGTAGGAATCTTCCCTTCACTGTTAGTTGATCTTGCAAAAGATGCAATCCCGATTTTGGTAGGAGGGTAAATGTTTAAATATTCATTTGGTTCCCCAAAGGCAGCTATTCCGGCAGATAATCTTTATTTAATACCAATTATTCAGGGTTGGTGTTGGTCTTTACCCATTGAAATAGTTAGGTTTTAGTTTCGTGTCTGAGTTCCTTCGTAGTTGGTTGACCCTAGTTCTTTTTGGCGGCTTAGCCCTTGTTGTTGTGGGCACTTTTCTTGGATTGGGAAGTCTTATTCGTCCGCGTAAAGCCACACCGGAAAAGATCATCAACTATGAGAGCGGAGTGGATCCACAAGGGGATATGTGGAGCCAATCAAACATTAGATATTACGTTTTTGCATTGATGTTTGTATTGTTTGATGTTGAAGCTGTCTTTATCTTTCCATGGGCGGCACGACTCGAAACCTATGGTGTTTTCGGCTTAGTAGAGATGGCCATTTTCATTTTCATTCTCGCTCTCGGGTTATTTTATGCTTGGCGGAAAGGTCTTCTTCGATGGGTTTAGTAGAAAACGGCAAACTTCCGAAACCACTAACGGCGCTACTTAATGTCAGCCGGAAATATTCTCTTTGGGTGTATCAGTGGGGATTAGCTTGCTGCGCTATTGAAATGGGAGCCGCGTTTGCTTCGCCTCGTTATGACGTAATGCGTCTTGGAGTAATTCCATTTCCTGCTAGCCCTCGTCAAGCGGACATGGTTGTTATAGCGGGTACTGTGACGGACAAAATGGCTCCCGTGGTACGCAGACTTTATGAGCAGATGCCAGAACCAAAATATGTAATTTCTATGGGGTCATGCTCAAATAGTGGCGGACCATATTGGGATAGTTATTCAGTTACTAAAGGTGTTGATCAAATAATCCCAGTTGATGTTTATGTTCCTGGGTGCCCTCCAAGGCCTGAAGCCCTATTAGAGGGGATAGTGCTACTCCAAGAACGAATTGCATCAGAGGACATGACTGAGCGCTGGAACGGTGATCCAATTGTCGTCTCTTGAAGAAACAAACGAAGAAGGCGAAATCCCGAAACGTGATGATATTCGAGAAGATCTGATATCAAAATTAAAAGACGATCTAGGCGAATCACTTGTCGTCACAGAAATAATTGCAGAAGTCGATGTTTGGGCACGTGTCACAAAAGAAGCATGGTTAGAGACTGCACAAGTCCTTTTGAACCGTCACAACATGAGGTATTTCAATTTCCTTTCAGCTATTGATTGGCTACCGTCACCTTTCGGACGTGACATGGATGCTCAAGTAGACCAACCAGAACCAGTTACACCAGAAGAAATGACCTGGGGAACAACAGGAGGAGAAACAAGATTTCAACTGTTAGCGAGAGTGCATGACCCAGAAAACCATTTAGGAATTTCTTTAAAAGTTGACTTAGAGGACACCGATCTTTCTATTGAATCATGGTCTTCTATTTACCCTGGAGCAGACTGGCATGAACGAGAAGTGTCTGAAATGTTCGGAATCACTTTCTTAAATCACCCTAACCCAGTGAAACTGTATCTCCCAGGAGATTTTGAGGGTTATCCGATGAGAAAAGATTTCGCTCTCCTTGCTCGCCGGATAAAACCTTGGCCGGGCATAGTTGATGTTGAAGATATGCCAGGAGAAGAGTCCGAAGAAGACGAGGTGGATGCATGAGCGACACTGCTGACACCAAACAAATGGCTTACATAGCTGCACAGGCAGCAGATGCCAGAGTCAATCTTGAAATCGAAACAGAAGGAATGACTCTAAATATTGGACCACAACACCCGGCTACACATGGGACCTTACGCATTGTGGTCAGGCTTGATGGAGAGCAAGTCATTTCAGCTGAACCACTTATGGGGTACATGCACCGAGGTTACGAAAAATTAACTGAGGTACGGACCTACCCACAAGTCACAACTCTGGTTAACCGAATTGACTGGTTAGGAAGTTTTGCCAACGAAGTCCCGTTTATTCTTGCAGCCGAGCAACTGATGGAAGTAGAAGCCCCACCTCGAGCCCAATGGATACGCACCGCACTCTTTGAAATGTCACGTATCGCAAATGTAGTCCTTTTCCTAGGAGACATGGGAGTACAACTAGGAGCCGTTACTCCTGTGTTTTTCGCTTTCCGCGACCGGGAATTTATTTTGAACCAGATTGAGGCAGTAACGGGTGGAAGATTCCATCCTAACTTTGATCGGATCGGTGGTTTAAAAGATGATCTCCCAAAGGGATGGATAGATGAAACACGAGGAGTACTCAAAAGAATTCGGAACTTCTGTGATGAAATTGAAACTCTGGTTGTAGGGAATGAAATTTTCCAATCACGGACAAGAAACATTGGGGTCATACCTGCTGACATTGGTCTTTCCTACGGACTATCAGGAGCAAATATTCGCTCTAGTGGAGTTGATTGGGACATCCGACGAGACGGCGGGGCAGGACTAGTCCACAACGAATTAGATTGGAAAGTATGGACGCACCCTGATGGTGATTCATTCGCACGATTCTGGGTACGTCTGCAAGAAGTACGTGAATCGTGCACCATGATTGAACAAATTCTTGACGGGATACCATCTGGTCCAGTTATGGCCAAAGTGCCAAGAATAATAAAAGTTCCGGCAGGCGAAGCTTATGTAGAGACTGAGAATCCACTTGGAGTTATGGGATACTACGTTATTTCAAAAGGAGACTTGACTCCTTTCCGTGTGAAAATTCGATCTGCCTCTTTCAACAACGTGTCAATTACCCCTTGGCTGCTTAAAGGAGTTTACGTCCCAGACGTAATTTCAATCTTGGCAAGTTTGTATTTCATATTGGGAGATATAGACCGATGAGTGTTGTATTAGCAGACCTCGCGTATTGGCAGGAAACCACCATCAGACTTCTTGTTGGGCTAGTAGCGGTACTCCTCCCAGCTGGAACATTGGTGTACCTTTTCCTATTTAAAATGATGAGTTTTATGCAGAGCAGACTTGGGCCAATGGAAGCTGGACCGTATGGCTCACTGCAACTTCTAGCCGAAGTAGGCAAATTTTTACAGAAAGAAGACATTGTGCCACAAGCCGCAGACCGGCTTATTTTTAAACTGGCACCATTTGTGGTACTCGTATCCACTTTCCTTTTAATCTTAGTTATCCCAGCTGGACCGGATCTTTGGTTCATAGATGTGGATACCGGAATATTTCTTGGTCTCGCTGTTTCATCAATCTCTGTCATAGGAATTCTCATGGCAGGATGGGCTTCATCTTCAAAATATTCTTTGCTTGGGGCTCTACGAGCTACTGGTCAGCTCATTGCCTATGAACTCCCAATGATTTTAGCAGTAGTCGGAGTCGTTATTCAGGCCGGAACGTTGAATGTGCAAGAGATAGTGATGGCGCAAGCCACAGGAGAAATCTTCGGTTTCGGAGGGATCGGCAGTCCATATGTTATTACACAATTTGTTGGATTCTTAATTTTCTTGATTGCTGTTCAGGCAGAACTCACACAGCCTCCATTTGATATGCCGGTTGCCGAATCAGAACTCGTGACTGGTTATCTCACCGAGTACTCCGGCATACGATTCTTAATGTTCTTTATCGGAGAGTTCGCAACCGCTGCTATCTTCTCTGCGTTAGCAGCCACGCTCTTCCTCGGAGGATGGTACGTCCCGGGACTTGAAGCAACAGATAACCTCTTTAATGTTATTGGCCCAATTATTTTGCTTGGGAAAATGCTTCTAGTTGCTTTCTTTATTTTTTGGTTTCGATTTACTTATCCAAGATTTAGAGAAGATCAACTTCAACAATTGGCATGGAAAGTTCTCATTCCACTTTCATTGGTCAATATCGTGATTACAGGTGTTCTTAAGGTGGTCTTTTAAAAATGAGAAAAATCAAATTACCCGGTCTAATTAAAGGATTAGGGGTTACTTTCAAAACTCTTGTCAGAACACTCACTAAGGGGTCACACACGGTCCAGTATCCACATGTGAAAGAATCTCCACCCCCACGGGCAAGAGGAGTAATTGCTCTTCATGAAGAAAACTGCACCGCATGCATGCTCTGTGCGCGAGAATGTCCAGACTGGTGTATTTATATCGAAGGCCATAAATATAAAGCTCCTCCGCGTCGTCCTGGAGGAAAGCCAAGAAAGAAAAACGCACTCGACCGCTTCGACATTGACTTTTCTCTTTGTATGTACTGTGGAATATGCGTTGACGTTTGCCCATTTGAGGCATTGTTCTGGACCCCTGAATATGAATATTCAGAACTAAAAATCGCCGACCTTCTTCATGACAAAACTTTGCTCAGCCAATGGATGGAAACAGTGCCTGATTTTGAAGATTATGAAGCAGGCAGCGAGGCAAAGAAATTGACGGTTCCCCAATGAGCGTATATGGCGAGATGGCGGGTCTTGACCCTTTGACCGGCGGTGAAGTTGTAGTTGCGCAAAACATTGCGTTCGGCTTGATCGCTGTCATTATGCTCTTTAGCGCTCTTCGCATGGTTACAACTCGGAATGTGGTACATGCCGCCTTATATCTCGTTATTGTGCTTGCTGGTTCAGCCGCAATTTTCATCTTGCTTGGCGCAGAATTTGTTGGGGTTACACAAGTTTTGGTTTATATCGGAGCGATAGTCGTTCTGTTTCTTTTCGGAATCATGCTTACTCGAGGAGCTTTGGGCGTAGATGAAGAGGAAAAAGGAGAGCAGCGCCTAATGTCCTGTTTAGTCGCTGGTCTTCTCGCGATTGTTACTGCTGGAGCGTTGATTAATACTTTCTCTGATGCTGAATTAACACGTAGTTCTCCAAGTACTACTGCCACCGTTGGGGACAGTATTTTTAGCCAATTCATTATCCCGTTTGAGGCTATATCTGTGCTTCTTCTCGCAGCGCTTATCGGCGCAATCGTAGTAGCGAGGAAAGATTGATATGTACTTAAATCAATTTCTCTTACTTTCTGCAGCATTATTCGCCATAGGTGTCTACGGCGTATTAGCCCGCCGCAATGGAGTTTTAGTACTCATGTCAATTGAGTTGATACTCAATGCAGTGAATATAAATCTGGTTTCTTTCGCAGCCTTCCGAGATTCTATTTCTGGAGAAGTGTTTGCTCTTTTTGTAATAGCCGTAGCTGCAGCAGAAGTAGGCGTAGGTCTAGCCATGATTCTTCTCCTGTACCGTAATCGCAGAAATATTGATCTCACAGAGATCGATTTGATGAAGGGTTAAATGATGACAGAACTCTTCATCTTCGCAGAATCAGCATCACAAAGCGGGCTGCCTCTTGGAATCACTTCGGGAGGAGCATGGCTACTTCGTAACGCATGGTTGATTCCGCTAATACCCGCCCTTTCATTTCTCGGAATTCTATTTTTTGGGAAACGCATGCCCCGAAAAGGAGCAGAACTTGGCATAGCAGCCGTGGGTATAGCTTTCGTTTTAGCAGTCCTTACTGGATTGGCATGGCTGGATCATCGGGACAACTACCACGGCGAAGAAACACATCTAGCAGTCGTAACAGTTGAACACCATGGAGAAATTTCTCATGACGAACATCATGACGACTCGCACGATGAGCACGCGGCATCAGGGCACTCCGAATCAGGGCACCACGCGGCCCATTCCTCACTAGCCGTCTCAAACACTGTCACATGGTTTCAGACAAATGGAGTAGATATCTCAGTAGGAGTTCTAGTGGACGGACTCTCCGTGATGATGCTTTTCGTGGTCACTTTAGTATCTCTACTTGTCCACATATATTCGACCGACTATGTAGGCGGAGACCGGCGTTACACCCACTACTTCGCATTTCTCTCTCTATTTAGCGCATCAATGCTCACACTCGTAATATCAGAAAACACTTTACAATTGCTGGTCGCATGGGAATTAGTAGGCGTCTGTTCCTTCGCACTAATCGGCCACTGGTGGGAAGAAAAACCAAACAGCGATGCAGCACTCAAAGCATTTCTTACCAACCGAGTAGGCGACATGGGCCTTTTAGTCGGAGTAACGATTCTGTTCTTCGCTGTCGGCTCTGTTTTACCAGACACATTCGGATCATTTTCAATCGCAGCCACAAACACTGTTGCAAACAATGGACTACTTTCTCACACAGCGCTACTAGTCGCAGCCACCTGTTTGATGGCTGCAGTAATGTCCAAATCCGGGCAGTTCTTTCTCCATACATGGCTACCGGATGCCATGGCCGGCCCCACACCAGTCTCAGCACTTATTCACGCAGCAACAATGGTCGTTGCTGGTGTATTCATGATCGCTCGACTTTACGGAGTCTTCTTTGAAGGACTTTCAATAGGAGGCTCATCGATAAACCTTATGGCGTTAGTTGGAGGCATAACCACACTAGTTGGAGCTTCTTTAGCCTTTGTTCAACGCGACATAAAGAAAGTATTGGCCTATTCAACAATTTCCCAACTTGGCTACATGGTGCTTGCCTTAGGAGTAGGCGCTTGGACTGCTGCAGTATTTCACTTATTCACCCACGCGTTCTTTAAAGCCTGCCTCTTCTTAGGGTCAGGATCTGTTGCACATGCGGTGCATAGCTTCGATATGAAGTCGGATATGGGAGGCATGAGAAAAGCCATGCCACACACCTACCGCACGTTCATTATTGGATCCATTGCCTTAGCGGGACTTCCCCCGCTAGCAGGCTTCTGGTCTAAGGATGAAATACTCGCCGGAACTGGAGGCTGGGGCTTATTTGGCGGCACTGGCGGCAATGGCTCCTATACCTTAATGCTCGTTATGGGCATGATTACTGCCGCTTTGACCGCCGCCTACATGACTCGATGCGTGTATCTCACATTCTTTGGAGAATTCCGAGGTCACGGAGACGTACATGAATCCGGACCCCGCATTGTGGTACCCCTCTGGATTCTGGCTGGACTTGCAATAGTCGCCGGACTTTTCAACCTTCCAAAAGGCTTCCAACTTGTTCCAGATTCCTTCCAGGAACGTTTTGGTCATTACGTTGAACCAGTCGCTGGTTACTTCCCCACAATAAGCCACGCCACACCATCATGGTCTCTAGCTATCATCTCTACACTCGTAGTGATAGGAGGTGCCTCCGCTGCTTGGTGGTACTACTTTGTCAAAGTAGAGGCTGCTTCAAAAGCAAGTGGTAAGAGCCTTACTGAGTTACCGAATGGACCGACCACTACATATCCATTAGCAAAAATTATTCACAATATTCTTGATAAGAAATACTACTTAGACCATCTTTACACTGGCATAATTGCTGGTGGAACAAAGGGCCCGCTCGCTCGCATGGCCTACCGCTTCAACCAACAAGTGATCGACGGAACAGTTGATCGCGTTGGAGAAACAGCGGTTAAGTCTGGACAATTTGTCTATGACAAAATCGATCAACTTGTGGTCGATGGAGCAGTCAATACCTCCGGACGTCTCTCTTCAGAGGCGGGCGGAGAACTACGTAAAATTCAGTCCGGAAAGGTCCAAAGCTATGCAGCAATTTTATTTGCAGCAGCCACGGTTCTTGCCGGAATATTGATCGTCATCGTTTAGGAGACGGCCAGCATGGAAAATTTCATCAACGATTGGGGACTAACAGTCACCACATTTCTCCCAATGGTAGGAGTAGCAGTAATGCTGCTTATACCAAAGGCACAAGAAGAGCTTCATAAGAAGACTGCTTTAGCGACGTCACTTTTAGTCGCGGTTATGGGCATTCTGATCTTGACACAGTTCGACTTTGATGCCACAGGTCAACTTCAATTTGCTGTTGATCACATATGGATAGATGTAATCAACAGTCATTATGCGATGGGTCTTGACGGTATGTCACTGCCGTTAGTCCTACTTACGATGCTGGTAGTACCTCTTTGCATTATTTATTCATGGAATCATTTCCCTGAACCACAGAATCCCAAAGCTTTTCTCATCCTCATACTGGTCTTAGAGACCGGAATGATTGGAACCTTTATGGCTCAGGACTTAGTCCTTTTCTTTGTCTTCTTTGAAGTTGTGTTGCTACCAATGTTCTTCATGATTGCTGTATGGGGAGGCGACGACCGTCGCTATGCATCGCTTAAGTTCTTTCTTTACACCCTTTTTGGTTCTGCCCTCATGTTGGTTAGCTTTCTAGCCCTTTATTTCTTATCAGGGTCAGAATCGTTCGTACTCTCAGATCTCATAGCTGCAGTTTCTTCAAATGGAGTTTCAAGAACTGCTGGACTCTGGATATTTGCAGGCATGTTCTTAGGCTTCGGCATCAAAGTCCCCATGTTCCCTTTCCACACGTGGCTACCAGACGCTCATACACAAGCCCCAACGGTTGGATCAGTAATCCTGGCCGCTGTTCTTCTAAAACTAGGAACCTACGGATTTATCAGAATAGCTATCCCTGTTCTTCCAGAAGCGGCGGTCGAATGGGCACCATGGATAGGGCTACTAGCTGTCATAGGAATCATCTACGGAGCACTGGGTTGCTTAGCGCAAACCGACATGAAGAGACTTATCGCTTTCTCCTCTGTTGCCCATATGGGATTCGTAATGTTGGGAATTTCAACGCTTACTGATTTCGGAATCAATGCGGCAATTATGGGAATGGTTGCTCATGGATTAATCACCGGAATGTTGTTCTTCATTGCTGGATCAGTCAAAGAGCGCTATCACACACTCGATATCAATCGTCTCGGCGGACTTCTGATCCAAGCACCACGAATGGGATGGATCTTCGGACTATGTGTAATGGCTTCTTTGGGTCTTCCTGGATTAGCAGGATTTTGGGGAGAGTTCCCAGCCATTCTTTCTGCTTACAACCCAGGTAACGGACTACCTGTAACAACTTTCCGTGTATTTATGGTGATATCAGCACTCGGAACAGTTCTTGCAGCGGGATATCTTCTTTGGCTCTTACAACGAGCAGCGTTTGGAACACCCAAAGACGAATTCGCTGAAGATCCATCAATAACAGACGTCACTAAGCATGAATGGATTTCTTGGGCACCTTTCCTTGCTCTTATTGTCGCAATAGGTATTTATCCAAACTTAATCTTCCGAGTAACAGACGGAGCTGTGGATGCATCTTTAGATGACTGTTTGCAAGTAAACGCATCCGAACTAACACCAGAACAGGAAGAAGCTCTTGGATGCGCCTCAATCTATAACCTCCATGAAGACCATGAAGACCATGAAGACCATGAAGCAGGAGAGTAGTTAGTGACGACTCAACTCCTGACTCTTGCTTTTGAACGTCCAGCAATTGACTGGCATGCGGTAGCCCCTGAACTCACTCTTCTCGCCGTCGGATGTCTGATAACTCTTATTGACATAATCTTTTTAGAGAAAGCCCGCCCGTACACCGCAACACTTGCAGGATTGGGCGTTCTCGCTACTGCTATTCCAATTATCACTTTGGCTATGGATGGCGTCGACCGAGTGCTCTTTGACGGCGCTTATGTAGTTGACGATTTTGCTCTATTCACCAAAGCAATCTTCTTGATCTCTGGATATGTGATCATTCTTTTGTCAACAAACTACGTCGCTGAAGGCGACTACTGGGAGAACGAGTACTACGGCCTGTTACTTGCCTCTTTGATGGGCATGGTCATGATGTCTTCATCACGGGATCTCATCTCTATCTTTGTAGCTCTCGAACTTCTCTCTATCCCTGCTTACCTAATGGTTGCATGGAGAAAGAGAGATGCTCGATCAAACGAAGCTGGCCTGAAGTACTACCTCATGGGGGTATTTGCATCGGCAGTAATGCTTTATGGGATGTCGCTACTTTTTGGAGTTTCAGGTTCTACGCAACTATCAGAAATTTCCAGCTTCCTTACGAACGGTAACGTTTCTTCAGTTTCTGCAATTACTCTTGCCATAGTTTTTGTGGTTGCAGGATTTGCATTTAAAGTCTCAGCAGCCCCATTTCACACTTGGGCTCCAGATGTCTATGAAGGTGCCCCAACTCCTGTTGCAGCGTTTTTATCAGTCGCCTCTAAGGCTGCAGGATTTGTAGCTCTACTACAGTTAATTTACGTAGGTTTCCATAATCAATCAGCTGTCTATGAGCCACTGATATGGATTCTGGCTGCGGCTTCAATGACTTTTGGAAACTTAGTAGCACTGAAGCAAACCAATATTGTCCGCATGATGGCATATTCCGGAGTCGCTCAAACCGGGTTCATTCTTGCGCCGCTAGCAGTCGCAGGACATGCGGGATTAGAAGACCAAGCTTTATCTGCAATTTTGACTTATCTCGCAATATATGCAGCGATGAACCTCGGTGCGTTCGCAGTAATAATTACCCTTTCACGAAAAACAGGCTCAGCGGAAATCGAATCCTTTAACGGAGCGTTCCGGTATGCACCCGCCATGACCGTATCTATGGCATTTTTCTTATTTTCTCTAGCGGGAATTCCGCCTTTGGGAGGATGGTTTGCCAAGTTCGAAGTCTTTAGTGTTCTTGCCTCTTCAGATGATGTCTGGGGTTATGCACTAGCGGTCATAGCGGCAATCAACTCAGTAATAGCTCTCTATTACTATGCCAGTGTTGCTCGCTGCATGTGGGCTGATGAAGCTCCAGAAAATGATTTAACCCCCGTCTCCACAACTTCATCGTTGGTATCAGCATTAGCCATATGTGCAATAGTTACTTTAGCTTTCGGAGTTGTTCCACAAATCGTAGGAAGATTTGCCGACGTAACTCTCTTGACCCTAGGGGGCTGAGATTAACGGCCTTCCAGAACGGTTGGCCGCTCGTATAAGGGCAGAAGGACCCCTTACCTTTGACCAGTGGGTTGAAGCATGCCTCTATGACCCACAAGAAGGTTTCTACTCTTCTGGTGGGTCTGCGGGACGAAGAGGAGATTTCATAACAAGCCCGGAAGTAGGACCACTTTTTGGAACTGTGCTTGCCAATTGGATTGACAGAGTTTGGACCAACCTAGGAAGCCCAAAAGACTTCGTTGTGTTGGAAACCGGTGCAGGGCCAGGAACACTGGCTCGTTCTATTCTTAAAGCTAAACCTAAATCGCTTATTAACGGTCGCTATATCACAATTGAGCGTTCAGAAATTCAACGAAAACTTCACCCAGCGGAAGCAGAGTCGTTGTCAAGTTTTCCAGAAGAATCAATAACTGGAGTAGTCATAGCAAACGAACTTCTTGATAACTTGCCTTTTCGTTTATGCCTAGGAGATGGAGAGAAGTGGCGAGAAATTCTGATCACAGAAGGGTTCAAAGAAATCAAAGGAAACGAAGTTGAATTACCTGTATCTTTACCGCCAATTGAAGGAGCGAAAATCCCTATTCAAACAAAAGCCAACGACTGGGTACAAGATGCTTTAGACATTGTGGACCAAGGCGCAGTACTAGTTTTTGACTACTGTTCAACCACTTCTCAAATGGCTAATGAACCCCAAAGTAAATGGTTGCGCACCTACAGAGGTCACGAAAAAGGAACTAACCCCATTGCTAACCCGGGAAGTCAAGACATAACAGTAAATGTTGCGCTTGATCAACTTCCTGGTGAATTCTCAGCTAATTCTCAAGCAGAATTTTTGACCTCCCATGGGATCGAAGAGCTTGTCAAGGAAGGTCGAAGAATCTGGGAAAAGCAAGCTCACCTCGGAGGATTAGAAGCAATTAAAGCACGAAGTCGAATAACTGAATCTGAAGCACTCCTTGACCCAAATGGACTAGGCGGCTTCACAACCCTAGAGTGGCTGATCAGTCACTGAAGAAAGATTTCCCTTCGCTAAAGTTTCAATTACAAGTAACCAAGCAGAAAGAATAAGTTGTGAGTGAACCGACGATCGAAGATTATTACGTTGAGGACCGTACTTTTCCTCCATCAGCAGATTTCGTAAAAGATGCTGTGGTATCAGATCAAACACACTATGACGAAGCTACGAAAGACTATGAAGAATTTTGGGCTCGTCAAGCACGAGAACTGATCTCATGGGATGAAGATTTTCACACCACACTTGAATGGAACCTTCCGTACGCAAAATGGTTTCTTGGTGGAAAACTAAACGTCTCCTACAACTGTTTAGATCGTCACGTAGAAGCTGGATACGGAGACCGAATAGCTTATTTCTGGGAAGGCGAACCCGGAGACACTCGAGAGATTAGTTACTCAGAATTATTGGAAGAAGTTAGCCGTTTTGCCAATGTACTTAAAGAGTTAGGTCTCAAAAAGGGCGATCGAATAGCCATTTATATGCCAATGATCCCAGAATTACCAGTTGCCATGCTGGCCTGTACTCGTATTGGAGTAGCTCATAGTGTCATCTTCGGAGGGTTTTCTCCTGATGCAATTATTGACCGTTGTGAAGACGCAGAAGCAAAACTCATCATCACTGCAGATGCAGGATACAGAAGGGGAGTTCCATCAGCATTAAAAATCAATGTAGACGCAGCCTTAGAACAAGGCGCTTCTTCAGTGCAAAATGTTGTTGTTGTAAATCGATGCGATACAGAAGTCACAATGACTACTGGAAGAGATTTATGGTGGCATGAACTCATGGAAAAAGCATCTCCCGACTGCCCCGTTGAACCAATGGACAGTGAGCAGTTGTTGTACCTCCTCTATACCTCAGGTACAACAGCCAAACCCAAAGGAATAATGCACACCACAGGTGGTTACCTCACTCAGGTTGCGTACACACACAAAACCATTTTCGATATTAGGCGTGAAGAAGATGTCTACTGGTGTGCGGCCGATATTGGATGGGTGACCGGTCATAGTTACATCGTTTATGGGCCTCTAACAAACGGCTGTACATCAGTGATGTACGAAGGAACACCGGACACGCCTCGCCCGGAATTCCGTAACGGAGAAGATCGAACTGAATGGCCCAAAGACCGACTATGGGACATTATTGAACGCTATGGAGTGACACAGCTCTATACCGCCCCTACTGCAATACGAACCTTTATGAAATGGGGAGAAACAGAGCCGAAAGCCCACGATCTCACTTCTTTAAGGGTCCTCGGAACAGTAGGAGAACCAATAAACCCTGAAGCATGGATGTGGTATCACGAAAATATCGGAGGAAGCAATTGCCCTGTTGTAGACACGTGGTGGCAAACCGAAACAGGCGGTCACATGATCACCCCAATGCCGGGGGTAACAACAACTAAACCTGGGTCAGCCTGCCACCCCATTCCAGGAGTATTCGCTGAACTAGTAGATGATGACGGAAACCTTGTTGAACAAGGTGGAGGTTATTTGACAATCACACATCCTTGGCCGTCAATGCTTCGGGGTATCTGGGGCGACGATGAAAGATACCGCGAAACATACTGGTCAACCTATGAAAATCGTTATTTCGCAGGAGATGGAGCCAAAATTGATGAAGATGGATACCTCTGGCTACTCGGAAGAGTCGATGACGTCATGAATGTTTCTGGACATCGAATAGCAACAGCAGAAGTTGAGTCAGCTCTCGTGGATCACTTTGCGGTCGCAGAAGCAGCTGTTGTTGGAGCTACAGATGAAATTACCGGCCAAGCAATCATCGGTTACGTCATCTTACGAGGAGGAAACGAAGCCTCAGAAAGTTTAGGAGAAGAAATTCGTGCTCATGTAGCGACGAAACTTGGCCCAATGGCTCGCCCCAAAACCGTTTTTCTCGTGCCAGACCTTCCGAAGACAAGAAGTGGGAAAATAATGAGACGACTACTTAGAGATGTGGCAGAAGGAAGAGACTTAGGGGACACAACAACACTTGCTGATGCCAACGTTATAGCTGAGATACGCGAAAGAGCCTCTTCTGACCCTCAGGAAGATTGAGTGTTAGTAAATTCACAAATCTATAAAGACGCCCTTCCTGCCCCCGGGCCAGTGGTCTTAGTTGATATAGATGGGGTTCTTTCAGATGCGTCGGGGCGCCAACACTATCTTTTAGGTGAGAATAAAGAATGGTGGAATTTTTTCGAAGCCGCCATCGGTGACCCACCGATCGTTGAAAGCATCGAACTTGTTGATCGCCTAACTCAAAACCACACAGTAATTCTGTTAACAGCACGGCCAAAAAGGCTTACAGAAATCACAGTAAATTGGATGAGTCGAAACAACATTCACTGGGATGCGTTAGAAATGCGACAAGACGACGATATCTACACCAGCTCTCCCGATGTAAAAAGAGAAATTCTTCACTCACTTCAATCACTCGGATATGAGCCAACATTAGCTATTGATGATGATCCACGAAATTTAGTTATGTATCAGACTGAAGGAATACCTACGGTTTATATTCACTCTGGCTACTACGAATAAAACTGGTGTTACTTAAATAGATTCTCTGGCGCTGCCAATTCAACTCCCTCACCCGGAGCCCCAGGTGTTGAATAGAAACCTAAAACAGGGCCCCCTTGGGTATAACCCATTAATGATCTCAGTTCAGGACTTAAATCCTTCGCTACTTCAGGCGGACAGGACAGATACTGGTTCTCTTCCTGCCTAAGCCAACTAAGCGTGTAATGAAGCAATACAGCGATCCGATTCGCGGATTCAGTACTATTTGTACCTCCACCATGTAGAACAGAACCGTTATAAAACAAAACAGACCCTGCACTCATTTCAGCTGAAGAAATTTCACGAGATTCAGGTTTTCTGTCACGATCCCATGTATGAGATCCGGGAACAATTCTTGTAGCGCCGTTATCTTTAGAAAAATCTGATATCGCCCAAATCGTACTGAACTGCGTTTCAATAGATCTGTTTATATATGGCCCCCAGACGCCACGATCCCGATGAAGATCTTGATGACCTTCACCAGGGGCGAGGTCTATGGCTTGTGTGAAATGAAGCTGATAACCCTGAGAATAGGGAGATAAATATTGTTCACAGATACTATTGACAAAGGGATGTAAAGCAAGTTCTCGACATTTAGGTGAACGTGCCATTAAGGCCCCAATTCGCTTCGTGCGGTAGCCAGAAAACTCGTTCTTCCCGACAGAAGCCAACTCAAGATAAGGGTTTAAATCTGTTTTTATCTCTTCTAAGTCTTTTTGATCCAAAATATTGTCAATAATCACCGCGCCATTCGAGTTCAAAACTTCCAGGGCGGACTCCGCTGAATCTGACAAACTTAAATGTTCAATTCCCATAGTTACTGCTCGCTTAGTTCAAGATGATCAAACTTATACAAACCGTATCTAATGAAACTAAAAGACGTTTGATCAATAACAAAATGATGGGCACTGACTTTTTAGAGCCGCTCAAATCCTCTAGCATTAAGTAAGGATCTATCGAGGTGAATCAATGTTCAATAATTTCAAAACCTTTATTCTTCTAGCTTTACTCGGAGGCCTCTGTGTGGTTGTCGGGGGAGCATTTGGAGGAGCTCCTATTGGTTTAGGTATAGGACTAGTACTTGTAGGAGGGTCGTATTGGTTCAGTGACAAAATTGCGATCTCATCTGCTCGTGCTGTTCTTGCCACCCCAGAGGAATATCCTGAATACCATCGCACAATGATGGAACTAGCTTCAGATGCTGGGTTGCCAATTCCTCGTTTATACATTTCCCCGTCTCCTCAACCCAATGCCTTCGCTACAGGAAGAAATCCAAAAAAGTCAGCAGTGGCTATTACTCAAGGTCTTGTTGACCACATGACCTGGTATGAGATCCGTGGAGTATTAGCTCACGAGCTAATGCACATAAAGAATCGAGATATTCTCATTGGTTCAGTTGCTGCAGCCATAGGGACAGGAATCACATTCGTAGCCCGCATGGTGATGTGGGGCGCTATGTTCGCTGGACGTGGTGGCCGTGACCGTAATCCAATTGGAGATATAGCTCTCGCTCTTCTCGCTCCAATAGCAGTGATGTTAATTCAAATGGCTGTAAGTCGTAGTCGAGAGTTCCAGGCTGATGCATCAGCGGCTCGTTTAATGGGCGATGGAGAACCTCTTGCTCAGGCATTAGAAAAACTTGAATACGCGTCTCAACGTGTTCCCTCTGGTGTTAATTTAAACCAAGCGACTTCTTATATTGTCAATCCCTTACGTGCAGAAGCACGCGGCGCTCGAGGGCCTAGATGGTTTTCTACCCATCCAGCCACTGAAGAAAGAGTTAAGAGGCTCCGAAATATGGCTTGGAATAAGGGTGGAGAGACTTTAGACGGGGGAGATCTCTTTTCTTGATCGTTTCGGTTCGGAGTCTAAAGTAAGATTTTCTAGTCTCTGAAGTTGACAAAATTCAAAGGAAGATCGATGTCTGATTCTTTGAGAGCGCTGATGACTTCTTGTAAGACATCTCTTTTCTTTCCTGTAACCCTCAATTGATCACCTTGTGTTTGGGATTGCACGCCTTTCAGCCCCATGTCTTTGATCATTTTGTTTAGCACGCGCGCGTTATCAGTGTTGATCCCTGCTTTAAGTCCTGCAGTTTGGCGCGCTCTTCCTCCGCTAGCTTCTTCAATGGAGCCCCAGTCAAGAGACTTTAGGGAAACTTTTCTTCGGACTAGTTTTTCCTCCAACACAATCACTAGCGCAGCAAGCCGGTCCTCTGAAGACGATTCCAATTTGATGAAATCATCTCCAAGTTCAACAGACGATTCTGTTCCTTTGAAGTCAAATCGATTACGTATCTCACGGTCAGCTTGATCAACGGCATTACGTATTTCTTGTAAATTAATTTCTGAAACTATGTCAAATGAAGGCATATAAACACTTTACTGGTGGTCACTGCATTCAGCGGCGCTAGTCTTCTCAGTTCTGGGTCGGTGCCCGAGCGGCCAAAGGGAACGGGCTGTAAACCCGTCGGCATTGCCTTCGGAGGTTCAAATCCTCCTCGGCCCACAAACTGTCGCTATGCGCGGCAGCAGGAGAACGGTTGCCGGGTCCGCTATGGCGGGCCCGGAAATCGTTTAAACCGTGTGGTCGATTTAGTTGTCGAAGACAACCTGCATCACGGTCACGTCTATCCAACGGTTGAATTTGCGACCGACTTGTCGTTCGACGCCTACTACTTCGAACCCGTGCTTGGCATGCAGGGCCGTACTGGCTTCGTTGCCGCCTCCGATACGGCTAATTACCGAGTGGAATCCACTACTTCGGGCTACCTCTAAGAGTTCTGCTAGGAGCGCGTCGGCGACGCCGCGTCCCCGGTGACCTTCGGCAACGTAGACGGAGTTTTCGACCGTGCTGCGGTAAGCAGCCCGCTCCCGGAATGGAGATAGCGAGGCAAATCCCAATACTTCAGAGCGATCAGTGGCTACCAGCACGCTGAATACTCCTGACCTGTCAGCCATCCAGGTGTTCTGGGCTTCAATGTCGCGTTCAACTATGTCAAACGTCGCTGTGGAGGAGCGGACTTCGTAGTTGTAAATGATTCGGATCGCTTCGGCATCGTCGGGTTGGGCGAGCCGTACCTCCATGAGCTCTGACGGTACCCTCTGATTAGACAACTGGTGAGCCCATCAGAGTGGGATTACGCCGATCACGTGGCATCCTTGGAGCCGGTTGTCGCAAGGTAACCAAGCTCCCTTAGCTCAGTCGGCAGAGCGTCTCCATGGTAAGGAGAAGGTCGACAGTTCGATTCTGTCAGGGAGCTCGCTGGCGACGTAGCTCAGCTGGTGAGAGCGCTCGACTCATAATCGAGAGGTCGACAGTTCGAATCTGTCCGTCGCTACAAGCATCGGTTCGGGTCAGCCGCCGATGACGAGATACGTTCGCTCCGGCGGATCAATGAAGGAATGAGGCCGAGATGGCGTCCGATAAACGAGTGCAGGTCACCCTGGAATGCCAGGAGTGCAAGCGCCGCAACTACAACACCACCAAGTCCAAGGTGAACACCCGCGAGCGCATTGAGCTCAAGAAGTACTGCCGCTGGTGTCGCAACCACGTGGACCACAAGGAGACGCGCTGAGAGCGTTTTCCTGTCGGCAGACCCCCCGAGGTTCTTCCTACGGGACGTCTGATAGCCCTATGGGAGGCCAGATCCCCCCTGCGGGAGGTCGGAACCCCGCTGGTAACCTCCGGGCGTACCGCCCCCCGATTCCGACCTCGGGTCGGAGGTCGGGACACAGGGCAGTGGCTCAATTGGTAGAGCACCGGTCTCCAAAACCGGCGGTTGGGGGTTCGAGTCCCTCCTGCCCTGCAAGACCGGTCCGACGCGGACCGCTCCCGGACACAGCCACCAGAATTTCACGAGGACATCCCCCATGTCGATGAACCGCGAACAGAAGCGCATGATGCAGCGTCAGGGCGAGGTCGACGCCGACGGCGAGCCGATTCGCCAACGACGTCAGCAGCAGAACCGCCCGGCCGAGGAACGTGCCGGCTTTCGCCAGTTCGCCCGCGAGGTGCGGGCCGAGCTGCGAAAGGTCGCCTGGCCGTCCCGTGCTGAGACCGGCAACTACACCACAGTGGTGATCATCACCATCGTGGCCATCACGGCCATCGTGGCCGGCCTCGACTGGGTGTTCTCCCAGTCTGTTCTCGAACTGTTCGACGTCTGATGCCCACCAGCGGAGACCCCATCGTGAATATTGATCCGGACGTCCCAGCCTCTGACGCAGCCGGCGCCGACGCCCCTGCAGAAGCCGTCGACCTACTACCCACTGGGACTCTGGTCCTGGATCCGACTGACGCCGGCCCGGAGGCCGCATCCGAGGCGGCCCAGGCGGCCGACCAGTTGGACGAAGAGGCCGCATCCGAGGCACTGGTTGAGGAATCAGCCGAGGAAGTAGTCGTCCCGGATGAGCCGGTCATCGACGAGGACGAGCTCCTCGATAGGGATTCCGATGAGGAGCCGACGCCCGTCGTGGAGAGCGCCTATGACCGGCGCGGCAACTGGTACGTCGTTCACACACAGTCGGGCTACGAGAAGAAGGTCCGCCAGAACCTCCAGGCCCGGACCGCTTCGATGCATTTGGAGGATCGCATCCTCGAAGTTGAGATTCCGATGGAGGATGTCGACGAGTTCCGCAACGGTAAGAAGGTCACCGTCTCTAAGAAGGTCTTCCCCGGCTACCTGTTGGTGCGCTGCTATCTCGATGACGAAGCATGGGCGGCCATCCGCGACACGCCGGGCATCGTGAACTTTGTGGGCGCCGGCGGTAAGCCGTCACGCCTGAGCCGCAAGGAGGTCGAGACCTTCCTGCCGGTGGCCGACGAGTCCGAGTCTGTGGTGCCCAAGCGCTCCAAGGCCCGGTTCGGCTTCGGCGTGGGCGACACCGTCCGCGTCAAGGAGGGGCCGTTTGCTGACTTCTCCGGCGCCATCCAGGAGATCAACGAGGACCAGCTCAAGGTCAAGGTGCTGGTCAACATCTTCGGCCGGGAGACCCCGGTCGAGCTGGAGTTCGCCCAGGTGGCCCAGCTCTGATCCGACGTCCGTACCGGACGACCGGCGACAGCGTGACCCCCATCGGGGTGCAGGTTGCCGATCGACCGCTCCGGCACCAGACTTGACCGTTCCCCCGATCGGCCCCGACGGCCGATGACCAGGACTGGAGGCGTTCAGCCTTCCGTTCCGGCGAGAAATCCCACCACGAAACCCCGATCACGAACAGAGAATCCGAGACATGGCGAAGAAGAAGATGATAGCGGTCGTCAAGATCCAGATTCCGGCCGGTCAGGCATCGCCGGCCCCGCCGGTGGGTACCGCGCTCGGCCCCCACGGTGTGGCGATCATGGACTTCTGCAAGGAGTACAACGCCAAGACCGAGGACAAGCGCGGCCAGATCGTTCCCGTCGAGATCACCATCTACGAGGACCGGTCGTTCACCTTTGTCACCAAGACGCCGCCCACCTCGTTCCTGATCCGTCAGGCCGCCGGCCTCGACAAGGCATCACAGAATCCGGGGCGGGAAGAGGCCGGTTCGATCACCTGGGCCCAGGTGACCGAGATCGCCGAATCTAAGCTGCCCGACCTGAACGCCATCGACATCGAAGGCGCCAAGCTCCAGGTCGCCGGCACCGCCCGCAGTATGGGTATCGCCGTCAGCTGAGCTGGCGGCTCCCGGTTCGACCGGGAATCTGAAAACTGAGACCGAGGGTCACCGCAACAGCGGTTCCGGGATGGGGGAGGACCTCGCCCCACCGGAGACATCGACCCGCCCGAGGGAGCTGGAATAGGAAGAAGGCGACATGGGTAAGCAAGGTAAGCGGTACACGGACGCATCGTCCCGGTACGACCGCGATCAGATGTACTCGGCGACCGAGGCTCTTGACCTGGCCTCGTCATTGGCCGGGGCGAAGTTCGACGAGGGGATCGACCTGCTGGTCCGCCTTAGCGTCGACCCCCGCAAGGCCGAGGAGATGGTGCGTGGCACCGTCGCCCTCCCGTCGGGAACCGGCAAGGACGTCCGCGTCGCCGTGTTCGCGCAGGGTGAAGCCGCCAACGCAGCCCGTGAGGCGGGCGCCGACCACGTGGGTGGTGACGATCTGGCCGCCGAGGTCGAGGGCGGCATGCTCGACTTCGACGTGGCCATCGCCACCCCGGACATGATGCCCACCGTCGGAAAGCTCGGTCGGGCCCTCGGCCCGCGCGGGCTCATGCCTAACCCGAAGTCCGGCACGGTCACCGATGATGTGGCCAAGGCGGTCGGGGAGTTCAAGGGCGGCAAGGTGGAGTTCCGCACCGACCGGTACGGCAACGTCCACCTGCCGATCGGCAAGGTCAGCTTCGACGCCGCTGCACTGGGCGCCAACCTGTCGGCGGCCCTCGACGAGATCGAGCGCCTAAAGCCATCGTCGGCTAAGGGTCGGTACTTCAAGAAGGTGTCGATCTCGTCGACGATGGGCCCTGGTATCCGCATTGATCCGGGCCGCCTCACTGACTGATCCGGTTTTCCCGGCAACCTGGATCGCCGGGTAACGGGACCAATCCCCGGTGGGGGCACCGGCCGTCGCCGGTACCCTGACCGACACAATCGACACGCTCACCGAAGACCTCCGGGTTGCGCCACGGCGCAGAACGAGTCCCGGTGCCCACCGGATCCGTCCGGCGCACCGATCGACCGCCCGAGCAGGGGAGACCTCCTGATCGGACCCGGGTTTGCCCGGGTCCCTGTCTGCGGTGTGCGGCCGACCACCTGGTCGGCATGACAGGACAACCGCAAACCGGGTGGGTACGGCAGCGCCGGCCCGACCGAACAGAACAGACGAGGAGGTGTGAGCGTGGGAGAACCCCGATCCGAGAAGGTCGCGGTGGTTGACGAGGTCCGAGAGAAGTTCTCGGCCAGCGATGCCGCGGTCCTGACCGAGTACCGGGGCCTTGATGTTCCGGCCATGGCCGAACTGCGTAGGGCCCTACGCGAGTCTGGCGGCGAATACAAGGTGTACAAGAACACCCTGGTGCGCTTCGCCGTCGAGGAGCTGGGCCTCGAGATCGACGATCTGCTGACCGGCCCGACGGCTATCGCCTTCGTGGGCGAGCAGGCCGACGGTTCCGCCGGCGATCCGGTAGGTGTGGCCAAGGCACTCAAGGAGTTTGCCAAGGCGAACGAGGCTCTGATCATCAAGGGTGGCCTGCTGGACGAGAAGCGGCTGACCGCCGAGGAGATCTCAGCACTGGCCGAGATCGCCCCGCGTGAAGTGCTGCTGGCTCAGCTGGCCGGCGCCATGGCTGCCCCGATGCAGCAGTTCGCCGCCCTGCTCAAGGCACTGCCGCAGAACATGGCCTACGCACTACAGGCCCTTATCGAGCAGGGGGGTGCCCCGGGCGCTCCCACTGCGGACGAGACCGATGCGGCACCCGCCGCCGAGGAAACCGATGCTACTGAATCCTCCACGGAGGAGAAGGCAGCGGACGAAGGCACCGACACCGTCGGTGCACCTGTCAGCCAAGACGACAACGAAGAAGAGGAGTGATCATGGCGACGAAGGAAGAGATCCTGGACGCGATCGCCGGGATGACCGTGCTGGAACTTAGTGAGCTGCTGTCGGACTTCGAAGAGAAGTTCGGCGTGACCGCTGCGGCCCCGGTGGCTGTGGCTGCTGCGGCCCCGGCCGGCGGCGACGCTGGTGGCGAGGAGGAGGAGAAGGACTCCTTCGACGTCGTCCTGACTGGCGCTGGCGACAAGAAGATCCAGGTCATCAAGGAGGTGCGTTCGTTGACCAACCTCGGTCTGAAGGACGCCAAGGACCTGGTCGATGGCGCTCCGGGGAATGTGCTGGAAGGCGCTACCAAGGAAGACGCCGAGAAGGCCAAGGAGGCCCTCGAGGCCGCCGGGGCCAGCATCGAGCTTAAGTAGCAACTCGTTGAGCGCCCCATCGTCGGGGCTTTCGTACGGACCCCGGGTCCCCGTCTTCGGACGAGGCCCGGGGTTCCGTCGTTTTCCATGAGTTACCTGTCGCTTCGGGTTACCCGTCGGTTCCGTTCACTTCTCGATCGGGGACGGTCCTTGACCGGCGCGCGCTGAACCCGTACCGTTCGCGTCAGATCAGCCCTATGGGGCTTGATGGTGCTGCCCCGCAGGGGTTGTGCCTGCCTGCGCGCGACCGTTAGGATCCACAGTTGCCGTGGTCGCGCCCGCCATTCGTGCTGTTTTCTTGGCGTTCGTCGACGTGTCCACGGTGATCACCACGTCCGTTTACCCTGGCCAGGAGTTCTAGGTGTCCTCTGCTCGCCCCCTCGTCCGGGACCGTTACTCGTTTGGCAATCTGGAGGAAGTCCTCCCGCTGCCCCATCTCATCGACATCCAGCGGAAGTCGTTCGAGTGGTTCAGCGCAGAAGGCGTTGCTGACACGTTCCGGGACCTCAGCCCCATCACCGACTTCAGCGAGACGCTCTCGTTGGAACTCGAGTTCGACCCGACGGATGAGGACCTGTGCCCGCCGCCGAAGTTCACGATCGAGGAATGCAAGGAGAGGGACATGACCTTCTCCGCGCCCATCTTCGTGCGCGCCGCTTTCAAGAACGAAAACACCGGTGAGATCAAGGAGCAGACGGTCTTCATGGGGGACTTCCCCCGTATGACCGAAAAGGGCACCTTTGTCATTAACGGCACCGAGCGTGTCGTGGTGTCCCAGCTCGTGCGTTCCCCTGGCGTCATTTTCCAGCCCGGTGACCGGTACCGGCTGCGAAACATGTCCAAGCATCAGTTGGTCACCGGCACCATCCACCCCTACCGGGGCGAGTGGATCGAGTTCGACGTCGAGCACAAGCCCGGCAAGCACGTCACCGCCGGAACCCGGGTAGCCCGTAAGCGCCGCATCTCGATGTTCACCCTGCTTCGTGCCCTCGGTTACGACGAGGAGAATGAGCCGGGATTCCTGGACCGCTTCGTCCGGTACTTCGACTACCTCGAGGGCCAGTGGGAGAAGGACCAACTCCCCGAAGGGTGGCAGGATGCCGTCGAGGCCGGTGAGCGCAAGTCGCCACAGGAAGAGGCGCTGCTCGAGATCTACAAGCGGGTCCGTCCCGGTGAGCCACCGTCCGTCGAGGCCGCCCGTGCCTACCTTCGCAACGCCTTCTTCGAGTCGCGTCGCTACGACCTGTCCCGGGTCGGTCGTTACAAGCTGAACCGGAAGCTCGGCCCCGAGATTGAGAAGATCGAGGAGATCTTCGGCCTCGAACTCGAGCGCCCCGACCCCGACTCGCCGGTCCTGACCCGGTCCGAGGTCTTGGCCACCTGTACCTACCTGCTCCACCTGGCCAAGGGTGAGCCCGGCTACCGCCTCGACGATCAGGACCACTTTGCCAACCGTCGCATCCGTTCGGTGGGCGAGTTGATCCAGAACCAACTCCGTATCGGCCTCTCTCGTATGGAGCGGGTCGTGCGCGAGCGCATGACGACCATGGACGTGGAGGCCATCGCCCCGCAGAACCTGGTCAACATCCGACCGGTGGTTGCCGCAATCAAGGAGTTTTTCGGCACCAGTCAGTTGTCGCAGTTCATGGACCAGGTCAACCCGTTGTCGGGTCTGACCCACCGTCGTCGCCTCTCGGCACTTGGCCCCGGCGGCCTGTCCCGTGAGCGGGCCGGCTTCGAGGTTCGTGACGTCCACTTCTCGCACTACGGGCGGATGTGTCCGATCGAGACCCCTGAGGGTCCCAACATCGGCCTGATCGGTGGTCTGGCCACCTACGGCCGGGTGAACCCGTTCGGCTTCATTGAGTCGCCGTACCGCAAGGTGGTCGACGGTTGCGTCACCGACGAGATCGTCTACATGGCGGCCGATGACGAGGAGGAGTACGTCGTCGCTCAGGCCAACGCGCCGCTTAACGACGATGGCACCTTCCGCAACGACCGCGTGCTGGTGCGCCGGTCGCCGCAGGCTGCCTCGCTGAACGACCTCAAGCTGCAGCTCGAACAGGATGTCTTCTTCGGTGCCACTACCGAGATCTCCTACGTGCCGGGTACCGAGGTCCAGCTAATGGACGTCTCGCCCAAGCAGATCGTGTCGGTGGCCACGGCTCTGATTCCGTTCCTCGAGCACGACGACGCCAACCGGGCCCTCATGGGCGCCAACATGCAGCGTCAGGCGGTTCCGCTGGTCCGGGCCGAGGCTCCGTACATCGGCACCGGCATTGAGGCCAGCGCGGCTCACGATGCTGCCGACATGCTGCTGGCCGATGAGGCCGGCACAGTGATGGCCATCGACGGCGTGTCGGTGACCATGAATTACGCCAAGACCGGCACGGTCACCCACCAGTTGCTCAAGTACGTCCGTTCCAATCAGGACACCTGCGTGAACCAGAAGATCCGGGTCACGCCGGGCCAGAAGGTCAAGGCTGGTCAGTTACTGGCCGATGGTTCGTCCACCGATGGTGGCGAGCTCGCGCTGGGCAAGAACTTGCTGGTGGCCTTCATGTCATGGGAGGGCTACAACTTCGAGGACGCCATCATCCTTTCGGAGCGCCTAGTCAAGGACGACGTTCTCACGTCGATCCACATCCACGAGCACACGATCGACGCCCGCGATACCAAGTTGGGCGCCGAAGAGATCACCGGCGACATCCCGAACCTGTCCGACGAGATCCTCGCCGACCTCGACGAGCTGGGCATCGTGCGCGTGGGCGCCGAGGTGTCGCCTGGCGATGTGCTGGTCGGCAAGGTAACCCCGAAGGGGGAGACCGAGCTCACCCCGGAGGAGCGTCTTCTGCGGGCCATCTTCGGGGAGAAGTCCCGCGAGGTACGCGACACATCGCTGAAGGTCCCGCACGGTGAGACCGGCAAGGTCATCGACGTCCGGGTGCAGAGCCGCGACGACGGCGACGAGCTGCCCCCCGGCATCAACCAGTTGGTCCGGGTCTACGTGGCCCAGAAGCGCAAGATCAGCGTGGGAGACAAGCTGGCCGGCCGCCACGGCAACAAGGGTGTGATCTCCAAGATCCTCCCCATCGAGGACATGCCGTACCAGGCCGATGGCACACCGGTGGACATCATCCTGAACCCGCTTGGCGTACCGTCACGGATGAACGTTGGCCAGGTGCTGGAAGCCCATCTTGGCTACTGCGCCCGGTGGGGTTGGGAGATCGACGGCGAAGCCGTGGGGTCAGAACCGGTGCGGGGTATCGAGAAGAAGACCCGTCCGTCCACCGAGCCCTCGGTCCACGTGGCCACACCTGTCTTCGATGGCGCCAAATGGGACGAAGAGGATCTTGCTGGTAAGCACCCGACCATCCAGAAGATCCTCGGCAATCTGCGACCCGAATCGGTCGACGGGGACCGGATGGTCCAGCTGGATGGCAAGACGACTCTCTACAACGGTCGGACCGGCGAGGCGTACGACAGCGAGATCATGGTCGGCTACGTCTACATCCTGAAGCTGGCCCACCTAGTGGACGACAAGATCCACGCTCGGTCGACCGGCCCGTACTCGATGATCACGCAGCAGCCTCTCGGCGGTAAGGCCCAGTTCGGCGGCCAGCGATTCGGCGAGATGGAGGTGTGGGCACTCGAGGCGTACGGCGCCGCCTACTGCCTCCAGGAGCTCCTGACCATCAAGTCCGATGACGTGTTGGGCCGGGTCAAGGTCTACGAGGCCATCGTCAAGGGAGACAACATTCCCGAGCCGGGCATCCCTGAGAGCTTCAAGGTGCTCATCAAGGAGATGCAGTCCCTGTGCCTCAACGTGGAGGTCCTCGCCGAGGACGGCCGCGAGATCGAGATGCGGGACTTCGACGAGGACGTCTACCGCGCCGCCGAGGAACTCGGCATCGACCTGTCCCGCCCGGAGCGTGGGTCCGACGAGGAGGACGAGCGGCGTGCCGCCGGCCTTCTCGCCCGCTGACCCGCCCCTGAGCGACCGACACCAGCCAGACACCAGCCACGCACCGCAACGAGACGCAGGAAGACACAGTGCTTGACGTAAACGAATTCGATCAGCTCCGAATCGGCCTGGCCACTGCGGACGGAATCCGCATGTGGTCCAACGGCGAAGTCAAGAAGCCGGAGACCATCAATTACCGCACCCTCAAGCCGGAGAAGGACGGGCTCTTCTGCGAGAAGATCTTCGGTCCGACGAAGGACTGGGAGTGCTATTGCGGCAAGTACAAGCGGGTCCGGTTCAAGGGCATCATCTGCGAGCGTTGCGGCGTCGAGGTGACCCGGTCCAAGGTGCGGCGCGACCGCATGGGGCACATCGAGCTGGCCGCACCAGCCGTCCACATCTGGTACCTACGGGGCACCCGTTCCTGGTTGGCCTACCTGCTCATGGGAACCGAGCCCCGTGAGGAGCTCAAGGCCAAGCAGTTGGAGAAGGTCATCTACTTCGCGGCCAACCTGGTCGTGTGGGTGGACGAGGACAAGCGTCACGAGGATCTTCCGGAGTTGGAGTCCGAGTTGGCCGAGGAGCGCCTCGCCATCGAGGAGGAGCGCGACCGCGAGCTCAACCGTCGCCAGGAGGACCTCGAGTCCGAGCTGGCCGAGATGGAGGCCGAGGGCTCCAAGGAGTCGGACCTCAAGGCCCGCGCTAAGGCCGCCGACAAGGACCTCCAGTTCATTCGCGACCAGTACGAGCAGGAACTCGACGTTCTGAACCGCGCATGGGACGAGTTCACCAGCCTGTTCGCCCGCCAGATCATCGAGGAGGACATGCTGTGGCGTGAACTCGAGGATCGCTGGGGTGAGTACTTCGAGGGTGGCATGGGCGCCGATGCCCTGGCCCAGCTCATCGAACGGATCGATTTCGACGACGAAGAGGTCAAGCTTCGTGTGCTGATCGATCCGCCGGAGGGCCAGAAGCCCCTGTCGGCTCAGCGCAAGCAGAAGGCCATCAAGCGCCTCAAGATCGTGGCTGCCTTCAACCGTCGTGACGAGCACGGCCGCCGGGTCAACGAGCCGCGCGCCATGATCCTCGACGCCGTGCCGGTCATCCCGCCCGAGCTTCGTCCCATGGTCCAGCTCGACGGTGGTCGCTTCGCCACCTCGGACCTCAACGACCTATATCGCCGGGTGATCAACCGGAACAACCGCCTCAAGCGGCTGCTCGACCTGGGCGCCCCGGGGATTATCGTCAACAACGAGAAGCGGATGCTCCAGGAGGCCGTCGACGCACTGTTCGATAACGGCCGTCGCGGTCGTCCGGTGACCGGTCCGGGTAACCGCCCGCTGAAGTCCCTCTCGGACATGCTCAAGGGCAAGCAGGGTCGGTTCCGTCAGAACCTCCTCGGCAAGCGCGTCGACTACTCGGGCCGTTCGGTCATCGTGGCCGGCCCGACCCTCAAGTTCCACCAGTGCGGCTTGCCCAAGGTCATGGCGCTTGAGCTGTTCAAGCCGTTCGTCATGAAGAAGCTGGTCGACGAGGAGCTGGCCCAGAACATCAAGTCGGCCAAGCGTATGGTCGAACGGCGCAAGCCTCAGGTGTGGACTGTCCTTGAGGACGTCATCCGTGAGCACCCGGTGCTGCTGAACCGTGCCCCCACCCTGCACCGTCTAGGCATCCAGGCCTTCGAGCCGGTCTTGGTCGAGGGCAAGGCCATCCGTATCCACCCGTTGGTCTGCGCGGCGTTCAACGCCGACTTCGACGGTGACCAGATGGCCGTCCACCTGCCGCTGTCGTCCGAGGCTCAGGCTGAGGCCCGAGTGTTGATGCTGTCGGCCAACAACGTGCTCAGCCCGGCCCACGGTCGCCCGCTGGTCACCCCGACCCAGGACATGGTCATCGGTGCCTACTACCTGACCGCCGAGGGCGAGGGCCTGACCGGTGAGGGCAAGGTCTTCCGGGACATCAACGACCTCCAATGGGCTTGGGAGACCGGGGCCGTGCACCTGCACGCTCGCATCCAGTACCGCTCGCCGGAGTACCCGGAGCTCATCGAGACGCCGGCAAACGGCGTGGCCGCCACGTGGCACACCACTACGCCGGGCCGCGTGTTCTTCAACGCCGCCCTCCCGGGCCACGAGATCGAGCCCCTCGAGGTCGGTGGCCATCGAGCCAACATGATCATGTTCGTTAACCAGCAGGTCGGTAAGTCCGAGCTGGGCACGATCGTGGACGACCTGGCCCGTGGCTACCCGAAGAAGGTGGTGGCCGAGTCCCTCGACGCCATGAAGGACGCCTGCTTTGACTTCGCCACCCGCTCAGGTCTGACGGTGTCCATCGACGACGTCAAGACTCCGCCAGAGAAGGCGGCCATCCTCGACGCGCACGAGAAGCGTGCCGAGAAGGTCGAGGCCCAGTTCCGGAAGGGCATCATCACCGACGGCGAGCGTCGGCAGATGGAGGTCGAGATCTGGAACTCGGCGACCGCCGAGGTGACCGACAAGATGGTTGACGCCCTGGAGGCCGACGAGGCCAACTCGATTGACATGATGGTCAAGTCGGGTGCTAGGGGGAACATGATGCAGGTCCGCCAGATCGCCGGCATGCGCGGCCTAGTGGCCAACCCCCGTGGTGACATGATTCCCCGCCCCATCAAGTCCAACTTCCGTGAGGGACTGGCGATGTTGGAGTACTTCATCGCCACACCGGGTGCTCGCAAGGGTCTCGTCGATACCGCCCTGCGGACCGCCGACTCCGGTTACCTGACCCGTCGACTGGTCGACGTGTCCCAGGAACTCATCATCAACGACGTCGACCCGTTCGCATCCGAGATGGGCGTGCGTGGTATCTGGATCGACGAGGTCCGCCCCGATGAGTCCAACCGACGGAGCCACCTCGAGACCCGGCTGTTCAGCCGGACCCTGGCTGACGACGTGACCCTGGGCGACGGCACCGTTTTCGCCGCCGGGATGATCGTGGGCGAGCCGGAGATGATCGCCATGCGCGATGACACCACCATTGACCGGGTGCGGGTGCTGTCGCCGCTCACCGATGAGTCGCCTACCGGCGTCTCGGCGGCCAGCTACGGCATGTCGCTGGCTACCAACAAGGCCATCGAGGTCGGTGAGGCGGTTGGCGTGATCGCCGCCCAGTCGATCGGCGAGCCCGGTACCCAGCTGACCATGCGCACCTTCCACACCGGTGGTGTGGCCGGCAAGGACCTCGCTGGCGGTCTTCCCCGGGTCGTCGAGCTCTTCGAGGCTCGCGAGCCCAAGGGCAAGGCCACCCTGGCCCGTATCTCCGGTGTTGTCCGTATTGCCGAGGACGAGGGTCGTGGTCGTGAGATCACCGTGGTCGCCGATGACGGCACCGAGGACGTCCATCTGATCCAGGGCCTGGCTCGTCTCGAGGTCGCCGACGGCGCCGAGGTGCGGGCCGGTGACGCCATTGTCGAGGGCCCCCGGGATCCCAAGGAACTTCTCGAGATCAAGGGTGTCCGGGAGACCCAGCAGTACCTCGTGGAAGAGGTCCAGCGGGTGTACCGAGACCAGGGCGTGTCGATCCACGACAAGCACATCGAACTCATCGTGCGGCAGATGACCCGTCGGGTGAAGATCAACGATCCTGGTGAGTCGGACTTCTTGCCCGGCGAGCAGGTCGACCAGCGGTTGTTTGCCGAGACGAACCGCCTCTTGGTGGCCGAGAGCCGCCGTCCCGCCGAGGGGCGCCCGGAGCTCATGGGCATCACCAAGGCCTCGCTCGCCACCGAGTCGTGGCTCTCGGCGGCCTCCTTCCAGGAGACCACCCGGGTGCTCACCGAGGCGGCAATCGAGTGCCGGAGCGACAAGCTCATCGGCCTCAAGGAGAACATCATCATCGGCAAGCTGGTGCCTGCGGGTACCGGCATGGAGGAGTACCGACGGGTAGCTACCCACGCGCCGGACTACAAGCCCATGGACTTCTACTCGTCAGCCGACGAGGAGCAGGATCTCGCCGAGTGGTTGGCCGGACAAGCCGGCCCTGGGGAGGATGCCTTCGCTGGTGCCTACGAGGCCGACGTGATCGACCTGGCTGGCGCCATGGATGCACCGGCCGGTGCGGATTCCAGCGGGGAGGCCACTCCTGTAGCCGACTGACCGGCCGCCGGACCGACCCTTCCGGGAGGCGGGTCGGCCTGTGTCGTCGGTCTGGCCGGTGGTCGACGTTTGGACCCGGTAGGGACCACCCGTAGACTCGTCCGTTGGCCGGTGCCGCGACCCGGTTCTGGGTGTGCGATGCACCCCAGAGACAATCTGAGTTTTAGTTCGAGTAAGAGATTTCCATCAGAAGTGGCCCCTTTCGGGCCGACACGAGGAGCACAAGTGCCCACCATCCAGCAGCTGGTCCGCAAGGGCCGCCAGTCCAAGCGCCGTAAGGAAGCCACACCGGCGCTGAAGGGCGCGCCCCAGCGACGCGGCGTGTGCACCCGCGTGTACACCACGACGCCGAAGAAGCCGAACTCCGCCCTCCGCAAGGTGGCTCGTGTTCGTCTCACCAGTGGGAGCGAAATCACGGCTTACATCCCCGGTGAGGGCCACAACCTCCAGGAGCACTCCATCGTGCTGGTGCGTGGTGGACGTGTGAAGGATCTCCCCGGTGTCCGCTACAAGGTGGTCCGTGGAACTCTCGACACCTCGGGTGTTAGCCAGCGCCGTCAGGCCCGTAGCCGTTACGGCGCCAAAAAGGAAGGCTGACCGTGCCGCGTAAAGGCCCCGCCATTCGTCGTGAGTTGACCCCGGACCCCGTCTACCGGTCGACCGTTGTCACCCAGCTCGTCAACAAGGTGCTGCAGCGCGGCAAGCGCTCCACCGCCGAGCGCATCGTCTACAGCGCCCTGTCCACCGTCGAGTCCAAGACCGGCTCGGAGCCGGTCGGCACGCTGAAGCGGGCCATCGACAACGTCCGCCCCCAGCTCGAGGTGCGTAGCCGCCGGGTCGGTGGCGCCACCTACCAGGTTCCGGTCGAGGTGCGTCCCCGTCGGGCTAACACGCTTGCCGTTCGCTGGCTGGTGAACTACTCACGGGATCGCCGCGAGCGGACGATGGCCGAGCGACTGGCCAACGAAATCATGGATGCCTCCAACGGCCTCGGCTCGTCGGTGAAGCGTCGCGAAGACCTGCACAAGATGGCCGACGCCAACAAGGCGTTCGCCCACTACCGCTGGTAGGCGGTTACCCGACCATCCCCCCACCTAGACCGGCCTGGGGCGCGCACCAGATGCGTACTCACTGGCCGCCGCCGTGGCGCTCCGACGTCTGACGGTGAACCACTTCGGGCCCCGACCCGGGACCTGACCGAACACGTCCACCGAGACAGACGAGACACCGAGCACTGAGATGGCGACGCGACACCCCCTCCAGAAAACCCGCAACATCGGGATCATGGCCCATATCGACGCGGGCAAGACCACGACGACCGAGCGGATCCTGTACTACACCGGCGTGAACTACAAGATCGGCGAGGTCCACGACGGCGCCGCGACCATGGACTGGATGGAGCAGGAACAGGAGCGGGGAATCACCATCACCTCGGCTGCCACCAGCTGCTTCTGGGACGACCACCGGATCAACATCATCGACACGCCGGGCCACGTGGACTTCACCGTCGAGGTGGAACGTTCCCTACGCGTGCTCGACGGAGCGGTCGCCGTGTTCGACGGCGTCGCCGGCGTGGAGCCCCAGACCGAGACGGTGTGGCGCCAGGCCGACAAATACAACGTCCCTCGCATGTGTTTCATCAACAAGATGGACCGCACCGGTGCTGACTTCTACTTCGTTCTGGACACCATCCGTGATCGCCTGGGCTGCAACGCGGCGGTCATCCAGCTGCCCATTGGTGCCGAGGGCGACTTCGCCGGCATTATCGACCTCATCGAGATGAACGCTCTCATCTGGCAGGGTGAGGACCTCGGCGCATCCTGGGACGTCGTGGACATACCCGAGGACCTGACCGAACTGGCCGAGCAGTACCGGGCCGAGTTGATCGACGCACTGTCCGAGTTCGACGAGAACATCCTCGAGAAGTTCGTCGGCGAGGAGGAGATCACCTCCGAGGACGTTCGCAGTGCGGTCCGCTCCGGCACCCTGTCCGGCGACTGCGTGCCGATCCTCACCGGGTCGGCCTTCAAGAACAAGGGCGTGCAGCCACTGCTGGACGCCGTCGTCAAGTTCCTGCCGTCGCCGGTCGATCTTCCGCCGGTCGAAGGCGTGCACCCGCGCTCGGGCGACACCCTCGATCGTGAAGCATCGGACGACGCTCCGTTCTCTGCCCTGGCGTTCAAGATCATGACCGACCCGCACGTCGGCAAGCTCATCTATTTCCGGGCCTACAGCGGCGTGCTTGACAAGGGTTCAGCGGTGCTCAATACCCGGACCGGCAACAAGGAGCGCATTGGTCGCGTGCTCGAAATGCACGCCAACGACCGCGAGGATCGCGACGAGGTCCGGACCGGCGACATCGTGGCCGGCATCGGCCTCAAGAACACCCGTACCGGCGACACGCTGTGTGCCCCGGACCATCCCATTGTCCTGGAGCAGTTGGAGTTCCCGGCGCCGGTTATCCACGTGGCCGTCGAGCCCCGCTCCAAGGCAGACCAGGACAAGATGAGCAAGGCGCTCTTCTCCCTGTCGGAGGAGGATCCCACCTTCACCGTCCGAAGCGACGAGGAGACGGGCCAGACGATCATCGGCGGCATGGGCGAGTTGCACCTCGAGGTGCTGGTCGACCGCATGCTCCGTGAGTTCCGGGTGGACGCCAACGTGGGCAAGCCTCAGGTGGCCTACCGCGAGACGATCACAAAGCCGGTTCTCGACTACCGCTACACCCACAAGAAGCAGACCGGTGGCTCCGGCCAGTTTGCTGAGATCGTGGCCAGCCTCGAGCCCTACGAGAACGAAGAAGAGGACTACCTCTTCGAGGACAACGTCTCCGGTGGTCGTATTCCCAAGGAGTACATCCCGTCGGTGGATGCCGGCGTCAAGTTGGCCACCACGAACGGCCCGCTCGCCGGCTTCCAGGTGCTGGGCCTCAAAGTCAGCCTTAACGATGGCAAGGCTCACGACGTGGACTCCTCTGAGATGGCGTTCAAGATCGCCGCCCAGGCGTGGTTTCGTGAGGCCATGCGTTTGGCCAAGCCGGTACTGCTCGAGCCCGTGATGTCGGTCGAGGTTGTGACGCCCGAGGATTACATGGGTGACGTGGTCGGCGACCTGAACTCCCGACGTGGGCGGGTGGGTCAGATGGAAGCCCGTGGGGCCAACCAGGTGGTCAGTGCACTGGTGCCGCTGTCGGAGATGTTCGGATACGCTACCGACCTGCGGTCACGCACTCAGGGGCGTGCGACGTACACGATGCAGTTTGACTCGTACCAGCAGACGCCCGGGTCCGTACAGGAGGAGATCACCCGCCGAATCCACGGTGAGTGACCTGCCCAACCCTCTCCACCAGCAAGTCCAGTCCACAGAGAAATAAGAGAACCGAGGAAGAAGCGAAATGGCCAAGGCCCAATTCGAGCGAAACAAGCCCCACGTAAACGTGGGCACCATGGGTCACATTGACCATGGCAAGACCACGCTGACCGCCGCGATCACCAAGGTCCTGTCGGATCGTGATCCCAACTCCACCAACTTCACTGAGTTCGCGGACATCGACAAGGCACCCGAGGAGCGGGAGCGCGGCATCACGATCAACGTGAGCCACGTCGAGTATGAGACCGAGAATCGGCACTACGCCCACGTCGACATGCCGGGTCACGCGGATTACATCAAGAACATGATCACAGGCGCCGCTCAGGTCGACGGTGCGATCCTCGTGGTGTCGGCCGCTGACGGCCCGATGCCCCAGACCCGTGAGCACGTGCTCCTGGCCCGCCAGGTCGGCGTGCCCAAGATCATCGTGGCGCTGAACAAGTGCGACATGGTCGACGACGAGGA